>CAVZMO010000023.1:0-72776 GCA_963776195.1 Thermodesulfovibrionales bacterium
TAATTAGAGTCTGTTTATAAACTATGGCTTGTGTCACCCTGAGCTTGTCGAAGGATACATAATTGGATGATATTTGCCTCATGGTTCGACAAGCTTACCATGATATTTAAGAATTATTCGGGAATTTATAAATTCAATCCTTTATCACATGCGCAGCTTTAAGTCAGCTCTCTTCCCAGCCATACTTCTTGGAGCGGGTCGGTGATACGGGAGGATTACACGACGGACAGGCAATCCTCTCTCCACAGACATTTGACCTGATCGCATACGCCTTCTTTAGCTGTTCCAAAACAATCGAAGTTACCTTCAGTCCTCTGTATGGTTCGGACGATATTCTCCTTTTTCATATTCCCTATTTTTAGGCCTTTTCCTTTTGCGATATCTTTTATCTGTTTGAGAGTCATATTTCCTCCTTCACTAATAGGACTATTTTTCTTGTTACTTGGGTTTACATAAACGATATCAAATTATTTTGCGATTTTCAAGCTGATGTCAGCCGCGGAAGCTGAATGGGTGAGGGCACCGATAGAGATCAAATCAACACCGGTCTCTGCAATCTCTCTAACGTTTTCAAGGTTGACGCCGCCCGATGCTTCAAGGAGGACCTTGCCGTCCGTTATTCTTACCGCTTCTTTTATATCCTTTACCGGCATATTATCTAACATTACTATGTCAGCACCGGCTTTCATCGCAGCCTTAAGGCCGAGAAGGTTATCGACCTCCACTTCTATTTTGGTGAGGTGATGACCGGCTTTTGCACGATTAACGGCCGCCTCGATGCTTCCTACCGCCTGTATATGGTTGTCCTTTATAAGGATGCCGTCGAAAAGGCCGAATCTGTGGTTATTTCCACCTCCAATTCTCACAGCATACTTTTCCATAAATCTTTGGCAGGGGATCGTCTTTCTTGTATCGATTATCTTTGTCTTGAGTCCTCTGATCTTGCCCACATACAGAGAGGTCAGGGTCGCTATTCCGGATAGTCTCTGCAGTATATTCAGGCTGACTCTCTCTCCGGCAAGAATGGCACGGGTTTTCCCCGATATCTCGGCAAGGACGTTTCCTTTACTGACCTGAGAACCTTCCGGGAAGAAAAGTTTCCATTCTATTGCGGGGTCGAGCAGCCGGAAAACTTCTTTTGCGAAGGGAAAGCCGGCCAGAATAAAACTTCCTTTAGCGATATATTCAGCCTTTGAAATATTGTTTTCCGGAATGAGGAGGGAGGTTGTGATATCACCGGGACCGATATCTTCTTCAAGTGCACGACGGATAGTATCGACAACACTTGAGGGGATCTCCATGCGGCTATTTCCTTTTCAACAGCAGGGAGAAAAAGCCCCATAACCCTCCAAAAACAGCGCCCAGGGCAAAGGCTGATCTCCAGTCGAGGAGGGTTGTTATATTCCCTTCGATCTCATTCGCAACAACAAGGAATGCAGATGTATTGTCTGATTTGATGTGTTTTGCCGCCATGATGCCGACTGCAGACCTGTTCGCCGTTGTTTGTTCTTTCGAAATGCTCACGGGAGAACAGGAAAAGTTTATCGAGACGTTATCGGCGGCAGTAACGGCACTTATGCTCTGATTGAGGCTTATGTCATTTCCCCTCAGAATTCCGGAGGCGCCCTGTGTAACCTCCACCCTTTCTCCGTCGATACTGAGAGCCCCGACCTGCTGAAGCTCGATATGTCCTCCTTCGACAGCCCTTATGGTACTCTGTTTGATATTGATAAATTCGCCCTCAATAAACTCAAGGTCGCTCTTTTCGATTTCTTTTTTATTCTTACGAACCATTTTTCACCTCCGCTTCTCTAAGCATTTTGATGCTCTCGGTAATCTTGTCTCTCATTGTTATTAATTCTTCATATTTGGCCTTCTCTTTTTCGATAATCTCCTGCGGTGCCTTCTGGAGAAAATCGTCGTTAAAGAGCTTCTTGCCGATTGATACAAGGTTTGTATCAAGTTTTGCGTTGTCTTTTTTAAGTCTATCTATTTCTCCCGCAATATTCAAGACACCTTTCAGGGGGACAAATATTTCCATAGAACTCTTAAGGGAGGTGGCAGAGCCTTCCGGTTTCCTGATATCCCCGCCGATTTCGATTTGATCGACTTTGGCGAGGCCTTTAATATATTGGACATTTTCTTTCAATATGTTCTCTACTGCCGGGGAATGTGTTCTTATTGAGGCATGCAGTCTCAGAGACGGCAGGATATTCAGTTCCCCCCGAATGGTTCTGATCCCCATTATCACATCGGTAATATATGACATGTCTTCTTCCGATTTATGATCTCTCGGCAGAGCTTTGGGATATTCGGAGATCATAATACTCTCTTCAGTCTCCGAAGCTTTGCTCATCATGATCCCTGCTTTTAAAGGTGTGATCTTCTGCCGGATCTCCTCAGTTACAAAAGGCATAAAAGGATGGAGAAGCTTCAACAAAGTATCAAGTGCAGAAAGGAGGCACCATTTAGCGCCGGGTTCGAGATCGGGGTTGGAGAATTCTATCTTTGCCATCTCGATATACCAGTCGCAGAACTCATGCCATATAAACTGGTATATGCTGCTTGCCGCATCATTAAACCTGTATTCTTCCAGGGCGATATTCATCTCCTCCGCCGTAGCGCCCAGCCTGCTTAAGATCCATTTGCCCGGAAGCGAGAGGTTTAATCCGTCTTTTGTTCCCGTCCCTGTGTCGGATGACTGTTCTAAATTTATCATGATGAATCGTGCCGCGTTCCAGAGCTTATTCACAAAGTGCCTATAGCCCTCGACCCTGTCCTCGGAAAACTTAACGTCTCTTCCCTGTGCGGCAAATGCGGCAAGACTGAATCTGAAGGCGTCGGTGCCGTATCTGTCCATCATGATCAGAGGATCGACCACATTGCCCTTGGACTTGGACATCTTCTGGCCTTTTACATCCCTGACAAGGGCATGAATGTAAACGTCCCTGAAAGGGACGTCTCCCATGAATTTGAGTCCCATCATGATCATCCTGGCGACCCAGAAGAATATTATGTCGAAACCGGTCACAAGGACACTGGTGGGATAAAACGTCTTGAGATCGCGCGTGTCATCGGGCCAGCCGAGTGTCGAAAACGGCCATAACGCCGAAGAGAACCACGTGTCAAGGACGTCCTCATCTTGAACCAAGTTCCGAGAGCCGCAATAGCGACATTTCTCAGGTGTCTCTCTGGAAACATTAATGCCGTTTTTTGTCCTGCATTGATCATTCTTCATTTCCTTACAGTACCAGACCGGTATTCTGTGCCCCCACCATATCTGGCGTGAAACGCACCAGTCCTTGATATCTTCCATCCATGCAAAATAGGTGTTTTCCCATGTCTTCGGAACAATCCTGATACTTCCCTCTTTAACAACCCTGACGGCATCTTTTGCCATGGCCTGGACATTTACATACCACTGAGGTGTCGACAAGGGTTCGGTGATCGTTTTGCACCTGTAACAGTGGCCTATAGAATGGGCGTGCAATTCCTCTTTTTCTATGAGATGCAAGTCTTTGAGATCCTGCAATACCAGCTTCCTGCATTCATATCTGTCCAGACCTGCGTATCGCTCGCCCGCAGCCTGTGTCATGCGGCCCTCATCTCCGATAACCGTTATAAACGGCAACGGCGGATTCTGTCTTTTTGCCATCCCTTCATCATTAAAATCATGCGCGGGCGTTACCTTTACCGCACCCGTTCCAAAAGAAGGATCTACCGCATTGTCGGAAATAACGGGAATCTTTCTGTTCGTCAGAGGGAGATTGAGGGTTTTACCGATGAGTTCTTTATATCTGTCGTCCTCCGGGTTTACTGCGACTGCGGTGTCCCCAATCATGGTCTCCGGCCTGGTAGTCGCAACGGTTATGTGCCTGCCGCTTCCGTCAGACAAGGGATATTTTATGTACGTCAGCTTTCCTTCCAGTTCTTCGTGCTCGACTTCGAGGTCGGAAAGTGCTGTATGACAACGGGGGCACCAGTTGATGAGCCTGTTGTCCTTATAGATCAGGCCTTCCTCATAAAGCCTGAGAAAGACCTCGCGGACAGCCTTTGAAAGCCCTTCGTCAAGGGTGAACCTCTCCCTCGACCAATCGCATGAGGCGCCAAGCCTTTTCAATTGATGGATTATTCTTCCGCCGTATTCAGCCTTCCATTTCCAAACACGTTCTATGAAGACGTCGCGTCCGAGTTTATGCCTGTTAAGACCTTCTGTCGCGAGTTGTTTTTCGACGACATTCTGCGTCGCGATGCCGGCATGGTCGGTACCCGGAAGCCAAAGGACTTTATATCCCGACATGCGTTTCCAACGGAAAAGGATATCCTGCAGGACAGCATTGAGGGCATGGCCCATATGGAGAGAACCGGTGACGTTTGGAGGGGGTATTACCAAAGAATAGGCGATACCGTGAGAATCCTCACCCGGCTTAAAATATTCGTGCGAGACCCAGAATTCATACCATTTTTCTTCGATACCCTGCGGATTGAAGCCCTTGTCTAAAATTCTGACCTTATCCTCTCTATTTCTTTAGAGATCATGGTTTCCGCAAGGTCGGGTACGGTCTCCCAGATCACTTTTTCGACCTCTTTCGTCAGCGATGCAAAGGCGCCTCCCAGCATCTCTTTAAGCATCCTTTCGACAAGGTCAGGTGCGACTTCCCACAGTATCTTCTCAACAGAATCCTTCAGTAACGGCGTCATCGTGGCGAGGACAGCTTCTTTCAGATCAATTGAAGACATGATTGAAGAAATCTGCTCTTCGATCGAAGTTTTCAGTATCCCTTTAATCTCTTCTTGTGATGGGAATCTTATATCGGGTATTCCCACCTTTGCTTCTTCAGCCGCCATTTTTTCTATCGCAGAAGGTTTGGTCTCTTCGGCCACTGTTGCCTCGGTCCCCAGTTCTTCTTCTGCGATCTCGAACAACTCTTCTGTTCCGGCTCCTGTCTCTTCTTCCAATTGCCAACTCACGACTTCCGGGGTTTCGGGAATCTCCTCCGTCGCCCACAGATCTTCTTCTAAAGATGTCTCTTCCAGGCCGACAGCTTCTGCCTCAAAAATGCCTTCTTCGCCTTCTCCCGTGGCCAGCGGTGACACGCTGAGGGCAGCGTTTATCTTGCTTATTAATTCTTGCGATTCAAAGGGTTTTACGATAAAATCGTCCGCTTTTACCTGCTTTGCAAGTTCTTCATCAATAGGTTCAAAAGCCCCGGTGAGGAGCATAACGGGAATACTATTTGTTGCCGGGTTCTGCTTTATCTTCTCGCAGAGCTGATAACCGTTCATTTTCGGCATCTCTATGTCGGCGAGCACGATATCGGGCTTGAAAGAAGGGATTATGGCTAACGCTTCTTCCCCGTTATTCGCTGACTTGATCTCGAAATCTTCCTCGGCGAGGATAAGTTCTACGACCTTCTGTATAGTAATGCTGTCGTCTGCGAGAAGAAGTTTATGTGCCACTTTACACCTCTTGATACATTATTTGAAAAATTTTATTGTTACGTACCGAAAAAGTCAAGAAATTTCGTTGAGGCTCTTATCATAGAGTTCCTTCTTGCTCAAGTCGTATTCTTCCGCAACCTTTCTCACAGCCTCTTTTCTTCCAAGACCCCTTCTCATGAGGAAACGTATTTCCAAGAGAACATCCGCCGTCGCAGGTTTATCAGGCTCCGTCCTTCCCTCCACAATGATCACATACTCACCAGCCACCTTTTTTCCTTTCATCTCATTCCGGATTTCCGGGATGCTGCCCCTTAAGACCTCCTCATGGATCTTCGTGATCTCCCTTACAACTGCAGCTCTCCTTTTTCCGAAGGCCATTTCCATATCATCGAGTGTCTCGTCAACCCTGTGCGGGGCCTCATAGAAGATGAGGGTCCTCTGTTCCAGGCTTAAATCGCTGAGAACCTTGCGGCGCTGGGTTTTGCCGGATGGAAGAAATCCCCGGAAGGCGAATTCCTCCGTGGGCAACCCTGATATCGATAATGCGGCAACGAACGCCGAAGGTCCGGGGACCGGGACAATTTGGATATGTTCTTCAATCGCTCTTTTTATGAGGACGGCTCCCGGATCCGCTATGCCGGGAGTGCCTGCATCCGAGATGAGGGCGACAGATTGTCCCGCATGCAGTTTCCTGATGATTTCCTCTGATCTCACCCTCTCTTTTTCTTTCCAGTAGCTGATCATCGGTTTCGAGATACCAAAATGATTGAGTAATTTTAATGAGTGACGTGTGTCCTCCGCTGCAACAAGATCAACTTCTTTGAGAACCCGCAAGGCCCTCAAAGTAATATCTTCGAGATTCCCTATGGGTGTTGATACCATATAGAGGGTGCCCTTCATTCTACGTTCAGGAGTTTTTTCAGGCGTTTATCAGTCCTCACGATTTCGTCCACCTCGTCGCCGGTGAGGTCCCACGTGTATTTGCCGTCTGCCAAGCGTTTCAGCTTAATCTTTACGGGCTTTTTCGGTTTAACCTGCTGCAGTTCAGGCTGTTTCTTGACTTGAACCGTTTTATTATCGGCGGAAAAAACAGGCTTTAAAGGAAAGAACAAAGAAAATGATAGTAGTAATAATATTACAACACTTTTTTTCACTGGACTCAGAACCCCCTGTATTTATTCGTTATCGGAAACCTTCTATCTCTGCCGAATGCCTTTTTGCTTATCTTGATTCCGGGAGGCGCCTGTCTTCTCTTATATTCGCTCTTGTCGATCATTCTGATAACCTTCCGCGTACCCTCCGCATCGTAGCCGAGAGATAATATTTCTTCAAAACTCTTATCTTCTTCAATATAAGCCCTTAATATGGGATCGAGCAAAGGATAGGGCGGAAGCATGTCGGAATCTTTCTGATCGGGTTTGAGCTCTGCCGACGGTTCTTTCGTGAACACTCTTTCCGGGATCACCCCTTTCCCGGTCACGCTGTTTTTCCATCTGCAGAGTTCATAGACCATTGTTTTGGGTACATCCTTAATCACTGCAAACCCTCCTGCCATATCACCGTAAAGGGTCGCATAGCCGACGCTCATCTCGGATTTGTTACCGGTCGTTAGGACCAGCCAGCCGAATTTGTTCGAGAAAGCCATGAGGATATTTCCCCTTATCCTTGCCTGCAAGTTTTCTTCCGTTGCATCCGGGGGTAAACCGCTAAAGTCTGTGTCGAGTATGGAAAGATATCCTTGAAATACGCTGTCAATGCGAACCTCCATCATCTTAATCCCCAGATTTCCCGTAAGTCCATACGCATCTTCTCTGCTTTCCTTTGAGGTATATGGAGACGGCATGAATAATCCTCGCACATTTTCCTTACCAAGGGCGTCGACCGCGATAGTGGCGACAAGTGCGGAATCGATGCCGCCGCTTAGACCTATAACGACGCCTTCAAATCCGTTCTTGATAACATAATCGGAGGTGCCGAGTACGAGTGCCGTGTAAATTTCTTCCAACGGCTCCATCAGGGTTTGAGCTTCCGATGAAGACGGAATGAGCGGTTTAGGTTTCCCCTCAGGAGACGTCTCGTTGAGAGGAAGGACAATTTTTTCGAAGACGTCCTTCTCGATCTCTATGACCTCCTGCCTTCTGCGGGGGGCGTGGAGACGCTTCATCGTAACGCTTTCAAGGTTTAGATCGACAACGATCATGTCCTCCTGAAACTGTTTTCCCCGGGCGATCACCTTGCCGTCCTGATCAAGGACGATGCTGTGGCCGTCGAAGACAAGCTCGTCCTGTCCTCCAACGGTGTTCACATAAGCCACAATGATGACGTTGTCGGAGGCTCTTGCCGAAAGCATGGTCTCCCTGAATTTTCCCTTGCCGATATGATAGGGAGATGCATTGATGTTGATAATCACCTCGGCGCCTGCAAGCGATTGAACCCGTGCGGGCCCTTCGGGATACCAGATGTCCTCACAGATATTGACCCCAATCCATGTGTCCGCGAGTTGATATACGGGATATCTCGTGCCGGTCTGGAAATACCTATATTCATCGAATACACCGTAGTTCGGAAGGTACATCTTGTGGTAGACATCTATAATTTTCTTGTTATGAATTATAGCAGCGGCATTATAAATATCGTCCTTTCTGTCAACAAAACCGACTATTGCCGTTATATCGACAACATTCTTCCGGACCTTTTTCAGGGACTCAAGATTGTCCTCGATGAACTGGGTCTTTAAGAGCAGATCTTCCGGGGGATAACCGGTTAACGAGAGCTCAGGAAATGCGACCAGATCGGCTGAAAATGATTTTGCCCTTTTTATATAATCGATTATCTTCGAAACATTACCATCGAGGTCTCCGACGATCGGATTGATCTGAGCAAGCGCGATCCTTAGAGACCTCATGTGACCTCCATATTTGTTGCGGCGTTCATCGGGCTATTAGTGAACAATTTGTGCTTATTATAGCATTAGCATTAAGATTCGACAAAAATTTTGAAGATTATCATTTAAGATTGCCTTTTAAACGCTAAAAAGTAAAAATAACCCATCATGTTGTCAGGATTGATTAAAATGTATTGCTTATTTCTTTTCTTTATTTCTGCCGGCTCCGTTTATGCCGACGTTCTTTCTTTACAGTCCGACGATGTGACGGTTCTTTATGAAGAAGGGGTGAAGACAGTGGCCCGGGAGGTGATAAAGGCATATCCGCCCCTCAGGGATGAACTTTCTGTAACCCTTGGACAAGAAGTTGATTTCCGGCCGGAGGTGGTCCTTGTCAAAGAGAGGGATAAATTCAAAAAAATGTCGGGCAGTAATATGACTACCGCCTTCGCCTTACCCGATAGAAACCTTATGGTGCTTGATGTTTCGAGAACATATTCGAAACCTTTCACACTCGAATCAACACTCAAGCATGAATTATGTCATCTTGTCGTGCATCGCGGAGCAGGGAGTTGGAATATACCCAGGTGGTTCGATGAAGGCGTCTGCCAGTGGTCGAGCGGAGGCATCGCAGAATTGATGGTGGATGAAGGCAACAAGACTCTTGCAAAGGCGGTCATGTCTGAAAGACTGATCGGGTTAAGCCAACTCGATAGATTTCCCGATGATGAGCAGTACCTCATCCTTGCCTACGAAGAAAGCAAGAGCGTTGTCGAATTTATCGTGAACGAATATGGCAAAGACTCTCTGTTGCGGATATTGAAATATTTGAAAGCGGGAGATTCGATGAATGAATCCATAGCAAAAAGTCTTTCGATCAGTTCGGAGGAACTTGAAAGGAATTGGCACGCATATCTTAAGAGAAAATACACATGGTTTTCGTACCTGAGCAACAATCTCTATGTAATACTTTTCACCCTTGCCGCCCTGATCACTATTTATGGTTTTGTACGGCTGATAAAAAAGAAACGGGCATATGTAGATGAAGAAGAGGAGGGAGAAATATAAATGTCAAGGTATCGATGCATTTCCGTTGCGCAAGGCATAGCTGCATCATATTTTCATGCTATGATAAAGGTGTCTATTTCTTGATTGAAGAACAATTATGGCTTATCTGATTTTAAGGATACTGATCAATGCTTTGTCCATCGCGGTCGCAGTGAAGGTCGTTCACGGAATAACCTTCACTGGTGAATGGTGGAAGATGATTATTATCGGTGCTTTTTTCGGTATCGTGAACTCGTTTATCAAGCCTCTTCTGACGCTCTTCACATTACCCCTGATCATCCTTACCCTGGGACTTTTTACCCTCATAATCAATACGGTAATGCTGGCAATTACTGCTGAAGTTTCCGTGCCTTTTAGGCTTGGCCTCCAGATTGCCGGCTTCTGGCCTGCCTTCAAAGGGGCCTTAATCGTCAGTATCGTGAGTATGCTGCTTTCCTGGCTCACGGGACTGAAAAAGATTAAGTACTACGGGAATAGAGGACGGTATTAAATTTGCCAACGTCATGAAAGAGACTAAGATCAAAATATACACTGCTTATGTCGACGAATAGCAGGTTTGATTTTTTTGTACAAATGCATCTCACGGAGAGATGTAACCTCAGGTGCAAACACTGCTACCAGACGGGCAATAATGTGGATGAAATGTCATTGTCCGAGGTGAAGAAGGCGATCGGAGAGATCGCGGGCACTTTAAACGCATGGAAGAAAACTTATGACATAGATTTTTCGCCTAGTTTCAATGTGACCGGTGGTGAGCCTTTTTTGCGGAGCGATCTTTTCGAAATCCTTTCGGAAATGGGAGGTCGGGGATTTGACTCGTACCTGCTCACGAACGGCATCCTTATAGACAAGAAAAAGTCGAGAGACCTTTTCAGCCACGGTGTGAAAGGGGTACAGGTGAGCATCGAAGGGCCTGAAGAGATACACGAGTCAATAAGGGGAAAGGGGAGTTTTTCGGCCTCCCTGCGGGGGGTCAGGATCCTCCTTGACGCGGGGTTAAGGGTGACAATAAATGTTACGCTATCGTCTCTGAATGCCGGTTCTTTCATGGATATTGTCGAACTGGCTTCAAATCTGGGGGTGCATAGCTTGGGGTTTTCAAGGCTCGTTCCTTCGGGGAGGGGAGGGGCCATGTTGAACACGATGCTTGCTGCCGAGAAGGTGAAGGACCTTTACGAAAAGATATTTTCTCTGGACACCGGAAATCTCCGGATAGTCACCGGTGACCCCGTCGCTTCACAGTTGTCCATAGAAACCGGCGCTGACAGGGGCAATATTCCCATGGGAGGCTGTGCTGCAGGAGTGTCGGGTTTGACCATCCTGCCCGACGGCACGATAGTGCCGTGCAGGAGATTATATATTCCCATAGGGAACATAAAAAGAGACTCTTTCCGGGAGATATGGTCGACCTCCCAAGTTTTGGAAGCCCTGAGGGACAGGAGCAGATATTCGGGGAAATGCGGAAGTTGTAGGAGGTGGGCGAGTTGCAGAGGCTGCAGGGCAATTGCCTATGCCTTCTCACAGGCAACGGGAGAAAATGATTTCCTTGCAGAAGATCCTCAGTGTTTTATCGCTTCGGCATTATGACCTCCTCTTTCTTGACAATCATACTTTTCATATGTCAGTATCACCATCGTATAAGAAAGAGCAATTTTCTCTCACTTTATAGGAGGCTCCATAAAAACCGGCAATTTCTTTTTTAAAAGTGTCCCCAAGGCTCTGAAAGTCATTCTGGGAGCTAAGGTTCCGTTGCGCGTCACGCAATACATCACCTATCGCTGCAACCTCAACTGTCTATATTGCTCCAGGCATAAATCCGGCGGGGTGGAACTCGCGACCGATGAGGTCAAATCCCTGATGGCATCCTTCCGGAAAGCGGGTGCCCTGTTCTGGGGATTCAACGGCGGGGAGGCTCTCATCAGGGATGACATCGGAGACCTCATCGATTTTGGCAAAGGTATTGGCCTATACGTGAGCATATCAACCAACGGCACTCTCCTTGCGACGAGATACCGCGACATTCGGAACGCAGACGTGGTCAACATCAGCCTCGAAGGGCCTAAAGAGATCCATAACGAGATGCGTCCCCAGAGCTACGACCCGATATGTGAAGGGGTGAAGGCCCTAACCATAGAGGGGATCAAGTTCACGTTCTCGACATCCGTCAATGACCGAAACCTGGATTCTCTCGGCTTTGTACTGAATTTTGCCGAGAGATATCAAACAAAGGCCATTTTCCAGCCCATCAGGGTCCAGAAAGAGGACAACGCGGCCAAGTCACGCGCCTACTTCCCGGCACGGGACAAGATGCAAAAGGCGATGGATTATCTTCTCCTGGAAAAGAGCAAGGGAAGACCCGTCGCCAACTCCGCGAACTTCCTCCGGCAGATCAAGGCGTCATGGCCAGCTGGACGGCCCGAAATACGTTGCTGGGCAGGAAGGCTCTATTGCTCCATCACGCCCGAAGGAGTTGTCACAGCTTGCTGTGATACTCTTGATGAGGCTCGAAAAAACGGGAACGTATGGTCGCCGGAGAAAGCCGTCAACGATTTTTTCCGTTTGCCCGTCTTTCGGTGCTCTACGTGTTATGCCTCGACCCCGCTCGAAGCAAATATCGCCATGTCCATGTGTCTCAAAAGTCCCCTGACTGCAATCCGCCAAGTTGCGTCCTTTCTTCCACGGAACTACTGGCGCTCGAGAAGCTGACGGCACCATGAAGCATATCTCCGACCTTGCCGGTTGCCCGGCTGCCTTGGTTGATCGCAATGCTGCAAGACTTTCAGCTTTATCACTTATGTCTCTGTCCAGCTTTTCCAGACCACTTCTCAGGTCACTTGCGAACAAACGGGTTTCACTAATCTGCAACTGTGAGAGGTACCTTTATACTCAACACATTAAAGATCTGATAGCAAGTGCAGAGTAGAGCTGTAAAATCCGCAGGTGATATATAATAAAAACTGATTACTCCCCGAAGTTTGTTAATGGGATGTTGCTGAAAGGAGAAAACGTCGAGCCCGCAATCATTCTGCGCCGAGGATGACAGCTTATCTTGCCAGATCAATCCTCGCTGTGATATGGTGAAAAATGCGCTGAAAAACAGACTCGCCGTGAAAAATGTGCCGTCTGACATACCTCACATGAGGTCGATAAACAGGGCCGGTTAAAAGACGTGGCTTGGAGATTGAACTACGCACGGATCATCGGAAGGAATACACCGAAGGATGCAACGGACATCCACAGAAGGAACCGCTTATTGATGAGCCTGCTCCTCATTACCTCCCTTTTCCCTTCAATTGTTCTTCACGACAGCATCTTACGGTACGGGCCGCTGCTCGCCGTGCTCGTCATCGCAGCGATCTTTGTGGCACTCGATTTGAGGGATAGCAGGCAACGGCTTCTCTTGACATCTTTCATGCGTGCCAATAGGCTCCTGCTCGCCGTCGCCTCGCTCTATATGGTTGCGATATCGGTGTCAGCATTGGCTGTCGGCACTGCTCGTGATGCCGTGTATATCCTCGGCAGTATCCTCACAGTTTGCACGTTGCACGTGTATGTCCCCCTTGCGGTGCGAGAAAAGCGGGACTTCATCTTTCTTATGAAACTCATTTTCATCATCGGTGTCTCAAACGCATCCGTTGCTTTAGCACTTGTTGCTTTGAAGTGGTTTTATGGTTGCGGGCTGGGCATCTTCCCAGTCGGACAATTCGGCAGTAACAAACTATCGGTGCTTGAGCAGATGCACATCCCATATGTAATGAAGGGACTGTTCTGGCATCCCAATTTCTTGGGCATAGTGCTTGCTTTCGCGCTGCCCTCAGGCTTGTATCTTGCGCGCCAGGCTCAGGCGTTGTCTCACAGATTACTGTATGAGGCGGGCTTAGCGGTGTCCTTTATCGCAATGGCCGGCGCTTTTGCATTCATCTCTTTAGTGCCGGCGTGTGTTGCTTTGGCGCTGTTTCCGGTTATCTCAAAGTGTCGTATATCCGGCATTATTCGGCTCTTTGTGGTTTTATCGGTTCTCGCTGTCAACTTTGTCGTTTTTGCAGGCGTCGATCTCACTTTCCTCAAAGTCCTGCCGGGCGTCCCGATAGGACGAGTGGATCGGTGGAACACTGCCATCCCGCTGATACACGAGCATGCTTTTTGGGGTGTCGGTCTATCGAATGCTGCTCGTTACCTCCCGGGCGGGTTGTCCGCCCACAATACATTCATCGACACCGCTCTGGGAAACGGGTTACCGGCTATGATTCTCTATTCGGCGTTTTTCATACTCCTGACAGGTAAAACAGGACTCTCAGGCGATAGGAACCTCTCTGCCTTCATGATCCTGACGCTCTTGATTTTCTCTTTCCTCCAGTTTTTCGAGACACAACTCTTCGGCGGCATGTCGATCGCAAACTTCTATTTTCTCGTTACGGCGATTTCGTATCTCTCAATTTCATCGCCAAGGACTCTGCGAGAAGAGCATTCTTAAGCAATGCAAGGATGGCGATATGAGTAAGAATAGGCATATCACAATTCTGGGCGGCGGTCCTGCCGGGCTTGCCGCAGGGTATTATGCAAAAAAGAATGGCCTGTCCTTCACCATCGTTGAGGCAAGGGAACGGATCGGCGGCAACGCAATTACCCTGAGACACGGCGACTTCCTCTTTGATTCAGGGGCGCATCGCTTTCACGATAAGGACAGAGAGATAACGAGAGAGCTAAAGGATCTGATAGGGGAAAACTTCAAGAAGATCGAGGTTCCCAGTAAGATCTACTACGGCGGCAAACTCATCGATTTTCCTCTCTCACCCCTGGATTTATTGAAAAAGCTGGGATTGTCGACTTTTATGAGGGCGGCAGGAGAGTTGCTTATCGCCAGGACGAGAAAAAGCAAAGAAGATACGAATTTCAGAGACTTTGCATTGCGCACATACGGAAAAACTATGGCCAAGTCCTTTTTGCTCAACTACTCGGAGAAGTTATGGGGAAAACCGTGCAATAAACTTTCGCCTCACATCTCCGGCAAGAGAATGAAAGGGCTTGATCTGAAAACTTTCTTAAAGGAGGCATTAGGGGGAAGCAAGGCGAAGACAGAACATCTGGACGGCTCTTTTTATTATCCGCAAATGGGCTTTGGAACTATAGTCGAAAAGTTTGCTGAGTTCTGCGGGGAACAAAATATCTGCAGGAATGCCCCGGTAACAAGGATTTTTCACGATCATATGAGGATATTGGCCGTAGAAATCAGCGGGGAAAAACAGAAACAAGTCGATCAGATCATAAGCACCCTGCCTCTCCCCCACCTTGTTAACTTAATGGTACCGTTGCCGCAGGAAGAGGTGCTGTCTCAAGCTGATGAACTTCGCTTCCGTGATCTCATAGTGGTTGCGATGTTTATCGACAAGCACTCGATCACGGATGATGGTTCGATATATTTTCCGGAACCACAGTTTCCTTTTACGAGAGTGTACGAGCCGAAAAACAGGAGCTCTGAGATGTCCCCCCCCGGTCAAACCTCGCTCTGTGCTGAAATTCCCTGTTTTCAGACCAGCGAACTATGGAACATGGATGATGAGAGAGTGGTTCAAAACATCTCTTCCCACTTCCTGAAACTCGGTTGGATACGGGAAAAGGACATCCTGGATTACAAAGTCATAAGGCTCCCGTGGGCCTATCCGATCTTGGAAATGGGCTTTGACAAGAAAAGTCAAAAAGTTATTGATTATGTAAAACGCTTCGGTAACCTGAAGCTTTCGGGAAGAAATGGCAGGTTCTTGTACACTCATATTCATGATATGGTGAGATTCGGCAGAGATGTCATCGAAGAGAGCATTTCAGAACGGAAAGAGGATTGATCATCCGTGTAGATGAGGCTATCTGTTATTTCGGTTAGCCGGTTGGATGAATCGAAAATGGTTCAAATATAATGAAATCTGACTATTTCGGATCAAATATTTGTTTCACTGTTGGTGCGGCTATACCTTAGGCCGTCTACTTGAGATAAATGGTGATTCTGAGGGAAGACTGAACCACAGATTTATTGAAGTCCGAGGGTAGACGGAAGGGTGACCTCGGCTTTTTCTATTTCGTATTTGAAAAAAATTAAGGCTGGGGAAAGCTCTCCAGTCTTTTTTCGGTTTTTGGGCAGAGGAAAGGTGAGGTCAAAATGATCATTGTAATGAAAGCAGGCGCAAAAAAGCGTGAGAGGGAAGACGTTATTAAGAAAATTAAGAAGAATCGGATCCAGCTCATTTTATTCAGGAACAAGAGATGTAATAGGTAAATTTGAGAATAAGAGGGAAAATTATTCTCCACCAATTGAATCAATGCATGGGTGGAAAGTGTAGTCCCCATACTTAAGTCTTACAAACTCGTCATTAAGAAGTTAAACGACTTGAGCATCATAATCCGTTACAATGTCCCCAGGTCATAGCGATATCATGATATGGCCGGACCTTTCATGAGATCGAGAAGCATATTTAGGTGGCATTAAAATGAAAAACCACGTGCAAAGTATACGGGGGGGGCCTTTAAACCGAGGACATCTCCATATGCTTTTCAGGGGATGAAAGAGAAAGGATTACAACTGCTTCAAAGGGAAGGCCGTCATTGTCCTATATCCCCGAGGTTGTAAATCCTGAAACCGCTGAGCTGGTTGCAGAATATGCAGATATCCTCCAGATAGGGACAAGAAATGCACAGAATTTTGAGCTCTTGAAAAAACTTGGCCAGCTTCAGAAACCGGTCCTGTTAAAACGGGGGATGTCCATGACAATTCATGAACTGCTCATAGTGCTGAGTATATAATGAGTCAAGGAAACCATTCCGTAATCCTCTGGAACGCGGTATCCGACTTTTGAGACCGCAACACCAATACTCTTATGTCCCGTGATCCCGGCATGAAAGCAGAAAACCATTTGCCCTTTTTCGTAAAGCCATCGCGTGCACAGGAAATTATCAGTATGTACTTCTATGCCTTTGCCGCCATAAGCTGCGGGGCAGATGGACTTATAATTATCGACGTGATCCTGACGGTTGGTTTCAGCCGGCCACATCGCTCACTCCAAAGAGACCTTTGCCTCTTGTGGCAAAAGTTGAGATTATTCGCGGAGAGGTACAGAGGAAAATGCTTTAGAGTAAAATGGCGTGCTAAATCTGATCAAATCTCATTTACAGAGAATTTATATGTAGATGCATATAATGATTTATAAAGGTGAATTTCTATTGAGGACGCGAACTGCTAAAGAACGAATTATCGCAAAAGCCTTGTCGTTCCACTAGCGTGGGTTGTCCTTGCTGTCGGGACGCTTGTCGTCTTTGGTGCTCTGGGATTGGCACGGTTCGGCTATACGATGGTGCTGCGCGCCCATGCAGTTGGGGCTGGGACTTAAGCAATACACAGGCCGGAGGCCTTGCCACAGCCAATCTCATCGGATACCTGGTTTTGTCTGTCGTTGGGGGGGCCCTCGCGGCGCGTTATGGTCCACGGGTCGTTATCACTGTTGGGCTGACAGTTGCGGCTGTCGGTATGCTGCTGACCGGTTTCGCAAATAGTTTTGCCGCTGCTGCGGCCTGGCGAACGCTCACCGGCATCGGCAGCGGTGCCAGCAACGTGCCGGTTATGGGACTGCTTGCCGCATGGTTCGTTCAGCGTCGCCGCGGCCTAGCCGCAGGGATTGGCGTGACAGGCTCATCGTTAGCGTTGATCGTTCTGGGACCTGTTGTGCCCCACGTGCTCGCTGCCTACGGCGGGAACGGTTGGCGCGCTTGCTGGTTTCTCTTCGCGGGCGCGACTCTGGGGTTGGCTGTTTTTGCCCTCGCTGCTTTGCGCAATTGTCCTTCGGATCTCGATCTCCTTCCTTTCGGGGCTACAACAGAAAGACTCGACGGCCACTTCTAAGAGCGAGCGAGATGAACTGGGAAAGCAGTCTATAGTCGGTGTAGTTTGGCATCTGGGTCTGGTCTATGTTGCTTTTGGATTCTCATACATAATCTACATGACCTTTTTTACCAAGTACCTGATCGCTGAGGGTGGTTACACACAGGATGCGGCTGGCAGGCTGTTCATGCTCGTGGGCTGGTTAAGCCTGTTGTGCGGCCTGATCTGGGGATCGGTCTCGGACGGCACTTGGCCGCAAAGACAGCCCTCGTGATCGTCTATGTCATCCATGCAACTGCCTTCGGCTTATTTGCGCTCTGGCCTTCGCCGCCTGGATTTGTACTTTCCGCAGTCCTGTTCGGCCTGTCGGCATGGAGTATCCCGGCGATCATGGCTGCGACGTGCGGAGATCTGCTTGGTCCGAGGCTTGCACCTGCCGGACTCGGGTTTGTCACTCTCTTTTTTGGTATAGGTCAGGCTGCCGGCCCCAGTGTCGCCGGCGTTGTAGCGGATGCCACCCATTCCTTCTCTGCGGCCCTGCTGCTTGCCGCAGGGGCAGCCCTGATGGGTGCTGTCGGCTCATTGCTCCTCAACAGCACTTCGGGACACAACGTGGATTAGTTGGGTTTGCAGGCCCGACTGAGCTTCAAGTCGAGCGTCTGTATCCACCGGAATTAAGTGCGGAGAATGCAAAGGAACGGGGACTATATAAAACAGAAAACGTGACATGATACGAATTCTACATTGACTTTCGATGAAGGTGCTGATTAAACTTATTTTTTATGAAAAATGATCTTGTACGAATAATCAGTGACGCTCTGAAGAGGCTTGGCACTGAAACGGTTCCTGCTATAGAGGTAGAAGTGCCGCCGAATGATGCCCTTGGCGATATGGCAACGCCTGTAGCGATGTCTCTCTCAAAGATACTCAGAAAGCCCCCGAGGAAGATAGCAGAGGAACTCGCAAATTCCATGAAGGATGAACGTGTCTTTGAGAAGATAGACGTAGCAGGACCGGGATTCATCAATTTCACTTTTTCCAGGGAGTATCTTCATTCGGAAATAAAAAAGTTGCTCCAATATAAAAGCAGTTTTTTAAGAGAGAACATCGGCAACGGGAAGAGGGTCCAGATAGAGTTTGTGAGCGCAAACCCGACAGGACCCCTTCATCTCGGGCATGGGAGGGGTGGCGCTACGGGTGAGGCCCTCGCAAATCTCCTTCAGGCCGCAGGTTTCCATGTTGAGCGGGAATATTATATCAACGACGCGGGCAGACAGGTTAAACTCCTCGGCCTGTCTGTTTTTGCGCGGTATCAGCAGCAGCTCGGGATGGAATATCCGTTCCCGGAGGATGGCTATAAAGGCGCGTACGTAGAGGAGATAGCGGACAAGATAATTCTCGAAAAGGCCAAGGAATACGCGCAGAAAACCTTTGACGAAGTGTCGGAAATTTTTATCGACTATTCGTACAAGAAAATCCTGTCCGATATCAAGGATGACCTGAAACATTTCGGTATAATTTTTGACATCTGGCAGAGTGAAAGAGAACTTTTTGAGAGCGGAGAAGTCCAGGAAACTATAGAGGATTTGCGGGCAAAAGGTTATGTTTATGAGAAGGAAGGCGCAACCTGGTTCATGGCGACTGCGTTCGGAGATGATAAAGACAGGGTAATGATCAAGCAGGATGGGGAGTATACATATTTCACTTCGGATATCGCGTATCACAGGAAAAAGATAGAAAAGGAATATGATGAACTCATTAATATCTGGGGTGCGGATCATCACGGATATATCCCGAGGATTCAGGCGGTAATCGAGGCACTCGGCTATCCGAAGGAAAAATTAAAGGTTTTGCTGGTGCAGATGGTTTCTCTCCTGAGAGGCGGCAGGCCCGTCCAGATGTCGAAGAGGGCGGGTGAATTTGTGACACTGAGAGAGGTCATTGATGAGGTTGGGGCGGACACGACAAAATTCATTTTTCTTACGAGACGTCCCGACAGTCATCTTGATTTTGATCTTGAGACGGCCAAGGCACAGTCTTCTGAAAACCCCGTGTTTTATGTGCAGTATGCAAACGCGAGGATAAACAGCATCTTTGCACACGCAAAAGAAAAAGAGATCAGTGAGGAGATGCTTTATGATGCGGATCTCCGTACGTTATCGAATCATGAAGAACTTAAAATTATCAAGAAACTCCTGATATATCCGATGGTGTTCGAAGGTGCCGTGCATGCACACGAGCCGCACAGAATTACATTCTATCTGCAGGAGCTGTCGGGCTTGTTTCATCCCTATTATAATAAATACAGAGTTGTGAGCGACGATGGGGAGTTGACCAGGTCGAGGCTCGCCCTCTGTGAGGCGGTAAGAGTCGTAATAAAAGACGGACTCGATATACTCGGCATAAGCATCCCCGAAAAGATGTGATTGACATTCAGTCCGGTATATTGGTATAAATAAAGCCCTATGATAGAGAAGACAGAGAAGATATGGATGGATGGAAAGCTGGTAGACTGGGACAATGCCACAGTGCACGTCCTTACCCACTCCCTTCATTATGGTCTCGGGGTCTTCGAAGGGATTCGATGCTATGAGACCAAAAAAGGTCCCGCAATTTTCAGGCTCGATGAACATATTGAGAGGCTGTTCGACTCGGCGCATATATTCCTGATCGAAATTCCGTTTTCAAGAGACGAGATCAGAGATGCCGTAATCAAGACGGTAAGATTCAATAAAATGAAGGAATGCTATATCAGGCCCCTTGTGTATATCGGATACGGCGCTATGGGTCTTTATCCGAAGGAAAATCCGGTAAGAGTATCTGTGGCGGTATGGCCTTGGGGCGCCTATCTCGGTGAAAAAGGGCTCGAAAACGGCATTAAAGTCAAAACATCGTCCTTTATAAGAAACCATGTGAATTCAAATATGTCGAGAGGGAAGGTGTGCGGATATTATGTCAATTCGCAGCTCGCAAAGAAAGAGGCGGTCTCCTGTGGATATGACGAGGCTGTTCTGCTTGACACCGAAGGGTATGTTTCAGAGGGAAGCGGTGAGAATATCTTTATTGTGAGAAACGGGATATTAAAGACTACGCCATTGACCTCGATCCTTGAGGGAATCACAAGGGACAGCATTATAAAAATTGCGAGTGACGAGAGAATTGGCGTTGTTGAAGAGCGTTTTAGCAGAGATGAACTCTATATCTCTGATGAGGCATTTTTTACCGGTACGGCCGCGGAGGTTACCCCGATTAGAGAAGCTGACGGCAGGGCCATAGGTACCGGTGGACGCGGTGAAATAACGAAGAAACTCCAGTCCATATTCTTTGACGTTGTGAAAGGCAGGAACAAGAAATACGAAGCGTGGTTGACGAAGGTTTGATTTAACGGGTTTGTTTAAAAGAAAGTTTGATTGAATCGGGGGTATAGATAGCGTTCTATACCCCCTTTTTTTTACTTCTTTTCTTCTTTCGGTGCTTCGGGTGCGGCTTTCGGTGCTTCAGGTGCGGCTTTCATATGGCACTTTCCGCAGTCTTTTTCATCAGACTGTGAAAATACTACTTTGCCGTCATGTTCTTTGCCGTCATGGCATTTCCCGCAGTAATCCGGTTTGCCGTGGTCTTCCTTTGTCATCTTGAATGAACCCTTCTTCATGCCGAAGGGTTTGGGATGGCAATCGGCGCACTTTAACCCCTGTTTAGCGCCGTGCGTGTCTCCGTTAAAGGTAACCTTGCCCTGGTCTCCGCCCGGATACTCGACTGTCTTTCCGGGTGCAACGGCCATCGCACTGCCGACAAAGGCAAGGGCGACTAAAATACTCAAGAAGATTGTTGCGATTTTCATTAATTCTCACCTCCTTTCATAAAAGCTGAAATATCGAGACATAAACAAATTCCATACCAATTAATCTTAAGCCTTCGAAGAGCTTATTACAATATAAAATTTCCCTAAACAGGGAGGGTGTCTCTATTTAAGGAATGTTCTAGAAAGACTATATGAAAAAATTTTTGTGTTGTCAAGGTTATGTGGCGAATTGAACATTTTCGACAGAGCTCATCCTGAGATGACATTGAGATGATACAATAAATAAAGCAGGTAGTTCAGTTCCAATGGCCGAAGCGCTGGATTCTCTCCACTTTCTTGAATTCTCAAGGATGTTAATGTAATATTAAATCTATGAAAAAGTTAATCGGAAAAGCTATATTGCCTGCCGGGGGGCTCGGTACAAGATTTCTCCCTGCGACCAAGGCCTCTCCGAAGGAGATGCTGCCTATAGTCGACAAACCTATGATACAGTATGCAGTTGAGGAAGCGCAGGCATGCGGGATCGAAGAGTTTATCATCATTACAGGGAAAAACAAGAGGGCGATAGAAGACCATTTTGATACTGCTTTTAAACTCGAAGAAAGTTTGAAAAAGTCGGGTAAAAAGGGACTTCTTGAGGAAATAAACCGGTTGAACCATCTGAACTTCGCCTATATAAGGCAGAGAGAGGCCCTGGGTCTCGGCCATGCGATACTCTGCGCTAAACCGTTTGTAAAAGATGAGCCTTTTGCCGTGCTCTTGAGTGACGATATTATAGATCCCGGAGATCGTCTTCTTAAGGACATGATTAACCTGTATAAGGAATTCGACTCACCCATCCTTGCTTTGCAAAAAGTCCCCCGGTCGGAGGTGAACAAGTACGGCATTGTCGATGGAGTAAAAGTGAGAGATAATGTATTCAGGATTAACAATCTCGTAGAAAAGCCTTCCGTGTCAAGTGCGCCTTCGGATATGGCGATCATTGGGAGGTATATTCTTACGTCTGATATTTTTGATGTGCTCGACGGTGTCAGTCCGGGAAAAGGCGGAGAGATACAGTTGACGGATGCACTGTATGACCTGCTGAAAAGACGGCAAATATACGGTTATCTTTTTACGGGGAGAAGGTACGACGCGGGCGATAAAGTGGGCTATCTTAAGGCAACCGTTGATCTTGCATTAAAGAACCCGCAGGTCTCCGGACCATTTAAAGAGTATCTTATCGAAATTGCGGAACGATTTAAAAAATAGGACAGAGGAGTTGATATGGTAAATGTAATGGAAGCAGAACAGAAGATTGATAAAGAGATAGAGATACCCGATAACTTGCCTGTACTCCCGGTAAGGGACATTGTTGTATTCCCTTATATGATACTCCCTCTTTTTGTGGGAAGGGAGATGTCGATAAAGGCTATAGAACATTCGCTCAGTTCGAACAGAATGGTGCTTCTCCTGACGCAAAAGGATGTTAATATCGAAAACCCGACACCTGAAGAGCTTTTCTCTGTAGGCACCGTTGCCCTTGTTATGAGGATGCTCAAGCTGCCTGACGGAAGGGTAAAGATCCTCGTACAGGGGTTGTCAAAAGCAAAGGCGTTAAATTATTCACAGACCGAGCCTTTCTTTAAAGCCGACATAGAGAAGATCGAAGATCAAAAATATGAAAAGCTCACGATAGAAGATGAAGCTCTCATAAGGAATGTGAAGGGACAATTGGAAAAGGTTGTTTCTCTGGGAAAGTCGATACTTCCCGACATAATGGGTATTGTAGAAAATATCGAAGACCCCGGAAGGCTCGCAGACCTAGTTGCTTCGAATATGGGGTTAAAAACGGAACAGTCACAGGAGATACTCGAGATAGCAGACCCGGTCCAGAGATTGAAGCGGGTGAGCGAGATATTAGCAAGGGAGATCGAGCTCCTGACGGTCCAGCAGAAAATTCAGTCGGAGGCCAGGGGCGAGATAGATAAGACGCAGCGAGAATACTTCCTGAGAGAACAGCTCAAAGCGATACAGAAAGAACTCGGAGATATCGATGAAAGGGCGGAAGAGATAAGGGAGTTCAGGAAGAAGATCGAAGATGCAAAAATGCCTGAAAAGGTGCTGAAGGAAGCGGAGAAACAGCTTAAGCGTATCGAAAAGATGCATCCTGACAGTGCAGAGGCGGCGACTGTGAGAACATATCTTGACTGGCTGGTTGAGTTGCCCTGGGCCAAATCCACGACGGACAATCTTGACATAAAGGCTGCGGAAAAGGTCCTGAACGATGACCATTATGATCTCGAGAAGGTGAAGGAACGCATTTTGGAGTATCTGAGTGTCAGAAAATTAAAGGAAAAGATGAAGGGACCGATCATCTGCTTCATCGGACCGCCAGGTGTCGGGAAAACATCTCTCGGCAAATCAATAGCACGGGCATTGGGAAGAGAGTTTGTCCGTATGTCTCTCGGAGGGGTCAGGGACGAAGCGGAGATCAGGGGCCACCGGAGGACTTACGTCGGTGCGCTTCCGGGCAGGATTATACAGGGCATTAAGACAGCGGGGACAAATAACCCGGTTTTCATGCTCGATGAGATCGATAAAATAGGAATGGATTTCAGGGGAGACCCGTCGTCAGCCCTCTTAGAGGTGCTTGATCCTGAACAGAACTTCTCTTTCGCTGATCATTACCTTGCGGTCCCCTTCGATCTCTCAAGGGTCATGTTTATTACCACAGGCAATCTTATGGATACCATACCGAGTCCTTTGAGGGACAGGATGGAGATAATATATCTCTCGGGCTATACAGCAGAAGAAAAACTCGGTATTGCAAAGAACTATCTGATACCCAAACAGCTTGACGAGCATGGCTTGAGCAGTAAGATCCTCAAGATAACAGACCCGGGACTTTTCAATCTGATTTCTCAATATACGAGGGAAGCGGGCGTCAGAAACCTTGAGCGGGAAATAGCGAACCTCTGCAGAAAGGTCGCAAAAAAGATCGCTGAAGGTAAAGATCGGGTTTATGTGATAACTGCACAGAACGTCCATAGATATCTCGGTGTTCCTAAATACCTCCCCGAAGAAGAGATGGAAAAGGATGAGGTCGGAGTTTCTACCGGACTTGCATGGACCGAGGCGGGAGGAGATATTATTTATATAGAAGCTACGACCATGAAAGGAAGGGGCCATCTTACCCTGACCGGGCAGCTCGGAGATGTCATGAAAGAATCAGCGCAGGCTGCTTTGAGTTATATCAGATCAAGGGCAAGTAAACTCGGTATAAAAGACGAGGTATTTTCTAAATTAGATCTCCATATCCATGTCCCGGCGGGCGCGATACCGAAAGACGGGCCTTCAGCAGGTATTACAATGGCCACTGCTATTGCCTCGGCACTTACAGGAAGACCTGTAAATAAAAATGTCGCCTTGACCGGAGAGGTGACGCTGAGAGGAAGGGTCCTTCCGATCGGAGGTTTAAAGGAAAAGGCCCTTGCAGCAAAGAGGATGGGAATAAACAAGGTAATTGTCCCATTGAGGAACAAAAAAGACCTGGAGGATATTCCCAAGTACATCAAAAAGGATATGGAATTTATCTTTGCGGAAACAATGGATGATGTGCTGAAGTTTGCGTTGAAAAAAGCCGAGCATAAAAAGCCAAAAAAAGTTGTAACGGCCCGCCGGTCATCAGTCAAAAGGAAATCACGATAGGATAAAGGCTGACCAAACGGCATTATATTATATAATTACACGGCTGCCATGCCTCATCGATCTGTCAAAACGTTTACCAGCCTTTGGTTGGCAAAGGAAATTGGAACCAATACTAACCCCTCTGTGCTCCCCATACCAAAAGGGGAAGTAGGAGGGGTAGATTATTATAAAGACTGATGTCTTCCACTAAGCTTTCCCAGATCGGCGAACTATCACTTTTAGAGCAGATAAGAAAAAAGTTTGGGAGAAAGTCAAGAAATGTTCTTGTCGGCATAGGTGATGACGCCGCCGTATTAAGGCCTAGAGATGAATACCCCCTCATCACTACCGATATGATGGTCGAAGGGGTTCATTTCGATCTTCGATTTGTGACGGCATATCAACTCGGGTTCAAGTTGATATCAGTCAATGTCAGTGATATATACGCTATGGGAGGAAAGCCTTCCTCCGTCCTTCTGAATATCGCGATGAGCGGGAATACAACGAAGGAATTCTTAGATGCTTTTTTCGACGGTGTTTCGGATGCAATGAAGGTATACCGCATCCGGCTTATCGGAGGCGATATTTCCTCCGCTGATAAAGGCATGTCGGTATCGGCTACGCTTATCGGATATACGAAAAAATACATAAAACGTTCCGGAGCAAATGTCGGTGATAAAATTTATGTAACGGGCAATCTCGGTGATTCGGCCTGCGGCCTTGAATTATTGAAGAAGATTAAGAGACCCATGCCCAGCGAGAATAAAGGGTCAATGTTCTCTGGTCAACGCGCAACACCCTCTCTCAGCAAGAGGGGAAATAAAGGGTGTCTGAATTCAGATATTCACGTTTTGAATTACGATCTTTCCCACTTGGGATTGTCCTGGAAAGTAATTGAACCGTTGTTGAGAAGGCATCTCTTGCCTGTGGCAAGAAACCCGAAAAAAATATTTAGGATTGCTACTTCCATGATAGACATAAGTGACGGCCTGCTGATCGATCTGTCGAGGCTGTGCGATGAAAGTGGCGTTGGGGCAAGGATATACGAAAAAAATATCCCGATATCTCTTGAACTGAGAAGGGCGGCAGCGAATATCGGTATCGACCCCCTGGAATTGGCATTGTCAGGCGGTGAAGATTATGAACTTTTGTTCACCGTTCCCGCCGTAAAAAGGGTGCAAGCAATATATATCGGAGATGTTATAGAATCAGGAAGAATTATTGTTGATGGGGAGGG
This sequence comes from Thermodesulfovibrionales bacterium, assembly GCA_963776195.1. Classification (GTDB taxonomy): domain Bacteria; phylum Nitrospirota; class Thermodesulfovibrionia; order Thermodesulfovibrionales; family SM23-35; genus CAVZMO01. The sequence goes on from CAVZMO010000023.1 coordinate 25,967, forward strand.
GAGGGAGAGATTCTTTTCAGCGGAAGGTTATCGGCACTTTTCAAAAAAGAAAGATACAGTATGAACAAATATCAAAAAATTGCCTTGTTTGCAGGACTCGTTATACTGGGGCTCCTCTTCGGAAAAACGGTAACTCAGGTCGGGTTTAGGGCCATCGGATCGCTCTTCTCACTCATGGGCAAATTTTTGATCGTCATAATAGCGATACTCATGGTCATTTCTTTTTTGAAAAAAGGCAGGAAGAACAAATGAATACTTTCCAAAGCCAACTTGCGGTTGCTGATAGTCCTTCTGCATGTATGCCTGACATCAACTGCTCTCTTCGGGTTAAGTGGCGATTAAGTTTTGTAATTCTTTGATCCTCTGAGGCTGTTTAAGTTTTTTCATGGCTCTTGCTTCTATCTGTCTCACCCTTTCACAGGTGATCGAAAGATGTCTGCCTATCTCACTGAGGGTGTAAGGCCTGTCGGTCCCTATACCGAATCTCATCCCTATTACGATTGATTCCCTTTGGGTAAGGGTATGCAGGATCTTTAATATCTCTGCGGTAAGACTATTACTCTCCGTATCGGTATACGGAGAAGGATTAGAATTGTCACCAATAAAATCTTCGAGCGTTGCACTGCCGTCTCCGATCGTTGTCTGAAGAGCAACTGGATTTTCGACAGCCCTTAATGCGTCTTCGACCTTTCTTCCGGGGAGCCCTAATTTTTGTGCGATTTCTCCCGTGTCGGGTTCTCTTCCGAGTTCCGAAGTCAGTTCCCTGGAAGCCCGCGCGATCTCGTTATAGAGAGCCATCACATTTGCGGGCACCCTGATCGTTTTGGCCTGATCAATCAGCCTTTGTGATGGCCTGTCTTATCCACCATGTGGCGCAGGTGCTGAACTTAAACCCCTTTTTATAGTCAAATTTGTCTATCGCCTTCATAAGACCGATATTGCCTTCCTGAATAAGATCGAGCAGAAAGAGACCTCTGCCGGAATAGCGTTTGGCTACGTTGATTGCCAGTCTCAGGTTGCGGGCTATCAATTCGTTCTTTGCTTGGACGACAAGATTCCTTGCCTTGTTAAGTATGTCGATCTTCATTCTGAATTCATCGACGTGGAGGCCTGTCATTAATGCAGCCTGTTGGTAATCCTTTCGCGTGGCGAGCTTATCGAGCATATCGAGTTTTTTGCCGAGGTCCTGGTCCTGTTGTCGTTTTCTCGACGAGCCTGTGTTCCCATGTCCCCTGCCGTCTTGCTTCAGCTTCAGATATAGGAACATTGTCGGGACTATTGCCTTGATAAGTGTGTTTCCTTCCTCTATTCTCCTTGCCAGAGTCGTCTCTTCATCTTTCGTGAGAAGCGAAATGTCTCCGAGCGAATGGAAATAAGCCTGGACGATATTGTCTGTTTTTTCATATGTGACCTGTTCATCGAATGCTGTTTCTCTTGGGGAAGTTTCCTGAGAGACCGCACGTTCCTCCGCCTCTTTCAGGATGAGGTCCGGAGAATCTTCCGATTTGTTCCCGAACAAAGCAACTTCGGAAAAGACGTCAGGTCCTCCCAGGAAAATAGGGACCCCGTCGTTTGCATACAACTCTCTCATTTCTTTATACTGATCCTCTCTCACGGCCTTCAGCTCTCTTCTCCCGATATGCGATTTTCGAATCTGCTTCTCTATATACAATGTTTATATATTCAAGTCTAAAAAAATATCGGCGTTTGTCTGATTTTTTTGTCAGAAAGTTCTCTCTTTATTTGTAGGTTTTTGTCCTACAAAGGCTGGCGCGAGACGGAAAGAAGAAATTTGGAGATGAATAGAAGATTACGCTTAAATCAGTCCAGAAGTTGGTGGTTTATGGCATAATGCATTAATTCCGCATTCGTTTTCATGTTCATTTTATCCATGATGCGGGTCCGGTAGGTACTGACGGTCTTTATGCTCAGGGAAAGGTTCTCAGCGATCTGTTTTATCGTTTTTCCCGCGGCTATCATACGAAGCACCTGGTATTCGCGATCCGACAGGATTTCGTGCACCGGCTTTTCAGAATCTGTTTCCATCTCAAAGGCTAATCGTTCGGCGAGGGAAGAAGTGATATATTTTCTGCCCTTCGATATCTTCCGTACAGCTGTTATGAGTTCATCAGGCGCACTCTCTTTCGTCAGGTATCCGGACGCTCCGGCCCTGAGAACCCTCACAGCATACTGTTCTTCGGGATGCATACTCAAGACAAGGACCGGTAGTTTAGGTTTTTCCATTTTCACCTGTTTTAATACCTCAAGTCCTGACATTCCCGGCATAGAAATGTCGAGCAAAACTATGTCGTATTTATCCTTCCAGATTTTCTCAAGAACTTCCTGTCCGTTACTGGCTTCTCCAGCCACATTAACATCGGCACATTCCGCGAGGATGTGCTTCAGCCCTTCACGAAAAATAGCATGATCATCGGCGATAAGAATCTTTATCATTGATTTTCTCTAACGTCCTGGAGCGGTATTTTCACCGTCATTACGGTTCCTTTATTGGCAATACCCTTCATCATATTGTTTCCACCGAAAATTTTTACCCGTTCCCTGATCCCGATAAGACCGAATGATTTAGGATTACTAATCTGCTCTTCTGTAATGCCCTTGCCGTTGTCCCGGACCTTCAGTTCTATCTGCCCGTCTCTCTGTTTCAAACTCACCTTTACTGCAGACGCTTCTGCGTGCCGCGCAACGTTCGTCAAAGTCTCCTGAAGAATACGAAAAATTGCAGTATTACGGTCTTTATCGAATGTAATATCCTTGGGTTCTATTGTAATGTTGCATCTTATACCCGTTCGTTGCTGAAATTCGTCCGCCTGCCACTCAATGGCCGCTGCGAGACCGAGGTCGTCCAGCAAACCGGGTCTCAAAGCTGTCGAAATCTTTTTTACCGTCTGGATAGTCCTGTTGATTAATTGTGACATTGTGTCTGTTCTTTCGCGAACTGATATTTGATCTTCGGGCAATCTCTTTCTCAACCAGGACAGGTCCATTTTTAGAACGGTCAATGTCTGCCCCAACTCATCATGAATTTCACGGGCAATATTTGTTCTTTCTATCTCTCCCACCCTTTGCAGATACGTGGTGAGATTCCGCAACTGCTCTTCGCTTTTCTTAATGGCGTTTTCTACCAGTTTGCGTTCCGTTGTGTCGATGACATTTCCCATGATAGCAGGTTTCCCCTTGTACTGAATAAGTGTCACCATCATTTCGCACCAGATGGTCTTGCCGTCCTTTGTTATCCGGCGAACTTCATATTGATGAGGAACCGGCTTTCCCTCCAATCTTTTGATCGCAATGTCTTTCAGGATTTTCCTTTCGTCGGGATGTACCAACAACAGATGTTCTTTTTGGAGCAGCTCCTCCGGTTTGTATCCATGCATATTCGCAAATTTATCATTGACAAACACAAATTTTCCATCTTGGTGTATGAATATGCCGGTAAGCGAATTTTCTGTGAGTGTTTTATATTTTTCTTCGCTCTCCTGGAGCACCTTTTCTGCAAGCTTGCGCTTGCTGATGTCGCGTATCGCAGTAACACAGAGGTCCCTTCCCCGTGATGAATAATTCTTTCCGCAAACTTCGACGGGGAACGTACTCCGGTCTTTCCTCATACAGATGCTTTCATAGGGCAGACTATATCCGGAGAGGATTTTCACCACGGTCTCATCGCGAATATTCGGTTCGATAAGCCCGGATATGGATTTCCCGAGGAGTTCGTTCCGTTGATAACCGAATAACGTTGCCAATTTCTTGGTAACATCTATCAATCTTCCTCTTTCGGTTACCGCAATACCTTCAAATGCAGCTTCGGTTACCCGGCGGAATCTGATCTCACTATCCCTGAGCGCTTCCTCGGCCCTCTTGCGCTCGATGATTTCTTGCTGCATTTTTTTGTTTGCCGCTTTAAGTTCTGCCGTACGCTCTTCAACCCTCTGCTCAAGGTGATCATGGGCTTTCAGCAGAGCAGCCTCTGCCAGCTTGCGATCGTTAATTTCTCTTGATATGCTCTTGATCGTATCGTTTGTCACTTTCTTTAGTGATTCCAGCAGTTCTATTTGGGATTTTCCAGAGACTCTTGCGCGTAAGTCGCCGATCGACACCCGGTGCAAAACATCAAAATGCTCTGCGAGGCCCATGGCAAATTCGTGAGATTGGTCGACGATCTCACCGATTTCTTTAGCGGTTATATTAACGATATGCTTTAACTTGCTGATCAACTCAACTCGTGATGTTTCGGGTATTCTCACTGTGGGATCTCCCGATGAGATCTTTTTCAGTGCTTCGAAGACTTCGGACAGTCCTAAAGCGAGCTCCAAGCCGATGTTCTCCAACTCCTTATCACGGTCACAGACTATCTTTCTGAATTCCTTAAATTGCTCATTTGTTACCCTGGTAGTGTCTTTCATGGCGGCAACATCCATATTCGTCTCAAAAATTCTGCAGCCGAGACACATTTCCATCTTTTCTAGGAATTTTCCTTGAATCTCATTTCGGCAATGGGTCCCCGAGAATAGCCAGCACTTCAGGTTTTTTGATCTATAAGCGGGGCAATCCCTCTGTCTACAGTTGAAAGATGTCCAGCATTTCATCTTTTCCATTGCGTCAGCCTCGATGTTCCGAACATGTTTTTATGAAGAAGATTCTCTCCGGTTGCAAGTGCAGCACTTGTGGCAAGATTTACAGGGAAGCCGGAAGAGATAAATATTCTGTTTTTGAAAGTTGCGCGTGGTCCGTTCATGCAAAACTTCATTCTTTGGTCTTCTGCACACATGCAACTATATAGATAATATTAATTGTACAAATTTGTCAAACTGGACAACGTTGTCCAGGACATATGCGAAAGGTATTGACTTCGAAGGTGAGTGTGGGATAATTTTTACAGAAAGATGCACATTACTGCGGAAAAAATTAAGGGATATTAATCCGGCAGATGACTTTTTATATATTTTATATTTTAAATTGACAAAACTTGATTTGAAGATATATATTACCATCATAGCGGGGGAAACATCATGTCTTATCAGCTTAGTGGTGAGACTAAAAAGCAGACAGTCCGGTGTACACATGATTTTCAATGTCTGAATGACAATTGTAATATGTGTACAATATTGAAATGCCTTGAAAATACTCTCCTTGTCAAAGGTCCTAAACATCTTCACTGCTCCTATTTTCTCTCCTACGGAGACAAACTTTTCTGCCTCTGTCCTTCAAGACACGAATTATATATCCGCTACGGCAAATAATAGATAAGGTTTGCCTAAAGTATTTTCGAACGGCCTTCCTGGAAGAAGGGTATTGATTTTATGTGGTAGCGAAGGCCGGACTTGAACCGGCACGCCATTGCTGACGAGGGATTTTAAGTCCAAAAATAACACTTTCCGTTAATCTTAAAAGCCCTTGATATTAAGGAAATATTATCTAATGTCAGGGGCTTTTCCTTTTTTCTTAATGTTGGCTGGAGTTGGCACTAATTGGCAAGAATTTAGAGGAGATGGTTACAAAAAGGTTACAAATTCATTACATGACATCTTGAATGCCATTTATTTTCAGGCTACCATTGTGTTTCATCGGGTGGCAGCTAATGCTTGATACTGCTTGAAGAACTCCACTAAAAGGGGATAGTATCTTTGACGGTGCTATCCCTTTTTTTCTCCTGTCAGGTATACAAAAACTATACAGTAATTCCGCAATATTCGACACTCTATCTACCTTATAATGTGACGCCATGACGTGACATTGCTGGACACTGGCAGGTCATATTTCGACAAACGCTCCCATAGAAACTCTCAATGGTGGCTCTTATGGGCGGGGGAGGTACTTTGCCCCAAGGATCTCCCGCAGTGACGCTTTCCCAGCACGAAATCATCAAATTTGTTACACTAAATTAATAGCTTAAATGTAGTAATTTCATGTTTTAACCCTATCTAATTACCTCCTGTTATCAAAATCAAACGGCAGTGCAACTACATATTGAGCTGTAAAGACCTTGGTGTTATACAGGTAACACAAGGTAACACTAATAAACTTCTTTTAAGGAGTACCATGAAAGAAAAAGACATTTTTGAAGACATTATAGAAATAGGCAAGAGGCGCGGAAAGCTCACTTATGATGAGATAAACGATGCTGTTCCCTCAGAATATTCCTCCCCCGATGAGTTAGAAGAACTTATGGATATTCTGCATGATGTGGGAGTTGAAGCTATAGATAATCAGGAGTCTGACATTACTGAGGAAGAAGTCTTAGTTTCAGAGGAAGAAAAAGAGGAATATGATGAAACAGAGGACATTGTTCAAGCATATTTCCATTCGATGGGGAATATTTCAATACTCAAAAGGCATGAAGAAATAGAGCTCGCGAAGAGACTGGAAGAAGGAAAAGAGATTATTAAAGGGATAGTGACAGCACTGCCTTTATATAAAAAACTCGCAGCAAATTTAGATGGCAAAGATGAAGAGGACTTGAACAATGCAGAAGAAAAAACAGATGAAGCTCTTGAAATGAGCTCGAAGGTACTTGACAGGATTCTTCGTGGTAACCGTCTTGAATATCCATCGCAGATTCGGCCCCGTCAACTTTAGCGGGCGGCCTGAAAGAGGCTTCGCTTTGAGTGCCTCTGTTCCCCCTTCCCGATATTTCGCTATCCATTTGTAAATGCATCCGCGCGTCATTCCCAAGGCTTTGATCACTACCTCGGGACTCTCTCCCGTTTCCACTTGTCTTACTGCTCGTATCCGTATCGCTTCCAACACATCGTGTCTCAGTTTCCTGCCGTCTGTTATTGTCATGTATCATAGTATACACTATGTCGCCTTACTTATGCACTTATTAGTAACTTCCTATTATCGTCACAGTACTAGCCTGCGGTCCCTTTTCACCCTGTTCTTCCACAAAACGCACCTCCATTCCGACCTTCAGGTGCTTAAAATCATAGTTTAATACACTGTGCTCGTGAAAATAGATCTCTGCACCGTCTGACGTGGTCAGAAAGCCGTAACCCTTATCAGGAAACAGTGCACTTATGTGCGCATGAGGTGTTTCTTCGTGGTGTTTTATATCATCTCGCTGCTTTCTGGCAAAGTCCTCTAACTGGCGCCGAGCTGCATCAAAGGCATCTCTTATCGCTACATTGATATCCTTGTGGGGCTCGCGTTTTATTACCAGTTCCGCACCGGGTACCGTTATGTCAATATGTAGATTGTACAACGCCCCCTCATGGCGATGACGGTGGGGAACTTCCACCACGATCCTGCATCTCATGATTTGGTCGTAATATTTATCTAAGTTCTCCGCCTTCTTGCGGATGTCTTCCCTGAAAGTTTCGGGAAGATCAAAATTGCGTGCAGTAATTTGCAGTGGAAGTCTCATATTATTCCCTCCCTCAGACAACTTCAAGATTATGTTTTCATACTAACAACCAATGAAGCTCAAGTCAATATATGAAAAAACAAATAAAATGAATCACTTGAAGTGACAATTCGAGAAAAATAAGATCCAGTTTTTATATGGTTTCTTTTTTGGTATACTTTTCCTTTTTATCCACAAAAATCAAGGTTTGACATATGTATTTACGAAGAGGTTCCATTCAAAATATTTCCACCATGACAGAATAGAGATATCTCTCTCTCGGTGGCGAAGGGGTTCATTTTACCTTTCTTTTCTTGCCACGCCGGTCATGTGGGCAGCATCTGAAACAGCCGAGGCAACTGTTGCAACAACTCTTCTATCAAATATACTCGGTACTATATAATCTTCGCTCAGCTCCTTTTCATCAACCATTGAGGATATTGCCCTGGCAGCGGCGAGCTTGATTTCTTCATTAACAGTCCTTACCCGTGAATCGAGAAGACCACGGAATAGTCCCGGAAAACAGAGCATATTATTGATCTGGTTCGGATAGTCAGACCTGCCTGTCGCGAGAATTCTGACATAGGGGTATGCTTCCTCGGGAGCGATCTCTGGCTCGGGGTTGGCAAGGGCAAAAACAATTGGGTCATCAGCCATACGTTTGATATCCTCGACGGAAATAATATTCGGGACAGAGACTCCGATAAAAATATCCGCATCGATCAGTGCAGATGAGATACTTCCTGTGATCATCTGTTGATTCGTATTTTCCGCAATCCATTGCTTTGCAGGGTTCATATTCTCTTCCCTGCCTTTATAGATAATTCCTGCTCTGTCGCAGACAAGCATATTCGTTATGCCAACTTTTCTAAGAATCTTGCAACAGGCTGTCCCGGCAGCGCCTGCACCTAAAATAACGATCCTCAGATTTTCGACTTTTTTCCGCACAATTTTCACTGCATTCAGAAGAGCTGATAGAATTACAACTGCTGTCCCATGCTGGTCGTCATGAAAGACAGGGATATCGAGTTCCTCTTGCAGTTTCTCTTCAATCTCAAAACATCTTGGAGATGAAATGTCCTCGAGGTTAATGCCACCAAAAACAGGCGAGATATTTATTACGGTTCTGATGATTTCGTCCGGATCCTTTGTTGAAAGACAAATAGGAAAAGCATCAATGTTTGCAAACTCTTTGAAGAGCATTGCTTTCCCTTCCATAACGGGCAATGCCGCCTCCGGGCCAATATCTCCAAGTCCGAGAACGGCACTTCCGTCCGTCACTATAGCCACGGAATTCGCTTTAATAGTAAACTGGTATGCTTTTTTTTTATCTTTCTGTATCGCTTTGCAGACGCGGGCGACTCCGGGAGTATACACTCTCGATAGATCATTGCGGTTTTTTACGGGTACTTTATTATGAATCTCTATCTTTCCGCCAAGGTGCTGTAAGAATGTCCTGTCAGTGACATGGATGACCCTGACTCCGTCGATCCTTTTAACAGCATCAACAATATCTTTTTCGTGGGCCTCATCCCTTGCATTCACAGTGAAATCTCTCACCATCATGCCTTTGCCGACCCTGACGATATCTACAGCACCAATATCGCCACCCCTTTCACCTATAGCGATAGCAATCTTCCCGAACATACCAACCTGATTTAGTATCTCGAGTCTGAGTGTTATGCTGTAGCTCGGACTTGGAATCCTCATATAACGATTATACAGGCAAAAATTCTAATAGTGAAAACTGAATATTGATATCTAACAAGCACATTTCTTTACCTCAAAGGATCCGGCGCACTATTATATTTATTCCTCATATTGAATGTTAATCGTCAATCACCCGATTTCCGACAAAATCTCCTTGATCATTTCAATTTGTACGTCAATATTATATTTACTCTTCAGTTCACGCCCGATATCCTCTGCACAATGGATTCCCGTGGCCTTCATACTTTTAATGAAACCTGTTAGATCTTCCCATACGTGCCATGGGAATATCACCCATCGCCATTTAATTATTTTTTTCACATAGTAATCGGGCAGAAAATTAGAAATAATTTTGTGTATAAGCACGGCAGTCCTTATTTCTTTCGGTTCAAACTTTTTGAGATGCTCAAGGGAGACCCTCAGTGTATCACCGGTATCTGTTATATCATCTACAAGTAAAACCCGTTTATCTTTTATGTCCACATAGAGGGGGAATTTGATAACTGCTTTTTCAGTTGGGGTGGCAACCATTCCCCAGTGTTCCACTTTGATGGTGGTCAAATCCTTAATGTGAAGGAAGTCACACACAAGCCTCGCCGGAACAAGCCCTCCTCTGCATATTGCCACGACTATATTAGGATCAAATCCGGAATTTTTGATTAAACCCGAGAGCGTTTTGGAATCCCTAACGACGCTTCTCCAAGAGGGCATGTCACATCTAAATCGCCCCTTAATAGGTAAAAGCACTTATCACCTCATCAAAAAAAATCAAATAACCACCTAAAATAAATATTATTACGCCGGCAAAGATGAAAGGAACAGGTTTGATTTTTCCTGCCTACTCGGTAATTCCAACTCCTTCAGCAATAATTGGTCCTCTCGATTCAATCTCATCAGTAATTGCTGCTGCTCCTGACAGACAGTGGTTGTCAACTTTCAATCCTGCGTAGTAATAAGATACTTCTTGAACCAATCCGCGGCAAGGCGTGCTGCTTCCTCCAATGTTCCAGGCTCTTCAAAGAGATGTGTAGCGCCAGGTATTATCTTCAGTTGCTTCTCCGCCTTTATCATGTCGTATGCCGTTTTGTTAAGCTCTATAACTACGTGGTCTTCGCCTCCTACAATGAGAAGCGTAGGGGCCATGGCTTTTCCAAGGGCATTCCCTGCAAGGTCCGGCCTTCCGCCCCTTGAGACGATGGCCTTGATCTCTTTACCGAAGTCTGCGGCCGCAACCAACGCAACTGCGGTTCCGGTACTGGCGCCAAAATAGCCTATCTTCAACTTTGCGATCCCTGGCTGTCCCTTGGCCCACAGTGTAGCAGCCTTCAGACGATCGGTGAGCAGGGGGATATCGAAGCGGTTTTCATAGACCTCGTCCTCCTGTGCGGTCAAGAGATCAAAGAGCAGAGTGCCCATGCCTGCCTTTTGCAGAACCCCGGCCACAAACCTATTTCTCGGGCTCAACCGGCTGCTGCCGCTGCCGTGAGCGAATATTACCAACGATAGTGCATCCTTTGGAATTGTAAGAATGCCTTCAAGCTTCACGGAATCAGCTGGAATCTTTACCTGTTTTTCTTCAGTCACTTTTATCCCCCTTCTTCAAGGCTACCGATTCTTTTAGAATCTCTGACACTTCCTCATCAGTGACCTGGGTAAAATCCCGATAATAGTTTCCTACGGCCATAAAATCTGATGGCGTGTAGAGGCAGACGAACTCATCGGCCATCGCCCTAAGCTCATCGGCAGTTTCGAGCGGGGACACAGGAACAGCTACAATGAGCCTCTTTATCTTCTCCTCTTTCAATGTGGCGATTGCAGCCTTCATTGTGGCCCCGGTGGCTACGCCATCATCGACCAGTATAATCGTCTTCCCCTCCACCTCTTCAAATCCAAGCCGCCTGCCGCCCCTATACAATCTTATCCTGCGATCTATTTCCTTTTTCTGCGCGGATATTTCATCTTCGATGTACTTCTTTGTTACTCCTCCATCGGAGATAATGCGCTGATTCAAGACCACAGCGCCCGTCTCGGAGACCGCGCCTATGGCAAGCTCTAACTGCCCTGGAAACCCTATTTTCCTCACTATAAGGACATCAAGAGGAGCGCCGATAGTGCGGGAAATTGCGAGCCCTGGCACTGCCCCGCCCCGCGGCAGTGCCAGAATAAGCACACCCTTGCAGCTCTTGTAATGTTTTAGCTTTTCGGCGAGCTGGAGCCCTGCATCTCTTCTATCAGTGAACATATCAACTCCAAGCTAGATAAAAAATAACATCTTACAAGATAATTCTATCACCACTTCTTGATGTTTGCGAGTCCATGATGGAATCAGAGAGATGATTTCGTCCTCAAAGCTTGGTGATGATGAATAAGGGAGATAATCTGCCCGGAAATAGTAAAATGAAAATATGGAAAGAGAGGCATACTTATATAGAAACGTTAAGGAAGACAAGGTAGAATGCCTTACCTGTCAGAGGAGATGCATTATCAGTGAAGGCAAAAGGGGCTGGTGTCATACGAGAGTAAATCAGGGAGGTAAGCTCTACAGTCTGATTTATGGTGAGGTATCATCACTTTCAATAAACCCCATAGAAAAGAAGCCGGTCTTCCATTTTTATCCTGGATCGAGGTGGCTTTCTCTCGGGAGCCTGGGGTGCAACTTCAGATGCCCCGGCTGTCAGAACTGGGAGATAGCGCATTGGAAAGAAGGGGCAATGCATTCAGAATATCTCCCTCCGGAGGAATCGGTAAACAGGGCAAAAGCAGCGGGATGTGTCGGCATATCATGGACATTCAATGAGCCAACCCTCTGGTTTGAATACACACTGGACTCTGCAAAATATGCCAAATCCCGGGGACTTTTCACCAATTATGTTACGAATGGATACATGACGGAAGAGGCTCTTGATACCATAGCGCCGTTTCTTGATATTTACAGGGTTGACATTAAAGGCTTCTCAGAGAAGACATACCAGAGAATAGGGCATATTAAGGGTTACAGAAAGATACTTGAAACAACGAAAAAGGCCAAAGAACATGGGATGCATGTTGAGGTTGTCACCAATATCATTCCGAGGATCAATGATGACGAAAAAGAACTCCGAGACATCGCCTCATGGATAAAGTATACTCTCGGACCCGAAATCCCATGGCATGTTACGCGGTTTTATCCCCATCTCGAACTCAGCCACTTACCGCCGACACCCATTGTTGTCCTTGAAAGGGCATGGTCGATAGGAAAGGAGGAAGGACTCTGGTATGTTTATATCGGCAACGTCCCTGGCCACCGATGGGAAAATACCTATTGCCATATCTGTGGAGAACTCCTCATAGAAAGATACGTCTTTGATATTGTCTCAAATAAGATCAAAGGTGGTAAATGTTCTCATTGTGGCGCCACCATACCGGGAAGATTTCTCCATGTTTGATCCCGTGACACTTGCAGAATTAACCAAGAAGGATGTTTGCAGCGATGATTTGAGAAAATACTACCGTTTCAGACCTTCAAGATTCTACGGTGGAATATCAACGGCAGACTGTGTGGGATGCTGCTTACGATGTGTATTCTGCTGGGCATGGAATGTGGTCTCAAGACCGGTCGAATCTGGCAAATATTACCGTCCGGAAGAGGTCGCAAAGAGATTGTCAAAAATCGCAGAAAAGAAGCATCTCAGACAGGTGCGTATCAGCGGAAATGAGCCTACCATCGGATGGGAGCACCTCATGAAGGTTCTCGATCTCATAGACGGGAATTATCTTTTCATTCTCGAAACAAACGGCATCCTTATAGGCGAACATAAGGAATATGCAAAGGACCTGTCGAGATTCAAGAATGTCCACGTGCGGGTGAGTCTTAAGGGAACATGCCAAGATGAATTCTCAAGACTCACCGGTGCCCTGCCTGAAGGGTTCGGGTTACAACTGAAGGCTATAGAAAATCTTGTCCGTCATGGAGTGAATTGCCATCCGGCCTGTATGACAAGTTTCAGTCTGCCCGAAAACATAACGTCATTGAGAAGTAAACTCAAAGCTATTCATGCTGACTTTGAGGACTTTGAGACAGAGGAAATTATCCTTTATCCCCATGTCGAAGAAAGGCTCAAAAGACTCGGCATTCCATACTACACCGCCCATAGACCGGATAATATTCCATCAGAGCAGATATAAGGCTACTCGCGGCAATTATTCCTTAATCTCTCTGCATTCACATTTCATGGGGCATCTGTCGCAGAAGCCTTTTCTACAGTAATTCTTGCCCAGCCTTAAAAGGGCTGCTTCAAAATCCGAAAAGTCTTCCATCTTCATGTCTTCATCGGTCCATTTCTTCTTCAAAACACGAAGAACCATCCCTCTGTCCCTAATACGCGCAGGAATTATACGCATATGTGTGGCTGCCATGACCACAAGGTCTGAGGGAAGGGGTTCGGCCTTCCCCCATATCCCCCTCATCTCTCTTAGGAAGACATTAACCGTTACATCTCCGATGCCCTTGGCGAGAGCCTTGAGTCTGCCCTCAAGGTCTCTCGATCCTGAGGCAGTTGAATGAAGGACATTCATATTACCGCTATAATTATCCGTGAGCGCAGTGCTCAGATCAAGGAGCTTCGTGGCTGTTTTAAAGTCATACCTCACATAGCCGCCCCTGTCGAGAATTTCTACGAGTCCATCCCACCCGGTATTGAGGATACCCACAGGTGAAAGGATGCCTTCCTTCTCAAACTCTTTGTATGTCTTTATCACAATTTTCTCTGATATCCTGGTGCCAAAGAGGACTGACGCAAGGAACCACTTGAAGATTTCTTCTGGATTCTGTGAAGAAAGATCGATACCCAGGGCAACCGAAAACCTCCCTCCAACACTTTCTATCAGTGTTTTTAGAATCCCTCTTTCATCCATTTCTCCCTTCCCGTACTCCGTACTTTCCCTTCAAATGAACATATAATACCTCACAGACGACCCTTCTCCTGACTACCTTCTTTTCTTTCTCTAACAGAATAAGGTTTTGAATCTCGTTTTCGATTTTAGGAGTAATAAGCTTTCCGCCAATGGTGAGCTGTTCTATTAACGGTAATGGAACCTCTGAGCACGCAGCGGTTATACAGATTCTGTCGTACGGCGACATCTCCGGATAGCCGAGACCGCCGTCTCCTTTAATAAGGACAATATCATGATAGCCAGCATTTCCAAGATTCCTTTTTGCAAATTCGAACGTCACTGGATCGATCTCAATGGATACAACAAGTCCCTCATTGCCAACAACTTCCCTCGCCAGTGCAGTGCCGTAGCCTGATCCGAGGCCGACCTCAAGAAACCGCTGGCCCCGGTCCAGACCCAAGGGCTCATAAAAAAGGGGATAACTATGTGGACAGGAAATAGTTGCATTCTCTCCTGGAAGTGGCAGGGGGACTTCAAGGTAGGCGTAGTCTCTGTAAAAAAGCGGTGCGAAATCTTCTCTGGGTACCTTTAGCATTGCGTTCTTTAAACGCCTGATTTCAGATATCCGTGCCCGATAAGCCATTCCACCTTCTCTTCCCTTTCCTTTCTGAATTCCTCACGGCTTTTTTCCGGCTTTTTTGGCGGCGGCACTACCCAGCCTTGCATTTTTACCTCACCTTATATTTTGCTCAAGTGGAAATTGTAAACGGTGGAGTCACATTTTTTCCATGCAAGCCAATAACAGGTCAATACCCTTTCCATCTTTTATATATTGTATTAAGATTAATGTATCGTGGCAAAAATGGCTAATCTAAGGAAGCTGTTTATAAGTGCAAACAATAACTCGGGCAGATGGTCCAAACCTCTGTGGAAGAAAAAAGTCTTTTTAAATAAATTCTACTTGGAACTGGAACCGAACAAAGGTATTTAGCTTGTCTGTTAAAACTTGCAGAGTTTTTGCAAAAAGGAGGTATTTATGACATTCAGGGCATCGTTTCATTTTGATGTAAAGCCGGAATGGGAAAAAGATATCCGGGAAGGGCGCAAGACTATAGACGTTAGGATCAATGCTCAACCTTATGCTGACGTGAATAAAGGAGATATCATCCAGTACCGCTCTGCTAAAGTGAAAGTTAAAAAAATTCGTGCCTATCCGGGTTTGTCGGATCTGCTCGCCCATGAGGATTACAGGAAAGTAGTTCCGGCGGCGAAAACCCATCAAGAAGCACTTCAGAGATTATTGGAAGAAATTATACACATGGAACCACCTCACGGAATATTGGCCTTTGAGATAGAGAGCGTAGAATAAATTGTGAGCCAGATACATAAATCGGTGAGCAGATGAAAGACTGGAATGTTGTTGTCAGCGTCAATGAGAAGGGGTTCAGCCAGGCAGTAAATATTCTCAAAAAATTTGGGCCAATCAGTAAGACGGAATTCTTCAATGTCCTGGTGATGAAGGTGGAAGATATAGCCGGGATGTGTGATACCCTGAAGAAGCGCATAGAAGATGACCCGTCCTTTTTATCTTTTCTTTCACGGCTCATACCGGTCACAAAATCCTTTATTTTTCAGACTCCGGATGAGTTCGAACAAAAGGTGAAGGAAACGATATCAGAATGGGCGCCACAACTTGAGGGGAAAGGATTTCATGTGAGGATGCACCGCCGGGGCTTCAAGGGAAGACTTTCCAGCCTTGAAGAAGAGAAGATGCTCGACGAATTCCTCCTTGAATTGACAAAAGAGAGGGGCAACCCCGGCCATGTTACCTTTGAAGGACCGGACGTTATAATTGCAGTCGAAACCGTGGCGCATAGGGCAGGACTCTCCCTTTGGACTCATGAGGATTTACAGAGATATCCATTTGTGAGGGTAGAAGGATAATTCAATCATAGTACGCATTTATTAGAGTGTCGCAAGTGCGCGTAATGCGGCCTTCGAAGCGTCGCTGATATGCCGTTCATATTGGGCGATAAATCTGTCCTCACGACGGTTATCAATCACGGCGCAGACAACACCGGCTCTATAACCAAGGGCACCCATAAAATAGAGCAGGAAACTTGCTTCCATCTCCATATTTTCTATTCTCAATCCTTCTATGCCGGGGTCAACAACAGAGAGTACACCGTCTATTTCGGAAACTGTGAGGGGAATCCTGGACAGAGTCCTCCCCTGATTTGCAAAAAAGCCGGAATTGGTCACTGTTATCCCGCGCTTGAAGTTTAACCCAAACGTTTCAGCCTCCCTTTCTAATGCTCTTGTGACATCCTGATGAGCCCTCGAAGCATAGGGATAGATTTTGCCTTTGAAACGAGAATTAATAGGCATAGAACCGTCAACAGCATCTCTGATCTTTCCCTCGAGTATTTCCATGTTCTTCTCTGGATAGGAACAATCATAGAAGAATCCTGTATTGTCAAGTCCGACGGCATAATCG
Source organism: Thermodesulfovibrionales bacterium (assembly GCA_963776195.1). Lineage (GTDB taxonomy): Bacteria > Nitrospirota > Thermodesulfovibrionia > Thermodesulfovibrionales > SM23-35 > CAVZMO01. The sequence continues at coordinate 42,406 of CAVZMO010000023.1, forward strand.
GTGATAATCAAAGTGCCTAATTCAGTATCGGGTTGAATGCTTCCCGATGTGCCTACCCTGATGACTGTCAGCATATCGTAAACAGATTTTCGTATTCTTGTATGAAAATCGATCTCATTTAGCGCTATGATCTCATTCAGCATAATCTCAAGAGAAGGCGTTCCCATTCCCGAGGTTACAATCGAAACCCTCTGGCTTGTATCCCTGGCAATCCCTGTTATCGTCCTTAACCCTCTATGAGATCTATTGATTTCTATTCTGCTGAAATGTTCTTTTGCGATGAAAGAAACCCTTTCAGGGTCCCCTACGATGAGAATATGCTTCGCCAGATCATCGGGTTTCAGATCCAGATGATATACTCTGTCTCCAACAATCGGAATGTCAGAAGTTTTGAAGTGAAATTCTCTTTTCATAAAATCCCGACAATGAGAATTGAATCTGCGAAACTTCACATTGTAAAGTCAAATACTTTGTAAGGTCTAACAGACAGGATATATGCCTTTACTCAGTTTATATCTTCACCTGTTTCGGGGTACATGTCTTTAAACTTTTTTGAATTAAGGTGCCGTTCGAGCGAAAAACCACGTGTTCGGTCGAACTTAAAGGATAATAACCAACAGCTGCGGAGGTGTCATTAGCACCCAAAACTCTACCGGGTCTAAGAAAGATATCGGCGAGCTCCTCTGAACCCGGCGCGAGGACAACACGGTATTTCAGATGTTTCTCAGGGTCAACAAATCTTATATTGTTTTTAATCCAGTGCTTGGCAGCACCTACGGCGATATCGGCCACCGGTATTCGCCTGCCTGCTACTTCGAAAGTCGCTCTGTCGCCAATGATCAATTCCATGGGCTTTACGACCCGGCCGCCTCCAAACTTCTTTTCAACTTTTCCGGCAGCAAAAAGTCCTTTATCAATATTATGGTGAAGTATTGTTCCGAATTCCGCTATATATTCCTTTGATAGAGCCACAGATATAGCTTCCATAATGGAGTCACACATATAGTCAGGATGTCCTGTACCCTTCCGTTCCACGACCTCGACGCGATGTTCCGTGACAGATTTTCCCTTAAATGTTTCTATAACTATCATTTCTGATCTTCCCTGTACAAGAGCGGATTTCTTTATTTACTTTCCTTTACCATTATACCGGAATCCGAGCGAGTTCTTTATTCCCCTGAAAACCTTACAGAAAGTCTTTTTTCTGATAAATTCTATCATGTGTGAGATCAAATTTGATGAGCTTGGCCCTTCAAAGGTCATACACCTTTAAGTCTGTCCTTCTGATATATTGTTTAGTCATAAACAGAATACCGATATGCATTCGTAAATCCATATTGCCATCAATCTACTTTTCTAAAAATACAGGGGATATTGTCGTACTGGATGATATTGGCCGCTCCCTTGGGGAGAGATTCATGTATCCCGATAACGAAAATTCCTCCATGGCAAAGCTTTTCGATAACTCTATCAATGATTTCCCGCTGTAAAGCTTCTTCAAAATAAGTTAATACAAGGTTGCGGCAAAGTATGAGGTGGAAGATGCCCTCCGGCAACTGTACACGTATGTCCTGCTCCCTAAAGTCAATGCTCTCCGTAAAAGGTTTCCTGACTGAGTAGAACTTTCCAGTCATTTCGAAGGCCTGCTGGATGAGTTCTTTTGGAAGGTCCCTTAGACTGCTCCCGGAGTAGCAACCCTCCCGTGCACGTTTAAGCACATCAGGATTTATGTCTGTCGCAGTGATTCTCAGAGGTATATCCTGATGTATTGCAGGTACCACGCGGACCTTCCAAAGGATCTGCAAGGTGTAGGCCTCCTCACCTGAGCAGCATCCTGCACTCCAGCAGTTAAGCGCATTCCCCCCGCTTGACAATATGTTCATTGCTATTGACGGAAGTATTTCAGAACATAATACGTCGAATACTCCTCGGTCACGATAAAATCGGGAAATCGTGATCTGAAGCATCGAATCGAAGATTCGCCATTCTTCAGGATGGTCATCCAGATAGACTTTATAGGAAGAAAAGCCGGACAGGCCTATCTCGTTTATACGACGGATGAGGCGGTTACATACCTGTTCACGCACCTTGCGAAAACCGGCCCATCGAAACCGAAGCTGTGGTAAGCAATACTGCAGGAATTCTGCGCATTCAAGGGTCTTCATAATTTAAATTATATGCAAGTATGTCATCGGGCTGTCTCTCATAATGATCCCCTTAACTCTCTTTCACACATAGTCTGAGACAGGCATTAAGGCCGCGCCTCTCATTTTGATGATCTATGATTGAAGTCTATAAAAACGATAGAAAGGTTACAACTGTCTACTTCGGGAAGGACTTCGCAACAACCATTGTAGCAAGGGACTGTGAATTTGAAGAAGCCGTAAGAATTTTCAACCAATGTCTGATGGTTAAGGCCTTATCTTTTTAGAGTTAAGCAGAATTTACTAAAACTTTTGCATCCAGAATCATAACACCTTCAGGATAAAGTGATACGGGATTCAAGGCTATCTCTTTAATCAGTCCGGTCGCGATGAATTCTGAAACCGTACCGATTATCTTCAAAAGGCTATTGATGTCCACATGTGGCCTTCCTCTTGTAACCCTCCAAAAGAGGTTACACTATTATTAGTTGAAATTTGAAAGAGTGGCTCCCCCGTGGCATAATCCACGGTAACCCATTATCAATAAAGAAAGGAGCCACAGATGAAGGAAACCACAAAACAGAGGAAAAAAGCAACACGAGGGATGAAGGGGATTTACGGAAGGGATATTATGACGGATTGGCTGTATCGAATCATCAGCAATGGCAAGCAGGGCTTTGATGCATTGATGATGTCGATTGGGAGGATGATAGCCGAAGTAATCATGTACGTAGATCGGGAAGAGATAGCCGGGCCTGATTATGCACCTATTTCGCCTGCTGTAAGGAAGTGGGCAAGCCAGTCCGGATCTATCTATATTGGGGATCAAAAGCTGCGAGTTGAGCATCCCCGGCTGCGTGGGCCACACGGAGAAATAAGCTTAGCGAGCTATCAGCAGCTGAAAGAGCCTGGAAGATTTTCAGAAGAACTTTTGATGAAAGTGCTCCGAGGCATATCGTGTCAGAAGTATGGGGAGACGGTAGTGGAAGCAGCGCAGGCATTTGGGGTATCGGCAAGCTCGATATCGCAGCATGTAATAGCGGCAACGACGAAACAGCTCCAAGAGTTCAAGGAACGGTCATTGTCAGCATTCTCTCCCTTTGCGATATTTCTCGATACCATCCACCGGGGCGGAGAGGCGTTCATCGTTGGGCTTGGTCTTGATATAGCGGGGGAGAAGAAAGCGTTAGGGTTCTGGCAGGGGGCGACGGAGAATCATGAGCTCTGTGAAGAGTTGCTTGCGGATCTGGAGCGGCGGGGAATGGTGCTCTCCAGGAAGATAATCTGGGTTACGGATGGCGGCACGGGAATAATCAAGGCATTAAAGGAGCGGTTCAGCAAGAAATTGATTCATCAGCGGTGCACCATCCACAAAGACCGGAACATTCAGCGGCACTTGGCGAAGAAATATCGGAAAGAGGCACACCGGCGATTCAGGACTGCCCTGGAGCAGAATAGCTATGAAGATGCCCGTCAAATGCTGCTGGATATGGAGAAGTGGCTCAGGGGCATCAATGAATCGGCAGCGGATTCTCTTTTGGAGGCGATAGAAGAGATCCTCACTCTGCACAGGTTGAAGGTCCCCGGTCTGCTGAGGAAAACTCTGCATTCGACAAATCCTATTGAGAGTATGTTTTCAACGGTGAGGGATGCCGAGAGCAACATCAAGCGGTATCGGAACAGCGGGATGATGCAGCGGTGGCTGGCATCAGTCCTCTTGTTCTCTGAAAAAGGGTTCAGACGGATCAAGGGGTATGCTTCGATTTCCTGGTCTTATCAGGAACAGCGAGGCGGAAGACGATAATAACACAACGATGAGGATGGCCGCATAAGAAGAGCGAGTATTGAGAGCCTCTCAGATTATTTCAACTAAAAACTATGTAACAGCAAAATGATAATGTCCTATATGAGCAAAGTAGAAATGTCCTATTTGGGAGGTGCTAAACTGTCTCGGTTTAGAAGGAGGCAGGATGGCGGAAAGGGACATTGTCACGATGAGTCAGAAGGAGTTGAAACAGTTGCATGTGGTTCACAAAGTGCTTGAGGGATCATTGACCCAGAGGCAAGCAGCAGAGATTATTTCGTTAAGTGAGCGACAGATACGGCGGATAGTTAAGCGAATAAGAGGCAGAGGGTGACAAGGGGATCCAGCACCTATCTCGGGGCAAGGAATCCAACAGGAGGCTCCCAAAGAAGCTTGTAGCGAGGGTTGTGCAGCTGTACCATGAAAAGTATCAGGGTTTTGGGCCCACGCTTGCGGCAGAGAAGCTGCTTGAGCTGGAGGGGATAGATGTAAGCAAGGAGACTGTCCGGCGGTGGCTGATAGAGGCAGGGCAATGGCAGAAGGGGCGCAAGGTCAGGACACACCGGCGGTGGCGGGAGCGTAAGTGTTGTTTGGGTGAGATGCTCCAGTTGGACGGCAGCCATCACGACTGGTTTGAAGGCAGGAGGCCGAAGTGCGTGCTTATGGCCTACATAGACGATGCCACAAGTAAGGTCTATTGCAGATTCTACGAGTATGAGGGCACCATCCCAGCTATGGACAGCTTCAAGCGATATATCAGGAAACATGGCATCCCCATGAGTCTCTATATGGACAAGCATACGACGTACAAATCAACGGCCGAGCCTTCCATCGAGGATGAGATAAACGGGACAACACCGCTAAGCGAATTCGGCAGGGCATTGACGGAGTTGGCAGTGGAGATTATCCATGCCCACTCTCCTCAGGCGAAGGGCAGGATAGAAAGGTTGTTCAAGACGCTCCAGGACAGGCTGGTGAAGGAGATGACGATCAAGGGCATTAATACGATCGATGAGGCCAACAAGTACATCGACACCTATCTATCAGTCCACAATAAACGGTTTGCGGTAAAAGCGAAGGAGCAGGAGGATCTGCATAGGGAGATCCCTAGGGGACTCGACCTCGACAAGATCCTGTGCATCAGGACGCTGAGGACCTTGAGAAACGATTTCACCGTAGCCCACGACAGCAGGCTTTATCAGATAGAGAAAGGTGTGAGGTCAAAGAAGGTGACGGTAGAAGAGAGGGTTAACGGCAGTATGTTCATAACCCTTAACGATGTCAGATTACCTTTCAGGGAGATAACAGCAAGGCCTGAGAAACTAAAGGCGCCAATACACGTGCATAGGTACAAGAAGACTACACCCTCAGCCGACCATCCCTGGAAGAAATTGAACAGTCAACTGTTTAAAAGAATGCGGGGTCAGGGCAACAAGCCAATGGAGGTTGCAACGTTATAACCGGACATTTCTACTTTGCCGAAAATAGGACATTTCTATTTTGCCTTTACATTATTTCAATAAAAACTTGACATCCTCTTGATTTATGTTGCAGTAGGCTATTAAATCATCCTTGCCAAAGATTAATTTGGGCAAACATGTTACGCCTCTGATAGATAATAAGCACGGTCTAAGTGGAGTATGAAAGTAGGCATATCAGCACTGCTTGCCGAGATGATGACAGGGCTATCCCCTCAACCGTGCCGTTGGGGGTGATGATTGTTGTTTTTTGCCAGCCTTGAAAGGACATTTGGTTCTGCTGGTTAAGATTCAGATTACGGTTTTCGTTGTATGTTATTGTGTTAAACTTATCGTAAGAATGCAGAAGAAGGTACTATTCACTCTTTTAATTATACTTATTTTGTTTGCGGATTATGCCTTCTCCGCAGAAAAGCACCAATGTGATTACTGCCATACTCCACACGGTATGGCAGAAGGAACAACGCTCAAGGCTCCTCTATCCGATTTATGTCTCGGATGTCATCCTGATAGAAAAAGCCCCAAAGAACACAAGATTGATATTGTTCCCTCGATGCAGGTTAAAGGGCTGCCTCTAAGCAAGGATGGAAAGATGACTTGTGTAACCTGTCACAATCCTCACGGGAAAAGTGGTCAGCCGCAGCTTTTAAGAATAAACCCATCGGAACTTTGTCTTAAATGCCATTTTTCGAGCGGTAATTAGCATAGCAATATTTCAGATTATTGCTCATCTCCCACACGATTGGGCATTCACGGACATATTTCTACCGATGAGGATTATGACTTCCTCGTGAGTAAAGGTGCCGTTGAACACTCTGTATACACCGAAGTTCGGGATGCCCTTATATTAGGGGATATGATGAAGTATTTCGGGGTTTCTTAATTACTTAACTTTGTCTCTTCCTCCCAATCCTTAATCAGAACGTTTACGTCATATACTCTATTAATTAATAGTGATTTGAAGCTCACAATATGGTCGGCACCACATATGAAAACTATAGGTTCATTTAGCTTGTCTTTTATTCTCTCAAGCAGTAGTGTCCGATAAATATTTATAAATATGAGGTCTGCTCTTTATACTTGTTGGATAATAGAAGTCGCCAAACCCTATACCAGCAAGGAGGAACAGACCATGAACAGAGTATACACGATATTCTCGGAGTTATTGAAGCTTTGTCCGAGATATCATTTTGACAAAGCGGTGGAACAGTATCATGGCGATCGATACGTGAAAACATTTACAACATGGCAACAATTTATGGCAATATTGTATTCGCAGATCACACAGAAAGATAGCCTTCGGGATATCGTGACAGGGTTATCAGCCCATGCCGCCCGGTGGTATCATCTGGGTCTTACCGGAATATACAAGAGCACGCTCTCTGATGCCAATGCCAAAAGGGACTATCGCATGTTTGAAGGGCTGTTTTACCACCTCTTGGCTCGTTGTAAGAACTTGACACCAAAACATAAGTTTCGCTTCAAGAATCCTCTGTATACGATCGATGCCTCAACCATAGATCTGTGTCTGTCGGTTTTCCCGTGGGCAAAGTTCAGAACGACCAAAGGAGCGATTAAGCTGCACTGTCTTTATGACCACTCCGGAGCCCTGCCGACATTTCTGACCGTTACTGACGGAAAGAAGCATGATGTGCGGGTGGTGAAAGACAATACTTTCCCCTTGTTACCGGACAGCATCGTTTCGGTTGATAAGGCATATATCGACTATAAGTGGCTGAATTCATTGGATGCGCAAGGTATCTGGTTTGTCACCAGGGCAAAGTCGAACATCGATTACGCGGTTGTCGGACAGTACCCAATCTCCGGCAAAGGGGTCTTGAGCGATGAGCGCATTTCCCTCCAGGGACAGCTGACAAAGGCCAAATATTCAAAAGAACTCAGGCTTATCAGGTATTACGATGAAGAGAGGCAGAAGACATTGACTTTCCTTACAAATAATTTCAAGCTCGCGGCAATGACGATTGCTCAGATATATAAGTCCCGCTGGCAGATCGAGTTGTTTTTTAAATGGATCAAACAAAACCTTAAAATCAAATCTTTTCTCGGTACCAGCAAGAACGCTGTGATGACTCAAATCTGGGTTGCAATGTGCTATTACCTGCTTCTGACCTACATAAAATACCAGACAAAATACAGCTTCTCGTTGCTGCAACTTAGTCGCGTTATTCGGGAAATGCTCTTTGAAAGAAAAGCCCTCATTGATATTCTTACACTAAAACCCGACCGACTCAAAATTAGCGGAGAAGAGCCTATCCAAGGTGCTCTATTTTAACCGGACAGTAATGTCTCTCAAGCCAAAATTGTTCTCTCAGTCCGAAATATTTTTCTCTCTCTTTTCTGATTTCCTCTTTAATGCCCAAAAACACTTTAAGATGAATTTGTTTCTCTGATGGAATTCCTATTGATTCTCTTTCCGATCTATTTGGATCACAAAACCTATGTTCAATATTCAACTTGGTTGAAATATCAAATGCAGTGCGAGCCGTTGCTTTCTTCTCTTGCAATACTGCCTCATTAAGTTCCTCAGCAATAAAAGCAATTTTCAGTTGATTACCTCTCAATTCCAAGAAGTCAGCAAATTGCTCTATTTCATTTAAAGCACTCTTGTCATTTGTATATTGAATTTTATGGGCTACCCCGATCAAATAAACCATTTTTCAACACTCCACCTTTATGCTCACTTTCCATTGAACTCTATTCCTTATCACCTTTTTCTAAATGGTGAAGAATCTTCAGAATAAGCTCATTTTGTTGTTCCAGATGCAAAAGAATTGCCTCAATTTCTCTTTCGGCTTTAACGTTTACCTCAAAATCGGATTTCGCTCTTATTTCAGCGTGTCGCCCCTGAAGGTTTTGTCCTATCATAATTAAAGGCATCAAAAAAATCTGTATCATATTAGATATAAAAAGCCATAAGACAAAGGCAGGGAAAGGGTCAAACCGTATTTCTTTTGGGGCAAGAGTATTCCAACCAAGCCAGGCGATTGTCCATATGAAGATGATAATAAAAAACCCCATTGAACCAATATGATCAGTAATCCAGACAGCAAACTTCTCCAATGGAGTGAGACTCTTCTTATGCTCGACGTTGACATTCTTTATCGGTTTACGCAGTTTCTTTAGTTCTTCGTGAGATAATGGATGTGGTTTATCGGTCATTTCTACCTCCATTTATATTTGAAGTTAAATAGAAATCATTATAGCAGGTTCAAAAAGGTTCTCAGACGAGGGATCATATATAAGGTCAGTGTTTCCCAAATAAAGTTGGTACACCGTTGTCGAAATAATAATATCCATATCGTTCTGAAATCGCTATCAGGCTTATTAATCCCAGTGCTGCTAATATTATTCCAACAAAGAAGATTTTCTTTTCGAACCTCGTATATCCTTTAATAACCTCTATAGGACTAAGAACTATGACTTTTCTTTTCCTGATGTGATACAGAATGGATGCCACGGCTGATAAAATTATACCTGCCAGGAAACTGACAAAGGAAGGAATCAGATGCGGATTAATGGATAACCATTTAATCACTCCCTGTACCCTTTAGACAAACTTCACTCCAATCTTATAAATATCAAATTTCTCTCCCGATTCATTACACCAGACAATGACGCCTTTCTTATAATGTCGATGTCTACTTTTAATCGTTATTTCTTGACCAACCTTCACGGGACTAAGCACGTAAAGGCACATTCCTGAATAGCTGATGTCCCTGATAACGCCTGTGGAGTTTTCTTCAGGTGTAGCAGGATTTACACATTGAATTTCTTCTTGAATATCGCAACGGATATGTTTTCTTCTCTCAATTGATGCCATGTGAAAAATTACTTTCTTATGATAGTTTTGTGATGAGGGGAAATTTTCCTCCCTAAGTCACTAACTCCCTGAAATCAATTATATCAGTTTGGTTGTGGCATTCAACTGTCTTCAAAAGTCTTTCCTATCAGGTGACTGATGGGTACATCATGGGCTCGAATTTTTGGAATTCCATGTCACTTTTCTTTCACGCAGAAATTCTTAGAAGGAGGGAGGCAGCCAGTCTTTTAGGGGGGGAGACTGGCTGCCAGTCAAAGGATCTGCTAACTGAATTTAGAATAAAAAAACAATATGAAGGAGTGATGAAGAAAATATAGAAAGAGTGTGAAGGGCTAAATGAAATGTTGTCTTTGTGAAACAAATCTTAAGACTTGTTACTACCTCCTTTTAAGATGAGGGAGCCTGTACCAAGCAACTGACTTGTATAATCTGTGCAGCAAAGAGGGGAGAAAAGGAAATATATCCTTTTTTAAGGCAATTTGTCCCAAAGAAGTACCTTATCTTTTTTTAAAATCCAAATAAATCTTTAAGTTACTTTATGGCACTTTTCTTGCTTCTATGTATGATGTAGTTACGTATTCGATAAATCCAAACTCCTCGTAAAAGGAGTAAGATTAGTGAGGCTCTTAGGGAAAAGACAACTTTGACAGAGAGAAAGAAAGGAAAAGGTAAGACATGAAAACGTCACCGTATATAAAAATCACCATCTTGGTTATTGGTTTGCTTTTGATACCAACCATGATTCATGCACAACCTCAGCTGGCTGCTACAAAAGCTCCTCCAGTAGAGCAACCACTCGTCCGTGAAGGTGACTTCGCAGTTCAACTGGTTAAGGAACTTAATTTAGGGACGACTTCAGACGAGGCTGAAGCAGAAAGCATATTAGGTTCATCTGGTATCTCGCCACGAAATGGATGGGTTGCCGACTATCCTGTCACACCCGATATAATGGGCGAGATACAGCAATCCGTGAGTGATGCAGTGGATTCCCAAAAGTTATCAATGACTAAGGATGATGCTTTGAACAGGGTTCAGACTGCCAAAACTAATCTTGCTTTAGGAATTAGACCTTATATAGCTGGTGAACCCCATGAAGTTAACCAAAGTGCTGAGTATCCCGAAACTTCTGTAATAAACAACTATTATTATAATGAAGGACCTCCGATAGTCTCGTATTACACACCTCCACCAGATTACTCTTACCTTTATGCGTGGGTTCCATATCCGTTCTGGTGGTTTGATTTTTGGTTCCCTGGATATTTCATTCTTCATGACTTCCACAGATCTTTCCACTTTCACGATAGGCTTGGATTCGTCTCGAATCATTTCAATGATTTCAGAAATCATAGGGTCCATAGAATCGATCCTGTAGACCGATTTCATGGAAGGACATTTGCAGGTATAGGTGCTCCTAGGACAGGACGTTTTCTTTCTTCTGGAGTCAGAAACGGATCTACATCTATTTTTAATCGGAACAGAATAAGCCCACCTTCAGGCAGCAGGACATTTAGAACTCCTTCAGGTGGGAGATCATTCAATGCACCATCAGGTGGAAGGACATTCAGGGCTCCTTCAAGAGGCAGGTCGTTCACAGCCCCTTCAGGTGGAAGGACATTTAGATCCCCTTCGGGGGGAAGGACATTCGGTGCTCCTTCGGGTGGCAGGTCACTTAGTGCACCTTCAAGAGGTGGGTCATCCAGTCGGCATTCAGGCGGAAGAACGGGTTCTTCTGATGGAAGACAGAGAAGATAACAATCCATAGCCGACAGTACGAGATTTACGGATACTATATCCTTTTTTGATAGGACATAGGAATAGAGAATAAAGCATATCTCTCTGTTAGAATCCTTTCTAAGCCCTTTGTGTTTTCAGACAGGATGGGGTTTCGGTTATCTTGTCAGAAGGGTTCTATGAAAACTTGGTTTGCTCACGGGTGTAATAAAGGTGATTCCAAGAAAAAAGTTACTGAGAAGTCCCACTTGAACCCCTCGTTATTTTTTTCTTCTGCCTTATCCGCAATATTTTTAGTCGGTGCATTTACAGGCGGTTCCGTAACGGATACATCTAGAGCATCTTTGAAGTCCGTCTTCACCTGTTCCGTGATGCCCTGAAATGACTTCTTTAATTCAACCCCTTCATTCAGTGCTTCTTTAATACCCGATGCATCTTTAATCTCGTTGAATTCAGTCTGAACCTGCCCCTTTACTTCATCAAGCTGATTTCTTGAAACTGGCAAGCCCCTTGCCAATCGTCTTTGCTACTTCAGGAAGCTTCTTTGGGCCAACAACAATGAGTGCAACAACAAAAATTACAACTAATTCCCCCATGCCGAAATCAAACATGTTTAAGTATTCCTCCTCTTGGAGTTCCTCTCAAATCTTTAAGAAAGAAAAATAGATCCAATAGATTTTTATTATTCTTCTTTTTTGGAGCTTTCTTCTTTCTCGGGACTATCCTTCTTCGGTGTCACGTCTATTGCATCTGCTTCAGATATACCTTTTTTGAAATTCCTGATTGCCTGTCCTATCCCACTTCCGATTTGAGGAAGCCTCGTAGCACCAAATAAGACAACTACTATTACCGCGATGAGGATTATATCCTGGGTTCCAAACATTTTATTTTTCACCCCCTTTGTTACTTATCTTTATTATAAGTTACCCTGATGGTAAAAAGTTGTAAGGAGGGGAGGCAGCCAGTTTTAGGGGGGGTACTGGCTACCTAATGAAGTAAACTGCTAATTTAAATATTCTCTTACACGGTATTCAATCGTCCTGTAAGGGACAATAAACGGCTTATCCGTGATTACGATTTCTATTTCATTGTCGGAGATAGTGATGTACTCTCCCTTAATTATTCCGAGTGCTGATCTCCCTCCAAAGAAGCCATGCTCTAAGTTACCTTCAAATTTACCACCCTTACCTGCTATTTTGGACTTTACCTTCTCGATGATTGAAGATATCCCATCTTTAACTTTTACAAAGAAAGAGTGTTTGACTCCAGAGGTTCCTTTACAGATAATCTGTTGCTCTATTTGGGTAGGTTCTGGAGGGTCGGATTCTGCATAAATTACTGACGGCATCAAAATCAGTCCTGCAATGATGGGAATAACTCTTATATGAAATAAAGTCTTCATATGTCCCAACAGCAAACATGTTTGTTTAGGAGGGTAGGCAGCCAGTTGGAGGGGGTCACTGGCTGCCATATAATGAAAAAATGTTTGCTTGCTTAGTTTTAGTTTACGGCAAGAATATGAAGAAACGATGAAGAAAATGTGGGAAATATGTGAAGGATTAAAAAGAAATGACGGATCTTCGAAATTAACTTAATACGAACTTCCTATTTGTTAATGCCCTTTCCTCAACTGAATTAACCTTTTAAGAATACGTCTGAGTTTTCCCTTTTCTCTATTTTCATGTAATGAAGGATAGACGGTAATCCAACCATCCTTTGTTACTTCATAACTTTTCTTATGCCTGGTACTGCCCATTGAATATTATATCAATTTCGGAATTCATCTTGCGATGTTAAAATTAGTACTAATACACATCAGAAAAGGGCATTGAGGAAGATAGGAGAAATAACCTCTAACATCAAAACAAGGGAGATGATAACGATGAAAGTTATGGCATTTAATGGAAGTCCAAGGAAAAAATGGAACACGGCAACATTGCTTGAGAAGGCTCTTGAAGGAGCTGCCTCACAGGGGGCAAAAACAGAACTTATTCATCTGTATGATCTAAACTTTAAAGGATGCATAAGCTGTTTTGCCTGTAAGACCAAAGGCGGCAAAAGTTATGGTAGGTGTGCAGTCAAGGATGACCTGACACCAGTCTTTAGGAAAATTGAAAAAGCCGATGCCATTATCTTGGGCTCCCCGATCTATTTTGGCACTGTTTCTGGAGAGATGAAATCATTTATGGAGCGTTTACTGTTTCCGTATTCGATATATACCGATCCTCCACAGTCGCTTTTTCCCAGAAAGATTAAGACGGGGTTCATCTATACGATGAATACCACAGAGGAACAGATGACAGAACGTGGCTACGTTCAACACTTCAAATCTCATGAAATGACACTACGGAGGATATTCGGGGCTTCGGAGTATATATGTAGCTTTGATACTTATCAGTTTGATGATTATTCAAAGGTGGTTTCAGACCGTTTTGATCCTAAGAAGAAAGCACAGAGGCGCAGGGAAATATTTCCAAAGGACTGCGAGGATGCCTTTGAAATAGGGGCTAGATTTGCCAATATTGGGAAGTGACATAAATAGTAATAAGGTGAAGGGTCATGGTGGTCAGGTTCTGGGGTTTTTGGAGGGATAGCGGGGGAAAGTCTTCCACCTGTCACTTGAATCTCACATTACGCCATACAGTCTTTCAGAAACTATCGGGGCTGTTTTTTGTAGTTAGTTTCTGTTGCGGAAAGGGTATTTTCCGGTTGATATATTTGTCCAATTATTTTCATGGCGTCTTATTTGATTCATCGAGACATCCAATAAATAAATTCTCATCTGTATTTGTGCTTCTGTGCCGATTTTAGAAACACCTCTCCACCGAGCCTCCCAAATCCTCCTATTGTGAGTTTGTCTTCCTTATAATCGCGCCAGCGTTACCAGGTTGTGGCAGAAGACTGCACACCCCACACTGGAGGCAAAATTCTTAAATCCTTTAAAAAGACACTTACTGAGCTTAAATGCCCGTTTTAAGACGGAGATTGTCCCTTCTATGCCCGCCCGAAAACGCTGCCCGGCTTTAAACTCCTCCGTGCTTTCCCTCTGGTCTTCCTCCCTTGTTCGTCTCCCTTTCTTACATATCGATACTGTTTCAATTTCCTCTGAAAGACTCAGGATTTGCTCTCGACTTTCATAAAATCCTTTGTCTCCTGCCAATACGCCAGGTCTGCATCCAAATACCTTATCGTGTACTTTCAGACTCTCTTGTATAAGTTCCTTATCTGCTCTTTGCTTCGGCATCGCTTCATAGTGAATGATAAATTTTTCCCCGGTTTCCACCAATAATACTTTATGTCCAAATTCAATCGGCTTCCCCGCCTTCCCTCGTTTGATCAGTTCCGTGTGCTCTTCAAACAGACTGTATACTTTCTCCGCCGACGGCACTTGCTCTCCCTTGATTACACGACGCTTGGCCTGTCCTATTATCTTCTCTGTTATCGGCAAATAATGCTTAAGCTCTGCCGCCACTGCCATTGCTTTTAGATCACCCAACTTTGACAGCATTTTTTCAGCTACACTGCCCACCGAGACAATCCACTTTGTCCGTTCAATCAGCGTTCTGTAAATGCTCTGTATCTTCTGTTGAACCTTTTTGTCCTTCCTGCAGCTGTTACGGCTTATGTAAAGAAATAGCTTCCTTACTTTTTTCGTATGAAACCTGTGCCTTATTCCCATCCGGCCCATCTCATCCCCGGCGTCTTTCATCAGACGCGCCAATGTCCTGAAGCCGTCCCATAGCAGGGATGAATCCGTAGGATAATGTATGTTTGTCTCATATGCTGTTGTGTCTAAACGCAGCTTTTCAGCCGTGATCTTCTCATTGTCCTTCGTATATCCGCTCAGCGCTTCGTTTATTTCTTTCCAGGTCTCCTCAGACAATGCGTTAAATGCTTTGCAAAGAAATGTGTAGTCCATCATTACCTTGTTGCCGAGTTTGATAAAATTCCGGAAAAATTCGCTGTTCTCCACCAAAATAACCGCATCCCGGTAGCTCTCTTCCTCTATAAACATTACCAGTATCGAACGAAGGATTTGTTCCGATGTGTAGCCCCCTCTGCCATACTCGGATTGTGATAGAGTGCGGTTGAAATCGCTATGCGCTAAGTCTAATATCTTCGGGTTCATCTCCATTATCCGCGCTATGCCTTCGTATTTCGCCCGATACTCCTGCACTACCTTTAAGGTTGACTTCATGCTGAAATCCAGGTATTCTTGATCCAATGTTTTATTTCGCAAAGCCTGCTCCTTTCTTCTTGGTGTTTTTCGGTTACCAATTATAAAGGTTCAGGCTTTTTTTTTATCAAATCTTTTCGCAACAGAAACTACCTAACTGATCAGGAAAAAAAAGGTTTTGCCCTAACGAGTGGGGGGATTTTGTTTGTACCATCTTACATAGAGGCCCATCGAACGGGAAAGCTTACCGAGAGTGTAAAGAAGGCATTTAAAATACTGGAGAATTGCCGTCTCTGCCCCCGAGAGTGTGAAGTCAACAGGGTAGAGAATGAAAAAGGTATTTGTCGAACTGGGCGCTTAGCTATGGTCTCAAGCTACAATCCTCATTTTGGAGAAGAAGACCCATTAGTGGGGACTAAAGGGTCAGGTACTATCTTTATAACCAACTGCAATCTTCTCTGCGTTTTCTGTCAAAACTGGGATATCAGCCATCTGGGTGAGGGCAGCGAAGTAGACTCCAAAGCCCTTGCCGGCATGATGCTTCATCTTCAAAGACAGGGATGCCATAACATCAATTTTGTTACTCCAACCCACGTGGTTCCTCAGATCCTGGATGCCTTGACCTACGCCATCGAAGGAGGCTTGAATGTACCTCTGGTTTACAATACCGGTGGCTACGATGCTGTTGAAAGCCTGAAGACTCTTAGAAGGGATATTTGATGTCTACATGCCTGATTTTAAATTCTGGGATACTGAGATGGCCCGTAAGTATTTGAAGGCACCGGATTATCCTGAAAGGACAAGAGAGGCCTTGAAAGAGATGCATCGTCAAGTTGGTGATCTCGCCTTGGATGAAAACGGCATTGCACTCAAGGGAATTATTCTACGGCACTTGGTCATGCCCGGAGGAGTGGCGGGCACAAGAGAAATCATGCGTTTCATAGCCAAAGAGATCTCGCCAAATACCTATGTGAATATAATGGATCAATACCAGCCATACGGCAATGCCTATAAATACCCGCCTTTGAATCGTGGCATTACCCGCGATGAATATGAGAAGGCTTTGCAAGCAGCCCGTGAAGAAGGCATTACCAGATTCGATAAGAGGGAAAGAAGGATGATCATTCGCTGGCCTTGGTGATTCCCAAGTCTTCTTTGTATTTTAGGGTGGGTTGGCTCCACCTGCAAGCATTTTTGCTTCAAGGCACTTTGACCCTTCTTCCATTTTTTCAGCAGGAAATCAGTAATTTTGTTATAATAAATTAATAGCTTATTCGTAGTCTTTTCATGATTTAATCCTATCTGATTCTTTTCAGTCGTCGAAATCAAAAGGGAGTACTACCACATATTAAGCTGTAAGGACCTTCGTGTTATACAGTAACACGAATAAACTTATTTTAAGGAGTACCATGAAAGAAAAAGACATTTTTGAAGACATTATAGACATAGGCAAGAGGCGAGGGAAGCTCACTTATGATGAGATAAATGATGCCGTTCCCTCAGAATATTCCTCCCCGGATGAGTTAGAAGAACTCATGGACCGTTTACATGATACGGGAATTGAAGTTATAGATAATCAGGAGACTGACATTACTGAAGAAGAAGTCTTAGTTTCAGAGGAAGAAGAGGAGCATGAAGAGACAGAGGACATTGTTCAGGCATATTTCCATTCGATGGGGAATATTTCAATACTTAAAAAGCATGAAGAAATAGAGCTTGCGAAGAGATTGGAAGAAGGAAAAGATGATTATTAAAGGAATAGTTACAGCACTTCCGTTATACAGGAAACTCGAAGCGAGTTTACGATGGAAAAGCCGAAGAGGACTTGAACAAATCAGAAGAAGTAAAATCAGATGAAGCTCTTGAAATGAGCTTGAAAGTACTTGAAAACCTTATGCTGAAAATAGAAATCGCAGATAGAAAGATTGCCGGCTATGGGACTTTAAAAGACCTGAAAAAAATAATAAAAGAAAAAAAGAAACAAGGTATCAATTCCGTAGAACTCGATGCCATTGCAAAGGAAGTTCAGAACGAGTATAGGCGGGTTGAATCAGAGGTGGGAATCAAGGTTGACGAATTGAAAGCCATGTGGGATAGGATAACCAAGGCAAGAACCCTTGTCAGCGAAGCAAAGAATGAATTAGTAACCCGTAACCTGAGATTGGTAATTAATATAGCTAAACATTATGTCGGGAAGGGGATTAACTCTGCTGGATCTGATTCAGGAAGGGAATATCGGTCTTATGAAGGCTGTAGATAAGTTCGACTATAAAAAGGGGTTCAAGTTCAGCACCTATGCAACATGGTGGATAAGACAGGCAATAACAAGAGCGTTAATTGATCAGACAAAGACTATCAGAGTTCCTGTACACATGGTGGAATTTTATAACAAGGTTACCAAAGCATCCAGAGAATTGACGCAACAGCTTGGAAGAGAACCGAGCAAAGAAGAAATTGCCAAAAGACTGGAAGTATCAACTGTAAAAGTCGAAGAAGCATTAAAGGCGGTACAGGACCCGATAGCTCTTCAAACTCCTGTAGGAGACGAGGATGCAAAACTTGAGGATTTTATCAGTGACAAAGATAGTCCTTCTCCATACTCTGATACAGAAAGAAACAATGTCACCGAGCAGATACTGAGGGTTCTTAATACTCTAACTCCCAGGGAAGCGGAGATTATAAGAATGAGATTTGGTATAGGATTTGATAAAGACTACACCCTCGAAGAAATAGGGAGACATCTTTCTATTACACGTGAAAGGGTAAGGCAAATAGAGTCAAAAGCGCTGAGAAAACTTAAACATCCAAATAGACGCAGTGAATTGAAGATCTTAATCGGTTAAATTTTATTATAAAAGAATCAGAATCGTCCAAAAAAAAATCAGCCTTCATGATGAAGAGGATACAAGAAAAAAATCTTATTCAAGAAGTGCATTGATTTCTTTAAAGCAGGTAATGAAGAAGGTCTAAAACTTGGCTTAGCCTTCTATTACTGTGACAGTACTGGCCTGTGGTCCCTTTTCGCCCTGTTCTTCCACAAAACGCACCTCCATTCCGACCTTCAGGTGCTTAAAATCATAGTTTATTACACTGTGCTCGTGAAAGTAGATCTCTCCGCCGTCCGATGTGGTCAGAAAACCATAGCCCTTATCAGGAAACAGTGCACTTATGTGCGCATGAGGTGTTTCTTCGTGGTGTTTTATATCATCTCGCTGCTTTCTGGCAAAGTCCTCTAACTGGCGCCGAGCTGCATCAAAGGCATCTCTTATCGCTACATTGATGTCTTTGTGCGGCTCTCGTTTTATTACCAGTTCTGCACCGGGTACCGTTATGTCAATATGTAGATTGTACAACGCCCCCTCATGGCGATGACGGTGGGGAACTTCCACCACGATCCTGCATCTCATGATTTGGTCGTAATATTTATCTAAGTTCTCCGCCTTCTTGCGGATGTCTTCCCTGAAAGTTTCGGGAAGATCAAAATTGCGTGCAGTAATCTGCAGTGGAAGTCTCATATTATTCCCTCCCTCAGACAACTTCAAGATTATGTTTCCATACTAACAATCAATGAAGCTCAAGTCAATACGTAACTAAACAAATAAAATGATTCCCTTGACGGTGCCACGTAGTAAATTCAAAATCAATTTTTTTGTAAAGAGAGATAAGGAAATATTCCGATCTGTCAAAGCAGTTACGGTTATTCTTTATTGTCATAGCATCGGCTGAAGAAGTTAAACGGCATTTCTTAAGAACCGCGTGAATAAGGCGGGGATCAATCAAATATCTTTGTTATCTCATCTCTTCTAAAAACAGGCAGTTCTAAAATCTTATTGCGTTTCTTTATCTTCAGGCCATTTTCTTTTGGCAAGATTTTTCCTATCTTTGCAGCAGGGATGCCGTTATCCTTTAACGCTTCTAAAACCTTTTCGGTGTCACGAGGATTGATTGCAATAAGCAGTGAACCTGATGCTATGAGACCAAGGGGATCCAATCCGTAGTGCCTGCACAGGGTTTGGCACTCAGGGAAAACAGGAATACGTTCTTCTTCTACAATCAGTCCAACGTCAGCAGCGGTTGCGACCTCAAATAGACCGGTTGCCAGTCCCCCTTCGGTTGGATCGTGCATGGAGTGAACATCTCCATGTCGTGCTGCGATTTCCGCCTCTTTGAGAATGCTGATTCCGGGATGCTCTATAAAGCCTTTGCACTTTTGAACAAAATCCGGGCCAAAGACTGCTTCCAGATCTTTTCCATTCCGGCGCGCAATGACGGAGATGCCCTCAATAGCTATAGCTTTGGTGAGGAGTATATCATCTCCTATCTTAGCTCCGCTTGTGGTTATAAGGTCGTTCTTTTTAACCTCTCCGATCATTGCGCCTACAACAATTATCCTGTCAATGCCCGGAGTAATTTCCGTGTGTCCTCCGCACAAGGAAACACCGGTATCCCTGCAGGCGGATGAAAGTTGTTGGAATATTTCCTCTACGTGTTCACTTGTTATGTGCTTCTCGGGCAGAAGAATTGAGGCAAGGAGCCACAGGGGTTTCCCGCCCATAGTAGCTATATCATTCGCGTTGATTCTGACGGTGTAAGTTCCTATATCTTCAGCTACAAATGTAATCGGATCCGTCTTTAGTAGGAGATACCTGTCACCCATATCAACAGCCGCCGCATCCTCGCCGATAGCGGGACCTACCTTGACTCTCTCATCTAAAGATATATAGGTCTTAAGCATCTTGGCGAGTATGTCTGGCGGCAGCTTTCCAACTGGAAGTAACATAAGATTAACCACCTCCTTGCAGACTGATTATATCTATTTACTTAGCAGATTTTTGTGAAAGTTGCAATTATCCTCATAACAAATCTCCCGGTCCTCATCTCAAGAAACTGGTATAATGAATCGTTAACGGGAGATACCGGAACAATGCATCACAGATTTTTTCAACATGATCGATGGATATAGTGGTTTTACAGAGACAGGGGAAATAAAATGAAAATATTGCTTGCAACCGATGGCTCTGAATACTCGGAGCGGGCAGCGAAGTTTCTGACACGTCTCAATTGGTCTTCGGATGACAATATCACTGTTTTTCACGCTGTATATTGGATCCCTTTTCGATACGATGAGGAGTTTTATCTCGGTACGCTCAAAGAAATAAAAAAGGAGATCGCACCCAGAATTCTTGATTCTGCGCTGGATATTCTAAAACCCGTTCAAGCAAAGCTCAGTGTCGCGATTGTAGAAGGTTCACCGGAACAATGCATCATTGATGTAGCCGCAGATTCGGATATGGATATGATAGCTATGGGTTCAAGGGGAATAAAAGGCATTGAGTCAGTTTTTATCGGCAGTGTAACGAGGTCGGTTGCAGCCAACTCAATAAAACCTGTCCTTGTTGTAAAACCGCCGATATCTGCAAGATCTGACAAGATAAAAATTCTTCTTGCCACTGACGGGTCTGATTATTCCCGGGCTACTATAGAATTCTTATCTTCCATCCCGTTTCCCGATAACACAGAGGTAACGATATTGAACGTGATATGGTCGAACATCTTTGACATTCCCGAAAGGTTTGTTATGGAAATAGATGAACGGATCAAGAAGCTTGTGGCAGGTACCAGGAAAATGGAATTTACAGAATCTGAAAGGATTATCGAACTGGCCAGAGAGTATTTGAACAGAAGATTTAGAAATATAGGTGTGCTATCAAGAGTGGGAGACCCATCGGCAGAAATACTAAAAACAGCGGAGACAATGGGGGCAGACATAATAGCTGTGGGCTGCAGGGGTTTGAAGGGAATTAAAGGGATGATGGGAAGTGTATCAAGAAATATCCTTATCCATTCGAAGAGTTCTGTTTTAATCGGGAAAACATGTAAATAGTAAAGCATTTAGCGGTCTTATTATTTGTTTGCCACCCAGCCACACTAAAACAAAATGTAGTCGGGAATCTTTCTTCCCGTATCAAACAGAAATAAAAATTGATATAATCGTAAATATTTCAGCCACAAATCACCAAACAATAAGGAGGTCCTTATGCCTGCCTATGAGTATGTCTGTAAAGACTGCAGCAAAGAGTTCGTTGTTTTCCTGTCAATAAAGGAATTTGAAGCTAAACCTGAAATCAAATGTCCTCACTGTGAAAGTGATAGTGTTCAGAAAAAAGTTACCGGTTTCTTTACAAAAACGAGCAAAAAGTCATAAGTCATTAATGAAGGTGTGCTCACTGAAGTAATCAGAATCGGCGAGCAGGAAGGGAGGAGTAGATGAAAGAGATGAGACTTCTGTTGCATGTCAGTGATAATGACCGCTGGAGCATAGCGCTGGGAAATGCGATAAATTTCATAAAGGATGTAGGTGAAGACCATGCTGATGTGGTGATCGTAGCAAATGGCGCTGCTGCAGCCTCTTACGCCTATTCAGATAAGATCGAAACTATGGAAGTGCTTGCGGACAAGGGAGTGCAGTTCAAAGCATGCAGGAATTCTCTGAAAAAACTCTGTGCTGAAGGATCAGTCTGTATCAATGAGGATGCGCTTCCTACTTTTGTTAAGGTGGTTACCGCTGGCATTAGCGAGATTGTTCGCAAACAGCAAGAGGGATACGCCTACGTAAAACCTTGATAATGAGCTCACCGAACTGGATGCCTGGATTGGACAAGGAGGAGCGATGAAAAGAATCATCGTCACGCCCATCGGAAAGGTGGATCCTGGAGTTTCTCCGGTCTATTTCTTCTGCCGTCAGAAACAAATTTCATATAAAAGCCGAAGTGGGTCGAAAGGTGTCAGTCCCTCCGGATTCCTATAATGCCCTGAGAGAACAGTATAACGCCACTGCCGTTCTTAAAGAGATGATGGTTTACAAACAAGGAAGCAGCGAGATTCTGTTCGGTATCATAGATGCCGATCTTTATGCCTCAAAGCTCAATTACGTCTTCGGAGAGGCTGATCCACATGCGGGAGTTGCCATTATTTCTCTCTGGAGACTCAGACAGGAGTTTTACGGGCTCCCTCGGGACGAGGAGCTGCTGAAAGAGCGGGCAGTTAAAGAGGCAATTCACGAACTTGGACATGTTTACGGCCTTGACCATTGTTCTCATCCCAAATGCATAATGTACTTCTCTAACAGCATCAGTGATACGGATAGAAAGAGAGCGGAATTCTGCGATATCTGCAAAAACACGCTTGGAATTTGAAACTGCAATTCGTTGGATGGACGTGTGATAGTAATTCTTATACAATTAGAACAAGGAGACTGATTTTGAAAGGCGTGCAGTGATTGAAATCGATTAAAGGGAAACATGCAGTAGACGATGCTTGAAAAGATGACTTGGAGGAAATTAATGTCAAAAAAGATATTTGCGTTTACAAATTCAAAAAAAGATCTAAAGTTTAAACAATAAGAGTGTGAATAAAAGATTTTTCTTGGTAGCAGTCATACTGTGCGCGGCAATAGTATCTGCTGTACCATTAGGGGCGAAGGAGAAAACCAAACCATGCGGGAATACGAGCAGGTAATAATAAAACTACCCGAGCCAAAATATGGCGGCAGCATGTCGGTCGAAGAGGCCCTGCTTAAGAGAAGGTCTGTCAGGGATTTTAAAGACAAGCCTGTAACGCTATCTGAAGTCTCACAGCTGATATGGGCTGCCCAAGGTATTACAGATCCGGGAGGTCTCAGGACGGCACCTTCTGCAGGCGCACTTTACCCGCTCGAACTCTATGTCGTAGCCGGAAACGTAACTGGTCTTCCTGCTGGAATTTATCAGTACAGATCCAAAAGCCATGAATTGCTAAGTATCGCAAAGGGCGACAGGAGGATCGATTTGGGTAATGCCGCACTCGGCCAGTCTTCTGTCAGAAGGGCTGCCGCAGTTATGGTATTGTCAGGGGTATATGAAAGGATGACCACAAAATATGGAGAGAGGGGCATTAGATATGTTCATATGGAGGCCGGTCATGCCGCCCAGAATGTCTATCTTCAGGCGGTCGCTCTGGGGCTCGGGACAGTGGTTATCGGGGCTTTCTGCGATGAAGAAGTAAAAAGGATTTTAAAGATGGCAGATAGAGAAAAGCCTCTTTACATAATGCCCGTAGGGAGGAGATAGCATAGGCGGATGACCTTATCGGCAAAATGTCGTAATCATCATTTCATCCCGCTAACGGAAGAAAAGGGGTGGTCCCCAGAAAGGGGTTGGGGTTAAGCGTTTAGAAAATTAAAATAACAAACACATAGTGTCCAGTTAGAGCCGGCGCGAAGATACTCTTAAAAATATTCGTGAAATCCATTTGCTAAAGAAGATGGCGAATACGGGAATAATGATATAAGAGAGAGGAGAGAAAAATGGACTTACATGAAGAGATATCAAGGGTGGCATATGAACTTTATGAGAAGAGTGGGAGAGTAAAAGGCCGTGACCTTGAAAACTGGGTTGAAGCAGAAAAGATTGTAACGGCGCGATACAAAAAACAAGAAAAGCTCGAAGCAGAATCATCGTCTTCATTAAAAAAGAAAAAAGCATCATCGACTAAGAAAAAGGTAAAAGAAACTTAAACAGAGCCGCCACTGAGGATTATTTGCTGCTATTCTCACCATTGTCTTTAGTGGAGCCAATACTGCTTATAATAGAAATAAGGCCGATCAGGTTCGTAAAGATAGTACCACCGAGGATAATACAAGTAGTAAGGGGTATAAGGATTTCCGTATCCCCACGAAGATAATCCGAACCAATATCTATTCCCCAAATATTGGAAATCGACCGATGGGGGGTAGTAATAATAGCAACCTGTTAATAATAACAGCAGACACACCAATAGTATTTTCAATGTTCTCTCCTATATTTTCAATATATCAAACAACTTATATAAGTACAATCTCAGAAGTAATAATGAGAAAATGTAGGAGAAGGTGGTCAAACAGAATGAGATATCCAATCCTATTTTCTTTCCTATTTTAATCCAGCATCATTTTAAAAATGCCCCGGACTGTTACAAAGCCCTGATAGCGGTAATATCAAGACAAATTTACCATTTTAAGGACATTGGTCTGAAAGTGTGATTATTAAATTAGATAACGTCTCAACTAGATAAGAGCCTTTTTCTTATAATGGATTTGACTGAATTGACAAGGATAAAAGATTTTGATAACATCGAACCAAATCAGCAGACATAGGACTTCTGACTAACCTGTTTTTATTGTATGATTTTAGGGTTTATATCTCTGTGCCGTATCAAGTTAAAGAAATGAGGAGGTTAATATGGTTGAAGTCTCGGGGAAAAGTGAGTTACTGAGAATAGAAGATTTTATTGCCTTGGCAAAGGAAGGGAAAGATGTAAACGTAACAATTGATTTGCGGAAACAGCCTGTCTCACAAAAGATACACCCTGGGGATACGGAGGAGTTGAAAGGCGAGATAGATATGTACCTTCTCTTTGGAGATTATACTTTCAAGATCGGCGGCTGGAAAAAAGCGGTTTCAAAAGTCTATATGTATGGCTCTACAGGGGAATCTCTTAATGATACCAAGATAAACATGAGCATCGCTAATGAACGCTTAAAGCTGGACTACCAGAGGTTGAAAGACGTTAATATTCATTTTGAGGAAAAGTATTTCTAAAGTTTCATATATTGCATAAGTCGTGAAGGTTAAAGGGAAATAAATAGTCTTTAAAGAAAGGAAGGTTAAGAAAATGGCATATTACATAATTCTCAGCAAGTTAACAGATGAAGGGAGGAAGACCCTCAAACAGAAGCCTTCGAGAATATTTGAGGTTGACAAAGAATTGGAGGCTATGGGGGTAAAGGTCAAAGAGCAGTTTGGTGTATTAGGTCCTTATGATTTTGTGACTATTGTTGAGGCGCCAGATAATCTGACTATTATGAAGGCATCTACAGAGATCGGATCGAGAGGTTCTGTACAAATCCTTACACTACCTGCAATTCCAATAGAGGAACTTGTCAAAAAATTGAAATAAAATTATCTCATAAATCTGTATAGAGAAGTTAAAACATCTTGCACCTTTTATCGCATATTTTAGCCAATCTACAATATTTATCAATAATCAATATTGAACATTTGGAGGTGGAGTTCGTATCCCAATTCGACATTAAACGCTGCGAACTTCACACGTCATTCCGCAACTGGCGCAGCGGAATGACGCTTATTCGAAATCCGCTCTAAATGAAAATTATCCAGAGTGCATCTTTGATGAAGTAGCTGAAAAAATATTTCTTACGCCTGCCAAAAGACAAAAATGTTTCTAACACCTGCAAGTCCACACCTTTTGCTCAACATGTTAGGTGAAGATTACCGAGAGTACGCAGTGGGTTCGACATCCCGGCACTTTTGCTCAATTTGATGGGAGATTCTCTGAATTACGTTATCTGAAAGAGAGTTGTTGCCTGCTTTTAACAGTGGATTTAAAATGTCGTTCAACATTTTTTTCTGAACTATATATTTCGTCATAAGGCGAAAGAGTATCCCTGAAAAGATGCCATGAAGATTTCAGGGCATAAGACACGGGCAGTATTTGACCGGTACAACATTGTCAATGAAGCAGACTTAAGAACAGCCTCTGAAAAGGTCTCCATGATGCATCAGAACACAAGGGACGTACTCGAAAAGGTTACAGATGGTTACAGGTTACAATTGGTCAAAATGAGGAATTAAAAAGGCAGTGGATAAGTACTACAAGGCATTGATTTTAAATGGTACCGAAGGCCGGACTTGAACCGGCACGCCATTGCTGACGAGGGATTTTAAGTCCCTTGCGTCTACCAATTCCGCCACTTCGGCATAGTTGATTTTAAAGGATTTTCAGGCATTCGGTCAACCGCCCTGTTCGCAAAATGTAGCAGAATTGTAGCAGTTATCGAGCACTTCAACACTTGATCGCAAACTTTCAGGACAATGATGCGCATATCTCATTGTCATTGAGATAGTCTTATGCCCAAGTAACTCTTTTACCTTATACAAATCCACACCATTTTGAACAAGTCTCGTTGCGAAAGTATGTCTCAGATCGTGGAAACGAAAATCTTCTAAACCTGACTTTGCAGCGACTTTATCAAATGCCTGTCTTAAACTACTCCCCGAGATCGGAAAGACTCTGCCTGAAATATCTCTTATGCTCACGCTCTTCAATAAATTGAAAAGAGTGTTAGACATAGGGATAGTCCTCTTCTCTCCATTCTTTGACTTCACAACTCTTATAGCTCTTCTCAGAAGGTCAACATTTTGCCATTTCAGATCAAGAATTTCACCTCTTCTCATCCCCGTATGCAAGGCAACCATTATCAACGTCTCAGCCAAACGGGATTTGTTGCTTTATCTAAGAGATTCTTTTCTTCTTCATAAGTTAGCCACCTGTCCCTTGCATTTCGATTACCAACTGAAAAAGATAATCTGCTTACGGGATTATCTTTACACCATTCCCATTCTTTCATGGCAACATTGAACATCCTTCTTAGCAAGGCAAGTTCCTGATAGACAGTAGCAGGCTTAACGGATTTACGGCGCATATTTCTGTATTCAGCGATTAACCTTGTCGTAATGTGGGTAATCATATAACCGGCCAAAAAAGTTAAAAGCGTCTTAACCGTTCTCGGGTCTCTTGAGTGTGCATGTTCTTTAAGGTATTTATCCGTCATTTCTTCAAATTTGGTCGACTTCGCTTTATCCGAATCAAAACATATACCTTCTAGAATATCAGTAAAAACCTGTGCATAGAACGCTTTTCCGCTAGCTTTCTATTATCAGTCTTTAAGGATACCTGAATCCTGTTACTGATAAGCTATGGTAAACCAGAAAAATTTACCTCTCCGGTAAAGCCCCATATTCACTTTCCCCCTTTCTTGGGACTTCTGACCTGGATAAGAGGATTATAACTTGATCCAGATTCTTTTTTACAAGACTTAATCCAGTTCAGGACATCTTCAATGTCGAACCTCAGGCCGCCATTAAGTTTAATAGACGGTATCTGCCCTAATTCCGCCCATTGATAAAGCGTAGAAGGCTTTACGTTGAGAAATTCCGAAATCTCCTTGAACCGTGTCAGCTTCAAACATATCCTTTGTAAAACAATGTTCCGGCTCTTACCCTAAAACGGTAAAATCCGGTTCCGTCAGATGCTCTATAAACGATTTTCTCAGGCCGACCTATAGCTACCTATGCACTCAAAACACCTTAAAACGGTTCTTTTTCAGCAAACCATTTAAAGACATTTTTTACATAGACCGCTTTTATTTTTTCAACCAAATCAGCATTCTTAAGATTCTTCATTCTTTTCTGTATTTTCTGTTAATCAATCTATACATAAATTGCATAACGCCGTCAGTTCGTTTCCGTCCAATCTAAAAAACTCCAACCTATCAAAATACGAACTAAACTTACAGGATTATTTACGAGGTCTTGAAGCGTTTTCTTAACGTTGCGTATTTGAATTTCAAACCGTATATAAGTTTTCCCAGTTTCAAGAAGTCTTTTTCATATTCTGTAATACATTCTTCTTTTTTTATGCTATTTTTAATTTCCTTGATCTTGTCGTATATTCTGAATTTAGGATTATTACCGCCATAGATAGTCCCTTTAATAACACTAAAATTATCTGGAATACGTTTTATATTCAATGTTGCAAGAATACTTTCCATAGTTAGACCTTCGACATCAGCAGCAAAATCAATTCTCGATACATTGAAAGCCTCAAGCCTTAAAATAGTGCATATAAATATTTGAGCTCAAATATGAAATAATTCTCATAAACATTCAAAATATTTGGGGTTTATATCAATTTTGGTAAAGGCAATGCTTAAATTAACTTCCTCAGTGAATTTGTGAGGGTAAAGAATGATAGCCTTATCAAGATTTACACATAAATTTATAAATTTTAGTCTCTGCTGATCTTCAGATATCTTCCCCATGATTCGAGGATAATTTCTATCAGGAGGAACATAAATAGTTAAATTTAATTTATCTATCATGTAAGTAACGAGTTTGCTGGTGATTACTCATATACCGGCAAATACCCTCCAATACAAGCCTGGCTTCGGGGCCACCCCTGCCAGGCTACCGCTCTGGCAAGGGCATGCAGCCGGGTCAGTTTGTAAAATTTATCATCTGTACTTTATCATTCTCTCAATCGTCGAATAACTTCTTATTTCTAAGTACCTATTTATTATTACGTCCCTTAAAGCCCTGTCTAATTTTCCTTTTGCTTTTTCTCTTTTCAAAATACTCTCTATACTTTTTCAAATTGTCTTCTACATCCATAAAAGGGCCCAGACATTCAACAGCTCTCTGATAAGGCAAGCATGCACAATCTTTTTTGTAGCAAGATGGGCATTTCCTTTGTATGATTGACTCTTAATTACTTTCAAGCTTCATTTTCATCTTTAATATCTTCACCCTCCAAATAAAAAAGCCGAGAATCTATGGATTGACTCCAATAGAAACTCGGCTTCCTTGTCTAAATGACTTGCTTGCCTTAGATGAGTTTAATTATTGTTAGTTAAAATATTCTTTGTGTGACAATGACGACACTCGATTTCTATAACCCCCTTCTTCTTGTAAGTTTTAACTATATGTTTCTTTATTACAGTGGACTCTCTGTCATCATCAATCAACGTCCTATGGCAACGCCCGCATGTCAAATTGCCCAAGAAAGTAAGAGCGTTTATTATCTCTAACGTTTTCATTTCTTATGCTTACCTTCTATATCCTGTAAAAGAATCTTTTCAGTTTTGTCCAGTTCTTCCTTTATCTTTACAAATGAATCTTTTGCAAAAGCCATAGAAGTGAAATAGAAAGTAAAGGTCTCAATTACATTTTTCAAATCCGACACAATATGTTTTTGATCCTCTTTGTCAGTGGTTTTCAGCTTATTAAGATTTTCCGCCAGAATTTCAGCAGCAGACAAGAAATGTCCTACGGCCTGCCTCTTGTACGGCTCATCAATCGTATCTAAGTGCACGATAGTATTTTTTAAAATTGAAGGAATGGACAGAAGCATCAAGGAAGGGTGAAGGTGAGGATTCGCACGGTTTAATGGATTTAAAAAATCAGATACTAATAAAGGGATAAACCTTTCGAATTCTTTTATGATCTGAGATTTTTCAGCTTCGATCCAGAAGGAAGGCAAATCCTCTTTTGCTCTTTCCAAGAGGGTTTCAAAATGCTTTCTGGTCAGCTTGAAATTGTCATCGGTATGTTCTTCAATATATTCGGAAAGAGACACGCCTTTCTCTTCGCCTCTCTTTGAATGAATTTCTTGAACTCCTTGGTTACCCTTATTCCTATGAAATCATCTTTTGCCATATATATTCCTTAATGTAAAACATTGTTAAACAAATGATAACCAATGTAATCTAAAGATGTCAATACTTCACATCATTTGAACTTATTATAGATTGATTAAATAAGCTAATATGAAGGGATTAAGAACCCACGAACAAACTGGTATTGAAAAATGAAATTGTTGACAATTACCGCAGGAAATGATTATAACGATTCAAATCAGCGGCGGCGCGGCTTTCGCGACGTAGCTGAGTAGGTTGTTCGGCTTGTCATACGCGTCATAGACGAATCCAAAACTTACTGTTTCGATTCCCTCTTGGCTATGCTAAACCAGAAGGCAAATCCTGCGGCGCCAATAAGCATCATTACATTTCCCCAATCTGGACCGGATAAGACTATGTCATCACCAACGGCCTCCATTCCATCGCGAGTCCGAAACCACATCGTATTGCCTATATGAGTCTCGGCCATGGCCCCAAAGATCGCCAATACCACAAACACTCCCCCCGTTGCGCCGGCAAGTGCACGCACTAATCTGTTTTCGGTCACCGCATCCGGTTGCCACACTCTCCAAATCCATCCTACAAACCATGTCGCCAGCGGAATCGCGACAAGGTAGCTTGTACGTATTACGAGCCACGCAGGCCACGAGTGGTCGATCGGTCCCCAAATCAGTAGGGCTACAAAGACCATGCCTACAATGTACTTTCGAGAACTCATTTGTCTCCTCTGCCGAACCAGTTATTAGATAGACGGAAACCGACACGATAATATCGGAATTTGTATATTAGTCAAACAACGCTCTACATTTCCCATAGTTGATTACCAATAATAACGTACACTATTTTTAAGCTTTTGAAAAGAGCGACTTACAGTTATTGAGAGGATGACTTCACCGCTTATCA
>CAVZMO010000024.1:0-170707 GCA_963776195.1 Thermodesulfovibrionales bacterium
GCGGCGCCATGAGCATCGGCTTCTGTCTCTGGCAGACAGGCGCAGCGCAGTGGATGGCGGTTGAATGGCTTGTCCTGTTCCAGCATTCTCACTGGCTGGTATTTGTCCTGAGCATCGCTTTCTTTGTCCTTGTTCTCACGAACTTCATCATGAACGTTGCTGCAATAGCGATTTCACTCCCTGTTTCATTGGTTATTGCAAACTATCTCGGTGTTGCTCCGGAGCCGATTTTCTATGCATCCCTGGCAACAGCAGGCATGCCTTTTGTTCTCCTGATCGGCGCCGCACCCAATGCTATAGCCTATGAATCAAAAATGTTTACACCGGGTGAGTTTTTTGGATATGGTGTTATTCCGAGTATCTTCTTAATGATTCTCCTGGGCATTGCTCTCCTCACCTTGTGGCCAATGCTCGGAATGCCGATTTTGATTAAATAGATTAAGGCCAAGGTTGAGGTTAAGGGGAAGAAAATAAACTTCTGAAATTAACCTCAACCTTACCTTTTGGGGGGATTATGGGATATGAAGAGATTTTGAACAAACATTTCGACAGTGTTTTCACTGAAGTTGATTTTGTGAAAAAGACCTACAATGCCCTGAGAAAATTCGGTTTCGATGATGACAATACCATTGCAGCCGTCTGTGTCTGCAGGGACGAGATATCCCAATCCCTGAGGAGCATCATCAAACATGTATGGGGTGAGGCATTCAACCTGTCAAGCCTCGGAGCAATGTTTTTTGCGGGAAAGACCGCGTTGAAAGCAGCCATGCACCATGCACCCGAAGGGGGCGGCAAGGAAAGATATGTTTATTACGCCATGCCCCACATTGCGATCGATGAAGAAGGGAGAATGGGGTTTTGCAGCAGGAAGGGGATCAAAGAGTCGCACGCCTGCGGGGCCCTCTGCGGGTTTCTGGGCGAACTGCAGGAAAAGAAGATCAATGTCTCGATTGATGATGAAGACGCAGAGCAGAGTCATCTCAAAATGCGCTTGTTGAAAGAGATCCCTTACGGCCATGTGCCCGATCTCCTTGAGCTCACCAGGATTGCCCAGAAGGTGATACTTTCGGATCTTGAGAAGGCAATAAATTCGGTTGTCGATGTGAACGAGGAGCGATTATGCGCTCATAACCGGAATCCAGGTGCACGGGCCTGAAAATAATTATGTCTGGCCTTCTATATGCTATGCGGTTATTGATGAATTAAGGTATGAATTAACGCAGCATTTTTAGAACTACAGCGTAACTTTTTTGAGCTAATGCAACACGTATCAGGAAGACGCCGAAATTCCCCCTTAAGAAAGGCGGAAATTAAATGCAAAAGATTCGCTGTAGTGTTAACAAGGTCAAAAGGAGGACTTAATGAAAGCCAAGGATTTGATGATACCTATTCAGGATTATCTGGGACCTGAGAATACCCTTAAAGAGGCCGCTAATCTTCTGAGGATTGCAAAGAAGGGTGAAGAAAAAATAGGCGTTAAGGGATTGCCGGTCCTTGACAAGGAAGGAAAGCTTGATCGGGATGCTCTCAATGACGGACATTCTCAAAGCGGTTCATCCGTCGTATATGGATCTCATGAACCTGAGTAATTTCACCTGGGATGGGATGGTAGAATCTCTTGCTAAAAGTGCAGCAGATAAGAAGGTTGAGACAGTGATGTCGAAGGAAGTTTTTACGGTAAAAGAGGATGACCCTTTAATGGAGTGTGTCGATCTTATGATTAAAAACAATATAAGGAGATTGCCCGTAATTGACAAAGCAGGGAAAGTCGTCGGGATGATCTACGAAAGGGACGTCTTTTTTGCAATCGTCAAAGCGATGCTCGATGACGATTATTACTTTATTAATCCTTGAAAAATATATTTTAACAGGAGGTGGAAAATGACCGAAGAAGTAAAAGCTGCTACTGAAGTTGTCATGGGCGCAAAGTTCTGGATCGCAACGGCGATATTCTTGCTTGTCTATGGTCTGATCATAGCAGACAAGATACATAAGACAATACTCGCTATCGTCGGCGCTACAGCAATGATTGTTTTAAGAATAGTCACACAGGAAGATGCTTTTCACAACATGGATCTGGGCGTTGACTGGAACGTAGTATTCCTGCTCGTAAGCATGATGATTATCATCAACATCATGAGGCCGACAGGAGTTTTTGAGTATATCGCCATAAAAAGCGCAAAGGTGGCAAAAGGGAAACCATTTGCGATCATGGCGATATTCTCTGTTGTGACTGCTGTTGTTTCAGCATTTCTTGATAATGTGACAACAGTTCTTCTGATTGCTCCGGTTACGCTGCTCATCTGCCAGGCACTTGAACTCGATGTGGTGCCATTTCTTATTACAGAGGCAATCGCATCGAATATCGGCGGTACGGCGACACTTATCGGTGATCCGCCGAATATCATGATCGCATCAAAGGCGCAGCTTGACTTTATGGCCTTTGTGTATCACCTCACACCGGTAATCATAGTCGTGCTCATAGCATATGTAATAACCATCAAATTCATATTCGGCAACCGATTGAAGGTGAAAGAGGAATTAAGGCAAAGGGTCATGGCAATGAATGAAAACGAAGCCATAAAAGACCCTCTTCTTTTGAAGAAATGCCTTGCTGTACTTGCTGTAACAATAACAGGATTTATTTTTCACGGCATGCTCCACTATGAACCTGCAACCATCGCCCTTGCCGGCGCCGGACTTCTTCTCCTTGTCTCCGGCACCAAAGAACCCCACCATATCCTTGCCGAGTGCGAATGGGCAACCCTCTTTTTCTTCATGGGCCTGTTCATGATCATCGGAGGTGTTGTGAAGGTCGGCCTTATAAAATGGATGTCGATTAAGGTCCTTGAGATTACCCAGGGAAGTCTTTTCGGAACTGCGACGGTTATATTGTGGTTCTCGGCATTTGCATCGGCCTTTATTGACAATATTCCTTACGTTGCCACCATGAACCCGCTGGTCATCGACATGGCCAAACAATTATGGCCGAATGTTACCGGTCTTAATCTTCTCCACCACCCGGATCTCATGCCGATATGGTGGGCATTGTCGCTCGGCGCATGCCTCGGCGGCAACGGGACAATGATCGGCGCATCTGCGAATGTTGTTATTTGCGGCATGGCTGAAAAGATGGGCAAACCGATATCCTTCAAAAAGTTTATGCTCTATGGAATGCCGTTGATGATCGAATCGGTTATTATCTGCCACGCGTATATCTGGATCAGATATTATGTTTTAAAGATATAGAAGCCCGGACCCTCTCTTTTTAATAGTCCCGATTTATCCCCTCCATCCGGGGGGGATAAATATCCTTAATTAGAGTCTGTTTATAAATGCCGGCATAATGCTCAAATGTCATGGTGAGCTTGTCGAACCATGACGTAAAAGCAACCGATTAAGCACCCTTCGCAAGCTCAGGGTGACACGAACCGTAGTTTATAAACAGAGTCTAATTAAGACTACAGCAACTCTTTCGAGTTTCATTGCGCGACGAGAATGAAGCTATAAATGCCGTCCATACAAAATGGTCAGGTTTTCGATTGCCCCGTTGACAAATAGATCTATGAGTATTTAATATCATTATACTTTTTAGCTTTATTTTTAATAACATCCTGATATTATATCTTATGCAATTAATTGACAGAGAAGATAACCGGAAACTGTATGTGCAGCTCTACGAAATATTAAAAGAGAAGATCGGGAGCGCTGAATGGACTATCGGTTCTCTCATACCTACGGAAGAAGACCTTTGTAAGATGTTCAGCGTAAGCAGGGCAACTGTTAGAGCGGCTGTCCTGGAACTCGTCAGACAAGGTTACCTGAGAAGACAACAAGGAAGGGGCACTTTTGTATTCAGAAATGTCGTTTCCCAGGGATTGGCGATGTCCACAAGCTTTAATGAGCTCATGTTCGAAGAAGGTATAAAATGCAGCACAAACGTCCTCACACGCACTGTCTTGATACCTTTAGACGACATGGATATAAAACTCGATATCACGAAAGATAAACATGTTATTTATATAAAGCGCTTGCACTCTGTCGATAGCGAACCCGTCTTACTCCAGGAGATATACGTACCCTATCATGTCTGTCCTTTTGTCCTCGAAGAGGAAACAGAGGACTGCTCCTTGTTCGAACTCTTTGAAAAGAAGTACGGGATAAAGATCACAAAGGTAAAAAACTATATAGACGTTACATATCTCAATGCTGATGAAGCAAGGCTTATCAGGGGACAGGAAGGTGCGGCTGCAATACTTTTGCACCAGTATTTCTACTCAAGTGAAACGGTTATTATGTATACGCGTTCTATCAAAAGGACCGATAGATTTAATTTTTTAATGGAGCTTGAGAGAAAATTCGTGTGAGTGAAAGTCTCCGGGTATGACGAAAGAAAAAAATGTATAGAACCTCATAGGGACAAGATACATGAGATATATAACGTATCGTGAAATTACGAAGTTCGCTTGTTTATGTTTCTTCATTATCGTGTTATGATAACTGCATATGTCGGCAAACAAAGGACCGGGAAGCAGAGTTAAACGGAAAGTTATCAGCCTTGTCCATAACCTGTTCCACCCGCACGACTATTTCCGTGTCCTCGGCGCAGACCGCTATACGAGCTTAAAGATAAGAATAGTTTTGCTTGATGCAGTCCTTTCGCTGGTTCCCCTGTTTATTGTGATAACGATAAGCTACTTCTGGTTCCAGCAAATCCTGAAAGACGATTTCCGCAATCAGCTGAAATGGGAAATCGAGAACACGAAACAATCCACAGAATTTTTTGTAGATGAAAAACTTTCCGGCCTCAGGTTTCTTTCATCTGCATACACGTATGAGCAGTTGTCAGACCAGAAAATACTCGCCGATACCTTTTCAAAATTCAAAAAGGAATTCAGGGGGCTGGTTGATATTGGAGTAATTGACTCGAACGGCATTCAGCGGTCTTATGCAGGTCCCTACCATCTCGAAGGGAAGGTCTATTCGAACCAGGACTGGTTTAATGAGATCGTCGTCCGCTCGTCCTATGTAAGTGATGTTTTTATGGGTTATCGGAGAATACCCCACTTTGCGATCGCCGTAAAAAAGGAACTTCCGGAGAAAGGCACTTTCTGGGTTTTAAGGGCCACAATTGATATGGAAACACTGAAGAAATATGCGTCCACCATCAATCTCAGAGAAAAAGACGACGCCTTTATCGTCAACCGTGAAGGCATCCTCCAAACCCCTTCGCGGTTTCACGGAAACGTTCTGGAAAAATTTAACCAATGCCCCCTTCCTCAAGAGGAAATATCGATTACCGAGATAAAAGAGTCCGGTAGTGATCACAGCATGTGCGGGTATGCCTATATAAACCATTCACCGTGGGTCCTGGTTGCGGTCATTAAATCATCGCCGTATGGAAAAATCCCTAAAATATTCAGGAATGAATTGTTTATAATATCAGTGATCAGCATAATTATCGGCATAATCTTTACCACCGTTATGACGCAAACTGTCGTGAATCGCATCAAAAAAGCCGATCAGGAAAGAGAAGAGGCAATTTCCAAGACCGAGCACGCGAGTAAGATGGCAACAATAGGGAGACTCGCCGCAGGCGTTGCACACGAGATCAACAATCCCCTTGCCATAATTAATGAAAAAGCGGGGTTGATGAAAGACATCCTTGAAGTGTCCGAAGACTTATCGCAAAATAAAGATAAGTTTATCGGGTTAATCACCGGGATATTTGACAGCGTAAACCGTTGCCGAACCATTACTCACCGACTTTTGGGATTTTCGAGACGCATGGATATCGGCCATGACCGCATCGATCTGAACGATGCGATTACAGAGGTAATGGGATTCCTCGAGAAAGAGATTTCATACAGGAATATTAGCCTGGGACTCAATCTGAGCAAAGACCTTCCGAAAGTCGTGACCGACAAAGGACAGATCCAGCAGGTTTTCCTCAACATCCTTAACAACGCCATGGATGCCGTCGAAAAGGGAGGTCTTATCGAAGTCTCATCGAGTGTTAAAGATGAGCGGTTTGTCAGGGTGTCCATAAGAGATAACGGAAGCGGAATTCCCAAGGACAAACTCAAACATATTTTTGAGCCTTTCTATACAACAAAGGAAAGCGGGAAAGGAACAGGCCTCGGACTTTCTATCTCATACGGGATTGTGCAGAGATTAGGAGGCACAATCCTTGTTGAGAGCGAAATCAAGAAAGGGACGTCCTTTATCATTGAAATACCCATTGAGGCTGAAGCCGCCTAAGGAGGAATATCGTGCCGAAAACAAAGGTTCTTCTTGTTGATGACGAGATAGAATTCTCATCAGCTCTTGCAGAGAGATTACAGTTACGGAATTATGATGTGCGGACCGCAAATAACGCTTTGGAAGCTTTGGGACTTATTCACGATTATACGCCTGATGTGGTGATACTCGATCTGAGAATACCGGGAATGAACGGTATAGAGACGCTCAAGACCATAAAAAAACTTGATGCGACTATTGAGGTCATTATGCTGACAGGGCATGGAGATGTTCAGAGCGTGGAAGAAGGAATGAAGAGTGGGGCATTGGAGTATATTATGAAGCCTGTAGATATCGGGGAACTGATATCAAAAATCGACAAAGCAAAAAAGAAACGGGATAAAGAATCGCTTTAAACGGGGGTGGCATATTGGGAAATAAGGACGAACAGGATTTGAGGTTCCTTCAGCTGCGCTTCATCGGCAGAATTTTGGCGGGGTTTACCCATGAAATCAAGAATCACCTAGCCATTGTCAAAGAGTCCGCCGGGCTGATGGGCGATATGATAAAAATGGGGAAATCCGACAAGATTGATTCCCGTCAGTTCCTGGAGATTATCCATTCGATTGAAGAACAGGTAGGAAAATCCATTGCACATTTTACATACCTTAACCGTTTTGCCCATAAGATGGACCTGCCGCTCACTAAGGTCAACGTTAATGATTGCATGGAGGAGCTTATCGTCCTCTTACACAGGTTTGCAAATCAGAAGAGAATAAGTTTTGAAAAAGAATTCCAGAAAGACCCCCCGACGATCAATAGCAACCCGTCTATGGTCCAATTTCTGGTTTTTAATTTTCTTGAAGAACTGCTGACAACACTTGATAAAGACAGCAGGATTCTCATTAAAACCGAAACCTTGAACGGCTCCGTCGCAATCAGGATTATTCCAAAAGGAAATATATTAGATACAGGCACGGGAGAAGCGCTCTGTTCTCAGGAAATTATCGATTATGTGCTTGCAATGCTGGGGGGGACTCTTTCGAAGCAGAAGGATGGTGGAGAGGCCGTAATTACGATTCCGGTGGCTGCCTCCTGACACCTCGCTGAATACCGGGCAAATACCTGATAAATACTTGACAACATCTTGATTTGTTGTTAAAGTTATCTAGTTTATAGGAGGATTCGGATGAAACAAAAAGATATAAAAGTATTGGTTGTTGACGACGAGAAAGATTTTGCCAACACACTTGCCCAACGGTTAAAGATGAGGGACCTTAAAGTGGGTACCGCCTACGACGGCGAACAAGCCTTATCGAGATTAAAAGAAGAGGAGCCCGATGTCATCGTATTGGATCTAAAAATGCCGGGTATGCACGGCATGGAAGTTCTCGAAGAGATTAAGAAGGCTTATCCGGAAATGCAGGTAATCATTCTGACCGGACACGGTACGGATAAAGATGAGGAAGAAGCAAAAAGGCTGGGAGGGTTCGATTTCATCAAAAAACCGGCAGACATCGACCACCTGGAGCACAAGATCAGAAGGGCGTTCCAGGAGAAGCTCGAAAGGACCATGTCTGCAATCGCCTTTGCTGAAGAAGGAGAATTCGATACCGCCCGGAAGATAATGAAAGACGAAGAAGATAAGGATTAATTGTAATAAACAGGAGGAAAAAAACATGCCGGAGGAAATTAAAGCTAACGTTTTGGTAGTAGACGATGAAGAGCAGTTTCTCAAAGTTTTTTCCCAGAGATTGGAGGGGCGCGGACTAAAAGTGGATACCTCAGCCACCGGAGAGGATGCTCTCAAGAAGGTGAAAAGCAAAGAATTTGATGCAATTGTTCTTGATCTCGTCATGCCCGGTATGGGCGGTTTAGAAACGCTGAAGCGCATCAGAAGTGAAAACCCCGATGTTCAGATTATCATTCTTACCGGTCACGGCACGGTCGAAAAAGGTGTTGAAGCTATTAAGGCAGGTGCTGTTGATTTCATAGAAAAACCTGCAGATGTAAACAAAATTATGGAAAAGATTGCAGAAGCCAAGCATAAGAGAATTGTCCTCGTCGAGAAAAAAGCTGAAGAGCATGTAAAAGAAATAATACAGAGTAAGGGCTGGTAAAGGGGTACTCCTTCTCAATTTATAACAATATAGTATCGGTAATTGTTCATGCTTGTTCAGACTAAACAAGTCTGGTATTTCTTTGTTCACCAACACTAATCTTTAGACAAACATCCCGACAGAAAGATTTTTTATTACCCGAATAATTTCGCTTGACTATAATAAGAAGAAAAATTATTATATCATTCTGTTATTGCGATTTAATTGTTCGGATGTAATAATTTTTAATCTTTTGAGGAGGTAATCAACGGTGTCACGCACTTTGAAAAGGATTTCCATATTCATGACCATGATGCTGCTTTTGATATGCATGTTCGGGACTGCATTTGGTGAAGAGAATACAGCAAATGCGGTCGCTGCCGCTGGCTCTCCAACCCCCTGGTGGGTGTGGCCATTGTCTTTATTTGTAGTAACTTTCATCCTGGGCATTTTGGCCGTCTTAGGCGGCGTCGGTGGAGGGGTTCTTTTCGTCCCGATTATCGGAGGCTTTTTCCCTTTTCACATTGACTTCGTTAGAGGCGCCGGCCTTTTAGTCGCCCTCGCGGGCGCCCTTGCTGCAGGCCCCGGCCTTCTCAAAAGCGGCATGGCCTGTTTAAGGCTTGCGATACCTGTTGCCCTTATCGCATCCGCGTGTGCAATAGTGGGCGCCATGATAGGACTTGCATTGCCTGCAAATGTTGTTAATATTGCATTAGGCGCCACGATTCTCGGCATAGTCGCGATCATGCTCATAGCAAAAAAATCCGAGTACCCTGATATCAAGAAAGCTGATGCGCTGTCACAGGCCCTTAATATTCATGGAATATATTGTGAAGCATCAACCGGAAAAGATATTGATTGGAAAATCCACAGGACCCCCCAGGGACTTGCAACATTTATTATCATCGGAGTTATGGCCGGAATGTTCGGACTCGGCGCCGGATGGGCCAATGTCCCGGTATTGAATTTGATGATGGGAGCGCCTCTGAAAGTCTCTGTTGCAACGAGTAAGTTTTTACTCTCTGTAACCGATACATCAGCCGCCTGGATCTATGTGAATAACGGGGCTGTACTACCAATGATGGTGGTCCCGTCAATAATCGGGATAATGCTCGGCTCTATTATAGGAGTAAAAATTCTCGCAAAGACAAAACCTGCAGCAATCAGGTATATGGTTATTGGTCTGCTGCTTTTCGCCGGTCTCAGAGCACTGCTGAAAGGTCTCGCTATCTGGAAATAATATTCTAAAGGAGGAGGGAATATGGCTGGGAAAACAAAGGTAACCGAACAACTTGCATATGCAACCATTCTCGATAAAGGCATGAAGATAGGATTACTCATGCTCGTCATTAGTTTTATAATTTATATAACGGGCATCCTTACCCCTTATATCCCTGTAAACGATCTGCCTAAATATTGGGGCCTGTCCGTTCACAAGTATCTCGAGGTAACCGGGATTCAACCGGGATGGACATGGCTCAGGCTTCTCGGGAAGGGTGATTTTCTCAATTTTGTAGGCATTGCCTTTCTCGCAGGCGTCACGGCAGTTTGCTATGTCAGGATTATTCCGATTCTGTTCAGAAAAAAGGATATCGCCTTCGGGATCATTGCGATACTTGAAGTAATAGTGCTGGTGCTCGCGGCATCAGGTTTACTGAAGTCAGGAGGCCACTAAAGTTAGCGAGGGGCATCCTGAATCGAATATCTCCACCATTCTCCCGAGGTTTCTTTATTTTTTAAGAACTCCCGTCTCCCTCTTTTCCAAAGAAGCGATTAAGAACTACAAAATTGTAGAAGCTACAAAATTGTATCTTTTCCCCTATAGTAACAGATACTGTGCAACGTCTTGATAAATCGATATAAACCTGGATTCTACGTTCAGGTCCCCGTGGTTTCCTACAAAATTGTAGAAATAAGCGGCCGAAGGCATTTCCCCATAATAATATTCGCTTTAAAATCAGCACGTTATATCTGGCACGCTTTTAGATATGAGAGGGTCAAAGAACCAAAGGAGGCAGTATGGGAAAAATACTAGGCTTAATCGTAATTATCAGTTTTATATGCATCACCGGGATGGTGTATGCCGGAGACCTGCCTGCAAGAACAGAGCAGGTTGCTTCCACGGTATCAAAGATCGATACCGGAGATACGGCCTGGATTTTGATCTCTACCGCCCTTGTCATGCTCATGACCCCTGGCCTCGCCCTTTTTTACGGAGGAATGGTAAGGGGGAAGAATGTGCTCGGAACGATCATGCAGAGTTTTGTTGCGATTGCGGTCATTAGTGTTCAGTGGATATTAGTCGGTTACAGCCTTTCTTTCGGCCCTGATGTCCATGGAATAATCGGAAATCTTGACTGGATAGGACTGAATGGTGTCGGCGTAGAGCCGAATCCTGATTATGCCCCCACTATTCCCCATATGGCGTTTATGATATATCAGGCGATGTTTGCCGTTATTACGCCGGCATTGATAACCGGCGCCTTTGCAGAAAGAATGAAATTTTCGGCGTACATGCTTTTCATAATAGTATGGTCAACCGTCGTTTATGACCCCGTAGCACACTGGGTTTGGGGTGCGGGCGGATGGCTGAAACAAATGGGCACCCTGGATTTTGCAGGCGGCATTGTTGTCCATCTCATATCGGGAATTTCTGCCCTCGCTGCCGCCCTGTTAATCGGGAAAAGGAAAGGATATCGGCAGGAAGCGATGTACCCTCATAATCTTCCAATGACCGTTCTTGGAACAGGACTCTTGTGGTTCGGATGGTTCGGTTTTAACGCAGGCAGTGCCCTTTCTGCCGGGGCTTTGAGTACCATGGCCTTTGTGGCTACCCACACTTCTGCCGTTTCGGCAACGGTTATCTGGGTCATCATCGAATGGTTGCACCGGGGCAAGCCCACCATGTTCGGAGCAGCAACGGGGTCTATTGCAGGGCTTGCTACGATAACACCGGCATCCGGATTTGTAAGCCCAATGTCCGCGTTGCTCATAGGCCTCGCAGCAGGATCGATATGCTATCTCTCCCTGAACATGAAGGGGAAGCTCGGGTATGATGATTCACTCGACGCCTTCGGTGTCCATGGCATCGGCGGAATATTGGGGACCTTTGCCACAGGTCTTTTTGCCCAGACACTTATCAATCCCTCGGGGAGCAACGGTTTGTTCTTCGGCGGCCATCAAATGTTTAGCTCGCAGTTGATCGCCATAGCGGTGACGGGCCTTTATTCTTTTGTCGTGTCCGTAATTATTTTGAAAATAATCGACAAAATTATCGGTTTAAGGGTTGATGCAGAATCTGAGGTAAGCGGACTCGATATATCGCAGCATGGCGAAAGCGGATATACTTTTTAGGGGGTGAAACATGTAGGGAGAAAAGGGGTGTTCGATGCAACTCAATTTACACAATAAATCAAAAACACTTAAAGGGAGGTAGGAAAATATGACACCGAAAGAGGTTATTGAATTAGCAAAAAAGAACAAGGCAGTAATGGTGGATCTGAAGTTCATGGATTTTCCGGGACTGTGGCAGCACTTCTCGGTCCCGATCAAGGAGCTCAGTGAGGACATGTTCGAAAACGGACTGGGCTTTGACGGCTCCTCCATAAGGGGCTGGCAGGCCATACATATGAGCGACATGCTGGTAATTCCGGACCCGACAACAGCGGTAATGGACCCCGTCACCCAGCACCCAACGGTCAGCCT
The DNA here is from genome assembly GCA_963776195.1 of Thermodesulfovibrionales bacterium. GTDB lineage: Bacteria > Nitrospirota > Thermodesulfovibrionia > Thermodesulfovibrionales > SM23-35 > CAVZMO01. The sequence goes on from CAVZMO010000024.1 coordinate 12,045, forward strand.
TATCTGTACGATTGTTGATCCGATTACAAAAGAACAGTATTCAAGAGACCCCCGTTTCGTTGCACAGAAGGCCGAGGCCTATATGAAATCATTAAAGGTCGCCGATACCGCATACTTCGGTCCCGAGGCGGAATTCTTCATATTCGATGACGTACGGTTTGATTATACGGCAAACAGCGGTTATCATTTTGTCGATTCAGACGAGGGGATATGGAATTCAGGGAGAGAAGAGAATCCAAACCTTGGCTATAAACCGAGGCACAAAGAAGGCTACTTCCCTGTGGCCCCGATGGACAAGCAGCAGGATCTCCGTACCGAGATGGTACTGGAACTGCAAAAGGCGGGGATAGAAGTTGAGGCCCAGCACCATGAGGTTGCAACCGGGGGCCAGGCAGAGATCGATATGAGATTTTCACCTCTGGTAAACATGGCGGACAAGCTGATGATGTACAAGTACATCATCAAGAATGTAGCGGTAAGGAACGGAAAGACCGTGACGATGATGCCGAAGCCGTTGTTCGGCGATAATGGTTCGGGTATGCACACCCATCAGAGCCTCTGGAAAGGCGGCAAGCCGCTCTTTGCCGGAAACGCATATGCAGGGATTTCAGAAATGGCCCTGTATTATATCGGCGGGATATTGAAACACGCTGCCGCACTCGCCGCCCTTGTTGCGCCGACAACAAACTCATACAAGAGACTTGTTCCCGGATATGAGGCCCCGATCAACCTTGCCTATTCGAGCAGAAACAGATCGGCGGCCATCAGGATACCGATGTATTCTCCAAGCCCAAAGGCAAAGAGGGTCGAAGTGAGGTTCCCCGACCCTTCCTGCAACCCCTATCTCGCTTTCGCTGCAATGCTCATGGCAGGACTCGACGGCATAGAGAACAAGATCGATCCAGGAGAACCGCTTGACAAGGACATCTATGATCTCGGGCCGGAGGAGCTTGCCAAGGTCCCGAGCCTTCCCGGTTCACTTGAGGACGCCCTTGACTGCCTTGAGAAAGACCACGACTTCCTGTTGAAGGGAGATGTATTTACGGAAGATGTCCTCCGGATGTGGATAAGCTACAAACGGGCCAAAGAGGTGGATGCCTTAAGACTCAGACCCCACCCATATGAGTTCTTCCTCTATTATGACATTTAATCGATTAGGCTAACGGTAGAGGGTCGGGGTCCGGAAGTTCCAAAGACTTCCGGCTCTCTGCTTTAAAATGTCGGATAAGCGATCACCATAGTCCGCCTGTTGGTATAAATGGTGGGAGACCAGGTCGAAACACACGTAATGAGCGTTAACCGCTCTCCGGGAGTTGCATCATAAAGCGTCAGGTCGGCCACATCCCGATAGGTCTTCACTTTTACCTTATAAGCATACTGGTTTCCGTTATGAAAAACATAGATTAGGGTTCCTTCCGAAACGATATCGAGGAGACTGAAAAAACTCTTGGGTTTCCAAAGGCCAAACTCTGCGAGATTATGGCCCTCGATAATACAATTCCCTCTTTGGCCTGGTAGCGGAGAACTTGAAACATGGCAAACACCCCTCAAGAGTTGCCCCTTGCTCACACCTTCAAGAATTGGGGCGTCCACCAATAGTGAAGGGATGATTATTCGGTCCCCCTGGACTTGTTGCAGCTGAACTTTTTTCTCAAGCGCCTCTACTTTTGATGAAAAAAGCAGAAGGGTGATATAGGGACGGGCAATCCACATCCCAAAGGTCAACCCGCCAGAAATCAGGACAATACCCAGGAAGTAGAATGAACGATCAGCAATCCTTCTCCATCCGCTTTTCCCGTCTTTGTCCTCCTTCGTGGTTGAAGCCATTTCACCGGAAACCTTTATATCTGCAGGACCTCCAAGGGTCATAAAAGAGGGAAATCTTTTTTTCAGTCGGAACAAAAATACAGCAAAAAAGATTACGAACAGAATCCATAAAGTAATTACCCCGGACCAGATAACGGCAGGCACTATCGAAACGGTCTTAAAGATGACCTCAATCCCTGCTCTGTGACTGACAGGTCTGCTATTCCAGGCAAAAAGACAGACCAGTGAAGTCACCAAAAAGTAGAGAAAGGGATAAATATACCATTTCAGATACCCTTTTATTTTTCGTATTATTACCATGAAAAGCTTTTCTTCCGCCACTTTTTTAACTTATCGCAAAGGGTGAACTACATGTCAATTGAGGCTGAATCCATCGACTTTTGCTGCTTCTTGCTTGCAAAAAAGCGTACTCCTCGTTGAGCGCAGGAGCACGCTTTTTTGTTAATTTGCAAGTCAATACCTTAGATATTTCGAAGCCATTCGCTCTTTTTTATTAAAATTACTCCTGTAGTGATCGCAATAAGTGCTAAGAACGCTATCACGTAAGTGTTTGCCCCGGTTGTATAACCGCCGGAATAGGGATAGCCAGCTCCAAAGGGCGAAAGAGAACTGGTCACGCCTGTAATTGTATTATTCACTGTATCTACGGAGGTAGTTACATCGCCCCATCCGCTTGTCCAGTGGAACAGCCTCAGGTTGGCTTCCGGCCCGATGACCGCAGATTCATTATAGGGAATCGTTACTGTAATCGCGCCGCTTATATTACAGCCGGCATGACTTATGTCGTAAAAATTACTTGCAAACCTGTATCCTGAAGGAGCAACTCCAGGAGGCGTCCCCGACGTAGTCTTTGAGATGGTACACGGGCCGGTTATCTGCGTGAACGTCACGATGACTCCGTCCCCAAGATTTACCGTGTAGTTGTAATGCGTCGTCCCATCTATAGAGACGCCTGCATCTGCTACAAAGATGGCGCTTATCGTGTGGGCTGCCGTCACATTTGTAAAGGTATAGGATGAGACTGTGCCAACCGGTGCACCATCTACTGATACACTATATATGTGATAGCCTGAATTTGCCGTTATATTGAAAGTTTGGTTTGCTCCATTATTCACAGACACTGCTCCCGATGGACTGATGCTACCCCCACTCCCCGCTGATGCGGTTATGGTATGGGTGCTTACGTCGGCAGCAAAGTTCGCTGAAACACCGCAGTTGGATGTTATCGATCCTGTGCTATATGTATTGCCCGCCAATGTTCCACCGCAGCCCATAACCGACACTATGTGATACCCTGCATTAGGCGTCACAGTAAACTGTATAGTCTGGTTGTAATTCACTGTCTGCGGCGTCGAGGGATTGATGGTTCCGCCACTTCCAGCCGATGGTGTAACCGTATAAGTATTGATCGCAAAGCTTGCCACTACCGTGCAATCGGCTGTTATCGCGTTTGTCGTATACGTATTACCGACTAACGAACCGCCACAAGTGCCCGACATTACAGCATGGTAGCCCGTATTCGGCGTTACTGTAAATTGTGTCGTCTGGTTGTAATTCACTGTCTGCGGCGTCGAGGGATTAATACTGCCGCCAGTCCCCGCTGATGGCGTCACTGTGTGCGTGTCTATCGCAAAGCTTGCCACTACCGTGCAATCGGCTGTTATCGCGTTTGTCGTATACGTATTACCGACTAACGTCCCTCCGCATGTGCCATTTACCGAGGTTATGTGGTAACCGGTGCTCGGCGTCACCGTGAACGACGGGGTTGCGTTATAGTTAACAGTCTGTGGTGTTGATGGATTGATGGTTCCACCAGTTCCTGCTGATGGTGTTACCGTATAAGTGTTGATCGCAAAGTTAGCCACCACCGTACAATCTGCCGTTACTGCGTTGGTCGTATAGGTATTTCCAACCAATGAACCGCCACACGTCCCTGTTACTGATGATATATGATAACCGGTGTTCGGCGTCACCGTAAATGAAGTCGTCTGGTTATAATTAACGGTTTGAGGTGTTGATGGGTTGATGCTTCCGTTTGCCCCCGCTGATGGAGTGACCGTGTAGGTGTTTATCGCAAAATTGGCCACCACTGTACAATCAGCCGTTATCGCATTCGTCGTATACGTATTGCCGACCAATGAACCTCCACACGTGCCGCCTACCGATGATATGTGATAACCGGTGTTCGGTGTTACCGTGAACGACGTTGTCGCATTATAGTTCACTGTCTGCGGCGTCGAGGGGTTGATTGTTCCATTAGCTCCTGCCGATGGTGTCACCGTGTAGGTGTTTATCGCAAAATTAGCCACTACAGTGCAATCTGCCGTCACCGCATTTGTCGTATAGGTATTGCCAACCAATGAACCACCGCACGTGCCGCCAATTGATACTATGTGATACCCTGTGTTCGGTGTTACCGTGAATGATGTCGTCGCATTATAGTTCACCGTCTGCGGTGTTGACGGATTGATCGTCCCTCCAGCTCCCGCTGAAGGTGTTACCGTATAAGTATTGATAGCAAAGCTCGCTGCCACCGTACAATCTGCCGTTACCGCATTGGTCGTATAGGTATTGCCGACCAATGTCCCTCCGCATGTGCCATTAACCGATGATGTGTGATACCCTGTGTTCGGTGTTACCGTAAATGATGTCGTCTGGTTGTAATTTACCGTCTGCGGTGTTGACGGATTGATCGTCCCCCCGGCTCCAGCCGACGGTGTCACAGTATACTGGTTCAATGTGAATGTTGCCGTGATGCTTTTTGCAGAGGTTATGGGTGAATTCAATGTGCACGTTGCAGAGGTCGTTCCATTGCCTGATGTTGAATTACATCCGCTCGTCCATGCTACCGTCGAACCGGTATTGGCACTCCCCGTTACCGTATAAGGACCTGAACCGTAATTTACTGTTGCAGTATTGTCGCCCGTCAATGTGGAGCCGTTCCACGTGGCATTTATAGAATCACCTGACAGGTTGCCCGTTATCGTTCCAGAGCCGTTGCCCACTCCGTTTGCTGTGACTGTGTAAGTGTTCAATGTGAATGTCGCAGTCACTGTCTTGTTTTCAGTGAGACTGCTGAAGGTACACGTAGCTGTGGATGTGCCATTGCCAGACGGCGTGCCTCCTGCGCCTGCACAGTCAGCCCATGATGTTGTCGAACCCGTACCGGAAGAGGCCGTCAATACAACATTTGTCCCATAATTGATCGCAGACGTTGTTCCAGTGCTGGCGGCAGGATAGTTGTAGTTTATTCCGCCTGTATTTGATGCAACCGATCCTGTGCCGTTGCCGTTGGCATTTGCCGTCACTGTGAAAGTCTTAATATTAAAGGTCGCCGTAACTGTTTTATTACCCCCAAGAAGACTCATACTTACTGTACACTGGTTTCCGTTTACTGAATCACAACCCGTCCAGGAGGCAAAGGTTGAGCTGACGTCTGGCGTCGGCGTCAATGTCACATTAGTGGGAAGAACGTTGGTATAATTGTGACTACAGGTAACGCCGCAGTTTATGTAACCATCATTACTTGTAACAGTACCGGTACCTGTACCATTCTTGGTTACCGTTAGAGTGCCACCCATTGCGCCCGACGGCATGGCCGCCAGAAATACAAGGAAACACAAAAAAAGGAGAGCGGCGTATTTCGGTTTAGAGTTTAAAGTCCCACGGAAAGAAATATTATGCACCAGCTTCTTTCCCCTTCCCCTCGTTGATATCCCTCTTTTCATAACCCCTCCAGCCTTAAAATACATTTATAATTCTGCTTTATAATTTTATAATTTAAATAAAAGCTTATGATAAATTAGATATCTTTTAAAACCTTTACTTCTTCATGGATTAAATTGTGAAAGTTCTTTCCAGAAGAGTCTCTGTTTGAATCCTGCCTAATATGCATTGATAGTTCTACTTTTCTGCGATGTTAAGAAAATAATCATCTATTAAGAAATTAATTTTATTAGCATATGCATAATTAAGCATAAAGATAATAATATTATCAATAGAATATTGGTTTTAAAGCAATTGCGAATTAGTTATAGCCAATATTCAAACTAAAGTTTTAATCCACCTTGCATCTGATTGATTTATAATTCATTTTTAAATTGATCAGTAAGTTTTCCTCAAGAAAACACTTGCCTTTAGTATTGGGATTTACTATTTTTTATAGGAATAATAAAATCCTAAGGAAGGAAATATGAATGATTTAACCGGAAAGACTGTTATCGTTGAAACTCAGGAAACAAGCTATACGGGTAAACTCATCGAGATCGGTGAGGAGGAAGTCCACCTTGAAACGGAGATGGGATGGATTGTTATCCCTGTTGAACGGATTGCGTCGATAAGGGAAAAAGAAAGTTAGCCCATATCTCCACACAGGAATTGTACTAATGTAACTGCCGAGATTGCAGCGGTCTCGGCCCTGAGGATCCTTCTTCCGAGAGATGTGACAAGAAGCCCCTTTTCTTCTGCAAGATTAACTTCCTCTTTTGTAAACCCGCCCTCCGGGCCGACTAACATTATAAAGGATGAAGGTCGAAGCGGCCCTTCGCTGAGATCCGCTTCGGGATGAGGGATGAAGGATGAAAATGCTTCCGATAGTTTCATCCCACCTTCTTCATAAAATATGCATCCGTGAGAGATAAAACGTGAAGCGTGAATAGAGAAAATATTCTTAAATTCGACTGGTTCATGAACGACCGGGACTACACTCCGTCCCGATTGTCTTGCTGCCTCTTCAGCTATCTTTCTCCATCGGGTAATCCTCCTTGTCTCTCTTATCTGGCTTCTCTCTGAGATAACAGGGATTATCTCTTTCACTCCGAGTTCCGTTGTTTTCTGAATGATTATGTCCATCTTTTCCCCTTTGAGCAATCCCTGCGCAAGAGTAATGCCTAAAGGGGATTCGAAATTACAAGGGAATTTTTCGATAACCTCAGCGATTACTTCTTTTCTGTCGGACTTTATTAGAGAAGTCTTAAAACAGTTACCTTCTCCATCGAAGACAATTAAATCATCCCCCTTCCGGCATCTGAGAACCGATGTAAGATAATGAACCTTCTCGCCTGTAATTGAGATTTTGTTTTCTTTGGGATCGACGGTTGGCAGGAATATCCGTGGCAATCTTACTTCTCTGCGCCTGTGAAGAGGTTCTTGATTCTTTCCTTAAAGGACTTATTTACTTCATCTCCGGCTATGTGCGCAAACTCATCGAGTAATTCCTTCTGCCTCGGCGTCAGGCTTTTGGGCACCTCCACATACACTCTGACAATCTGATCGCCCCTCCCGTGACTGCCGAGTCTCTGTATACCCTTTCCTTTCAGATGGAACACCCTTCCTGAGGGAGTACCCGGAGCAATCCTGATCTTGGCCGTTTCGTCGATAGTCGGGACCTCGATTTCCGCCCCAAGGGCTGCTTGCGGAAACGAAATGGGTACCTCACAATAAAGGTCATTCCCCTCTTTTTTGAAAAAAGGATGCTCTTCGACACCGATATAAATATATAAATCGCCGCGGGGACCGCCGTACATGCCCATTTCTCCCTCATGAGAAACCCTGAGCCTCGAACCTGTATCCACGCCAGCCGGTATCTTTAAATGAATGCTCCTGAATTTCTTGACCTTGCCCGCTCCGTTACAGACCTTGCAGGGGTCGGTAACAACCTTTCCCGATCCGCCACATTTTTCGCAAGTTCGGGAGATACTGAAGAAACCCTGCTGGATCCGCATCTGGCCGGCACCTTTGCAATTGGGGCAAGTGGCCGGTGCTTTACCCCGGGCCGAACCGGAGCCGCCACATTCATCGCACATCTCCCATCGCGGCACTTCTATCGTCTTTTCCGTGCCGAATGCCGCTTCCATAAGCGTTATGCCGAAATCGTATCTGAGATCGTTTCCTTTTGTCGGACGCGCCCTGCGCTGGCCGGTAAACGTCCCGAAGAAATCACCGAAGATGTCTTCGAAAACATCGCCAAACCCTCCCCCGAACGGACTATAGCCCTGCGCTACGCCCTCAGCGGACCCGAACCTGTCATAGTTCGCCCTCTTTTGGGTGTCCATCAGGCATGAATAAGCCTCGTTGATCTCCTTGAATTTGTCTTCAGACTCCTTGCTGTCCGGATTTCTGTCGGGGTGGTATTTCATGGCAAGCTGCCTGAATGCCTTCTTAATTTCAGCTTCAGTGGCATCCCGTAATACTCCAAGCAGTTCGTAATAATCTTTCATATGTATACAATAATATAAATTTTAATGATAATTACTCAAATTAAAAAAGCTGATAAGGCATATTATCGTTACGTACCACAAAATATCGGGCTGATAATCAGAGTCTGTTTATAAACTCTGATTCGTGTCACCCTGAGCTTGTCGAAGGGTTCATAATTGGTTAATTTTACGTCATGGTTCGACAAGCTCACCATGACAGTTTGGCATTATGCCGACATTTGTGGACAAATTCTAATTAGCGCAGCCCGTCCGGATATTAAAACTGATTTTCAATAAGAAGACTGCATCCGCACTAACAGGATGCAGTCTTCAAAGGTATTGTCTGCACTAAGCTTTTTGAATATTTTTGCTGTGAACTACCTTCCTAGCTTCCTTTCTTATCCTTCTCTACATCCTCAAACTCGGCTTCCACAACTTCCTCTTCGGGTCCCTTTGTACTCGCCTGCGGACCAGCATCCGAGGGGCCCGCACCTGCTTGTGCGTCGGCGCCCTTATAAAGGTGTTCCGCGAGCTTGTGGGATTTGGTTGTAAGATTTTCTACTGCGGCCTTAATTTCGGATGCTTCGTTACTCGTATCCTTGACCTTCTTGCATCCCTCGATTGCTTCTTCGATCTCTTTCTTTTCCGCCTCATTCAGTTTATCGCCGTAATCTTTGAGAGATTTCTCGACCGTATAAACGAGGGTATCAGCTTCATTCCTCGCCTCTGCGAGTTGTTTTTTCCTTTTATCTTCATCTGAATGCGACTCTGCATCGCGCACCATCTTTTTGATCTCGTCCTCGTTAAGGCCGCTCGATGCGGTTATCCTTATAGACTGTTCTTTCCCTGTCCCGAGGTCTTTTGCCGAAACATGCAATATGCCGTTTGCATCGATATCGAACGTCACTTCTACCTGCGGGATTCCTCTCGGCGCAGGAGGAATGCCTATAAGCTCGAAGTTACCGAGAAGCTTATTGTCGGCGGCCATCTCTCTTTCCCCCTGAAATATCTTAATAGAAACCGCCGGCTGGTTGTCCGTCGCCGTAGAAAATATCTGACTCTTCTTCGTCGGGATGGTAGTATTCCTTTCGATTATCTTGGTAAATATGCCCCCGAGCGTCTCGATCCCAAGGGACAAAGGTGTAACATCAAGAAGCAGTACCTCCTTCACATCCCCCTTAAGGACCGCCCCTTGTATCCCCGCTCCGACGGCAACGACCTCATCGGGGTTTACCGTTTTGTTTGGTTCTTTCCCAAAAAAATTCTGGACCGTTTGCTGCACCTTTGGTGTCCTTGTCTGGCCTCCCACGAGCAATATTTCGTCAATGTCCGTAGTAGAAAGGTTGGCATCGGACAGTGCGTTTTTACAGGGGCCTGTGGTGCCTTCTATGAGGTCACCGACGAGCTGTTCGAGTTTTGACCTTGTCAATTTCATCAGCAGATGCTTGGGACCTGTGGCATCCGCAGTTACAAACGGAAGGTTTATCTCCGTTTCCGTGGCATTCGAAAGCTCTATCTTGGACTTCTCAGCGGCTTCCTTGAGCCTCTGCAATGCCATTCTGTCGCTCTTAAGGTCTATGCCCTGGTCTTTCTTGAATTCTTCGACCAGCCAGTCCATGATCCTAAGATCAAAGTCATCACCACCCAGGTAGGTATTTCCGTTTGTGGATTTAACCTCGATGACGCCTTCTCCGATTTCGAGTATGGATATGTCAAATGTCCCGCCGCCGAGGTCGTAGACCCCGATCTTTTCCTCTTTCTTTTTGTCCATGCCGTAGGCGAGTGCTGCTGCCGTCGGTTCATTGATTATCCTCAGAACATTCAGTCCCGCGATTCTCCCTGCATCCTTTGTTGCCTGCCGCTGACTGTCGTCAAAGTATGCCGGCACCGTAATGACTGCTTCTGTCACAGTTTCGCCCAGGTAATCCTCAGCAGCCTGCTTGAGCTTTTGAAGGATCATTGCTGATATCTCGGGCGGAGAATAGCTTTTGCCCCTTATTTCCACATGTGCGTCTCCGTTCGGCGCCTTGACGATCTTATAGGGGAGTCTTTTTTTGGCGTGTTCAACCTCCGGGGTATCGTACTTCCTTCCCATGAGCCTCTTTATCGAATATATGGTATTTTCCGGATTCGTTATTGACTGTCTTTTCGCGATCTGTCCGACGAGCCTTTCTCCCTTCTCGGTAAAAGCCACAACAGACGGCGTTGTCCTGGCCCCTTCCTGATTCGGAATTACGACAGGTTCGCCTGCCTGAACTACGGCAACGACTGAATTTGTAGTCCCGAGATCTATACCAACTGCTTTGCCCATATCAACATTCCTCCTCGACATTATTTGTGTTTCCTCTGTTTATTCCTGTTTCTCCCTCTTCTTCCCCGCTTGCGGTTTTTTTTGATACCGCAACGAGGGAGGGCCGTAAAACTTTGTCCTTTAATCTGTATCCCTTCCTGAATTCTTCTACAACCAGGTTATCGCCGACATCATCGCGCTCCACTTGCGACATAGCATGATGTACCGCCGGGTCAAATGATTTGCCGGCTGCCTCTATCTCGTTCAATCCGAATTTATCGAGGGTCTTCTTTAGTTCTTTGAGCGTGATTTCCACGCCCTGTATAAGCCCGGAAGAAACGTCATCCGAGGCATGTTTCAGGGCCATCTCAAGGTGATCGATAACCGGCAAGAGTTCGTAAAGGAGACTTTCATTCCCGTATTTTATGATTTCTTCTTTATCCTTATTGACCCTCTTTTTGTAATTTTCAAATTCGGCATAGAGTCTGACATACCTGTCATTCAATTCCTGAAGCTGGGCATCTAGCCTGTCTTTTTCATCGACAGGAGCCTGCACAGCGCCTTCGCCGCTTTTTGCTTCACTTTCTTCCGTATTCACTGTCGGTTTTTCTTCGTTCATTTTCGGCCTCTTGCCCATTCTCCCTACCTTCCCGCAAGCATCCTCGTGATGAATTTGGCGGTGTTTTCAACAATATAAATTGCCTTCGCATAGTTCATCCTTGTGGGACCGATTATCCCGACTACGCCGATCGGACGGTCGCCTTCCTTGCACGGAGAGACAACCACGCTCAGTTTTTTCATTTCATCCTGATCATGCTCAGATCCTATGAGAACCTGGACGCCTTCCCCTTCAGAGATTGTATCAAGGAGCTTGATGATCCTATGTTTGTCTTCAATTGCCTTTGAAAGTTCCCGAATTTTTTTCAGATCGGCGAAATCCGGCAATTCAAGCACCTCAGAGAGTCCGGATACGAAGAGCTCATTAAGGGGGAAATAAAGCGCTTCCCTGCATATTCTCATCGCTCTTGATATAAGGTTGTCGCATTTTGTTTTTTCTTTCGACATCTCTTTCAATAATTTGAGACGAATCTCATCGAAGGTACAGCCGGAAAATTCCGAGTTCAGATAATGAGCAATCCTGTTGAGATCTTTTTGCGATATATCGGGATCAACAGAGAGAACTTTATTTTTTATCAGTCCTTCAGCGGTAAAGAGTACCGCAGCCACTTTGTCGGCTTGATACTTCAGGAGGTCAATCCTGCTCAGCGTTGTCATATCCGGCGTCGGGGACATTGCTACGCCGAGGTAATGAGACAACATCGAAAGACTTTTTGTTGTTTCACTCAGCAGTAACTCTATATCGTTTTTCAATATTTCCAGTCTTCGGTAAAGTCCCTGGAGAATCTCAATCTCAATGTTTGAGTAGAAGTCAGCTTCTGTAGCAAGTGAATCCACGTAACATCTGTAGCCGAGGTCTGTCGGTATCCTGCCGGCGGAAGTATGGGGCTGGGTGAGAAAACCCATTTCCTCAAGGTCTGACATAATATTTCTTATCGTTGCAGGGGAAAGGCCGAAAGAATACCTTTTTGTAACGATCCTGGAACCAACAGGGTCAGGGTAGTTAATGTAGCTCTGGACTACAGCATAGAGGACTTTTCTGCTTCTTTCGCTTAAATTTTCCATAGTTAGCACTCTCAACGGTCAAGTGCTAATACTTTAACAAGTAACCGATTTACGTGTCAAGAGGACACCCGCAAGGCGCCTTCGATAAGGCGAGAAAAAGTTTATATGTCAATGAGTTCGTCTCAGATCATCTTCTCTATCTGTATAGTCAGCCAACTCTTTTGATTTGTCGTAAAACTGAGCCGCAGGGGGCAATTGGGTCTTTCCGATTGTGAACTATGGTCGAAACAACGGCGGCGTCCGTACCTTATAAACTCCAAACGAGGGTTAACCCGTGTCAGGTCGATGCCGTTGTTATCTGCTCGCGATAATCAGTATTCCAACCCCAGCTTTGAAGAAACCTCTTTGAGTTTCTTATCGAGTGTCCAAATGGGAACTTTAGTCAATAGAGCCGAAACAATCAAATTCATATCAATGTACCCTAACCCTTTTCCCATAAGTGAATAATTCTCTATGAAATGCATCACTTCTTCATGTTCTGCATGGTCCGCCAGAGGCAGGGCCTGCAAGAGAGAAAGAATTTCAGACCTGTTTGAGAGATTGCCGCAAGCGAGTTCACCAACGATGAATAGATGACAAACAACCTGGCCTTCATTCAATAGATTTTCAAGTCCAATGTTGCCGGATCGAAGATGTGCAACCCACACCGAAGTGTCAACAAGAACCATTTTACGTGCCTGCTGATCTTCTGCGAGGGATCATATCTAATTTCTTTTCTGTTCCTCCGAGTTTTGCGAGTCTCTTACTGCTTTCTTTCGCTATCAGTGCTTCGAGGCCAAGTCTGACAAGGGACGTTTTCTCCTTGATACCAGTCAACTTTGCTGCTTTGTCAAGTAATCTGTCTTCTATGTTGAGTGTGGTCCTCATAAATTTCCCCTTCCATCAATATATTTTATATGTATTAGTATGCATTAATCGTATGTATTTTTCAAGTGTCGTTTAGTTCTTTTGACAGATACCGACAGTCAGCCGCCGGGGCACAAACGCCAGGAATAAGAACGAAAGAGCGTTATTCCTGTGCTGGCATGAAGTGAAGTGCACTCCCTTTATATGGTTCATGACAATTCGTCTTTGAGTATATCTCTTTATTTCCGATACCTCGGCAATCTTTCTGTCATACCGAACCAAGAGGGTCAGGTCTTTCATGTTGCTATTTTCTCACGCGCCCTGATCAATCTGCTTACGGTTGAATAATGTAACCCCAGGTAATCGGCGATCTCTTTCTGAGTGTACCCGTGTTCAACTATTGCGTCGTACATAAGTTTATTCCTCTTCTCTTTATCTTTTTCCATCTGAGCTGGGAAAAGGGCGTCAAGTCCGGGCCGGTTCAGATATCTCTGCTGCTTCGGTATTTCCTGTATGTCCCGCCGACCTCTTATATATTCCATCAATTGCCTTACGTACTCTTCTTCTCCAAGGACGCTCTGTCCCTTCACACTCTTCCATATCTTCTCTCCTCCAATGCCTGCCCTGACAAAATCTCGATAGCCCCTTTCCGCCTGTCCTCTTTTGGCGCCGAATTGCCCTAATATCCAATCTACTGTCAGGCATTGGTGCGGTTTTCTCTTTCCTGCTGTACTATTAAAGCTGCTCCATTTCCACTCTCCAGAATCTCCCACCGCCTTCGCTCTCACCGGATTTAATACTACATATCGACACACTTCCAAAAGATGGCTTTCTTTTTCAATAAGGATAGATTTGTATCTACCCTGAAATATGTGCCCCACTCGACGATGCCTTCTATTATAACTCTGGGTATATAGACCATTTAGCTGTCTCATCCCTTTTGAAAGATTACCATCAAGCGTTTCTACTATGAGATGATAGTGGTTATCCATCAGGCAATAGGCATGGCAGAGCCAATTGTATTTTCGATTTACTTCTGCAAGGATATCGAGAAATTTCAACCGGTCCCCGTCATCTTTGTAAATAGGTTTTCGTGCATTTCCACGTGTGGTTACGTGGTAGACTGCTCCATCGTATTGGATTCGTAGTGGCCGCGCCATGGGCCAACTATAACATACTCCTTACGAAATAGCAATATGAAAGACCTGACCCTTATGACTTATGACTCTTCCATGGCTAGTCCAGTGCCGCAACATCAGTTCTCTTGTGCGCCACACCGACCACCCTGGTCGAACCAAGGGCAAAGCCATTCTGGGATACGACAAGACCTGCTTGAGCTATCTTGTGGGAGAGTTCCACCCATGTGAACTGGGCCTCGGGCGGATGATTTGTCAGCAAACGCATGAGAGGACTCATTGTGAAAGATGCAAGAAGCTCCATGAAGAAGAAGCGCCCTTCGTACTTGAGCACCCTCGCTATCTCACGAAGAGCGGTATCGTTGTCGGGAATATGGTGCAATGCTCCGAAATCAAACACCGCATCGAAGCAGTCGTCGGGAGATGGAATCTTCGTTGCACTTCCTTCATACACTCTGACTCGTGAATGATACCTTTGTTCTAACCGTAGCCTGGCCAAATGGACTTGGTCGGGGTCAAAATCGAAAGCCTCAACCGTGGCAGGGCGAAAGACATCAAGGATGATTTCAACTCCTGCACCACGGCCACAGCCGAGTTCAATCACTCGTCCATTTGATACATCTCCACCGAGTTGGCGCATCAGAAGAGCCTCCTTCCGCTGTTTTGGTGGACGGAAGAAGCTATTCATAAACAATTTTTCGAACCAGTTCAGTTTCATATGAAATCTCCCTTATTCTAAGCCGAACGACTTATGAGATAGGAAGCCGAACGAGATACATCAGCCGCAGGGGAAATCAGGCTTGAATGAAAACCAAACCAGGTTTAAACCCTGTCGGCTGGATGTTTTTGTTAACCTTTATTTTATGCTCTTAGATTTCTTACCGTATCTTGAAGGTCTTCGAGCAGGTATACCGTAGAGCATACCTTCGGCGCTGATATCTTCGTCGATTTCTGGCCAATGTACCCCCTGACCATCCCCGATAAATTCATAATTGGCACGCTGTTCAGGTGTAGCCTCGGATAAACGCCATGACCACGCAAGAGGAACACTAATGACCCGCCCATCAACAAGATAAGCGGTAATTGTGTCTTTTGTAATATTTATTCTTTTAATTCTTACTTCCTGAAGTTGCACCGCAGTGCTCATACCACGCCTCCATTATTTTATGCCTGTTTTTTTGAATGGTTTCCCGTATAGTATTGAGCTCTTTCGGTGTATAACCTTGATTCCGCGCCAATACAACGGGTTCCAGCCAGAACTTGCAAATCATCCTTTCTCTTTGGACATGCACGTGCATTTGCTCATTACAATCGAAGCTGTAAAAGAAAAAACGGTACGGTCCTGAAATATTCCTGATTGTTGGCATCGCTAATTATATGAATTATAGACGGACAACACGGCATCTGTCTATATTTTCTTTGTTATTATTGTTAGGTTAACGCGCCGGATGAGCGCGCGTCCTTTTGCGTGCTCGATCCGATTGTTACCGCTCTCTATTTATTGCGGTTCTCAATCGGATTGTCACACCTCAAACACGCTCTGCTGTTCTATTCGGCGCGTTACCGCAGAGGCACGTAAGTAATGCCGTTTAAATTTGTCTCTATCATGTCTCTATTACGCCTTTATTGTCGTTTTTAATTTCACGCGGGCGTACCTTATGACCTGCCCGCGCTTGTTAATTTCAGCGCCAGTCCTTTGGACGCTGCGCTGTCGTACCTCTGCGGTAACATTAAAGCTTCTTTCTGAAGTTGATATCAAGAGTGCACAGAGATTTTTCAGAAAGCGCCAATTTCAGAAAGAAGCAAGTTGAACGAAGCCGCGACTGGCACCACCTATGGAATTCCAATTACTCCTTTCCTGTGCTTTCCTCTAGAAATCGGATGCCGAATATAACGACCGGCGTGCGATCCTGAAGTAAATCCTACCCGTTGCAAGCATTGCCAAGAGATTAATGCCCCCCTCTTTGCTATGACTATACAGAAAGGCTGGAATTTTGGCAACAGTGAAGCGCGGCGAGAAACAATACAGTTTTCGCGGGGAGATTGTCGTATACGTTTTTGACCATTTCATAACGGTGTTATATCTCTTTCAAGGAGAACGGATGTTCTCTAGGGGGCGAAGGACCTCTTTGGAGCACATCCTTCCTTTACCGCAGACAGAACATTTTGAGATATCTATGCCGGAGACCCGGAGCATTAATTCCTGCCAGGCAGGCATGTCTTTATGTGTTGTTGATTCAATGTCATCCTGGGCTATTTCAGTAACGCCCAGAAGCGAACGACATCCGGCAAGATTACTCTTTCGTTTCCTGCTCCCCAGGAGTCCGTAATACCTGATCTTCACAAACCTGTCCGGCAGGACATGGAGCAGGAACCTCCTTATAAACTCAACCGGATCCAGCGTCATGATCTTGTTTCGATTGTTATCGGCATAGTCGCGCCATAAGAAATAAATCCTTCCGTCCTCCATGTTCACGATCCTATGATTAGCAATGGCAATCCTGTGAGTGTATCTGCCGAGGTACCGGAGTACTCCTTCAGCATTTTTAAACGGAGGTTTGCAGTACACAACCCACTCTTTCCCGTAGAGTCCCCTCATAAAGACTCTGAAGGCTCTCGCTTCCTTCAAGGTGGCAACAGTGCCCGGGAATGCCAGATCTCCCGAGTCGTAGTCTTTCTGGAGATAATCGAGGAACTTGCCTCTGAACAGCCGGGACAAAACCCTTACGGGAAGGAAGAACTTGCTTCGTGAGGGAAGCCACCTCTGTGCATCATCGGACAGGCCGCCGCCGGATACGATGCAATGGATGTGGGGATGGTCCATAAGATTTTGTCCCCAGGTATGCAAGATACCGATGAAGCCGATCTGCGCTCCGAGGTGCTTAGGGTTTTTTGCCAGTTCCTTAAGGGTCTCAGAGACTGAGCGAAACAGGATGTTGTAAAGAGTTTTGCGATTTCTTAAGGCGAGCGGATTAAGCTCAGCAGGGACGGTAAAAACAACATGGAAATAGGGGATGGGCAGAAGATCTTTCCTTCTTGCGTCAAGCCATTGTTCCTTTTTCAAAAACTGGCACTTCGGGCAGTGTCTGTTTCTGCAAGAATTGTAGGACACCCGTATGGCGCCGCAGGTATCACACTCATCCAGATGACCTCCGAGAGCTGCTGTCCGGCATACCTCAATCGCGCGCATGACGCGCAGGTGACCACGAGGCAAGGGATGTGTTTTCCGATAACCCGGGCCATATTGACGGAAGATATCCGCCACCTCGACGCTGCGAGATGTCTGCATCGCGATGTCTGCCGGACTGCTATGCGGTCTGTTTGGCGGATAAGGGCGCTTTGTCGAGCGGGCTTGCTATCTGCGCAAGCTCCATCCGGCTGACGTGAAGATAGACAGTCGTTGTCTGTGGGGACTTATGCCCCAGGAGAAGTTGGATATGGTGCAGGTTTGCACCGGCCTCAAGCAGATGAGTCGCAAAGCTGTGCCTGAGGGTGTGAGCGCTGGCAGGCTTTGTAATCCCTGCACGCTTCTTTGCAGCCTTGAAGATGCTCTGAAGCGACCGGTCTGATATCGGGTTATTCTTCCCGTATCCCTCAAATAGCCATTCTGAAGGACGGTATTTCCTCCAATACTGTCTCAAAGTATCAAGAGCTACGTGGGAGAGTATGCTGTACCGGTCTTTGCCACCTTTGCCCTGTTGTATTCGTATCGTCATCCGCTTGCTGTCGATATCTGCAATCCTCAGATTGGCTGCTTCTCCTATTCGCAACCCTGCCGAGTAGATGACCATCAATATAGCCCTGTGTTTGATATTGTCCGTTGCGGCAAAAAGTGCCTCAATCTCTTCCCTGTCCAGGATAACAGGAAGTCTCTTCTTGGTCTTCAAATAGGGGATTTTCTCCATTACCCAACTGCGTTTCAGCGTTGTCTGATAGAAGAACTTTAGAGCTCCATAGTATTGTCGGACTGTCGAATCGGATGCCTTCTTTTCTTTCAAAAGATAAAGAAGGTACTTCTTGATTTCGTTCTCTCCAAGCTGATCAGGTGACTTCTTGAAATAACGGGCAAGTTCCCTTAGCCGTGTAAGATAAACCTCTTGCGTCCTTGCACTCAGCCCCCTTAACTGAAGATCCCTCTGCATCTGTTCTCTCAATGTCATGACAAAATCTCCTTTCCGCCACGGCGGACTCGCTGAGGCGAATAGATATCCGCCAGCTCATGCCGGCAGTACTACAGAAAAGAGATTCTATCGGGATTACGTTTATTCAACAAGTGGCGAGATTGCGTTGAAGCAAATAAATAGACAGGCTTATTTTATTGCAATGGGCGACTCATCGGAAGGCCACCGCGAAGCGGTTTAGTTCAACAATAATTATACGAACTTCCCGTCTTCTGCGATCATGGACAGAATATAGCACACATGGGGAATTGATGGGAAACAATAAATGAGTAAAATCAGTGGAAGAGAGTTATGCCGTTTCGCATTTTGTCCGTATTACCAGAAAAAGCGAAATTCGTACAATATAGATGTGTTGTCTTACAGTATGAATTATCCTTTAAAATCATCTCCACTATGTCATGCTCTTTCGTTGAGGCTTTCAGGAAGGAACGTTGCCCGCACCTTTCCATTCAAAGTGAAGAGGCTCAATTTCCTTCCATCCCTCTCCAGAGTACACTCTGATTCCTTCCGTTCCCCTTCGCCTTATACAGCGCCTTATCCGCCTTATCGACAAGCTCTTCTTTTTTCATGGCCTCACCTTCATAAGTGGAGATGCCGATACTTACGGTTACGCTGAATGTATTCTCATCTGCCGTAAATTTTGTATTCATCACGGTTTTTCTCATTCTCTCGGCCATGTTCATGGCACCCTTTCCGTCGGTTCCGACCAATACCACTGCAAATTCCTCGCCTCCGTATCTCGCGGGGATGTCTATGTTTCTTATGGTCTTTTTAATCATATCGGCAACCCGCTTCAGCACCGAATCCCCTACCGGATGACCATAAGTGTCATTGACTTTCTTGAAGTAGTCGATATCGATAAGGAGTAATGAGAGGGGGTCCGAGAATCTTCCGAGACGGTTAAATTCCTGTGCGAGCCTCTCCTGAAACTGTTTGTGATTGAATAGTCCTGTCAGTCCGTCCGTTATGGCCATCCGTTCTATCTCTGCATGAAACCTGGCGTTAGCTATCGACGTTGATGCCTGGTTTCCCAGCACTGCCATGAGTCCGATCTGGTGAGGGCTTAATGCATTTCTCTTCTCTAAAAGGAGTGCGAGTATGCCCAGGAGATTTCTTTCATAAAAC
Organism: Thermodesulfovibrionales bacterium; assembly: GCA_963776195.1. Lineage (GTDB taxonomy): Bacteria > Nitrospirota > Thermodesulfovibrionia > Thermodesulfovibrionales > SM23-35 > CAVZMO01. The sequence continues at coordinate 31,330 of CAVZMO010000024.1, forward strand.
ATCGGCAATAAAAACACAGAGTTGACATCGCCAATTTTGAAAGGCATGATCGGTGACCGGTAGTCTCTCACATCGGAAATATAGACATACTCCTTACTTTTCGCAGCCATATCGAGTACTGTGCCCTTTGCATTGAATATTTTGTTTTCCCGGGGAGAAAGGTCTTTCCCGTGTAATATCTCCACTTCCCTCCCTCTTACGATAAAGAATATTATTTCTGTTGGAGCTATCCTGTAAGCGCCTTCTATAAGGTTCTGCACAATGACGTTCTCGTTTAACGATGAAAGAAGCTTTGAACTCTCCTCATTCAATATCTTCAGTGTGTCATAGGAACGCTGTACCTGCGGGTAGACACGTTCCCTTTGAAGTACCCTTGTGATCTGTTTTGAAAACATCTGGAGTGTATCACTGTCCGCGCTGCTGAAGGCGTGAACCCTTGCGCTGTCGGCGGACATTACCCCGAGAGGGAAATTACCGTCCATGACGGGAACGGCGACAAGGGAAGATATCTTGTCTTTTTTTAAATATCCCGCCTCCTGCTTCCCTTCGATCAGATCGGATGATACAAAGGGTTTTTTCTCATCAACGCAACGGCGCAGCAGCCCCCCGTTCGAAGGTATGATACCTCCCGCGTCATCCGTTGAACATCTCAATTTCAAACTGCCGCCCGAACTCATAAAAAGGTTCACAGAATCTGCAAACATCGCATTTTTTGCAACAACAAGGAGATCTTTCATTTCTTCTCCCGGACTGAACATTAACTCGATGTAATGGGATATGATCTTCCCGTCACTCACAGAATTCGGCTCCGATTCGGGATATAGGGTTTCAACTGATTCTTTCCCTCTGGATGACGGCCACTTCCCGGGTTCGCTATCCGCTCTCCTTTTCAGAAGCAAGGATAAACCGACAGTGGTAATGAGAGACAAGATGAACGCTGCTTCCCCGGCAAAGGGGACTCCCCTCAAAAAACTACTTAATTCAAGGAATGGGACCAGCAGCAAAACAGAAAGGACCGTTTTTTGTTCATAGAATGCGGTAAGAGACAGCAAAAAGGGGAAATAGGCCATTCGTAACCACGGTATTGCGAATGCCTGCGCAGAACCGGCGATGAGTAAAGCAAAGGACAGAAGAAATTCTACGGAACGAGTTTTTTCTTTTTTAATGATGTGGAAAAAAGAATAGATGGAAATAGTGGCTAAACAGCAGATGAACCACAGAAACTGTCTATTTAGGGGAAACTCCAAGAGCAGACCGAGATAGGTCAGAAAAAGGAGCAGAAAAGGGAAGTAGATTTTTATCCGGGAGCCCTGCCTCGCTTCATCTCCTCTTCCCTGAAGTATTTTTTGTAAAGTATTTCCCACTCAGGACTTCCCTCGACTATTTTTTTCGCAAATGATTGAAGTTTTCTCTTGGCGACGGAATCTATCTCTTCCCCTATTTTTAACTCTGATATGATGGCCCTTTTCATCTCAGTCCGTATCTTGCCATCTTCTTCGACCGGTTCAACGAGCTTTCTCTCCAGAAGTCCTTTTAAGAGCACATGGCTGAGGTGCGAGATTTTGTCGTCAGAGAGCATCATAGTACGAGGTTTCTTTCCTTTACCAGTTTCTGTTTCGTAAGTTCAAAAAGCCTTCGGTAGTCCATGCGGCCTTTCTCTATTTCCGAGGCGTGACCCTTCAGTATTTCTCTGACTTCTTCATTCAGCCTGTCTTCAACGGTAAGTTCATCAAGGATGAGTTTCGCCGTCTCGGACAGGATTTTTTCTTGAGGCGCTACCGGTTTAACGAGATTCTTTGATAGGATATTGTCTGTTATTTTTTTTGCTAAGAGAGGAACCCATGTCTTTGGGATCCTCATTATTTTTCCGCAAAAGCAAGCAGTGCTACGCTCCTTGCACGCTTTATCGATTCGGACAACTCCCTTTGATGTTTTGCGCAGGTTCCGGTCATCCTCCTGGGAAGTATTTTCCCTCTCTCGGTAAGATAGCTCTTGAGGATTTTGATGTTCTTGTAATCTATATACTCGACCTTTTCAGAACAGAATCTGCAAAATTTTCTTCTCTGGAATTTTCTCTGTGGTTGCAACTTAGCTCCTTTCTCTGCACATTTATTGTTGAATTAAAACGGTTCTAAATCAGTAGTCTCTTCGGGCGCAATCATTTCCCCTTCTCCGCTTGGGGCGGAATCCTGCGTGCCGCCCCTCCTCGAAAGAAACCTTACGGATTGCGCAATAACCTCAAATTTACTCTTTTGCTGACCGTTGGCTTCCCATCTTCTTTCCTGGAGCCTGCCCTCTACAAGTACGGAACTTCCTTTATTGAGGTATTTACTGCATGACTCTGCCTGCTTCCCGAAAACAACATTATCTATAAATAACGTCTCCTGCTTCACCTCGTCTGACTGCTTATATTTGGAGTTTACCGCAATCCTGAAAGAGGCCACCGGTGTCCCCTGAGGCGTATATCGTAACTCGGGATCTTTCGTAAGGTTCCCGATAAGGATTATCTTGTTATACACTAAGCTTCGCCTTTTTGCTCCGCCGCAGACTCAGTAACGGTCTCGGCCTTTTCAAGATTCTGAACCTGTTTGACGCCGAGTTTTATGACCATATATTTTATGATCGTATCAAAGACCTTGCAGAATTCCTCAAGTTTTTTGATAGTTGCGGACGGCGCCTTATAGAACAAAAGGACGTATAGCCCTTTTTTTTGTTTTTTGATCTCATAGGAGAGTTTTCTCCTGCCCCAGACGTCGACTTTAAGCACTTCGCCTCCCTGGCCTGTAATCAGTTCTCTGATCTTATTTATGGCCGCATCGGCCTCCTCATCGGATATGGCCGCATTGAGGATAACCATATTTTCATATATATTCATTCAAAATATCTCCTTATATAAGATTTGGGTCCCTTTAAACGATCTAAATTTTATACCATAGCAAACAGAATAAAATCAACCTGTCTGCCGTGCACAAAAGAATTATCACTTTCTTTGACCCTGTTTTATAATATCTCCAAATGTCGCTGCTTGCATCCATAGATGTCGGATCCAATACGTTGAGGCTCCTGATCGGCAGGGTTGAGGGCAACAGACTCACCGCTGTATTCTCTGACAGGAAGATAACGCGGTTGGGCAATAGGGTCGATCAGACCGGAAAACTGCAGGATGAAAACATCGAAGCCTCAATATCGGCTCTGAAAGAATTCTCATCCGTTATTGAAAAATATGGGGTCCGGCAGTTCAAGGCAGTTGCCACCAGTGCCTTGCGTGAGGCAGCCAACTCGGATATTTTTATCAATAGAGTATTCTGCGCTACGGGCATATCCATTGAAGTCATCACGGGCGAAAAAGAAGCTGAACTGACTCTGAAAGGTGTCCTTCTGGCCTTCCCGGATGCAGGCCGAACATCGCCCCCCCTTCTCCCCCCCTTGCTACGGGGGGGAGCGGAGGGGTTGTTCATTCTCGATATCGGGGGAGGCAGCACGGAGTGGATTCTCTGTAGAGACGAGGACCACATTGCCATGGGCAGCATACCCATAGGAGTTATAAAACTCACCCAGCACTATTTGAAAACCGACCCGATATCGAAACCCGATCTGAATAACTTAAATGGGAAAATCGTTTCGGTAATCGAAGACCTTAAGAAAAGAATAGGGCATCTTATAAATAGATATACACGATTTATAGGGACGGCGGGTACTTTCACAACTATTGCAGCTATCGACCTCAGTCTCGTCTCCTATTCACGGGAAAAGATACACCTCCACGGAATATCTTTCACTAAGTTGCAGAATATGGCGGAAAAGCTCCTGGCCCTTTCTTTAGAAGAAAGGAAAAAGACGAAGGGGCTTGAACCGGAGAGGGCAGACTTGATAATACCGGGCATACAATTTACAATTAAGATCATGGAATCGCTTAAATTTGACGAATTGACGATAAGCGATTACGGACTTCTTGAGGGAGTGCTTTTAGATATTGCAAAAAATATTTCGGAGACCGGCGAGTCTTAAACAGGAGCCGTTCAGACACTGCCCGGGCTGCGGACACAGCCTCATCCACAGGCTGATCGCAGAGTGTATAGACACTTTGGATATCAGGGGAAAAGTGATCGGAATCGCTCCTGTCGGGTGCGCCGTATTTGCATATGACTACTTCAATTTTGACATGATCGAGGTCGCGCACGGCAGGCCTCCGGCTGCAGCAACCGGGCTGAAACGCACTATGCACGACAAAGTAATCTTCTCTTACCAGGGTGATGGAGATCTTGCTGCAATCGGCACGGGCGAGATTATCCACGCTGCCAATAGGGGAGAAAATATTTCCGTGTTCTTTGTCAATAATGCGACATATGGGATGACCGGGGGCCAGATGGCGCCAACAACACTTCCCGGACAGAAGACGACGACAACGCCTTCCGGAAGAAGCGTAATAAAAGAGGGTTATCCCCTGCGCGTCTCGGAACTCCTTGCCACAATCGAGGGCGCTGCTTATATCGCCAGGACATCTTTGGACTCGCATAAGAATTTAATAAAAACAAAAAAGGCCATAGAAAAGTCTTTCAGGTACCAGATGGAAGACAAGGGGTTCAGCCTCGTCGAGATACTCTCTCCGTGCCCCGTGGACTGGAAACTCACACCAAGAGATGCCATGGCGTGGATCCGGGAAGCGATGATGCCTGTCTATCCTCTCGGGACTTTTAAAGACAAATTTGATGAGATCAAATAACCCCGAAAACCGTGTCATAATCGGAGGGTTCGGTGGCCAGGGCATATTGTTTCTGGGGAAAATCCTTGCCTGCGCGGGAATGCTCGAAGGCAAGGAGGTAACCTGGTTCCCGTCCTATGGAGCGGAGGTGAGAGGAGGGACCGCCAACTGTACCGTCATTATCTCGGATGAGTTGATAGGTTCTCCTTTGGTTACGAATCCCGACATACTGATTGTTATGAATAACGCTTCATTGAACAAATTTTTGCTGCGGCTCAAACAGGACGGCTTATTCTTATTTGATTCTTCCCTTATCAGGGAGCCTCATCTGAGAACCGATGTTGAAAATGTGGCGGTCCCTGCGACAGAGATTTCGAACGGAATCGGCAATACAAAATCTGCAAATATGGTGCTGCTCGGCGCCCTTATTGCGACAACCGGCATACTGAATGAGACATCGGCTTTTGAGGCGCTGAAGAGTTCGATGCCGGGCGGAAGAAAGAGGGGCATCAACGGCAATAAAGAAGCAATTTCCGAAGGAATAAAATACATTGAAGATAAGAAAAGCTAAGATATCCGATCTTAAACAGGTCCATGGTCTCATAAACGATTTTGCAAGGCGAGAGCAGATGATACCCAGGGCACTAAATGAGCTCTATGAGACCGTACGAGACTTTGTCGTATGCGAGATCAACGGCAGCGTATACGGCGTGTGCGCACTGCACATCATGTGGGAAGACCTTGCCGAAATACGGTCACTCGCTGTGGACAAGAAGTTTCAAAAGAAGGGCATAGGAAAGAACCTCGTTAAACAATGTCTCAAAGAGGCAAAGGGTCTCGGCATAAAGAGGATATTCGCCTTGACATACCAGCCGGAATTCTTCAAAAAGCTCGGGTTTGGAGATATCGACAAATCAGGCCTCCCCCAAAAGATATGGGGAGACTGTCTCCGCTGTCATCGCTTTCCGGAGTGTGACGAAAACGCAGTCATTATCAATCTTTAATTGTTTAAATTAAATCGAGCCGATCTGCTCGAACAAATCTTTGGGAGCCCCGCAAACGGGACATACCCAACTGTCAGGAATTTCTTCAAAAGCGGTCCCCGGTTCAACGCCGGAATCCGGATCTCCGATCTCCGGATCATAGATATACCCGCAAATGGTGCACCGGTACTTACTCATTTTTCTTTTCTTTAACAATATTCCTGAAAAAACATGTCCTGTTTCCGGTGTGACAGGCAGCCGGCCCGTGCTGAACCACCTTAACAAGCAGGGTATCGGCATCACAATCATAGAGGATCTCCCTGACCTCCTGAACATGACCGGACGTTTCCCCTTTTTTCCAGTATTTCTGTCTTGAGCGCGACCAGAAATGCGTAAAACCGGTATCGAGTGTCATCTCAAGAGATTTACTGTTCATATACGCCAGCATCAGGACATCACGGTTTTCGGCATCCTGCACGATGGCCGGTATCAGCCCTTTTTCATCATATTTCAATTCTGGTGTCATTATCCCTCTCCATTTCTATTTACATTAAATAATACACTTCAAATAATGCGGATATTGTGAAAAAATTTATTTATCGATACCTTAGTGTACCTTTAATTGATGGTCTTCCGGACTATTTTATCAGACAGGAGAAATAAAGATAGTTCCAACAATTTATCGGATTAAATAAATTTTTGAACAATGTTTGCATTATTCGGGTTTATTATAATTTATACCCTATTTTTCTCAGAAATTCTTTTCTGTGCGCTTTGTCTTCAGGCATCTCCACCCCTTTGGGAGAGAAACCATCCATAACGCCGAGCACACCGCCACCCAATGGAGTCCTTGCAACAACTACTTCGACAGGATTTGCCGATGCACAGAAAATCCTGCATACCTCAGCGCAATTTTTTATCTGGGTGAGGACGTTAATCGGGAAGGCATTCTTAAGGAGGATACAAAAAACATGTCCTGCGCCGATTTTCTCAAGGTTTTTCACGCAGGCATCAGTGAGATCGGCTTCGTTCCCTTCAGTCCTTATCAGACAGGGCACTGAAGCCTCTGTGAAAGCAATACCAAATTTTGCCTGCGGGACTGTAGTCGCCATGATCTCATAGAGATCCTCTACTGTCTTTATAAAATGCGCCTGGCCGAGGATAAGATTACAGTCTTCGGGTGTATCCATCTTTACTGTTTTCAACTCCATACTCTGCCCTCCCTTTGCGTATCAACATTCTTTGCTATGCTATAATGAAAATAAATTTTTCCGAAGAAGTCAAGCCTTAAATGCCCATTAAAAATTAAAAGTTTAAAATTAAAAGTGCAAAACAAAATATTTTTGAAACTTTTCACCCTCACCTTTTTACTTCCAGTCTGTCTTACTGTTCTCATACGCATCCGCTCGTGGTGCGGAAATAATAGGGCCTGAAGTCAGGATTCAGGAAAATGAGCTTCACGTCACGACCGGACTTTCTCTTGATGAAAAAAGCTTACAGGAATTAAACAGCGGGATGACAAAGGAGTTCAGGTTTTATGCAGATCTCTTTAGGGTATGGAAAATGTGGCCTGACGAATTTGTCCTTGACAGATTCTTCATAAAAACCCTAAAATCCGATCCCGTAAAAAAAGAGTATCTGGCCACATCGAGTGACGGCAGCACCCTCATCCAGAAAAGATTCAAGTCGCTTGAATCTATGATCCAATGGGCACTGCGCATCAATGCCCTGAAACTCGCGAATATGAAAGACCTCGAACCGGGTGTCTACTTTGTTAGGGTGACCGTTGAATCCAAAATCAGAAAATTGCCTCCCGTCGTAGGATATTTCATGATTTTTCTCCCGGAGAATGAATTCAAGATCACAAAAGATTCATCCTTGTTCCCTGTTGGGAAAGTTAGATGAAAAAACCCCGTTTCAACACCCTCCTGATAATTCTATCCCTTTTGATTATTGCCTCTTTCGTAGTAGAACTGCATTACACAAAACACGGCGCCGTCCCCCTGCTGACGAGACTCGTTCTCCTCTTGCTCTTAAACCTGACTCTTATTGCCTTATTTGTCCTGGTGTTCTTTGTGGCGAAAAGCCTTGTAAAACTTTACCTTGAAAGGAAACATAAGGTCCTTGGCTACAAATTCAAAACAAAACTGGTTATTATTCTTGTTGTCCTCACATTGATACCTTCCATCTCCCTTTTTATCATATCCGGTGGTCTTATCACGAATTATATCGACAGATGGTTCTCGCCGCAGATAAAACAGCCCCTGGAGAGTTCGATCGAGATGGCGAAAGCAGTTTATGATATCGAAAGACAGAGGACCCTCAACTATGCGAAGACATTTCATGCGGATAGAGGGATTTCGGAACATTACCGCGTGAAACATCTTACTGAGATACCGAAAGATGCTACAGAAACAATAAAATCCGCATTCGAAGGCAAGGAAGGCACCGAGGTAATATCCCGAAAAAGAGGAGACATCGTTAGGGCGGTCGTACCGGAATTCAGGGGAGGCAGACAGCGCGGCGTGTTGGTGGTCGAATCCTCAATCCCCGTAAAAATTACGAGGAACGTGGAAAATATAAAAGACGCCTATGAAAACTATCTCGCCCTCGAATCATGGAAGGTACTTATAAAAGCGAATTACCTTCTGATCCTCGGCTTTCTTACCTTAGTCGTTGCTTTCATGGCGTTGTGGGTCGGTCTCAGGATATCGAGGGGCATAACGGATCCGATACAAAGCCTGGCTCAGGCAACAGAGAGCGTCGCCACAGGCAACCTTGATATAACAGTTCCACAGGTGGATAGAGAGGACGAGATAGGACTTCTCATCGAATCGTTCAATCACATGGTAAGGGAATTGAAGGAAAAAGAAGAGTCGCTCCAATCAGCATATTTCGAATCTGATACGCGAAGGCTCTTTATAGAAAACATTCTCGATAACATTAACTCCGGGGTTATCATGCTCGATACAACCGGGCATATACTCATGATAAACAAGCGCGCATGCTCAATAATCAGTATAAAACCGGAAAAGGTATTGAATCAGAATTACCGGGAGCTCATATCCATGATACATTCCGAGGAACTCGAGAAACTTGTCAGCGGCATAGAAGGAAGGGAATTCAGACCTGTAAAAAAGGAGGTCAAGGCGGTCATAGGCGGCAGGAAGGTTATTCTTCTGATCTTTATAACAAGCCTTAGGGATTCTCAAAAATACATCGGCCTGCTCGTTGTCTTTGACGATCTCACCGATATCATGGAGGCCCAGAGAGCGCTCACATGGCAGGATGTTGCCAGGAAGATAGCCCATGAGATAAAAAATCCCCTGACCCCAATAAAACTTTCGACTGAGCGTATGATAAAGAAGTGGGAACATAAAGATACTGATTTTGATGAAGTATTCCATCGGTCTACAAGAACCATAGTAAAAGAAGTGGACAGCCTCAAGAGATTAGTCGACGAGTTTTCCAAATTCGGTAAGATGCCCGAGATACATAAGACACCGACGTCTATTCCCGTTATAATAGATGAAGTGGTTAATCTCTATAAGGATTATAAGGGGATAGATATACGGATATCCGTGCCGGAAAACCCTCCCCCGGTGGAACTCGACGGAGAACAATTCAAAAGGGTAATAATCAATATGTTCGACAACGCGATACAGGCAATGAAGGACAGCGGCATGATCGATGTAAAAGTCACTTTCGATATCCCTTCCGATAGGGCATATATAGAAGTCGCCGACAATGGAACGGGGATCCGGGATGAAATTAAAGAGAAACTATTTCTTCCTTACTTCTCCACAAAAAAAGACGGGACCGGCCTCGGTCTTGCAATCGCAAGCAGAATAATAAAGGAGCACGGAGGGTATATGAAGGTGCGAGACAACGAACCAAAAGGCACTGTTTTTACGATCGTAGTCCCTATAAAGGAGAACTGAATGGCAGAGTTCGCCGTGATGGTAGTAGATGACGAAGAAGGAATACGTGAGAGCCTCTCGGGGATATTTGAAGATGAAGGATATTCTGTCTTTACGGCAAGCTCAGGCGAAGAGGCCTTGAATATTCTCAAAGAGAAAAGCCCTGATCTGATGTTGCTCGATGTATGGCTTCCGGGCATCGACGGCATACAAACCCTTAATGAGATAAAAAACCTAAAACCGGATCTTCCCGTTGTCATGATCTCGGGACATGGAAACATAGAACTTGCCGTGAAGGCAACAAGGACCGGCGCATATGATTTTCTCGAAAAACCTTTGTCCCTTGAGAGGGTTTTGTTAGTCGCGAACAGGGCGCTCGAAAGGCGCAGGCTTGAGATTGAGAACAAAGCCCTTAGACAGGATTTGACAAAAAAATGGAGACTCATCGGCAATTCCCGGAAAATGAAACAACTCTTGGAACAGGTGGACATGGCTGCAAAAGGGAACAGCAGGGTATTGATCCTCGGAGAGAGTGGTTCCGGCAAAGAGCTTGTTGCACATGTACTGCACGAAAAAAGTAACCGGGCAGACAACCCTTTTATCGAGATGAATTGTGCCGCAATACCGCAGGAACTCATAGAAAGCGAACTCTTCGGACATGAAAAAGGCTCATTTACCGGCGCTTTCGAAAGGAAAAAAGGCAAATTTGAACTTTCCGATGAAGGTACATTATTCCTTGACGAGATCGGCGATATGTCTCTCTCCACCCAGGCAAAGGTTCTCCGTGTGATAGAGACGCAGGAATTCCAGCGCGTGGGTGGCAGCAGGAATATCAAGGTGGACGTAAGGATCATTTCGGCTACGAACAAAGACCTTATGGATGAAGTAAAAAAGGGGAATTTCAGGGAAGACCTCTTTTACAGGCTCAACGTCATCCCCATAATAGTCCCGCCCCTCAGAGAAAGGAGGGACGATATCCCGGCACTCGTAGAGCATTTCCTCGACTATTTTGCTGTGGAATATGGCCAGAGACCGAAGAGGATAGCGCCCGATGGGCTGGCGATGATCGAGGCTTACGATTGGCCCGGGAATATCCGTGAACTAAGAAACGTAATAGAAAGGCTCGTTATCATGACTTCCTCTAATATCATAACGGCCAAGAATATCGTTATAGGCGGGTCGACCCGTTCGGACTATTTTGCTTTTGCCACTTTGAAAGAAGCCAGAGACTCCTTTGAAAAGGATTTCATAATAAAAAAACTCGACGAGAATAACTGGAACATTTCGAAAACGGCGGAAATCCTCGACATCGAGCGGAGCAACCTCCACAGAAAAATCAAGGCTTATGATATAAGAACGCCGTAGCAGTGTGATAGATGGGCTTTACATTTCATACAAGTCGCATGTTTACGCTTAACGAGTATACATAGAAGGTCGAGACGTTATGCAAGGTTTCCGGCCCCGCGTTAGTAATTCCGCACAATGCGAATCTGGTATAATAAAATGACTGCGAATCGTAATGAACAAATACATATCACAGTTTTAGTTTTAATTTCAAAAAAAGTTTGGCACAAAAATATATCATAAATTCTGTACTAAAAGCAGTATACTCTTTGCCGAATTATGAGCGTTTCAGGGTATTAGATCTCAGTTGCGGAGAAGGAGAAATACTTGAAAATCTTGCTGAAAGAGGATGCACAGTTGAGGGAACACACTATAAAACTAATGATTACATAATAAACAAGCTTCCCAAGAATATCAAAATACATAATAATGTAGATTTGGATCAAACTCTTCTGTTTAATGACGAAACCTACGACTTAGTCATTTGTACGGAGGTCTTGGAACATTTAAGAACCCATTTTGTGATAATCCCTGAAGTTGGAAGAATCTTAAAACCCGGAGGTTATTTTATTTTTTCTACTCCAAATATATTTAGATTGCATTCACGCCTCAAGTTTTTTTTAACGGGAACCCATAAACTGATTAGACGCAGGGTTGGATGGGACCTTAAACCGGATGAAATTTATGCATATCATATAAATCCTATTGATTTTCCTACACTACATACTTTGTTGTTTCAAGCAAATATTAGGATCAAGAAGTTAGCTTTTACGTTATTTAAGTTAAAGCATTCTTATTTGATGTTTTTATATCCATTGGTCTGGTTAACGTTGTATTTGGAAACTCGCGGTGACAGAAGAAATTCTGAGCAATTTCGAGAAGGAGAAAAGAATTTGCGAAAATGGATGAGCCATCCTGCATTCCTTTCCAGCGAACAGTTGCTTGTAATCGGGGGGAAAATATCGGAGCGGAACCATCCTTAATCTCTAACTAAAGGTACAAAGAAATATTATTGTTTTTGGGAATATTGTTCAGTTCTTTTAGAAATGTCTTTTTATAAGAGACTTCAAATTTCAAGAACGGCTTCTCTTAATGAGTCGCACATAGACGATGCATGAGCCTATTCCCCTATCCTGTGCAATTTCATGAAATTTGTCTTGCCTTGTGTCGAAAGCGGAGAGCTTGAGGTTATGACGATGCTGTCTCCTTTTTTTACGATGCCTTCCTTGACAAGTGATCTCTCCACTCCTGAGACCATCTCATCCGTTGTTGCCGGCAACTGCATAATCTTTGCGGTAACCCCCCAGTGGAGACACGCCCTATTTCGAATTTTCTCATCCGGCGTAAAGGCGATAATCGGAACCATCGGTCTGAACTTCGACAGAAGCCCTGCTGTAAAGCCGGATTGTGTAAAGGCAACGAGTACCTTTGCGTTCATATCTTCAGCGGCCCTGCATGCCGCGTCCGCAGTGGCCTCTGCAAATGTTTTTCCCCGGACATAGGAAGACTCGCCCGCCGCCATATACTCCGTATGCCTGATAATTCTTTCCATCATTCTCAAGGTTTCGACAGGATACTTTCCGCTTGCCGTTTCTGCAGAGAGCATCAGCGCGTCCGTACCGTCAAGTACCGCATTGGCAACATCTGTTGCTTCGGCCCTTGTCGGCCTCAGGTGCTCGGTCATGGACTCAAGCATCTGCGTTGCCGTGATCACGATCTTGCCCTTCTTATTCGCCTTGTCGATCAACCCCTTCTGGATTAGGGGAACCTCCTCAGGCGGTATCTCAACCCCGAGGTCTCCTCTCGCTATCATTATTCCTTCGACCTCGGACAATATTTCATCGATGTTACACAATGCCTCCTGTTTTTCTATCTTCGCGATGATGGGTATATCCTGATTCCGCTCCTTGAGCCATTCCTTGACTTTTCTGATATCGCCGGCTTCCCGGACAAAGGATATGGCGACATAATCAATGCCCATCTGTATTCCAAAGGACAGGTCTTTCTCATCCTTTTCCGTGAACGATTTGACGGACAATTTGATCCCTGGGAAGTTAACGCCCTTTCTGTCTCTTAATATCCCCCCCTCGGTTATCCTGGTCTTTAGGGCGTTCTTCTCCTTACCGAGAACATGCAACTGGATCATGCCGTCGTCAAGAAGGATCCTGCCCCCGTTCTTAACATCTCTCAGAAGAGCAGGGTAAGAGACAAATATCCGCTCCTTATTCCCCGCACCCTCTCCCGGCATTACGAGAAGAGGTCCTGCCTTTCTTCAGTTCAGCCGCGCCTCCTTCGATTAGCCCCACCCTGATTTTTACTCCCTGCAGGTCCTGGAGAATGGCGACCGGCATGTCAAATCTCTTTGAAATCTGCCGTATAAGCTCTATGCTATTCTTGTGGTCATGATAATCGCCGTGGGAAAAATTTAACCTCGCAACATTCATCCCTTTTTTAATCAATGATGAGAGGACTTCCCTATCGGCCGAAGACGGACCGATGGTACACACTATCTTTGCCTTTCTCTGCTTCTTATAGAATGAACTCATGCGTTAACCTATTTGTATCTCTTCTAAACACGATATGCCGCTCCCACCCTTGATCTTTGCCCGGATAATCGGACCTGTAATGGGCGCCCACGCTTCCCTTCCTCATGAGCGCTGATTCCGTTATCACTTTCGAAACCTCAAGCATATTCTTCAATTCGAGCTCCCGCCTCGTCCTGAAGGTCTTGTCCAAAATGAACGACCATTCTTCAAGATTCCCCCGCGCCTCATCCAATGATTCTTCGCATCTGATTATCCCAACCTTTTCCCATAGCAGCCTCCTTAAAGAATGCCGAATCTCTTCCAATTCGAAGTTTGACATTTTGTAGAAAGAAGACTCGGAGGCCATCCCTTTTCTTTTGATGGAATCTTCAGCCTCCGGACTGCTCACAGAAAGCCGCCGACCATAATCTGCAGCAGATCTGCCCGCCCTGGCTCCGAACACAAGACCTTCGAGGAGGCTGTTCGATGCGAGTCTGTTTGCGCCGTGGACCCCGGTACACGCAACCTCTCCAGCCGCATAGAGTCCCTTTATGCTCGTAGCACCGTCTATGCCGGTCTTTATCCCGCCCATAACGTAATGGGCCGCAGGAGAAACGGGAATGAGTTCTTTTGTAATGTCAACATCGTACTGCAGGCATGTCGCGTATATCCTCGGGAACCTGTTTTTGATGAAATCCGCGTCGAGACGGGTAAGATCCAGGTATACGTGGTTGGCCTTTGTCCTCACCATCTGTGACAGGATTGCCCGTGTGACCACATCTCTCGGCGCAAGCTCCGCATCGGGGTGATAAATTTTCATGAAAGGTTCTTTATGAATGTTCCGTAATATCGCGCCTTCTCCCCTCATTGCCTCGCTTAACAAAAACTGAGGAGCGGAGGGTGCAAACAGGACTGTTGGATGGAATTGGATAAATTCCATATCCTCAAGTATCGCGCCCGCCCTGAAAGCAATGGCCATACCATCTCCCGTTGCGACTGCGGGGTTTGTTGTCCTCAGAAATATCTGCCCGGCGCCTCCGGTCGCGAGCACTGTTGCCTTAGCAAACAACGCTGTTATTTTCCTCTCCATCAGTATAAACGCACCAAGGCATTCGCCATCTTTTATGATGAGATCCTCGGTAAATGCAAAGGGATATTTCCTGACCGCCGGGAACGACCGGACCTTATTGAGCAGGACCCTTTCAAGTTCTTTCCCTGTCGAATCACCGTGCGCATGGAGCACCCTTTTCCTTGAATGGGCCGCTTCCATGGTAAAGTCGAGTTTTGTCCCCTCTTTGTCAAACTCTGCGCCCCAGGAGATGAGTTCAAGTATCCTTTCAGGTCCTTCCCCGACAAGAATCTTGACCGCGTTCTCCCTGCACAGGCCGTCACCCGCCCTCAGTGTGTCTTCGAAATGTATGCCTACCTCATCTTCATCACTCAAGGCGACGGCAATCCCCCCCTGTGCATACTCGGTACTGCTTTCCGCAGGCCTGTCTTTTGTAACAACAACGACATTTCCATAGGGCGCCAGTTCAATCGCCGCCCTCAATCCTGCGACACCACTCCCGATAATCAGAAAGTCGACAATCTCTTTTTTCATGTACCATGAAGAATAAAGGATAATAATGAGGAAATCAAGCACCTGCAAACTTCGCTTCGAGGGTTAACCCAAGAATTGCACTTATAACAATAGATTGGCTGGTACAGATGAAGAAAAAGTTTTACCATCGCCGCCTTTGTAAGACATATGCCGATAAGACATGACTTCACGTTTTTATTTATAACCCGATGAATTCCAATGAGACCCGAATTGCAATTCGTCTACGACTCGCAGAGCGGGAATTACAATATAAGAATGCCTATTTCAGCCTTTTGATCTTATCGAGCATTTCAACTATCTTATCCACAAACAGCCTTATCGCTTTCTCACCCTTTTCCACCGATGCCTTCTTGGGATTCCCCCATACACCTCCGGGCCAGTATTTCACTTTATCCTTTACGCTGAAAGGCTTTGGAATTCGAGGATACCCCTCAGCTGCCCTTCCCTTCACCAGTTCCGGAGCCAAATAAAGCATCATCGATGTTTCCAGCTCACCGGCGTGGGAATCATTCGCCGTTTCAGATATTTCGGATAGTTCCTTCCACAAAAGGTCATACGGAGAAAAAACCGCTATCTTTATACCTTCCAGTTTTTCTACCAGCACTTCAGCTGTTTCTTTCAGTGCAGACATGTGAAGGCTTCCGCCGTGACCCGAAATGAGCAGAAAATTCCGCAGTCCCTTTTTATAGGCCTCTGTAACAAGATCGAAAGAAAGCAGTCTGAGTGTCTCAGGGGCAATGCTTATTGTCCCGGGATGATCTTTGGTAGTAGTACACACACCATAATAAGTCAAAGGTGCGAGAAAAAATCTCTCTTTCTTTGCTGCTAACTTAAGGGTTTCCCGGATAATAAGAGAATCGGTATTTAAAGGCAGATGGCTCCCGTGCTCCTCTATAGTACCAAAAGGGAATATGATCGTTTTCGTCTGCCTGAGATATCTTTTAAATTCGGCCATCGTTATGTTTTCTAATACATACATGGGGTTCCTTTCGATTTCGTGTTTATGACATTTTACAAAGATGCCAGGCTAAATTTAAACAGTTAAATTGATATAATAAGAACCAGGATTTATTGCCTTGAAAGGATTCCAAAGGAGGACATTATGTCTAAGGTATTTTTTGCATCGGCAAGAGCGAAGAAATGGAAATATGACGACAGCATGCCCGGCAAACTTGAGAGCCTTCTCAAAGAAATTGACCTCTCCAATTATTTTGAGCCGCAGGAATGGGTTGCCGTGAAGACCCATTTCGGCTCCGAGGGCGCACATCGGATAGTCCGGCCTATTTTTTTAAGGAAGGTCGTCGATGCATTAAAAGACCTTGGCGCAAAACCCTTTGTCACGGACACAGTAAGGATTAAAGGCCTCGACTATCTCGAGGTGGCAAACCAGAACGGGATAAACCACCTTTCTGTCGGAGCCCCTGTTGTCCTCTCTGACGGAATCTATGGAAATGACAGCATTATGGTAAAGACAGGCGAGATACTCGGCGAGATTGCAATTGCAAGTGTTATCCATGATGTACCCGCTATGGTCGTGTGCTCTCATGTTAAGGGCCACATACAGGCAGGCTATGCAGGGGCGATAAAGAACATTGCGATGGGAGGTGTGAGTTCAAAACACAGGGAATGCGGCTGGAAATGCGGCAGAGGCGCCATGCATACGATCGGGGAGGGGATGTTGGCCTGGGATAAGGAAAAATGTGAGCTCTGCTATCAGTGCATGGAGATCTGCCCCCTGGAAGCCATCAAATTTATTAATGAGGAACTGAAATGGGACAGCAAGGAGTGTTGGCGATGCGGCAGGTGTGAGCGGGTATGCCAGTCCGGAGCACTTTCACTCCCTGGAGATGCGGAAAGGTTTATGCGCTCCCTGGCAGAGGCTGCAAAAGCGGTTCTGAGTACTTTTAAGCCCAAGAAAGTCATCTATATAAATTTTCTTACCGAGATACAGCCTGAATGCGATTGTATGCCAATGGCGGATGTGCCGGTTATACAGGATCAGGGCATTTTGATCTCGGATGATATCGTTTCCATCGAACAGGCGAGTATCGACATGCTCCTTAAAGCTCATCCCCTCCCGCAATCAGCGTCAGATGAAAAAAATATCGCAAAGGGAGACGACATCCTGTTTAAATTGAGTGGAAAGCCCTATCAAATCCAGACCGAGGCGACAGAAAATCTCGGGTTGGGAAGCAGGAAGTACGAACTTATCGAATTGTGACAAAATTAAAATAAGAATTATTACGTCCTGTAATCTGCATTAATCCTTATATACTCTTCGGTCATATCGCAGGTCAGAACCTTTGCAGAAGACCTCCCTATATTAAGGTCAATGACTATCTTAATATGCTTCTCTTTTAAAACCTCACCGGCTTCTGCATCCCTCCCCGCAGCCAATCCATTTTTTACCACCTTGACCCTTCCGAAAGAGATATCCACTTTTTCTTCTTTTATATCCGCACCGGAATATCCGAGCGCCGCCATGATACTGCCCCAATTTGCGTCATTTCCGTAAATTGCAGTCTTGACGAGATTTGAGTTTGCCACCGAAAAAGCGGCCTTTTCAGCGTCAGTCTCGCTCCTTGCGCCGTTTACCTCAATCTCGACAAGCTTGGTGGCGCCTTCGCCGTCCTGTGCGATCAATCTTGACAAACCATAAGTGACTTCATCAAGGGAATTCTTAAATGCTCCGTAAGATTCTGATTTTTCGGTAATCGGAGGGTTCCCGAGCATACCGTTGGCCATAATGAGCACTGTATCATTCGTAGACATATCTCCATCTATGGTCAATCCTGTTAAATGTTCTTTTCACGGCATCCTGCAGTGTCCTGTCCAGGGTTTTTGATGCACTGCTATGTCGGTCATGATAAAGCAGAGCATGGTTGCCATGTGAGGGCATATCATTCCGGCGCCTTTACAGATGCCGGCAATGCTACCCATTTTATTGCCGATCTTTACCTTTCTCCGGATAACCTTAGGGAACGTATCGGTCGTCATCATTGCAACAGCAACATCTTCCAGAGAAAACCTGCCCGAGATTTGCATCAATTCAGGGATCTTTGGCTTTATCCTATCCATAGGCATCGGCGTACCGATAACACCTGTTGAACAATATAGAGAAGAGAAGGTTTTAGCTTGAGACCATTGGCGGCAAGCCTTGCCATTTCGACCGCATCTCGCATGCCTGATTCTGCCTGTACAGGCATTCGCATTTCCGCTGTTTACTATTATCGCCTGCCCTCTGCCCGACTTTATTTTCTCGTATCGAGCTTAACAGGCGCTGCTTTGACCTTATTTGTGGTGAATGCACCTGCCATATCGGCTGCCACCTGGGAATAGATAAGGGCAAGGTCTTTCCGTCCAGGTTTTTTTATAGCGGCTTCCACAGTAGAGAAAAGAAATCCCCTTGGAATCATGGGAACAGCGCTAATGTTTCCAGGGCGGTCTTTTCGTCAAAGCCCATCATGATATTCATATTATGCACAGCCTGCCCCGAAGCGCCTTTCACAAGGTTATCTATTGCGCTTATCATAATCAGGGTATTTGTCCTCTCATTCAATTTCAGGCCGATTTCGCAGAAGTTTGTACCCCTCACATTTTTTATATTCGGATACCTGCCATATTCCAATAACCTGACAAAGGGTTCTTTCTTATATGCATTATGATATATCTTTATTACGTCGCTCACAGATACCTTCTTTTCGAGGCGGCCATATATGGTTGTCAATATGCCCCTATCAACCGGTAAGAGATGCGGAGTGAAATTGACAGCAATCTCCTTGCCGTGCATGAGAGAAAGTTCCTGCTCAATTTCAGGCGTATGCCTGTGCGTGCCGACTGAATATGCCTTGAACCCTTCGTTTACCTCACAGTATGCGACCGATATATCGGCCTTTCTCCCGGCCCCGCTCGTGCCCGATTTTGAGTCGATGACGATGAGAAGCGGTATCGATCAGGTTATTTTTTACAGCGGGCAGAAGTCCGAGTATGGCGCCCGTTGGATAACAGCCCGGATTCGCTATCAGTTTTGCCTTCTTGATCCGGTTCCGGTAAATTTCGGGCAGGCCAAAGACCGCCTTTTTCAGCGTTGCCTGAAATCTGTGCGGCACTTGATACCATTTTTCGTAAGTCTCCGCGATCTCTCAACCTGTAATCAGCAGAGAGGTCTATGACCGTCTTTCCATTCCTGAAAAAGAAATCCACCGCTTCCTGCGATTCTCCATGCGGCAATGCCATAAAAAACAGGTCCGCTTTCCCGAGGATCTCTTCTTTGCGCAAGGGTTCATAAATAAGTTTTGAGTATTTATTAAGATGAGGAAAAAGCTCGGTTACGGATTTCCCGGCAGATCTTTCGGAAGTGACTCCTGTGACAACAACCTCGGGATGACCTGAAAGAATGCGGAGAAGTTCACCTCCGGCATACCCGCTGCCGCCGCATATGAAAACTTTTAACATAAATTAACCCAAATAAAGCGACTGAGAATAATGCAGATGTAGAGAACAAATTTATTTTTCGATACCTCAGTGTACCTCTAAATGACGGCTTCATGAATATTCAACGAATAAAACAGATAAAGATATTTTTAATTAACTCCAGCGAGTTAAATAAATTCTTGAACAATATCTGCATTATTCTGAGACTAAGCCAAAATCGTCATGAGTCAAAAATGAATACGGTTACCGCTGACTAAATTTTTATCTCTTGGAGAACTGGAATCTCTTACGGGCACCCTTCTGTCCGTATTTCTTCCTCTCTTTTTCCCTGGGGTCTCTCATGAGAAATCCTTCTTTTTTGAGTCTCGTGCGGAGGTCGCTGTTCATGTCAACAATAGCCCTCGCTATTCCGTGTCTCAGCGCCCCAGCCTGACCTGAAAGGCCACCGCCGGTGACAGTCGCATCAATATCATATTTTCCCGTTATACCGGCAAGTTCGATCGGCTGGCGTATCACCATCCTTAATGTTTCCCTCGGGAAATAGGCATCAGCAGGTTTTTTGTTAACGGTTATCTGCCCGTTTCCGGGTGTCATAATGACCCTCGCTACCGATGTCTTTCTTCTTCCGGTTGCATTGTATTGAATATCTGCCATGTATAGCTCCTTTAGTTAAACGGACAATATTTCTGGTTTTTGTGCTTCGTGAGGATGCTCAGGCCCACTGTAAACCTTAAGTTTTTTTATCATCGCCCTTCCGAGCCTTCCCTTCGGAATCATCCCCCATACAGCAGCTGTTATAATCTTTTCCGGATGCTTGGCAAGACGCTCCCTTGCTGTCTCGGCCTTGAGTCCGCCGGGATAACCCGAATGGCGATAATATACCTTGTTGTCAAGCTTCCTGCCTGTAAGTTTTATTTTATCCGCATTTATAACGACGATAAAATCTCCTGTATCGGTATTGGGCGTAAATATCGGCTTGTTTTTACCTGTCAGGTAATTAGCAATCTTCGTAGCAAGCCTTCCTAGGACCGCATCTTTGGCATCAACAAGATGCCATTTTCGCTCCACTTCTCCTTTTTTTGCAAAAAGAGTCTTCATTTCATCACCTTCCTGAAATATTTAAAAGCCTATTAAGATAATAAAAAAAATAGGAAATTGTCAACTATACCCTTCCCCGCCTGCACACAACTCTCCTCAAATCAACCCCTATGAGGTCTGCCGCCGCCTTCCAGCGCTCATTAACCGGCGTCTCAAAAATGATCCTATTCTCGACAGGTGCAACCAGCCAACCGTCCTCCATCAATTCGTACTCAAGTTGTCCCGGAGACCATCCCGAAAAACCGAGGGTAAAAAGAAACTGCCCCGGTCCTTTACCTGCCGCGATATCGATAAGGATTTCTTTTGCCGTAGTCAGGACAAGGTCTTCGTTAATCTTTATCGATGGATAATAGTTATCGGAAGATGAATAGAGAATATATCCCTGCTCGGGCTTGACGGGGCCTCCGTAGTAAACCGGCAGGTCTGTATTACATTCTTTTATATTCAATCCGCTGCTCAAGGGAAGAAAACTGCTCAACAGGACACGATTTATAACAAGTCCAAATGCCCCGTCTTTCGAATGGTCGCAAATCAGAACAACAGTACGCTCGAAGTTAGGGTCCTTTAAACTCGGGACAGCGATCAAGAACATGCCTGTGAGATTCCTGATATCAATATCCTTCATGATGAGACCTCAACCTCTTACGTTTCCGCCCTTCCCCCGGGAGTGAGCGGACTATTTATTTTCTTGCATTTCCTGATGGCACGTTTAGCAAGTTTATCACACCTTTCGTTCTCGGCGTGTTCATTATGTCCTCTTACCCATATCCATTGTATATCATGGAGTTTCGAAAGGTCAAAAAGTCTTTCCCAGAGGTCCCTATTGAGGACCTGCTGCTTCTGGCTGTTTTTCCAGCCGTTCTTGACCCATTGAAAGATCCATGATGTCATGCCCTGAACGACATAATTTGAATCAGTAACAAGCTTGACCCCGCATGGTTTCTTTAATGCCTTGAGTCCTTTGATAGCGGCAGTGAGTTCCATACGGTTATTTGTGGTCATGGGGTCACAGCCGGAGAGTTCCTTTTCCCGCTCTCCGCACCTTAAGATGATGCCGTAGCCTCCGGTCCCAGGGTTACCGCTGCAGGCGCCATCCGTAAAAATCTCCACAAAGGGCTTCTCGGTCTCTCTCGTCATCTAAGCTTCTTATTATTTTACTCTATACGGGCAATTTTTTCTGTCAGAGGCCAAATTACGTCTGCTTATTCCCTTTTCGGAGCTATCTTGACTGTTACCAAGAATATGGCTAACTGAGTCTTATCCTGTGATACAATAAAGATTCGATGGAAATCTCGGTTATCATACCCACCTTGAACGCAGGCAGATCAATTGGCAAGCTCCTCTCGATGCTCCTTTCGCAGGACTTGGAATCAACAGAGATAATCATAATAGACTCTTCCTCAGACGACAATACCGTTGATATTGCAAAAGAATTTGGTGTAAAGACCATGGTAATCCCGAGACAGGCTTTCAACCATGGGAAGACGAGAAATATCGCCGCCCTTGAAGCACAAGGGGATATAATCGTTTTCATGACACAAGATGCACTGCCTGTAGACAATACGCTTCTTAGCAAGTTGACGGCGCCATTAAAGAGTTCTGACATTGCTGCAACCTTCGGAAGACACATCCCGAGGACTGATGCATCCCCTTTAGAGGTTTTCTTAAGATATTTTAATTACCCCGATAAAGGTTCAGTAAAGGGGTTCGATGACATAAAAAGGTATGGCATCAAAACTTTTTTTTCCAGCAATGTTTGCTCGTCCCTGAAAAAAGAACCTTTTTTAAAGGTCGGGATGTTCCCTGAAGGTATCAGGGCAAATGAAGATATGTTAATTACCGGGAAATTTATCTTGCAGGGGTATAAAGTCGCATATGTTCCCGGGGCAATGGTTATCCATTCCCATAACTACTCGCTTTTAGAGCAATTCAGCCGCTATTATAATATTGGCTCATCCATCAGGAACAATAGGTGGATCCGGGAATACACAAAAGCAGAAGGAGAAGGAATAAAGCTTATGAAAGAACAAATACGTTTTGTTCTGAAACAGCGCAAATACTTCTGGTTACCTTACATCTTCTTAGAATCAGCTGCAAAATATGCAGGATACAGAACCGGCTTAATCACGGGATGACAGAGATAACGAAATTAATAAAAAATGCGCTTCAGATTTTCTGCCTTATCATCATCGATCTGCTTGCCTTTTATACCGCTCTTTTCATCGCATGGCTGCTGCGTGCCGCGGTATTGCCGGTTGTCATTCCGGATCTGCCTTTTTTTCTTTTTTCCTATGTCCATTTCATTTCATCGTGGTGGATACCCTCCGTCTTCATTTTTTTTATTTTCTATGAAAGTCTCTATGACAATAATCTCACCTTCTGGGATGAAACAAGGGTTATGGTCAAATCCATTTCTCTTGCAAGTATCACCTTAATGGCTATCGTAACATTAGGCAAGATGGGCGGCATCGTATCGCGCTTTGTACTGCTGGGCATGTGGATTTCCTCTCTCTTTGTATTTCCTGTTTTCCGCTTCTGGGGTAAAAGACTTCTTTATGATATGGGAATCCGGAGAGAAAGGGTACTGATAATCGGTGCGGGTAACGCCGGAAGGCTGGTTGTAGAGGGTCTTCAGAGAGAGAAACATATGGGATACGATGTCATCGGCTTCCTTGATGATGATAAACACAAATTGGGTGAGACTATTCACGGGAAGAAAGTGTTCGGCAGCGTTGAAGAGTTTCCGCAATTTATAAAAGAACTGGGGGTAAAGACCGCCGTCATCGCTATCCCTTCCCTGCCGCCTGAACGGCTTTCCGTCCTAACAGCGGGAGTTCAGAACAGCGCGGTAAATACGATGGTAATTCCTGACCTGAAAGGGATCGCGCTCTTGAATACAGACCTCTTCCATCTTTTCCTCGAAGAGATATTCCTGATGAACATACGCAATAACCTGAAATCCGTAACAAACAGGTTGATAAAAAGGATTTTCGATACAGCCGCAAGTATTGTTTTTCTGCCTGTTCTCCTTCCTCTCATCGCAATTGTCGGGATCATGATACGGTTGGAGACGCCCGGATCGGCTATTTACGCCCATGACCGGATCGGCAGGAACGGGAAGATTTTCAAGTGTTATAAGTTCAGGACAATGCGGAGGGATGCCGAGGAAAAACTCAAAGGAATGCTTGAAAGCAGTCAAGTACTCCGCGAGGAATGGGAAAATTCCTGGAAACTTAAAGACGATCCGAGGGTCACAAGAATCGGGCGTTTTTTACGAAAAGGTTCCCTGGATGAACTACCCCAGATATTCAATGTTATAAAGGGAGAAATGAGCCTTGTGGGACCAAGACCGTATCTGCCGAGAGAGAGAACCGAGATCGAGGAGAATTTTCACGTAATCTGTAACGCAAAACCCGGCATTACCGGCCTCTGGCAGGTTTCGGGGAGAAGCAACACAAATTACAAGTATAGGGTAAAGCTTGATACGTGGTACGTTATGAACTGGTCTTTGTGGCTCGACATAACAATAATCTTCAAAACAGTTAAGGTTGTTCTCAAAGCTGAGGGAGCATACTGAATTATCGTTGTGATATAATTAACATACAATCGGACGATCATGATTAAAGAGATTCCTTACTTAAATACAGAGGATTTACCCAAGGTACCATTTGTTCTCAATGGTATATCTTCCCGTTTTATCCGCGAGCACAAAATCATTCCGTTGGAGCAGAAAAACAATATCCTGAAGGTCGTTATGTCAAATCCTGAGGATACCACAACCATTGATGCACTCAAAGTGGCAACGGCAGCTGAGATAATGGTATATGCCTGCGACGGCAAGGTGCTTACGGAATACATATCCAAATTCTACGAACAAGAAACACAGAATATAAACAGGATAATCGAAGATATGGGTGAAAAGGGCGTTGAATTCCTGAGAGAAGAGGAAGAGGACGTCGGACACCTTAAAGATCTTGCCGCGGAAGCTCCGATCATAAGACTCGTCAACATGCTCATTACGAGGGCGGTTGAAGGCCGGGCAAGTGATATTCATATAGAGCCCTTTGAAGACGAATTGAAGGTGAGATACCGAATAGACGGCGTATTGCACGATATAGAATCCACTCCTAAGAGACTTCAGGCAGCAATTGTATCAAGGATAAAAATTATGGCCAAGCTCAATATCGCCGAGCGGAGATTGCCGCAGGATGGACGTATCAGGCTCAAAGTCGGCGAAAAAGAAATAGACCTGAGGGTATCCACGATCCCCATTCTGCATGGCGAGAGTGTCGTTATGAGAATACTCCGAAAAGAAGGGATCGTGATCGACCTTGACGTTCTGGGGTTTCCCCCGCAAACGCTCTCGGCATTTGATCAACTTATCAAAAAGCCGAACGGCATTTTCCTTGTTACGGGTCCCACGGGAAGCGGAAAGACCACGACTCTCTACGGCGCCCTTGACAAGATAAACTCTCCGGACAAGAAGATAATAACTGTTGAGGACCCCGTAGAGTACCAACTGAAAGGGGTGAACCAGATACAGGTAAAACCGCAGATTGGTCTGAACTTTGCCAACACCCTGAGGCACATCGTCAGACAGGACCCTGACATCATCATGATTGGAGAGATCAGGGATCTTGAAACAGCGGAGATAGCAATCCAATCGGCACTCACGGGGCATCTCGTCTTCTCAACATTACATACAAACGATGCTCCAAGTGCAATAACGCGACTCCTTGATATGGGTGTTGAGAATTTCCTTCTCTCCTCCACGATAAGAGGAATCCTTGCCCAGAGACTCGTAAGGGTCATCTGCCCCTCCTGCAAGGAAATCGACCCCTCGGTCTCTGATAGTGAAACCCTTAAGCTCTTCGGTATCGATAGTGCCACATCCCTCTATCGCGGCAAGGGGTGCGATATTTGTGCCTTCACCGGCTATTTCGGCAGGTCGGGGATATTCGAACTTCTTGTTGTCGATGACGACATCCGAAAACTCATCTTAAAGAATGCCGATGCGAATCAGATCCGGAATGCCGCGAAGCAAAACGGCATGAGAACCCTCCTCGAAGACGGCGCCGAAAAGATAAAAGCAGGCGTAACAACCCTGAGTGAAGTCCTCAGGGTTACTCAGGAAGCGTAGGAGGCTTTGCCCCCTCGGCATTAATCACTTCAATAATAAAATCAGAGGCTTTACCGATTCAGTTGATCTGTTCCAAGACCCTCATAAGAAATCCTTCATATTCTAAAGCTATTTTTTCCCATGTATACCTCGCAACCCAATCCCTTCCTCTTTGTCCCATCTCCCTCCGTTCTTCTCTTGTTATGAGGTCTCTCATCGCCTCGGCCAGTGAGAATGCATCGCCTGTCTTGCACGATATCCCCGCTTGATTTCCGGTTATATAACTCAATTCAGGGATATCGCTGACAATAACGGCCTTGCCGCACGCAAGCGCCTCAAGAGCAACAATTCCCTGAGTCTCATGTCGTGAGGGCATAACGACAAGCAGCGCATCTTTCAACAGGTCCATTTTTTCCTCTCCGTCCACCCACCCCCTTAACTCAATGTTCTTTTTAATCCTATCCGGCAATCTCCTCAGCATCCCAGCAAACTTCTCCCTGTCCCGTCCGTCTCCTGCAATTACCAGCCTTATGTGGGGGAAGCTATTATGAAATTCTCCATATGCATGGAGAAGGATATCCAATCCTTTGCCATGGACATCGATTCTGCCGAGATAAAGCATATAGTCAGCCCCGCCCGGTTCGCAGGTCAGCAATTCTTCCCGAATACCGTTTGGTATCACTTTAATATTCTTCTCCCGGGCACGAAAACGGTACCTTTTTGCGGTAATAGCAGAGACAAAGACGATATTCCTGTAAAATAAAGGACGGAATCTTTCAAATGCGCAGAGAAGGCCGGAGTAAAAAATATTATATTTCTCAAAATATTCGACTCCGGTGTATCCCTGTATCTGCAGAACGACCGGTTTCTCTGTAAAGGCATGTAAGAAAGTCGGTATGGCAGGTGAGAATTCTTCAATTATAATGTCAAATTCGTCACCATATTTTTTTGTAAACAGTGAAGCACTGTAAGCATATGACAATAAAGTCTTCGCAAGGCTCTTGCTCTCCGTTCCGACAAATATGTGCCTCAGCCCTTCGAGAGTTCCGTCTGCCGCACCGGGATATTTCTTGCAAAGCAGGGTTATATCGTGTCTATCCTTTAACCGGCGATAAATCTCATAAGCCCTTATTCCGACTCCGCCTATGCCGAAATAGTCACCTTTGCTTTCATAGAGAAGATGAAGAATCTTCAAAATATTTCCTTCAATTTAGGGTTGGGGACTAAGGGCACACTGCAATTCCTTATCCAGCTTATTATATATTAACAGCTTTTCCCATGTTATAATGAAAAGATGTCTCACATATTGTTACGCATGGTATCGCAGGGATTAGGGGAGGCATAGGATGCCGGTCTTTTCTTACAGGGCGACCTCGATTGAAGGCGCTGTCGTTGAAGGTTTTATTGAAGCAGTCGACGAAAAGTCCGCCATTGAGCGGCTGAAAAATACCGGTGTCATCCCTTTAAAAGTCTCCTCACCGAAAGAGGGAATAAAAAAGAGAATTTCCATGAGGTCGTCAAAGGGCGACCTCCTGACCTTCACGACAGAGTTATCGGCCTTGTTGGGCGCAGGGTTACCCCTGGACAGAAGCCTTAACATCTTGTCGGACATATCCGAAAGCGGTGAGATGAAGAGCGTGGTTGATGCTATTCTCAAGTCCATCAGGGAAGGCAATTCCTTTTCAGACGCCCTTCAGAAGCATCCGAAGGTATTCCCCAGGATCTATGTAAACATGATACGGGCTGGTGAAGCCGGCGGTGTGCTCGATGTAGTACTGGACAAACTGAACGAGTTTCTCGAATCCTCGAAGGCATTAAAAGACCATATTGTTTCGGTAATGATATACCCTGCTATTCTCATGGTTACCAGCGGGTTATCGATAATCATTCTCCTCACCTATGTCCTGCCGAAATTCACTGTGATATTCGCTGAACTTGGCGGCGCGTTGCCGCTGCCTACCCAGATACTCCTCGCCTTCAGTAATACCCTTAAATCATACTGGTGGATTGTCGCGGCAGCTATGGCGGGCGGATGGATCATCTTTAAGAATTATACGAGGTCCGATTTGGGGAAATACAAATGGGACACATTCAAATTGAAGCTTATGGGAGATGTCATAAGGAAGCTTGAGACCGCGAGATTCTGTCGTACCCTGGGCACCCTCCTCAAGAGCGGGGTTCCCCTTCTGCAGGCATTAAGCAATGCAAAAGACATCGTAAACAATCAGGTTATAGCCTCCGCGATTGACGCGGTCTCTGCCGGGGCAAAAGAAGGCAAAGGGATAGCGGTCCCCTTGGCCAATACCAAGGTCTTTCCGTCGCTCGCCCTTTCGATGATAAAGGTCGGAGAGGAGACAGGCCAGCTTGATGTCATGCTGTTAAAGGTAGCAAGCACGTATGAGAAAAGCCTTAATGTAGCCATCAAAAGATTTGTGGGCCTTCTCGAACCGATCATGATCCTTACCATGGGCATAATAGTCGCTGCTATCATCATCTCGATACTTATGGCCATATTCAGCATAATAGAACTTCCGTTCTAATGGATTCATTGCGAAAAGCACAAAGGACAAATACTGTTTCCACCTTCCTCACCGTCCCTCACCAGCAAGCGGGTGCACGGAAGGCTCCCGGTTTCATACTCCTTGAACTGATCATTGTTCTCTTCCTTATTTCAGTTATTATCGGCTTGTCCGCAATCTTTTTTGCCAACTCCCTTCCTTCGTACAAATTCAATGCGACCGTCAGAAACATATCCTCAACGATCAAACAGGCCCGATCGCTTGCCAGGATCCATGATGAAATACAGACGGTCACCATAGATATGGAATCAAGACAATATGCCCTGGAAGGTCATGCACCTAAAGATATCCCTGCAGACATTGCGGTCAAGGTAATAGATCCTGTCGCGGGAGAGATTCACACCGGGAAATACCATTTCGTCTTATATCCGACAAGCGGGGTTGAAGGGGGGACAATCATTTTATGGAATTCCAAAAGGTCAGTGAGCATACAATTAGACCCTGTCGTGGGCACAGTGATGATTAAATGAACCGGAAAGGCTTCACCCTTCTTGAGGTCCTTGTGGCCACCGCGATCTTGGGGATAGCTGTAGCGGTCATACTGCAGCTTTTTTCGGCAAACCTCAGGGCTATTTCTCTTTCAAGGGACTACGTCTCTGCTTCCATAAAGGCGGAAGCCAAGATGAAAGAGATACTGAACAGTGACGAAAAGATATCGGAGAAATCATTCAGTGAGACTACCGATGACGGTTACAGGATTGACGTATCGATAGCAGAGGCTTTGAAAGAGCGGACGGAAAACCTCCAGGTAAAACTCCTCGAAATCAACCTGACAATCCGCTGGTTAAGGGGAACGAAAGAAAGGTCGCTGACCTTGACTACGATGAAGGTTGTGAAAAGAGAGGTTTAATCAAGGAATGCAGATATTGTTCAGACATTTATTTAATAGGTCAGTATATTCAAAAGCTAAAAAAATCTCGATCCGCCGTCCTTCATCCTTCGTCCTTCGCAAGGAGGGTTTCACCCTTCTTGAGCTGATTATTTCTATCGCGCTTATCGGAATCATTGTTCTGATAATCATCGGCTCTATGAGACTCGCGACAAAGTCTATAGATTCAGGGGAAAAAAGGATGGAGTCCCTTGAGAGAATGCGGGCTTCGCTCAATATTATAGATTCTCAGATTCAATCCTTTACCCCTTTGACATACGAAGAAGATGCTCAAACGAAATACTATTTTAAGGGGGAACGGGAATCCATGCAGTTTTCGACAAACTTTTCTATCTGGGGCGGAGAGAAGGGTTACGTCATAACCACCTATACAGTCAAAATGGGAGAGAACGGGAAACAGGTTTTATATGCTTCGGAGAATGTTGTCGGTATGGAAGGCAGTAGGGAGACAAAGCTCTTTGATACCTTTGAAAAAATGTATTTCGAATATTTCTCTAAAGACCCTACGGAAGAGAAGGGCAAGTGGGTGGAACAATGGACGGTTACTACCGGTATTCCCGAAAAGGTAAGACTCCATTTTATTGACGGAGCTCGGGATCTGTCTCTGATAATCCCTTTCAGGGTGCAAAAATCGACATCGGTTCTTGCCGAGTCCGGATTCAACGTGGAGGAACAATAGATAATTTTATGACCGGAGAAAAGACAACGGGTTTAAAGCTCTGCAGCAAGGCCTGTGATTCACAGACCGGAGTTGCACTCCTTATGGTATTATGGGTATTAACCATCCTTATGGTCATTGTCTTTTCATTTTCTTTTATGGTAAAGACGGATACGCTTTCCACCTTATCTTTTAAAGGGGGGATGGAAAGAAAGCTGATTGCCGAGGCCGGTATAGAGAGAGGGGTTACGGAACTTTTCTACCGGAGTTTCTATAAAGATCAGACTGTTGAACTCGAAGGGAGAGAACTCTGGAAAACAGACGGAACTCCTTATACCGGAAAGCTGGGAAACGGATATTATACCGTCAGGATTACCGATGAGTCGGGGAAAGTGGACATAAACACGGCATCTGAGTTAGTATTAAAAAACATCCTTTTGAACCATGGGGTTCAGTCGGAAGAGGCCGATACGATTGTTGATTCCATAATGGACTGGAAGGATGAAGATGACCTTATCAGACTTCACGGAGCTGAAAGTGATTACTATACGTCCCTTCCGAATCCCTATAAGGCAAAGAATGTTCCCTTCGATACCATTGAAGAGCTTCTCTTGGTTAAAGGAGTGACATCCGAGATCCTCTATGGGAGCAAAGATAAGAAGGGCATTATCGGTTTTCTCACAGTCAACTCAAAAATGGACAGAATAAACGTAAATGTCGCCCCGAGAGAGGTTTTGATGGCAATTCCGAACATGACGCCGGAGATGGCCGAAGCAATCATAAATTACAGGCAGAACAAAGAGATGAGGGACGTGCAGGAGCTTCAGGGAATCATTGGCGGAAGTTACGTCAGCATGTCCCGGTTTATTGCCGTGGGTGGAACGAATATGTTTACCATTGACTCTTCGGGCAGCAAAGAAAATGAGAAAGGAGTTTATGCGATCAGGGCTACGGTCCTTCTTACGGGCGGTACCGACACCCACACCCACGAATTTGTTTATTATAAAAGTCCTGTTGCTTTAGCACAATGAACGGTACGATAGCCATGAATAAATTGACTGCCGTTGCCTCTTCAGGATCAGCGGTTTTGAAGAGGATCGGGGAGCCCTTATGGAGGATATTAACTTTTAGCCTTGCCGATGAGAGCATCTATCCGGCAAAGACCTTGTCCGCTTCTCTCGAGAAAAGCACTCTCTCAGTAGCCTATGGAACAAGATTCCTGTCACGGATCAAAATCCAGGGGGTCAGAGAATATTCATTTGAGGAAGACAGATACCCTCAGCCGGAGTTTCTCGCCTCTTCTTTAGCGCTGGCGATCAATGATCTCGGCGCAGCAAATGCAAATATATCTCTAAGCATCCCGAAGGCGTGGGCGGTTATCACGACAACGGAGTTCCCGACGACCGTTAAGGACAATTTATCGGATGTTATTTCCTATGAACTGGACAGGATTACGCCCTTCAGTTCTGAAGATGCCTTCTATGACTTTAAGGTGCTGAGGGAACATGAAGGGAAGCTGTCCGTTCTGGTTGCCGCTGCAAAGGCCGACTTTATCAGCCCGTACCTCGACGCACTCAAGGAAAAAGGCATTAGCGTAAACAGGATAACAGTCAATCTGTCAGGCTTCGAAACCCTCTGCCGGTATGTCGAAGGAAAAACAGATAGAGTATTCATCGAGATGGGGCAGGAAGGATACGGAGGCGCTTTATTCCTGAACGGTTCCATAACCGGGGCCTTTTCGGGCAGTTTCTCTGCAGGGGACGAGAAATCCCAAATCGACACGCTTGTAACGGAAATCGCCCCTCTCATCGATATGATAAAAAACGACGGGAAAGAGCCACAGATTACGGTGCTCCTGAAAGATACGAGTTCCACCCTAAGGGAGTTGCTGAAAACGGGGCTGAACCAGTCTGTCGAAATACTCAACGAAGCGGATATAAAGGGCAGACTTTCCGGCAACTATGAGGTGGTACCCTACGCAGCAGTCGGCGCGGTCCTGGAATCACTGTGGTTTAAGGCAAAGGGTTTGAATCTATTCTCGAAGGGTTATCACGAGGTGATAAAGGCGCCGAAGGGGTTTACCATCGTTCTCGTCCTCCTGATTTTAGCCATGTGGGTCCTCTATCTTATCTCCCCCGCAAAAATCGAAGAAAAGAGACTCCTTGAGATTGACCGTCAGATCACGCTGCGCAAGGAAGAGGTCAGAAAGGTTGAAGCTCTGAAAAAGGAAATGGAATCTCTGGACAAGGAGATAGCAACAATAAACGATTTCAAGGGGAACAGGCAGATGGCGCTGAACATTCTCAAAGAGCTCACAACCATTCTTCCCAAGAACGCATGGCTGTCAAGGGTAAGGGTTACCCAGACGACTATAGAGCTTGAAGGGTATGCATCTTCTGCGACAGGCCTTTTACCAAAACTCGAGGCGTCTCCATTCTTCAAGAAGGCCGAGTTTGCATCTCCGACCTTCAGGGATACGCGGATGAATGCAGACCGGTTCAATATAAAGATGGAGATAGAGGGCGTTAAGAAAGATGAAATGAAAAAGAAAGAGGGAACGGATGAAGGCGACGAAGAGTAAAATATTATTTGCGGCAATCCCTGTCATGGCTATCCTCTTCGGTTTTCTTGTGTACCAGTATGTTTATATCAGGATTCAGACAGAGGTCGGTTCGATGAGGGAAAGCGGGGCCATGAAGACAAAGACTCTCGAAAAATATGTCACCCTCATAGCAGAAAAACCTCAGATCGAGAAGAAACTTGCCGTTCTCAAAGAGGAGCGTAAGGCCGATGATTCAAAACTGGTAGCGGGAAAAACACTTTCTCTTGCAGCGGCTACATTGCAGGATATGGTCAAGGATATCGTGACACAAAGTGGCGGAACAATTTCGAGCCAGCGGGTGGGAAAGCCGGAGGAGCTCGGGAAGTTCAAGGTAATAACGGTGAGTATCGATACGATTCTGCCGGATCCGAGGGCACTGAGGGATATCCTCTACGCCATCGAGACTCGGACCCCATATCTTACGATAAAGGATATTGACGTACGGATCAGGAACTTTAAAGACCCGAAAGAAGAGGTGGTAAAATTGGATGTCTCTGCAATAACGACCGGCAGTTGATATCTTACCATCACTATCATTTTATTTGCCCTTATGCTTCTTTATACACTCTTTCAGTTCCTCCATGAGAAAAGGCTTGGTCAGACACTTTATCGCACCCTCTTTGCGGGACGCCTCCATCTGATAAAGAGCGGCATTGCCCGAAAGGGCTATAACGGGCATATCGGGATCGAGTCTTTTTATGATCCTTAGGGTATTGATGCCGTCAAGCCTCGGCATCATGATATCGAGCAGAATGAAATTATAAGGTTTGTCGATGAAACGCAGCACCGCTTCGACCCCGTCGTGAACCAGATCAACGCTATATGCTTCTTCCTCCAGCTCACTCTTTATGATAGATCCGAGATTTTTATCATCTTCAGCCAATAAAATATTCACTTTTCTCTCCCTTTGGCATACATTTCTCAGGGTTTTCAGCCGATTTGCGCAGCAGTCGAAGCAGTGTTAATCGGCCGAATAGTTTAATACCGGCCATATTTGCACATATATTGAACCCTTCTCCCTTGAAGAATGTCAGAGAATCACTCCTATGCCTTTCATCCCACAAATCCTCTATCGACTGTAATATGATGGCTTCTCCGAGATTTCTTAGGCCCGCATTCGTGCTCATGAAATGTTTAATAGCAAAAGAGATGCCAGGATTAAATCGTTGATTTTATTCAGCTTATGTTTGCCTGTGCAATGACGCTTGCAGGCAATATGTCTTGCTTACAGGGCATATTGCCCAAAGGATTATCTCGGCAGGGTTATCGTAAAGGTCGCGCCTTTTCCTCTCTCCAACGTCACCACAATGCTGCCTTTATGGTCTTTAATTATTTTATGAGCTATAGACAGGCCGAGACCCGTTCCTCCTTTGTCCGCTTTCGTTGTGAAGAATGGATCAAATATCTTGGCCGTCAACTCAGGAGGTATCCCCGGTCCGGTATCGCTGATCCTGATGTATATGGTTGTCCGCCTTCCCGTGGGCCCGTCGGGGCTTATCCAGGTAGCAAACTCAAGTGACCCCTTGTCTTCCATAGCATCGAGTGCGTTCGTAATAATTGCAAGAAAGACCTGTTGTAATTCACCCTCACTTCCCCTGGTTATCAACTTCCCTCTATACTGTTTTATCACTTCGACCTCTTTCAGTCTGCCCTGAAACCCGATGAGCTCAAGGGTCTTATCGAGGATATGATTGAGATCTACACTTTTCTTTTCATAGGCAGCTTTTCTCACAAAGGAGAGCATGCTCGTTGTAATGCCCTTACACCGCTGGACCTCCTCATCAATAATCTTTAGATAGTTTTCGAACAGTTCCGGGTTCATCTGTCCCTTTTTTATCCTGTTCAGAAGTCCTTCAGCGCAGGCTGCGATAGTCGCAAGGGGATTGTTTATCTCATGCGCTATGCCGGATGCCATCTGTCCCAGGGCAGCAAGCCTCTCGCTCATGATCAACTGGATCTCCTTTTCTTTTTTGTCTGTGATATCCTGGACTATGCCGAGCATCCTGGTCGGCTCCCCGCTCTCGCTGAAGGAAATCTCTCCCTGTTCGTAGACAAATCTCATAGTGCCGTCAGTCAGCATGATGCGGTGTTCTGTCGTGTAAGGTTTGCCCGTTAAGGCATCCTGCACTGCTCTCCTCACGTACTCTCTGTCCTCGGGATGGACAAGAGTTAAAAAGTCATCGTAAGTCGCTCCAAACTCTTGAGGGGTCAGGCCGAAAATGCGATAAGTTTCATCTGACCATGAAAATTTATTCGTTTGAATATCCCAATCCCAGTTTCCCAGACGCGCTATTCGCTGTGCCTCTGCAAGGCTCGCTTCGCTTTTCTGCAAGGCTTTTTCGGTCTTCTTGCGCTCAGCTATTTCTGCAAGGAGCGCATCGTTCGTTAAGACCAATTCTTCCGTCCGCTCCTGAACCCTCCGCTCCAACTCGTCATAGGCCTTGCGCAGCGCTTCTTCAGATTGCTTGCGTTCTATTGCATACCGCACAGACCGGATCAAAAGATTACTATCCACCCGGCCCTTAACCAGATAATCCTGTGCCCCTTCATGAAGCGCCCTGATTGCCAACTCTTCATCACCCAGGCCGCTCATGACCGCAATCGGTATTTCCGGCCTGGCAACATGCATCTGAATAACGGTGTCAAGGCCGTATCCATCCGGCAGGGAGAGGTCCAACAGGATGATGTCAAAGCTCTCTTTGGAGAGAAGTGCAAGTGCAGTCTTCAGTCTGTCACTGTGTGTCAATTCGAACTGAACGGTAGTTGTGTCTTCAAGCATTTCCTTTACCAGGCCGGCATCTCCGGGGTTGTCCTCAACCAGGAGAATTCTGATAGGTTCGTATTTCATGACAGCAGTTTGACCATTTGAAAATTTTAATAAATTCAGCAGCGGATTTTCGGAGATTAATCTCTTATACCATACGTAGACAGTTTTCTATAGAGCGTTTTTGGGTCTATACCGAGTATCTCGGCCGCTTTTCTCTTCTGCCCGTTCACAGCTTTAAAGACCTTCATGATATGTTCCCTCTCCACGTCTTCGAGTTTCCGGCCGGAAATCTTGTGGCCGGGGACCAGATCGAGCGGCAGATCATCGGGTTCTATGGTATTACTTTTTGACAGGAAGAGTGCCCTTTGAATCACGTTCTGAAGTTCCCTCACATTGCCGGGCCATGAATATTCAGAAAGGATTTCTAACGCATTTTTGCTGAGTTTTTTATTCTTAAAGGAAGGATTGTTCTTGATTGTATGTTCAACCAGCAGCGGAATATCCTCTTTTCTTTCATGAAGAGGCGGGATGTGAAGCGTTAAAGTACTGATACGATAATAAAGGTCGTTCCTGAAGTTTCCCGCCTCAATCTCTTTCTTGATTTCCTTATTTGTCGCCGAGACAAATCTCACGTCAACCTTAATCTCCTTTATGCCGCCCACCCTGAAAAAACTTCCCGTTTCGATCGCGCGAAGGAGTTTTCCCTGAAGTTGCAGGTTCATCTCCCCGATCTCATCCATGAAGAGTGTGCCGTGACTCGCGATTTCGAGTAGTCCTAACTTTTTAATGTGGGCGCCCGTAAATGCGCCTTTTTCATGTCCGAACAGTTCGCTTTCGAGCATCGTATCGGGTATTGCACTGCAGTTGATAGGAATGAAGGGTCCTTCGGCCCTGTTTGAAGCGTCGTGGATAGCCCTTGCGACGAGCTCTTTTCCGACTCCGCTCTCCCCGGAGACGAGGACCGCCAGATCCGACGCGGCGAACTTTTTGACATTCTCTAACAGTTCGATCATGCCGGGGCTCTTCGTTATGATACTCTTTGTTTCAGACTGCCTCTTTATCTGGGATTTCAGAATGAGGTTCTCATTGAGCAGGTTCTTCTTCTCGTTCGCCTTCTCGATGACAGCCGTAAGTTCTTCTATCTGAAAAGGTTTTGTCAGGAAATCATATGCTCCGAGTTTCATGGCATCGATGGCGGCAGAAAGAGTGGCATGGGCCGTAAGGATTATCACCTCTGTCGGAATATCCAGGCTCTTGATTTTCTTCAAGACATCCATTCCGCCCAGTCCCGGCATATTCAGGTCCAAAAGGAGAACGTTATATTCATTCTTTTCCAGCAGATCCAATGCCTTTCTGCCGTTATCCGCCTCATCAACATCAAAACCCGCATACGAAAGTTCATTCATAAGAACTTTTCTCAGGTTCTTATCGTCATCGGCAACGAGTATTTTCATAGTTAACAAACGGGGTGCTACTTTCCTTTATATAAAGCCGGCATTTGTTTAGTTTATCACACTTTAGATGCCTTTAAAAGATGGATAAAGCCTTCTTCATTCATTTTCGCCCATCGCGTATTACAGAAATCCCGATAATCTTTATGGTAAAATTAAAAGAAGGAAATGATATTCAAAAGAATAGTAAGAAACATAAACCTCCTGAACATCATATTAATTCTGACGGGAGTTCTGTTTGCCTTTCATCTTTCTCCATTGTTCGCCATGAAAGTTAAATATGCGCTGCCACCGGCAAAAAAATTGACGGAAGCGGCCAGCGAAAAAACCTCGCAGCCGCAGACACCATCGATTGCCGAGTATGCCGTGATATCTGAAGAAAACCTCTTTCATCCGGAAAGAAGAATCCCCCCTGAAAAGAAGGAGGCGGCGCCTCTACCGAAGCCGGATTTTGTTTTATTCGGCACCTTGATATCAGATGATCTGAGACTGGCCTACCTCGAAGATCTCAAAGTGCCGCGCAGCACCGCGGGAAGGGGGAAAAGACATACTGCACTAAAAAAAGGTGACACTATGAGTGGCTTTACCCTAAAAGAAATAGAAGCGGACAAGATAGTAATGGTAAGGGGAGAGGAAAAGATAATCGTTTCGATCAACGACACAGCTCATCCGAAGGTGAGGGAGGCACAGGGCACTGTTGCGCAGGCAACAGAGCAGAAGCCTGTACCCAAAGCTCCTGCGCCCTCGGCTAGGCAGCAACGTGCGCCGATAGGGTCTGAAGCACCGGCAACCGTTGGGCAGCCGGTTCCTGCGTCTGCGGTGCCCGCCGCGCCAAAAGCAGCTGCGCAGTCGGGGGTTTCGGATCCAAAAAAAACCCTCTTCGATCTTTTTAATAGAGGGCGAACCAGATAGCAAGCTGATATCGATTATCTTACTGAACAGAGTTCCCCGCGCTGAGAAATCATGGATTCTTGCACGTTGTCATTTCTTCCAACCATATAGAAGGCTAAATTTTTACCTTATGAAATACCGCTGTTACGGCATCTCTTCCTTCCTGAAAAGCTCACCTCCTTTGGAATATTGGTCGGCCACCGACTGGTAATGCTTCCTGGATAACTCATTGGTCCTTGTAACAGAGGTAGCGTAAGACTGATTCTTCATCATCCGTGCTCTCCGGCATATAAAAAGCCTCGTAGTAACCTTTCTTCTGGACAAAGACAGACCTGTGGGCATTGAGCCCGAGAAAGGCATGCACATATACATCAGGGTTTTCATAGAGGCTAGTTTTATATGTGAGGATGATTTGCTTTTTTTGTTCAATGACCTCTGAAATATCAATGAGATGGCTGAACCTCACTGCAGAATAAACTTCATAGAAAACTAATGTGAAGGACTTAATATTTTTCAAAAGGCTCAGAGAAATACTTGATGTGGCTATATGGTCTTGGTGATAATCAATAAGGGATGGCGAAAAAATCATATCTGGTTTTTTTAGGGTTATGATGTCCGCAAGTTTATTGTAGATTTCTTCCTTATGAGCACCGACAGCCCCGTCGGGTAAAACAAGGAATAACGGCTCATTACATCCAAGCATCTCAGAGGCTCTAAGACCTTCTTCTCTTCTTTTTTCACCAATAACGGGAGAAGGATTCTCGTATAGACTTTCTCCATTGGTGAAGAAAACAATAGTTGATGATACCCCTTTTTGATTCAAAAGCATAAGGGTTCCGGCGCATCCTAAAGCCTCATCGTCAGGGTGAGGCGCAAGAACAAGGACTTCTTTGCATTCCGGAATGCTAAAATTCATACTGTATATTAACCCGCTATGGACTTTTTAAAGCCATATTTCGTAGACTATTTTCCATGCAAACCCTTCTCCGAGCAAAACCACACGACCCTATGTCTCTATCTCTGCACTCGATAGCTCGCGCCGATATGGAAACAACAAACTGCCTGATCTGTCAATCGTCAAACAGTTCTATTATACATACTTTTAGGCAGCTGAATGTAGTAATTTGCAGAGAGTGTGGTCTCGTCTATTTGAATCCGAGACTGAAAGAATTGACAATGAGAACTGCATACCGGAGCGAAAACTATTTTTTGCGGAGCGTGGATGCAGGTTATGAGGACTATTCTTTTCAGGAAAACAGCCTGAGGATTACCTTCAGAAGATTTCTCGAACAATTAAAGAAGCAGGGGATGACATCTGACAGGCTTCTTGAAGTTGGCTCTGGGTATGGGTATTTTCTTGATGAGGCAAAACATTTCTTCTCCTATAGAGCGGGGATCGAACTTTCTCGGGAGGCTGGATCCCGTGCGGAGAGATTATCCGGTGCACATGTCCATGTCGGTGATATAGGCTCATTACCACCAGAATTCAACAATTTTACTCTCATCGTGCTCATTAATGTGATTGAGCACATATATTCACCTATTGAATTTCTTTTTTCGATAAAAAAGCTGCTAAAAAACGACGGCAGAATAGTGATAGCCACCCCTGATATAGGGAACTTTTGGTACAAAATAATGAAAAAGAGGTGGCCTTCTTTTAAGATACCCGAACATGTTGCATTTTATTCGGGGAAGACCCTGAGACTTTTGTTACAAAAGACAGGATTTGTCGACATTCAGGCATTACCATTTGCCCATGCCTTCCCCTGTGGATTGATAGCGGGCAAACTCGGGATTCCGATCAAAGGTGAATTGAGCAAAAAACCTGTCTGGCTACCGAAGACAATGGTAGCTCTTGCTGCGCGGATACATCATGGATAGACCCTCCCTCTCTATCGTAATCCCGGTGTGCAATGAATCCGAATCCCTGAAAGACACCCTGGCTGATATCCGGAGTCAAACGGGGAAGACTAATCTCTCCTATGAAATAATCCTTGTCGATGACGGTTCCGGTGACGATACATGGCATCTCATCGGTAGTCTTGCAAAGTCCTATGGGGAACTGAAAGGAATCAAGCTCAGCAGGAACTTCGGAAAGGAGTCGGCGATTGCGGCTGGCCTTGGGCGTGCATCGGGTGATGCTGTCATTGTTATGGATGGAGACGGCCAACACCCACCCGAACTGATCCCCGAGATGGTAAAGAGATGGAAAGAAGAAGGGTTCGATGTCATTGAGGCAATAAAAAAAGAGCGGGGGAACGAACCGTTTTCTTCGACCCTCGGGGCAAAGCTCTTCTACTGGCTCATAAAGCACCTCACCGACATGAATCTTGACAATGCGTCCGATTTCAAGCTCCTTGCCCGAAAAGTCGTCGATGCGCATAACCGCCTGCCTGAAAGTTCCCGCTTTTTTCGGGGTATCGTTTCCTGGATCGGTTTCATGAAATCCGAGATACCCTTTTCCGTAAAAGAGAGGGTAAAGGGTAATTCCCGGTGGTCACTGCTTCAGCTCGTCCGTCTTGCGGTGAACGCCTCCACCGCGTTTTCCTCGCTGCCCCTTCATCTCATCACACTCATGGGAATAATAACGTTCATACTGAGCATCCTTTTAGGTCTTCAGACACTATATGTGAAATTTTCCGGGGCCGCAGTGAGCGGGTTTACAACGGTGATCCTCCTCCTTCTCTTTATCGGCAGCATGTTAATGATTAGCCTCGGGATAATCGGTACTTATATAAGCAGGATTTTCGAAGAAGTCAAAAGGCGGCCCAATTTTCTCATAGAGGATACGATTAATTTCACAAATACGTTTGAGAAATAGCAAAATAGTGAGGTAATGTTTATTGCTTCCAAAAAAGCTCTTGGTCTTTTGAAAAATCGACAAACCACTCCGGAGAGAGGGTGATCCAGCCCTCAGGGGATTCCCACCCGAAGCGCCAATAGACTTTTAACCGAGTGAGTCCTCTTGTCTTGATTGTGCGCTCCTGCCCGATGTCTATCAACATACTGTAGCGTCCCTGTTTATGTCCCCAGAGCACGAAGTAATGTCCAGAGCGTGACGGACCAAGGGAAAAATCTATCAAGCCATGGGCTACTCTTAAGTGACCGGAAAAGGGCAGATTCTTGATACGAGACAGCAGTGCAGTCCTTTCCTTTAAATAGGAATCCGAAATTTCCGAAATTGTTCGGTTGAGCGCATTGTACTTGAATATTCTCAAATTCTCGAGGGCGGATGTCCCGGGGGCATCGACGTAAGCAAACCCGTTGTAAACCACTGAAGGAGGTTCGTCCCGCCGATAAAACTTCCTGAAAAATTCAAGATTTTCATAATAGTGAGTGCCTGAGTTCACAGGGTCGGACTTAACAAGCAGGATATCGTGATCGGCACTCATAAAGAATTCCCCTTCCTGAGCTAACGGCCTTATTGTCTTTTCCCTTTGGGTTGAGATCCAGAGAAAAGAATTCAACTGAACGATCGACAATAAGCCAATAATCAAAAAAATAATTGCTGCCCTTAATGAAATCTTGAGGGGTCTCATGCGTACCGCTCCGGTTTGTTCATACAGGAAATCACCTGACAGTGCAATAATGACTGACAAATATGCAGAGATTAAGAATATCGTTCTATAGGCGGGGAAATCATGAGCTATGTAGTATGGCTGAAATATGGAAAGGGGGATAGAATATATAGCTACGGTGATAATGAAGAAAAAAAACAGGAGAGAATAGCTTTTCTTTCTTAAGAGAAAAAACACGGAAAGAAAAATGTATATTACAAAACAAGCGGTTACTGAGGGATTTACTATTGCACTGATCCGAGAAACACCTGACATCATGATAAAAGTACCATAAATATTTGTTAGAAAAATCGCTACTGACTCCATTCCCTTATAGACATTGAATATGCTGTTTTCTCCGGGACCCGCGATAAAACTGCCTAACATCCACCTTCTCCAGAGGATGTACAGGATACAGGAAACCACTAAGGGGATTCCCCGCTTAATCCTTGTTCCGAAGGTCTTTTCCGGAAGAAAGAGCATTGCGATAGCGAAAGGCACGTAGAGTTCTTTTGCCGATGCAGCAAGGAGATAAAACAAAGCCGAGACAAAAGTTGAAATAACTGATTCCTTTCTCAATGCCTGGACAAAAAAGTAGAGTGAAAGAAGACAGAAAATAAGTCCTTCAACATAGTGACGGATCTGAAGCATTTCAGCAGACGCGGCGGCAGGCGCACTCACAAGGAACAATAAACTTCCGGAAAAGGCGAATACCCGCTTGACCCAGAGTCTCAAAACAACGTAGAGCATACATGCAGCAAACCACAATGACACTAATTGATGGAGATAGAAAAATCGAGGCTGAAATCCGAATAGGGAGAGATCAATATCGAATGAGAGCGTGACCCATGGCGTTAAATACCTTATGGAAAGTTCTCTCCAGACATCCGGGATGAAAAAATATTCCCACGGGCTGTGCTCAAATGCATGCCGAAGTATATAAGGGTCATCGTAAAGCCAATAGCTACCTACCACTTTATGGTAAAGGAGAGCGGTGAGCACCGCAAGCATAGAAAAACAAAAGGCGTCAGGGTAGTGTGTCTTCGCTTTCGGCATCCTAATTTCTCTCCCATATCGAATTGATAGAATGCTGTGTCCCTCCGAGCCTTAATGGCGGAGAATAGGTAATCCAACCCTCCGGAGATTCATAGCGGATTCTAACAATCATATCGCCTGATAAGGATATCTTCAATGTGCCGGAAGACGGCAAATCGAACTTTCCTGCACTCCCTTTCAAGATTAATGAATAATTTCCGCTCTTATAGGGGCCGAATTCCCATGATAATCGTGACGGTGCATAGACAAGTCGTATCTTTAGAGGAGCGTCCTGCCGCACTCTACTGCAATAGGTTTTCCGGATGGCAGGAACTGACCCTGTAATATTCTCAACCCTCTTCATTTGAGGAGAATAGTTCCATACGTATTTATTGTCAACGGATTCCTCGCATAAAAAAATATCGTCGTAGAAATATTTTGTGTCGTCTCGAACGATTCCATAGTAATATCTTTTCAGCCAACTCAATCCTTCAAAGTACCACGGCGCTTCTGCAGGATTCCGCAATATATCGTGTTCTCCCGCTTCAAACAGGAAAAACCTTCCTTCACTCTCGATCCGTTGATAGAGTTCAAGATTACTGCTCGATACCTCCTTTGCTTTGAATGAGACGCCCGCAATGATAACTATGATGAGCAGGATACCGATAGTACGCCCGATTGCCCTCATGCTCCACAGGCGTAAGAGAGCGAAAGACAAAACTATTGAAATCATACCCCAAACGAGATATACGTGCCGGGAATCAAAAAGAAATTCAGGTATTGTGAGAATCGGCAGAACGGTCAAAGCACCCGCATAAATACCAAAAACAGCGGCCCGACGATTTTGAACCAAACAGCCCGCCGCCAGCAAGAGGACAATTGAGGGGATAAAGACATCTTTCGCTGTTCCTATATGAAACAATAAAACTACGATTTTGTTTAGATGAGCGATTAGGAGTTCAGGCATGTTCCCGATATTCCACTGAGCTCCGTAACCTCCTGCAAGTGTTCCCAACATCCACCAACGCCAGTACAAATAGAGAAAGAAAACTGCGAAAAAGGGAAGGCAGCATGTGAAACGGTTCTTACAATTCCCTTCAGGAAGTGCAGGAAGCAGCAGGACAAGAGGCACATAGATTTCCTTGGCCGCGGTGGATACCATATAAATAAACGCCGAAAAGAATATCAATAGCATGGAGTGTTTACGTACCCCATGTACAAATAAATAAAGTGAAAGTAAAGATAATAGGAACCCCTCTATATAATGCCGTATCATCAATTGTTGTGCAGAAAGGGCTACCGGTACCCCGACTAAAAATATACTTACGCCCATAAATGCGATTCCGGAAGGAACCCAAAGATCAAGAACATAATAGAGCATGATGCAACACAGCGACAGGGAAACAAGCTGGTGGATATAAAAGTATTTCGGAGTCAGCCCGAATAACGCAATATCAATATCAAATGAGAGTGTAACTAAAGGGGTAAGGTTTGAGCTCGAAAGCTCTTGCCATATCCCGGGGACAAAAAAATACTGCCACGGTTCATACTGAAGAGCGTGTCTCAGTATCTGCGTATCATCGTGGGTCCACCAGAAATGAGTCGATGATCCATAAAAAAGATAAACCATCGTTGCTACTAGCAAGCATATAAGCCCAGCCTTTGTTCTGCCAGAAAATGAGGAAAAGCTGAAAGTAGGAGTCATGCGCAACAGATCACATCCTGGAAGAAACTTTCTCTGAGATTGCGGATTGGGCATCAGGCAGGTTCATGGCGATCCCTTTGCCAGATAATCTGAGAAGAGTCTTTCGAGACAGAAACAGATAGAACCGGGGAATAGGTTGTCCACCCGTCGGTGGAATCATAGCGGACTCTGAACCTGAGGTCCCTGCTCAAAGATAATCTAATTTCTCCGGCAGAAGGCAGCTCATATTTTTCGACTGCCTCATCGAGAATAATTGAGTAGCTACCCTTCTCATATGGTCCGAAATGCCACGAAAAGAAAGGTCCTACTTTTGAGAATGCAACTCTTACCTGTAGCGGAGCGTCTGCTCGTATCCTCTTACAAAAATCCTCCTTAGTACTCACAACCGATGATGTTATGTCC
The DNA here is from genome assembly GCA_963776195.1 of Thermodesulfovibrionales bacterium. GTDB lineage: Bacteria > Nitrospirota > Thermodesulfovibrionia > Thermodesulfovibrionales > SM23-35 > CAVZMO01. The sequence goes on from CAVZMO010000024.1 coordinate 75,594, forward strand.
ACGACGTCCTGAGATGCCACTGAATAACTCCAAATGGTTTTTCCGACAATCGGATTCTCACACAAATAAATATCGTCAGAGAAACCTGAGGCACCTTCCTTGGACTGATAATAGTGGCTACGCAGCCAATTCAGCCCTGAGAAGTCTATTGGTTCCCTAAGTTGTCTCCTCAACAGGTCCTTCCCGGTAGCCTTTAGCAATATAAAGTTACCTTCAGCGCTGAGCTGCTTCGAAATAGTCAACTGTTGCGCCCACACTTCTCTATTATACAAAAGAACAAATATCGAGACGGATGCCATCAGCAATATGCCGATGACACGATACGCGGATCGGGAGTTCCACAGAAAGTTGAAGACAAAGGCCAATAAAATACTGATCATGCTCCATGTGAGGAGAAAATAACGTGGTTCAGACGATTCAGACATCACGGGGAGTATCGGCAAAAATGTAAGCACGCATGCCAACACAATAAAAAGCGCAGTACGCACTTTTTGAACCATAAAAACAACTATCGGGGTTAGAAAGAACAAAGCAAAAATATACTCCTTCGATACTTTCGGCCCCAATAGCATTATAAGGCCCTGTTTAAGAAAGAGTGCTACGGCATTTGCAGCATTTATTACGGGCGCTTTACCCCCAGTGCTTCCGTAAAATCCCAAAAAAACATCCAACATATGAAAACGCCAAATCGCGTATACAGCCAGCACTCCGAACAACGGGGCAGCGCGTATAAGACGGGTCTTAAACTCTCTCTCCGGAAGCGCGAGCAGCAAAAAAACAAGTGGCAGATAGATCTCTTTCGCTGCTAGCGCCCCCATGTAAAACAAAACCGACCCCATAAACATCCACGCCTTTTCCCTGCGCAATCCGGACACGAAAAACCAGAAGGATGCAAGCGACAGCAGCAGTCCCTCTAAATAGTGTCTCACCATGAGTTGCTGCGACACGACAGCCAAAGGCCAGCCTATTAGAAATAAAAAGGCGCCCGCGATGGCAAAAGATCTTGGTACCCAGAGCTGCAGAATCATATAGAACATTATGGCGCAAAGCCAAATGACAATCAGATGGTGGATATAAAACATTTGAGGATTGAGTCCAAATAGAAACAGGTCGGCATCAAATGAGAACGTTATGAGAGGTGTTAGATTAGTCCATGAAAGCTCTCGCCAGATCTCAGGGACAGAAAAGTACTGGTAAGGGCTGTATTGAATAGCCTGTTTGACTATCTGAGTGTCATCATAAGTCCATTTTAAATGGATAACGGATCCATACAGGAGAAGTACTACACTGAATAGGAATAACCAACCAGCAATATCGTGAAGTCTGCACGCAGACTGCAAGAGATCTTTTTTCACTTCCAAATACCCCGCAGCTATTGTCCACACCTTAAAGACAGGTTATTTTATCACAAACAACTCTTCTTTTATTCTATATTTTTCCGTTATAATAAATAGATTCGGTTTCGGATTTATGGTGAGCCCTCAACACAATTTTGAAGTTTTAAAGTAAATGTTTTTCAAGAACGTGCTTAAACAAACGCTCAATATCTCAAAAAACTTTTTTTTATACAAGCACCTTTTGATCCACATGGTCATAAGGGAAATCAAAAGCCGCTTTGCGGGATCTTCAGCCGGTATCCTGTGGAGCTTTATACATCCCTTGGTAATGCTGCTGGCATTTCTATTTGTATTTGTCTACATTTTCAAGTTGAGACTTCCCGAGTATTCCGGAAGTCAAGGTGCCGTCATATATCTCATGGCAGGTCTTTTCCCGTGGATGGCCTTAGCAGAAGGTATCAGCCGATCAACAAGCAGTCTGTTAGAGAATGCCACGCTCATACAAAAAACCGTTTTCCCGACTGAAATCCTTCCGGCAAAAGCGGTTATCGCTGCTTTCTCAACTCATGGCATAGCAATAGGGGCACTCGCTGTTTATGCAGTGCTGATAAAACACCATATCGCTATATTAGCTTATCTTCCGTTTATAATTGTCTTACAACTTCTTTTCACTCTGGGTGTCGGCTTCATCCTTGCCTGTCTCTCGGTATTCCTGAGAGATACTCTTCAGGTCGTGCAGCTTTTGATAACGTTTGGGATATATGTTACTCCGATACTCTATCCTATCAGTATGTTGCCGGAATGGGCCCGGAGCATCATGTACATAAATCCTGTCTACCCGTTCATAAGCATCTACCACGACCTTTTTCTGCATGGGGGCATACGCGATTATACCATGGTCTTGTTGGTTCTTATGTGGACGATTATTTTTTATTCCACGGGCGCTTACGTTTTTTCGAAGCTCAAACCTGAATTTGCAGATTGGTTATAATGAATATCTTGAGTACAAATGCAATTGAGATCAAAAACCTATCAAAGATTTATAAGATATATCCTTCCCCCTTGCACAGATTGAAAGAAATTGTTTTTAGAAAGAAACTACACTCAGATTTTGTTGCCCTCAATAATATAAACTTGGACATCCCCAAAGGTGAAACGTTTGGTATCATTGGTGAAAACGGCGCGGGGAAAAGCACCCTTTTAAAAATCATCGCAACTACGCTTCACCCAACCAGAGGAGAGATTAAGGCGAATGGCAGGATATCCGCACTTTTGGAATTGGGTGCGGGATTCAATCCCGAATTAACGGGAGAAGAGAATATTTTTCTCAATGCCTGTCTCATGGGTCTTTCCAAATCCGAAATAGAAGCAAAGAAGGGCGAGATCATAGATTTTTCTGAGCTCGGAGAATTCATAAAGAGACCAGTGAAGACGTATTCATCCGGGATGCATGTCAGGCTCGCTTTCGCGATTGCGACCAGTGTTGACCCTGATATCCTCATCATTGATGAGGCGCTTGCAGTCGGTGACAACCATTTTCAAAAGAAATGTGTTGACCGGATGATGAATTTCAAACGGGATGGGAAAACAATACTGTTTTGTAGTCACAGCATGTATCTTATTCAGGAACTCTGTGAAAAGGCGTTATGGTTGCATAGAGGTACTATCGAAAGCATCGGGGACACGGGCACTGTCATTTCACAATACCAGAATTTTGAGAGAGAGAAGGAAGCTATGCTGAGAAAAGAGTCCATAGAAGAGCGGGATAGTACGAAAACAGATACAGCAAAACCGATAATGATAACCTCAGTCACCGTACGGGATAAGAACAATAACCCTATTGAAATGATAAACCCCTTCGATCTATTGACTATTAAGATGAAAATTTCCTGCACAGAAAACAACCTGAAAGGTCACGTTGGCTTTGCTATAATACGGAACGATGAAGTTATGTGTTTTGGAACGATGACGCATTTTGACGGTCTGGAACCAATACAATACTATGATAAACAGGCATTTGTCCTGGTTATACAGAAAAGCCCGCTCTTAACAGGTACCTATAAAATAATGGCAGTTGTAGGGGATGAACATGCCATGCATCCCTATGATATCAAATATTCCAACCCCTTTATTGTCAGCGGTAAGTTCAAAGAGTTCGGTATGTCGTACATTGAACATTCATGGAAATTGTAGACAGATTAACGGGGCTATTATATAGAAGCAGGCTCATACGATGCATTGATTATGTCGATTACCGCTTCTTGCTGCCTTCATTGTATCATTTACCGATACGTATGAGCGAACGACTTGCAGAATGGCGTGGTTTTATACGCTTTGCTTTGGATATGGATTGGCGGTCTGTAGCAGTTGGTCATCCGCATATAAAAAGGGATACGGAAAAGGTACTCAAATTGCTCTGCGGGGAACGTGCGTATGACCGTAAGATGGTATTAAAGCGATTCGTGCACCAGTCCCGTGAGGAGATGGAGGCCATATTTTATCGGGGCAAAGGGAATTGGCCTCGGGAAGTAATTTTTGAGAACCTCGAAAGTTTTTTATCCGTTCGAGAACAGAAGAAGGGGCTTGTTCTCCTCGGCGCACATTATGACAGTTGTATTGCCGGGATAACCTTTTTCGGCAACAAAGGCTTCACGGTGAATATTTTTTTCGATGATATCGTATATGATCCTCGAGTACCGCAATATATGCAAGAATTCTTTAGAGCAAAGTATCGGCATATCGAGAAGTATCTGAACGGAGGTATTTTTATTTCTAAAAATAATCTCAAAGACATCTATAGCCGCTTGTCGAAAGGAGAAATATTTATCGTGGTATCAGATGTATTAAACCAGCCGCAGGGAATTAAAGTTCAGTTTATGAATAAAGAATGTACTGCTCCGTATGGTGCGTTGAAGATTCCTTTAAAAACAAATTCTTATTTAGGGGCTTTCATTACGCTCTGGGAAGGGAACGGCGTATATCGGACCATCTGTGCAACACCGACACTCGTATCTGAAGCAGAAAACCCTGTGGAGGTCGTAAAGGGCTATTACCGGTTCCTGACGGATATGATCTTGAAGGCGCCTGAACGATGGTGGGCAAGCGATAAGCTCCTTGAATATTGTTAAGATGGTCTCGGTCATTATCGTCAATTTTCATTCTGCCTACCTCACAAAAAGAGCCGTTGAATCTGTTTTCAGTGATAATGAAAATACTGAGGTCTTTGTAATTGATAATACGGCAACGCCTGATGAGCAATTTACTTTACAATCAATTCTGCCCCATGGTATCAATCTCATTTTCAATGAACAAAATGAGGGATTTGCAAAAGCTTGCAATATGGCTTTTGCTTTAAGCAAAGGGGAATGGATCTTTCTTCTTAATCCGGATGCATATGTTATCCCGCCATGCCTCAGCATGCTGAAAAAATTCCTTAAAAATACTCCCGGCGCAAGTTCGGCAGCCCCTCTCATTTTCTGGGATAGTTCCATGACATATTTATTCCCACGTTTTGTCCCTCCATCACCTGTTCACGATGTCTTCACAAAACTGTCTCAAATGCTGTTTGTCTTCGGATATCTGTATTCCCTCTCCGAAAGGAGAAATAATCTCAGACTGTGGAAATCGTCATCTCCGGTGAAGGTCAAGAATCTTTCCGGAGGTATAGCCATGATGAGAAGGTCTGCGATCGAAGATGCGGGTGGACTCTTTGATGAACAATTCTTTCTATTTTACGAGGATAGCGACTTATTCCTCAGATTGAGAAAAGCAGGGTACAACCTCTACATTGTCCCTACCGCAAAGGCCGTGCATAATCATAAACATACCAAGCTCAAGCTTGACATCATGGCTCAGACAAGAGAACTTTTTTATAAAAAACATTTTAACAGCCATCTTTTTGAGCGTATCTCTGCTCTACTTCCCGAACCTTCTCGAAAGGGCGAATATATCGACTCTGGGAATTGGCTTACTCCAGCATTATTTTCTGTGCCGCCGGCTTTAAAAAAAGGGTATCTCTTTGAATGGAGCCCGAATCCTCTTTTTATTCCATCGGTTGGCTATTTCGGAAGAGGAGAGGCTCTTCTGTTCTCAGAAGAAATATGGAATTCTTTAGATCAGGGAGATTATTTCAGCAGGTTCACTGATCCTGGGAAATTGTTGTATAACAACAGAATTCTATTCTGGAGAAAAGTTTGAACTATGGAGGGCAATAAAAGACCACCCTATGTTTCTTTCCTAAAGGCTCTCCTATACAGTAGAGAGAATTATGCCTGAGGCAATACAACCTCTTTGGCAGGACCCATTTTCTTTTTGCAGAGCTATCCTCAAAGGTGACCATCTCCATTTCGGTCTGTGGTCCGATGGTGACTCCAAAATGTCAATGGAGGAAGCTCAGGAGAACATGTTCAACCTTCTCCTGTCTTTTTTCCCGCCGCCTCCTGCAACGGTCCTTGATGTCGGTTGTGGACTTGGATACTCAGCCTTTCTTTTAGCTCAAAAAGGCTATAAGGTCGTAGCCATCGCACCTTCCACTGAACGCATTGCATATGCAAAACAGGTTTACGGAGACAGCGGCGTAGAATTCAGGACCCTCTCATATTTCGATGAAGATGAAACCGTTTTCTCGAAGGAGCACTACGATGTTCTTCTTTTCCAGGAATCAATGCAGTATTTGAGCCCGCTCAATAATGTAATCGGAAGGGCAAGACAATTACTCAAAGAGAAAGGGGTCCTGATTATAGGGGATGAGGTCTGCTATGACAGGTCTATAAAGCCTGAGACTACAGTCCATCCAGTGACTGATTTCATTATTGCTCTTGCTGAAAATGGATTCCGTACCATTGAGAATGAAAAGATAGGAAAGGATGTTGTTCAAACCTGTGATTTCATCATCGACAATCTTACTCATCATTTCGATTCCATATCATCTCAATCTAATGATCCAAAATCGACAGAAAAACTTTTGGTTTACCTGAATGGCTGGGAAAAACAGAAAACCTGGTATCTCAACCAGCAGATGGGATACGAGATATATGTTGCCAGGAAGGACAACTACTTTATTAGACCTTATAACAAAACTGACGAAAGGGAGATACTTCCACTATTTCATGAAGTGTTTCATGTGAATAGAAGTCCTGAGCACTGGTACTGGAAATTCAGGGACGACCCGTACGGCTCCTTTAAGATCGCCTGTGCACTGTCCGACAAGGGGGAATTAGTTGCCCACTATGCCGGCTACCCCGTCCCTTTTTATTCAGAGACAGATAAACGAAAGTTTATATCATATCAGATCGGAGATACAATGACAAAGCCAAGCGTCAGGAATATCGGAATCGGCAAAACCGGTCTGCTTGCGAGGACCGCTTCTTACTTTTACGCTAAATTCTGTGAAGGGGATCTTCCCTTTATCTATGGATTTAACACAGGGAATATAAGGAAATTGGGCATGCGGTATCTGGGGTATTCATATATAGACCCTGTCCCTTTCTGGATAAGAGATATAGTGAGAAATCCTTTTTCACCTCCTTCATTCCTCACCAGACTCTTATCAGGCTACACGGTTGAAGAAGTTCATTCTGTTACCGATGACTGGAATGAATTCTTTCATCGTGTCTGTTCTTCGTACAGATTTCTGGTACGCAGGGATGCGGCTTATATACAGTGGAGGTATGCAGAGTGTCCGGACAAAATACATAGGGTTTTTTCTGTTCTGAAAAAAGGAAAACTCACAGGCTGGGGTGTCTTTTCAATAAAGGACAAAAGGCTGATCTGGGGAGATGCGCTTTTTGACATCAAATATCCTGAATCAGTTTCTTATCTTTTGTACACTCTATTGAACGACCATTTTCAAGGAGTTGAAACAGTGGAAGGCTGGTTTTCTCCCCATCCTGAATGGTGGAGCAGCCTGCTCAAGGAACTCGGGTTTCATACTGTTCAAGAACCGAACGATCTGACCCCGGGATTTGTTCTCTTCAATGACACATCACTCTTGGAAAAACTTAAAGAATATTTCTACTACACCATGGGAGACAGTGATCTATTTTAGCTCTTTCGCCGGGGACAAAAGAAGCGCTTCAACCGAATATCGCATGGTGTAATATTTATCAATGGTGGTCCTGTTGTATAAGGCTTTTGAACTTTTCGGGCAGATCCCTGTATCTCTTAAGCTCTGCAATAAAATACTTCGCCTGAACGATGTCTCCTTTGATATAGTAGGCCCTCGCCTTGCTGAACGGTACCATATAATCCGGCATACCATGTTCGACGGCCTTCCTATAAAAACCTTCTGCATCCTTCTCCCTTCCGATAACTAACAGGACATTTCCCATCGCCAAATATGGCTGGTAGAATGGGGGAGATTTTGCGATAGCCCTCTGGGCATACAGCAGCGCATCTTCAGGCCTTTGATGCTGAATGAGTGAGAGATCCGCCATGTCAGAAAGGGCGAGGATGTTATTGGGATCGAGGGAAAGGGCCTTTTTGAAATAGTAATCTGCACGGATAATATCCCTTTTGCTCATATACGATACCCCTAACCCGTAATAAGCTGCTGAAAAACTGAGGTCACGAGAAAGCGCGTTTTGATACTGCTCAATGGCTCTGTCCCACGACCCATTTTCTCTGAAGGCGTCGCCTAAAAGTGTATAAACAACTGTAGTATCAGTACCTTTGGTTGAGGGAAGAATTTCACTATAGAGCCGTATTGCCTCATCAATATCACCACTGGATGCTTTATAGAAACCCTTGAGAATTTTCAGATGGTAAGAATCGATAGTCTCTTCCATGTTGGCTATCAACTTCTTTGCTTCCTGGAGGTTTCGCTCAAAGAGATAGGTCAATCCGAGCCTGTAGACGGACGCATTGAGAAATGCGAGCCTTCTCTCCTCAGCGCTTGTTCTTACCGCATCCTTATAGCAACGTTTTGCATTATCAAAATCAGGTACTATTACATAAGCGTTTCCCAATGATATCATCGCCCGTATATTTGACGCCGTTTTCTTAATGGTATCTCCCCAAAGTGTTATAGAGTCCTTCCACACAAAGTTTCTCGCAAAGGTAAGAGACCCGAGTATTATGCAGACAATACTTGCGCTTGTCCACAAAACTCTCTCATTAATCTTACCTTTCAGGAACAAGACCATTTGACCAACGATCCCGATGAACAACCCTGTGACGGGGAGATAATTTCTGTGCTCGAAATATAAATCGACCCCCAGTGCAAAAAAACTTTCGAGTGATATTGCAATGAAATACCAGAGTATTCCAAAACAGAGTAAAGGAAACCGTTTTATTCGCCATACCGAAAACATCACGAGTGACAGCAGAAATATCATGGATAGCATAGTTGTTATCGGTTCCGTGAGACTTGTTGATATTGGAAATCCCCACCAATCAAAGACAAGGAGCTTTGGGAGGGGAATGAGAATCAGGATTAGATATCGTGAAACGACACGAAATTCAGTAAGAATGTGTTGCAATGGAGTCCAATGCACATCAACCGCCATCCACCCTCTCTCCGTAAGAGCCGTATTTGGATAAAGAAAAAAACGCACGATATCAATAAAGGTAGTATGAAGGTTCAAAAAATATGACGCCATGCTGACGCTCACAATCCCGATGCCGATGATGACAATAAACCTTTTTTTGAACAATCTCAGGTTGCATCGTAATAGAAAGGTATAATCATAGAGGAGTAAAAGCGGGACAGCGATGACGGCATTTTCTTTTGAGAATATGCCGGCGACAATGGAAAGGCCACTTAAAATATAGAGTCCGATAGCCTTGGATGTGCTTTTTGATATTGCTGCATATGAATAACAGAGGAGCGAAATAAGAATAAAGAATGTCGCGAGGGAGGCCATCCTCTGTACGATATAGGCAACCGCGTTTATATTTATAGGGTGGAGAGCGAAAATAATACTGCTGAACAAGGCTGTGTGAAACGCAGCGTCTCCAAAAGAAATTCCACCGGCGCTTCTATCCTTGAGTTTCCGTATTTCATTAGTCGCGTGTTCAGGGCCGGACATGATATTAATGGTTCTGAAGGCAAGAATATATACCAGCACAGCATTCAGAAGGTGTATCAGCATGTTAAAGAGCCTGAAATTAGCCGGGGTGAAAGGAGCAAGAGCCTGATTCAGGAGAAACGTCAGGTAGGCAACCTTCCTGAAGCCTATAAAATCCTGAATGTCGCGCAGCCCGACCGGCTTATTCGCAACTACATCATCCATGGCCCAGGTGCCGCTGAGAGAGTTCGAGTAAGCGAGGGATATGGAAAAGAACAGGAGCAGAAATGCAAAAAGATGTCTTCCATTCTTGCCGGCGCTCTTCGCCGTCGGCGTCATTTCCCTGTCCTGTTTATGCTTCATTTCGATATGAAAGAAGATAAGCCGATTCCATACTGACCGTCAACAGTGTTGTCATTCCGGACTTGACCCAAAATCCTGTTGTTTTCCGGAAATATGAAAATATACTTTCCCCCTTTGGAAAAGGGGAATATAGGGGGATTTTAAGAATATACGGTTTCACAAATTTTCAAAAAATCTCCCCTATCCCCTCTTTGCCAAAGAGAGGTATTTTCGGGTCAATGACGTTTCGTGTGTTGACTAATGTCACTGTGTATAAAAGGCAAATTTCCCACTAACAATAAACAAGAGGAAACGGCTAAAGGTGTAATCAGACCCCCTTATTGCTTCGGCAAAAATGGTTCGAGGTTCATTTCCACGCCTGCATCTTTCATCGCCTCTTGGAAGAATTCAGCGACCCGCGCCTTCTTGAATTCAGCACGCACCTTTTCCCCTATCTTCTCCTTAACCTTATCATAAGGCTCGATAGCCGCCTCCTTCTTTTCTTCGACCTTGATGAGATGAAATCCGAAACGTGTCTCGACGACGTCGCTCACCTCACCGGCGTTCAGAGAGAAAGCAACCTCTTCGAAAGCAGGGACCATCTTTCCTCTTTGGAAAAGGCCCAAATCTCCGCCCTTTGTTTTGGAGCCCGGGTCATCCGAAAACTCAGAGGCAAGTTTAGCGAAGTCTTCTCCGCTCTTTATCCTCTTCAAAATCCCTTCCGCCTTGTCCTTCGCCTTCTTTTTGTCATCTTCAGAGGCAGACTTATCCACTTTGATGAGGATATGTCTCGCCCGTACCATCTCCGGTGCTTTAAAATCCTCCTGATGTGCCTTATAGAAAAGTTTCATATCATCTTCAGAGACACTTATTTTTGCAACGACCTCCTTTTTTATGTACTCTGAGGCCAGGAGGTCGGCCGTAAGCAGCTCCAACTGCTCCCTAATCTCCGCCCTTTTTTCAAATTCCTTGTCTCTCGCTATCTTGGAGATGACCAACCCTTGGACGATCCTCTGGAGAATAGTGGCTTTGAACTGGGGATTCTGTGCAAGTACCTTTTGTTTTTCTTCATCATAGTAACCGATGATCCTGTTGAAATCAGACATCGTGATGACCTTTCCATCCTTCATTTTCACCAGAATGGTGTTATTTTCAGCAAAGGATACACCACTTATAGACATTAGAAATAAAACGGACAAAACAAAAATTCTTTTCATAAATATCTCCTCATAGTATTTATTCGGTGAAGTGCTCTCGCAAAACATAAAAAAAAGGGAAAGGGGATTACCCTCTCCCTTCGTTGATATGGTATTTTTTAACTGTCCTGTCTCATGAAGTCGAGTTTATTGAATACCACTCCATGAGAGTCTGAATTTACCGGTTACAGAAGGAGTAAAATTACATACGGTAGCATAAATTGTAGTACCGGCCGGGATAGTAGTCCTTATAAATACCGTCTCGTTGCTCCTCCCTATCATCTGAAGAATACCAGACCCCATTGGTCCCGGATGTCCAGCTACCCCTGACAATTTCACTGCATAGGGGCTGCCTCACATTGCTTATGATCAAATCCATGTCGGTGGCATCCCAGTCCTGACTTTCAAGGTAGAAGGTAACCTTAGCATAGGCCATGTCCGTCACCGCATAGTACTTAGCTGCACCGAGACCGGCTACTGTTTGATTGTTGAGATATAACGGTTGATGCCCTGTAGTTGTCATGTTGATAGCCGGTGCCGGTGCGGGCGCTGAGGAAGACACGGTAATACTTACGTTAATATTCTGAGCAGAATATCCTGCCGGTGTGACACGGAAATAGCCCCGTTATACGGAGTTGCCGATGCCGCAAGACCCGCCGTATTAAATGTAACTGCCATAGAGCCTGTTGTCCCGCTGGCCGGAACGGAGATAAAGTTGCTGCCGGAACGTCACAGATGCGCTATACCCTATCGATTTGCAGTTGTCCGTAATAGAAACGGTTTGAGAGGCAGCCGTACCTCCTGTCGTGATATTACGCACTATTGACAGGGGACTGACCGAAGCTGAACTCGGCGTACATGTCCCGCTGCTGCACGTTCCGGTCACACTAAGACTGACATTCCCGCTGCTATCTACGTTCATGGTGCCGAGGGTTAAGGTACCCGTACAATTTATTACTCCGCCTGTGATTGTGACAGTTGCTGCCGTCGCCGTTGATGCAAAGGCCACTACCATCGCCATGAGAAGCAAAACCTTCAATGTCTTCATAAAACCTCCTCGAATCGATTTATATACGTTTAGTTTCCGCTCTTTTTATTATGCTCTACAAAAGAGCACACAGGTGTGACGCACGTCACATATCTTTATTAAGTTTATGAAAATACGTAAAAATTGTCAACAACTATGATTCAAAGCAAATATTATACCTATTTCCGTATTTACCTTATCTTAAATTATTAGCTTATGTAACGGATACTTTTGTTCTGGAAGACTGATGCAGGGATTCATCATTGTCAAAAATTGTCAATGAGAAGTCACATTTTTTGTAATTTTTGTTACAACGGCAGTCACTAAAGGTCTATATCATTTTCTCTCACAGCGTAACTATTGGACCATAAAATAAAAGAGGCGAGCAGTTAATAACTGTCGCCTCTTTCTTGGAATTCGTAACTACTAGTCTACGGAGATATCTGTCTTATATGCGGTTGGAAGCATATAGCTCGCGGCACCGCCCGCAAAAGACTGACTTGTAAAAGCAACTGCTGGTAGGCCAATTGAGGCGAATCCGCCAAAAGGAGCTATGGCTTGCTCACCGGCTGCGAGATCAAGATCTACCCAGCCGAGATCAAATGAACCAACCGTCACAATATTCGCAACAGTTGAATTCCAGATCTGGCTACCGCCCAAGCTTAACAACATTCACTTCATGGGCGAGACATCTGCCGATGGACGGTGAGAAGTCGCTAATATCAAGTCTGTGCTCATTGTCATCCCAAATGGATATCCCGATAGGTAGTGCACTACTTATGCATGTGCAAACTGTCAGCTTCTCTGATTCCTGCAGGGAACATGTCGTATACACATTCGTGCTGTGGCAGGCCAACCTTGTCGGGAATGTGACGATTACCTCTGTCTCTCCGCCGATACTGGCCATAAGATCGTACGGTGAGATGATGTCGCTTTTCATGAAGATAAAGTCTGCTAGAGCACAGGCTCCCGGGTTGCCCGTAGCCATGGCCTCGGCGGATTTCTTTTCACGCCGGGTGTTATTACAACCGGATCTAAGCGGTGTTAGCCACAGCCACTGCATTAGCGCTATAGGTGGCGAGTGTGGCAAAATCAAATATTGTGTTGTTACCCATAAGCACATTCCCGGCATCATAGGAAGTGCAGTCTGCTGGAGCCCAGTCACGGCAATGGACTTCTGTGGCCATAGGAATGGCCTGCCGAGGAGTACATTAGTATGCATTACTATCATAAGCAGGGATACTGGATAAACCTATTACCTCAAAGTATCCTTCTCTGCAGTCATCAGCCTTACGCCCGTTAATCCGCCGGAGCCTTCATACTTGAATGACTGGCAGGTCGGAGGGAGTGCTGGTGCAGATAAGGTATGAGCATCCAGGGGACAGACGCAGCTGTAGTACCATTGTCGATGAGAAAAGCGGTATACACATCACCCTTGCTCAGACAGATACTGAAGTCAAGGCACTCTCTGCTGTTCTTTGCGTTCCTGAAGACAATCCTGACCTTTGCTCCATCAACCGCACTGGTATTGACAATGTTGAAGAGGTTCAGGTTGCCTCTCACATTGTAGTACCCGTAGAGAAGCGAATCACCGAGCCCACCCGGGTTTATATAGGTCTGTGTGCTTGCATAGCCGGTAACGGGTGCTAGGCCGTCAATGATAGGAAGTGCCTGCGCCTGGGTCAGACCAAAACCGGTGACGACCAGCATAACGGCAAAAACCATAAAAATTGCTTTTTTTAACATCTACTTTCCTCCTTTTCTGAAATATTGTCTGAATTAATCAGATTCCTGAAGCTCTCTATTTAAAAAACTGCTTATTGCCTTTGTTTCCCTCACCTCCTTCTGTCTAAATTTCTGGTAAAGGTATACACATAAAAAAACATAGACATCATCCGCTACTGAGTATTCTGCCGTTCACGGAAATTCTCCGGTATATGATACCAGATTCCATCCACCTTTACCCACTTCTCTTTAACAAAACCATCATGTTCAAGATCCCTCGAAGATGACACGGCAATCTTAACCATTATTTTCATATCGACCATTGCATTCTCTCCCCGCATGTCAACTCGTTCAATTCCTGCTCCTGACCACCCGGCCTTCGCAGTATTAAAACTTTTTATATAGTTTACCACATTTATTTTCTTCCGGAAAAGTGGATATTCATACTCATAGCTTTTATCAAATTCCTGTTTTATCTTATGATTCCAGTACGCCGTCACCCTCTCTCTTAAAAACTCCTCATCCGTTGTGCCTTTTAACGCATTTTTTGTAGCACAACCTGAAAAAATAATCAAGAGAAAAAATACAATATACAGCCCTGTTCCCAAACATCTCACGCATCCACCTCGGATTCTTTTTCCTTATGTCTTCTTGATTTATTTTTAATTAAATACATTTTTTTGTTTCCAAAAATATAATGGAAAACAGTTTTAATGTCAAGCTTTTTTATCAAGCAAAGCATATTAGTTCGTATGAACTTACGTATAATTATATGCAAAAATCAGACCATTATTGATGTATAGTATAAGTATACAGTAAATTAGCATAATCTTATCCTTTTCCACAATCAGCCCTGACAACTTGTGTCAAAGAAGGCACATATGATGTAGCTTATTTGCAATAAGGCATCTACCCTCAGTTTTCAATAAGACTTCAATTGAGACATCAATAAAGCATCCTCAAACTGTATGGCGATGCAGTTCCACAAAAATTTGCTCACATATTCTCTCCCCCGCTCTCCCATGAATTCCCTCATCTTATCAGCTCTCAGCAAGAGGTCTATCGTATCGGTCAGTCCTGTCTCTGAACCGGAAGAAAAACTCAGGCCAAAGCCGGCTTCCTGAACAAAACCAAGTTCAGGGATATCGCTCACGATAACCGGCTTTCCGCAAGCAGCGGCCTCTAAGATGCTTATGGGTGATGATTCATGACGGGAAGGCAAAACAAACATCTTTGCTCCGGATAAGAGTCTGGTCTTTTCATCGCCGGCCACAAAACCTGCATATTCGATTCTCTCTTTCAATGGAGGCGGGCATCCTGATACAAGTTTATCAAACCGGTCAAATTCGTAACCTGCAAGTACCAGTCTCAGTCGCGGATATCGGATGCTTATTTTTTCGAATGACTTTATGAGGATATCGAGACCCTTTGTATAAGTATCTATCCTGCTGAAGAAAAGAATATAATCATCATCCTTTGGAGTAATTCTCAAAAGCGCTTCGTCTATGCCATTGGGGATAACAGGGCACAATTTGATTTTTCCCTTCACCCTGGCCATAATCTTTTCCTTTGTCACGTCCGACACAAAAATAAATCTATCATGGAGTTTTGGATAGAACTTCTCGACCACATATATCGGAATGGAATAGAAGGGACTGAATTTCCTTAAGGAGTGCATTCCCATGATGCCCTGGATCTGCAATATTAAAGGGGTTTTTGTAAAAAACCTCGAAAAAAAGGGGGTTGAGGGAAGAAAGTTTTCAACGATAATGTCAAAAGCATCGCCATAACACCTTACAAAATGGGAGGAGCGAATCGTATATGCCAGAACACTTTTTGCGAGGCTTGTGCTTTCAGCGCCGACGAATATGTGCTTTAACCCTTCAATCTCGCCGTCATTTACCCCCGGATACTTCATGCAAAGAAGTGTAATGTCGTGTCTGTCCTTTAATCTCTTATAAATCTCATAGGCCCTTACGCCGGCCCCTCCAAAACCAAAGGGACACCCGAGACTCTCATAGATGAGCTGAAGGATCTTCATGAAACCTCACTAAACCCTTTTCTTCCTTCCTTCACAAAGCAGACCCGAACCCGCCGATCCCGAAATAGTCGCCCTTCCCCTCATAGAAGAGATGGAGAATTGTCGCTGAACACTCTCCTGTAATTTTCGGCTATCTTATCAAGGGAAAAGGCGCCGGCCCTTTGCCGTGCTTCCCTGCCGAGAGATTCCCGCAACCTTTCATCCGTCATGACGGCCATGATAGTCCTGGACAGCACCGCGGATAAGCCGCAATGACAGAGGTAGTTAGAATGCCGTCTTACTAATACCTGTATTAGAAACATTATTTCCTTGCCGGGGTCTTTAGTATATCCGCCCCAGTTTATTGCAGTTAACGGTGGATCAACCTTATGCCTTCTGATACGCCCTTGTGACGGATTCAGGATCGCCATACATTTTTGGCATACCGTGATCGAGCCATAGCGCTTTGCTGCAGAGTCTTCGTATATCGTCCATGCTATGGGAGACGAGAAGCATGGTTATTCCTCTTTCTTTAAAACCCAAAATCCTCTCATCGCATTTTTTTCTGAAATGCTCGTCACCGACCGCCAGGATTTCATCGACGATCAAAATGTCGGGGTTGACCTCAGTTGCTACGGAAAAACCGAGTCGTGCGATCATCCCTGACGAATAACTTTTTAAAGGACTATAAATGAATTCATGGAGTTCAGAAAAGTCCACAACGGGATGAATTTTGTCCTCTATCTCTTTTCTCGAAAGACCGAGAATAGACGCATTCAGGTAGATGTTTTCCATTCCGGTGAGCTCCATATCGAAGCCCGCTCCCAGTTCTATTAAAGGGGCAATTTTACCGTTCACCGCGACAGTGCCTTCAGTAGGTTTCAAGACCCCTGCAATGACTTTCAGCAAGGTGCTCTTCCCCGCGCCATTATGGCCTATAATGCCGAGGGTTTCACACTTCCGGACTTCGATGCTGATATTTTTTAATGCCCAGAAATCTTCATAAACCATTTTCCTGCCCTTTAATCTATGGATTATGTATTCCTGAAGCGTTTTCGGCTTTTCTTTCGCAAGACGGTATCGAACGGACACACCGCGAATCTGCATTGTCGGATCATTCACGGAATAACAACCTCGGAGTTATCGTCGCAAGATCAGCAGGCTCAGGATTCTTGACAAAGTGTCCCATCAGAGATAATAGACAACCCTGTCTTTGAAGCGGTTATAGAAGAGCCATCCGGCAGATAGTGCGGTAAAGGAGAAGAAAACGCTGTAGAGGAGTTTTCCAAAAAGGAGAGGGGTGTCGGCATAGAGAGCCCCCCTGAATAGAGTCAGGAAATAATAAAAGGGATTGAGTTGGAGGATGAATACGAATTTCTGGGGTACGATCGACTCAGGATAAAATATCGGCGTGATGTACATCCAGCCCAGGAGGAGCACCTCATAGATATAGATGGTGTCGTGAAAAAAAACGGTCAATGTCGAAAGGATGAGAGAGATACCGAAGGAAAATAATACGACAAGGACAATAATCACGGGCACCAGATAAATGTGCGGGCCTATTGATGTGCCCGTTAAGTAAAATATGAGAAGGAGGGGGACAAGAGAAAAAATGAAATTGACCATTGCAGACATAATGACAGAAAGGGGGAATATCGCCTTCGGGATGAATATTTTTTTTATAAGGTTGCTATTCCCCAAGAGGCTTAATACCGAAGTGGAAGTGCTCTGTGAGAAGAAGTTCCAGAGGATAATACCCGAAAGTAAATAGGAGGCATAATTCTTTGTTGAAACCTTGAACAATTCTGAGAAAACCATATTCAGGATGAGCATCATGAACAAAGGATTCAGCATGACCCAGAGAAATCCGAGGACCGACCTTTTATAGCGCACCTTAATATCCCTCATGACGAGATTCCTCAGGAGCTCTTTATACCTCACTATTTCAAGACATTCCTTGACCAGGGCTGCCATGGTTCCACCTCTGGCGGATATTATACAGCACAGGCCGTATTGCAGCAAAGGATAGTAAGAAGACTTTGAGAAAAATAGATTAACCCGTTTATCTGATTTACACGCCAGATAGAGTATTTCGCTCATTCTTGGCTCGACATAAGTCGACCCTCCGAGGGAAATTCTTTCTCGAAAGAATTTAAACCCGCTTAAATACTCTATCTGGCGTAATGTCATGTCTGTTTTTCAAATATCGATAAATCTCATACGCCCTTGTCCCAACACCGCCGAAGCCAAAATAATCACCCTTGCTTTCATAGAGGAGATGAAGGATTTTCATTCTTATTCCTTATCATCTCCGAATCCTTTTATTGAGAATTCGAGACAAGCTTTTCATAAATTACCAAAAGCCTCTCGCATACCTTGGTCCAACTTTTTTCCTCTTTATATTTTTTAAAACCGACGCCTCTTTGGGTTGCAGAAAGAGATAAAATTCCCTTCTTCAGTGCTGCAGGGGACTCGGGTTCAACGACAATGCCTAGTCCGTATTCCCGCACGGTCTCCCCCATACCCCCCACATCCGATACCACACATGGTTTTTCATAACCAATTGCAAGATTGAGCACTCCGCTCTGGGAATGGAAGTTCTTTTTATAAGGGAGAATGATTGCATCAGCCACCATGAATACTTCAGAGGCTTCTTCGTCAGTGATATATCTTTCCACCCAGTATACAGAGTCACTCACGTCATTCTTTTTTATAGTCTCTTTGTAGAATTCTATTGGTTTTTCTGATGCCCCCGCACGCTGTCCCGTTATGAGCAGAAAATGTTCATTTTTCAGATCTTTCATGACATCCAATAAAATATCCAGCCCTTTATTTTCACGTATTGTCCCAAAAAAAAGGAGTATTTTCTTATCCCGAGGCGCGTGATATTTCACCTGCAACGCAGCCTTGTCGATAGTAGTTGGAGGAAGATCAAAAAATCCATGAGGTACTGTCTCTACTTTTTCTGAAGGTTGTGAGAACAACTCAATAATTTCTTTTTTCAGAGAAGCAGTGTGGACCAATAACTTGTCCGATGCGTCATACATTTTTTTTATCATTTTTTTGTCCATGCTCCCTCCCAAAAAAAACTTATGGGGCAATATATCATGGACAGTGAGAATGACTTTTATTCCCCTTCTTTTAAGCCTGTGAATTGATATGAGATCTGTGAGGTAAAAAGGGAAAAGAAAGTGGACAATTTTTATATTTTGGGGCGGGTTTACTGCAAAAGCATTGTAGAGGTACTTAAAAATATGGAAAGGATATTTTAAAATTTTTTTTTAAGAAAGAGGGGTGCGTTGAGGGATCCTTTAGGATAAATTCAAATGAG
This sequence comes from Thermodesulfovibrionales bacterium, assembly GCA_963776195.1. Classification (GTDB taxonomy): domain Bacteria; phylum Nitrospirota; class Thermodesulfovibrionia; order Thermodesulfovibrionales; family SM23-35; genus CAVZMO01. Next base: position 94,578 of record CAVZMO010000024.1, read on the forward strand.
ATCTTGTCCTGAAATTTCATATCGGCACATTTGGGTAAATAAATTATTACGGGATAATTAACTCCATATAACGCATGTACCAATTCTTTCAAATAAAGAAATGGCCCTCCTGTGCGGAAATGAGATACTATGATAGTTGTTGGTTCCATCAATCTCTAAATTTATTCAATTCCAATTTCATGTTGTAAAGATTTTGTAATCCCATTTTATATAGTTTAACAAACAATTTACGCAAAGAACCGGGTTTCAAAAAGTCGTAAATAATTTTTTCTTCATTATAATTGGTGTCACAATGATTACAATTATATCGTTTTTGTATTGAAGCTATCTCTTGTTTCATTATGTGGCGCAGTTTTTGTGTTTTCGCATTTTCATGAATGAGAGCTTCAGTCCAGATCTTCCCGACTGCTACAAATTTGTAAGACGAAATAATCTTTAAATACAGGTTCAAGTCAAAACAACACTGGAGACTCTCGTCCAGTGGGCCGGAGTTCTCCCATGCTTTCCTCGATAAAAAACACGCAGGTTGAAAAAAATGTCCTTTAAATCCCCAATCGACCATCCTCCTTGCGGTAAGCCCTCTCGGCACATTCGTATCGAGCAAATTCCCACTGATATCTCTGAGATTGCAACAGCCTATCCATGCACCCGCATAAGGATAAGCATTGAAGGCCTTAGCAACAGAATTTAATGCATCAGGCATCAGGCAGTCATCAGCATTAATCCAGTTAAGAACATCGCCTGTGCATTTAGAAAATCCCTTATTGATTGCGTTTGTCTGTCCCATATCCTTTTCACTCACCCAATGATGAAGATATTTCTCGTATTTTCTTATCACATCTACGCTACCGTCCGTTGATCCTCCGTCGATAATAATGTATTCCAGTTTAGGATAGTTTTGGTTAAGGATGGAGAGGATGGTTTGTTCTATGAACTGGGCTTGATTATAAGAAGGGGTGACGATAGATATCTTTGGTAATTCTGAAGAAAAATTTTTTTTAAAAAAATGCATCTGGTTCATTAATCGTGCAGGCTATCAGTTATTGGTTTGATGCCACTCATGTCGCTTTATATCCCCGGATTTCCTTTACCGTAAAAGCCTCGAGATGAAATTTCCTTATCAAGATAGGCAGCGCCTCTTAATTTTATTAACATCCGGCTACGATCATTTCTGAATGATAAGTATTTATCCTTGAGAGTACCGATGATTGAACACCTTAATAGGATAGCATTATAATGCTATCCTATACAACAAAATACATTTCACGTGTCAAGGCGAAATGAAAATGTCTGGTTTTCATGCTGCAACCTCAATCAGCTTTTTTCGCCGATTTTGCCGTTTGTTAAACAACTGATAATTCCAATTCCTCCATGGGTGATCAGCTGATGGAGTGTGTCCTTTTCTCTGCCGAAGTATACAAGCTGGTTTTCGTTGCTTTTCTGGCCGTGTAGTTATCTCCTTAAAATTTAAGCTCGCATCGTTATATGTTATCAGCATCCTGCCGTTAACTCTTTCCTCTACTAACACCTTCTTCGACTGCACAGCCTCCTGTATCTGATAAAGCTTTCCGTTATGCGCTATCGTAGAGTCATTTCTCAGTGTCCTCTCTGTCCTGATACACAGAATCTTATCGAGATTCAGCCCCTTGGGTATTGCTCTATGCAGATCGTTCTGCTCTTTCGGTTTCACTGCAAACCTCTTGTTGTGAGAAGACAAATACCTCTTTAAAAACTTGTTCGCTTCTTCTATCGTAATTATTCCCCTTATTGTCATCTCTTTTACAACCCTGTCCTTGAGTCTTTTAGGTAATCTTCTGCTTGACTCCCTGCCGCGAGATCGATGCTGTGTACCTTTATCCCCTTCTTCCCTTATACGCTTTACTATCCGCCCTATCTGTCGAATGGTAAATCTGAAATCAAGCCAATTGTCAGTTTTTTTCAAGTTTCATTTTGAGTAAGATACTATTTTTCCTGTCTATATACTATTCTATGTTCATCTGTATGCCAGATGCCTTTATTGTAATTATAGTCAACAAGTTTTACCTTCAGGGAATTTAACCTAAACATATGCAAAAAATTTCTTATTCTATTATCGAATATGGATAAGGGCATCCATACTTTCCTAATATTTGTACCATACTTTTTAAGAACCCTTTCTGCCTCAGAGTAATAAGCTTTAAGATCCTTTGATGTTTTCTGCATATCGTGTTTTCTGAATCCTCCAAGAGGAACAGCAACACCGTAAAGGTCTGCATACTGGAAAAACCTTGCCCATAATTCAAAATCCATTGCATAGTGCAATGTCTCCGAGACGGATCCTCCGGCCTTTTCCCAGAGACTTCTCCGCCAGAAGGTCGATTCCTGTTGAATCCATCCAATGAATTGATGGCTGTTGCCGAGAGTTCTGCCACTGTAAAAGGCATCTCTCGTGTAACCACGCACTGCAATACCAGGTGTCGGTTCACCTTTGGAGTTCCAGTGTAGTTGCCAGAGACTTGTAATCCATTCAACATTAGGACAATCTGTGAATATCGATTGAATAGTTCGGAATGCCCATGGACAATACTTATCATCAGCGTTGATATAAGCCATTATTTCTCCAGTAGTTCTCATAAAACCTTTATTTAGTGCGTGAGCCTGTCCCTTGTCCTTTTCGCTTACCCAGTAGGTTAGATGTTTCTCATATTTACGAATTATATCTACACTTCCATCAGTTGACCCTCCATCAATAATAATATACTCAAGATTGGGATAGTTCTGCTCAAGGACCGACTGGATCGTCTCCTCTAAAAATTGGACTTGATTGTAAGAGGGGGTAGTAATAGAGATTCGGGGAATGTTTGTCAATTTCTTTTCCATCGATTCAAGCAATTTATCCATGCTTTAAGGTTGTTTATCATAGTAGCATCTGAAGGGAACTACTATTGTTTTCATACGACACATAGCCTGCAGAATGGACGCCCACCTTCTTTGCAGTCTCATAATCGGTTATGAAACGAAATTATTAAAACAGTCTAACTATTCATCAAAACTTGATATTGAGCGGATACCATTGATCCCAGCTGAATGGTTTGGTATGCCATGGTCGCAAATTATCGTTATTCATAACAATATCTCCTCTGATGAATACGAGATCTACTTGGCTTAATATTCCAAAATAGTATGCAGGATCAACAATATCAAACAGGCGAAAGCCTTTATCCAAGAGATATCGAGCACGTTCGATCATCTGGGAAACAGGAGCTTCTGTGACTATCACGGATGCATTTATAAGAGAATTCTCTGCACCTCTAAGTATCGGCATTTCGTGCCCGTCTACATCTATTTTTAAAAGATAAGGAACCTCGATATCTATGGCTTTTATTAAAGAATCCAACTTTTTCATTCTGACTGGCGTACAAACTACTATTTGTGGATCTTCTTTCTGATTAACTGGACAATCGCTGACGTACGAATGGGTGATTTTTCCGCTGCCATCAATTGAGATTCCAATCTGCCATGCATCACTATCAGCATCTGATAAAGCAACATGGTGTAATTCGTAGTTTATAGTTTTATATTGATCTTTTATTTGTTTAAAGTAGAGCTCCATGGGCTCAAAGAGATGATGTTTGATATCGGGGAAGACTTCTTTAAGTGAGTAGGTACCGGACTGGACTCCAACATCAAGTACAGTCCTGACCTCTACACCTAAACTCAAGATAGTTTGCAGAGAATCAGTCATTGTGGGAAGCCTTTTAGGAATAGGCATATTCAACTCCTATGATGACATAGATCATATCAAAAATTGAGTCAACGGGTGTGGATACCAAATCCCTCATGCCGGGCCTGATATTCGCCACTTTTCCAAAGCTTCTGGCAAATGGTTCCGAACCCAACAATATTCGCTCAATGACCTTCGCCTGACAATTACCATAAACAAGAAAGATAGCTTGCATCTAATTTGATCCGAGAGAATAACCCTATAGGTGATTTAACCGGGAGATATGTCATCAATGTAACTTCCTCAAAAGGTATACGCGCCTATTTCTATATCTTTTTTATATTTATCTGCGACCAATTGCGCAGTTTCACTGTCATAATATTTTCTATATTTGCCACGTTTTGTGACATTTGTTTTAGGCACGCGTCTAATCTCTATTCCAAAATTAATGAGTACCGCCGGAAGAACAGTAGCCATTTCTTCCATCTTAATTATCTTATTAACAAGACAATCTTCACTGTCAAAGGCAAAATAGGTGATAGGATAGAAATACCGTCCCATATCCAATAGCCACGATTTAAATTCTGCCAGTCCACTTTCTGGATCATAATTCTCTTCCCAAAAATATCTATTATGCTTGTCAGGTTTCCCATAATGATACACTGACACAACTTTATCCCAGGGATTTCGTATAGTCGTAAACTTATAATAACTATTCCAGTCCCATCCCTTAAATTTAAAGAAATCCCGTACGACTGTGGCAGGAGAATGGGGACTAAGAAATGTGTGCTTGACATTTGCTGAGCAGATTGATAAAAAACCCTCGTATTCGATGTGCTCGTCGATACACACGTCGCTCTTTGAGTCGAGTAATTTGCGTACTGTCTCGCTACCAGATCTTGGATTTGACAAAAATACGAATTTCTTTCTATGACTTATTCTCATATTTACTTTCCCACAAGAGCCTCGAAACCAAACATTTTCACCGCTTTTTCAGATATGCGGCCAGTTCGGTTCTGCTTTAAAAATTTTAAAAAATGCTTATGATACGAAATGCCAACAAGGATAAGTTTATTAAAACCAACGAAAACAGGTGCAACGCGATAGTTGTGCTTAAGATAATAGCGGCAAACGCCCTCATGGACGCCTGGCCAGCTCATGTTGCTATAATCGTCAACGAATATTACACCCCCCTTGCTTAAAAGATCCTGACACAGGAGAAGGTCATTAACCGTATGTTCAGCAGTGTGACCTCCGTCTATACTTATAATTCGGAAAGTTCCATAGGTAGCCACTAAGTCATGGATGTCTTTTTGCGAAATGCTCAGCGAATCAGCTATGATTACGTCCACTTGGTCCGGTCGATATGAAAATTGCTTCACATTATTCATAAATAGTTCCATAAAGTTGCGCTCTGCAGAAGCGCCTGACCCATCAATATTGAGCATCTGCTCGTCAAATATGTCAATCGCTACCGATCTTTCATTTTGTCGTTTTAATTGATCGAGGGCAAGGAAAAAACGACCCCTGTAAACCCCTATTTCCAGTAAGTTGCCTGGAACTTTCCAGATTTCTTGAAACTCTGCAATATCCTTGAGCGTGTCGAAAATTCGATTGTCAAGCCATCCCTCAACCTTGTCAATAGTGTGAATGTAACTCTCCAAACGCGACAGGCAATCTGAAGCCCATTCAGAGGGCACATGTCCTTTTTCATCATTTGAATTGCTTTTCTTGTCCATTTAACTCCGTCTCTGTTTTTTTCAACAAAGCTTTTTGCCATTTCCGTTGTTGCTCATAACCCTTCACTCTGGCCTTCCTAAACTGCTGGACATATTCATGAGTCATGAGGGGGAGATAATCGTTAATAAACCAAAAGTTCTCCTCTGTCCAGTAATTGGGATTACTCTGGTCGGCAGCAGTCTTCGTATTTTCTATACACCGATAAACACCCAGCAAGGCGTTAATCTTTATAAAGTCAAATTTTTTAACCGCTTCAAGCAGAAACCTTAGGTCCATCATACACGTGAAGTTTTCATCAAAGGGAATAGCTTCCTGAACTTCACGCCTATAAGAGTAACCGACCGGATTGTAGGGGAACGCATTCATTTCCCAATGATGCAGCATTCCTTCCAGCGTAGTCCTGGGGACATTGATAAAATATTCATTATCCTTCTGGACAACAATATCACCGACCACAAACTTATACCCCTGGTCGAAATAGGGGATCACAGACGAAAACGCCCCGCACAGGAAATAATCGTCCGCATTCAGATACACGATGATATCTCCGGTAGCCATCCTAAAGCCCTTGTTCATGGCATCCACCTGACCCCTGTCCTTCTCTGAAATCCAGATAAGGTGCGGATATTTTTTTAGAATAGCGAGGGTTTGGTCGGTGGAGCCTCCGTCAATCACGATATGCTCGTAATTCATGTAGTCCTGATCAAGGACGCTGCAGATGGCCTTCTCAATAAAATGGCCTCTATTGAAAGAAGGGGTAATGACAGAAATCTTGAGACCCATCTTGAGACCCATATAGAAACTCCTCATCTATTCTATAAATTCCTGAATATCTCCGAGTCTTTAAAACTCTTGAGGAAATACTCGACAGTGAGTTTTTTCTTGATCTCGTGATTTTTAAGGTAGAGATGCGTCCGATGAACGAGGTCCAGATCGCACGCCTTGGCAACGGCTTCCTCGTAGCTCGTATAGTAAAACGGATAATCCTTGCCCAGATACTCAACGACCGCCTCCAGTGGATTTACGAGCAGAGGAGCATTCCTGACAATACACTCGATAATCGAGTTGTTCGCACTGGAATCGTACAGATCCGCAAAGACAATATTCTCTGATATAAGCTTGTCGTACTCTTCGTCCAGCAGGTAATCGATCGTCTCCGCCGTTTCATACATCGATTCATTGAATTTTCCGTCTGCCTTTCTGATATCGCGCTCTGTCGCAAAAAGCTTCATTAAATAGTGGTCCTTGGTTACTCTCAAGAAAACCTTCTTGTAATCGGATTTCGGCAATTCGAAAATAGCGTGAAGCTTTCTGAGCCACCAGCCGATCTGGACGATCTTCCTTTGGGAGTTCTTCTCGAACTTTTCCCATTGCCATTTGATATCTGGCATTTCTGTCGGATGCAGAAGCGCGTTTATCGGCACATCGAGTTTTTTCTCCAGTGCCTTCTTGTGATATTCGGACAGAGTATAGAGGCCCTTGCAGTAAGGATAGCTTTTCTTCCAAGCATCGGTGACAAAAACAGCGTCGTTCGACTGCCCGGACTGGAACCAGTCGGGAACATTAGGGGGAACGTGAATGAACCCAATCCATGGACGAAGCGTCGGCACAATCTGCCCCGTCCTCCACACGAATGTCCTTTCAATGAAGGTATCCAGGTAAATTCCATCTTCGTGGTCGATGGGAGCCAGACTTGTGACGGCGTATCCCCAGCCGCTTCTGTGATTACCGAATACTACGATGAGTTGATCGCCAAGGTCTACAAAGCCCTTTCTATATGATTGCCCTTTCTCATGTTTTACAGAGGAATGGGAAAGATCAAGCTTGAGATCAGCGATCTCGGACTTGCAGAGATTATGTTGCCGTGCAGTAAGTAACTTCTGGAGATTATTGATGGTCTTTGTCTTCTGCTTCAACTCTGTCTTCTGCCAGGATATAAGCTTTCGCTGTTCATCTATGGTCTTCTTAAGTGACACATTATCTTCATTTAATGCCCGTAACTGCTCATCGACCACTTGGATCCCCATATAATAAGGCCGAGCCACAACCTCTGAATCCGCCGTATAGATATGTTTCTTCGGGTCAGGATCAACTTGATCGGCCTGCTTCCTTTTTTCTATCTCTGTAAGAAAGGCACTGTTTTGTGCAACTTCTTTGCCGAAGGCCACCAAAGCGCTCTCAAATGAGCACAGCTTTTCCTCGACAGACATCAGAATGTCAATCTGATCGGCAAGCCGGGTCTCAAGAGATGCTACTAACGACTCGTCATTCTTCTTTTTTTCAGTGACCGCCATTTGCCCTTCAGTCAGTTTCCAGAAATCTCCAATTCACTGAATTCAGTCTGGGTCTGCCAAACTCCATAAGCCAAGTAATTGATTGAAGCCGGGACATCTGTTATTTTGGCTTTGAGCTCAACGCCGTCAACTTTCCACTTAACAATTTTTTCTTTAAGATTTATAGTTAATTCAAAATTAAAGACCTTATTCTGGTTGAAATTTTACTTTTTTTCCACCGTTTCCACAAAAGGCCCCGGTATTGACAACATTTTGCCACCGATGAGAATGCCACTTTTTGATAAGGAACGGGGATTTTCTCCAAAGGCTATATAGCCGTTTCTGGTGCCCGAAGGCACGCCAGCCTTCAGCTGGCCTTTCACTGTTACAATGCTCTTAAACGACGTATCGGTCTTCTTGAGTGCCAAGGCCATTTTATCTGTCGTCGAAGAAGATAAAACAAATCCCATGCCGGCTTTTTCCAACATGCCAGCAGTCACATAATAACCCATAACTAATGACACCTCGGCGGGTTATTCAGCCTTCTTGCAGCCTAAGAAAGAAAAAACAGCCAGACTTAAGAACGAAAACTTTTTCATTATCCCCTCCTCCTATTTATCCGCAAGCTGGTAACTTTAAACGTCACCATTTCTCCCGGAACAGATCCCCAAATGTGCGGAGCGGTTTCGTAATCTTCCAGCTCCATGAACGCAGCAAGTCGGCTATCCGTTCATCTCTCTGATTCAACTTGGTTTCGAGTCTTCTCCTCTCCGCGATTAGCTCGCCGCTCTTCTTTCTGAACATCTCTTCCTGCTCTTTTATCTGTCCATGAAGCTGACTAATCTTTTCCTCTACTTGACTCGATTGTTCCTGTAACTTCCTGACCCTTTCTTCTACTTGCACTGACTGCTCCTGCAGCCGCTTAATCTGCTCGTCCCTCTCCTTAAGGTCTCTTAAACTCTCATGGAACAGGCCTTCCTTCTCATCCACAACCCTTTGCAATTCATTAATCAGGGCATCTTTCTCCTTTATCCGTTCCTCCAATAACTTAATCTGCTCGTCCCTCTGCGCTGCAAGTTTATCCTTTTCCACAGTAAGCATGGTATTTTCCGTAATGAGCGCCTTCTTCTCCTCAACGAGCTTATGCTTTTCTGAATTGATCTTGTTATATTCTGCCTGGCTATCCTCAAATTTTTTGTATGTTCTACTTGTCATCCTTCTCAAATGGTAACAAATCTGTGTACTTGCCCTGTCCTTTTTATCATATCCGAGTACATTCATCCAATCGCCATGAAACAATAGGAATAAATCTAAATCCTCACCTTTCATTTCATGATCTTTCTTTGAAGTTCCTTCTCTGAAGAATTTTGGATTAATTTTATGAAACTGCTCAAAATCATTATTCCAGTGCCCCGATGGCGTTAGTCCCAGAAAATCAGATAATCTCTTAATTTCTTTTTCAGAATCACTCAAAAGACTCTCATACTTTACTAGGATTGTATTTGGCCGCTCTAATGGATTCCATGCATCCAAGTGACTACCCCATGATCCAAAACGAACATATCCGGCAACTATATCAGCCAGAGGGTACTCCATGTTATTAAAATCTTTCAAATAATGCAAGTAAGACGCAATCGATGCACGTCCGTCCCTGACAATGTAAACAGCCTTGGAATCATCTTCAGGATAATCATGGGTTTTTGTAAAGAACAGCAGATCTGATCGCTTCATCTTCTGATAGGTTTCCTCCTCCCACGGAGCTTCAAGCATCCCGTGGCCTACCAATTCTTTAGTCTTCTCATCGGCACCGATATCAAACAGGTCATTGTATTTTGAATACGTCTCCCGTCCAAACACAGATTTCAACATCATTCTTAACAGCGTATTCCCGGAACGTGGATATGAAGCAAGCCATATTATCATTCTCTTTGTCTACCTCTTTTTTTCTGGGATAGCCTCGTTCAATTACTCACTTCTGCATAATACGTTCTGACGTTTAGATCTTTTGACAACATAAGATACCGTCAGGCTGAAGTTTAGTCTCATGATTTTCAAAGAGTATTGAATAGCCGCAGAGTCCAAGCAGGTTTATGCAATTATTATGTACTGCATGGCTATGCGTACCTATTAACAAATACTTGATCATATTTTGCTTCAATGTATCCATTGAATGTTCCAGGACGATGTCTTCTCTCCCCTGAATATCCATTTGTAATAAATCTATTCTTTGACCAACCTTTTTTATCATTTCATCCAAGGTAATAGTTTTGATTACTTCATTCCTCATCATGCCTATGAATTTTTTTACCCTGTTCAATACTCCATTATCCATAGAAAAAGATTTTATTGAACTTCCATAATTATTTTTCATAAATCCAGCATACCCTTTTTTTATAAATAGTCCTTCTTTGTATATGGAGAAATCATTCATGGAGAACCCGTTAAGCTCTATATTTTCCCTAAAATATTTTCTATGCAACTTAAGAGGTTCAAATGCATATACCTCCAAACCGGGATACATCTTTTTTGCGAGAATCGCATAATAGCCGATAGCCGCGCCAACACTAACGAAAACAGCCCTTTTACCTATTCTGTGAATAAGACTCACAAAAAGTTCTTCCTCTTCAGCTTCATGAACATTGTGGTCGGAATATCTCTTTTTTTGAACATCTATGAGATGTCTTTCATAAACCTTTACACCATTATCAAAGCTGTGAATTCTATCTTCCATAAAACCATGTTCAGTCAAAAGCCGTCCTTTGCATATACTTCTATCTTCTCCCCTGTTTTACTATTTGACATTTCAAATTTTTCAATTAAGTTTACAATTCCGCCATTATAATCTTTCCTTTCTAGCACTTTAAAAACGTAAATGTCTATTATTCTATTTAAAACCACTTGTTGTCCATCCCTGAAACTGCTTATTCCATTATTAGTAAAATAAATTCCCGGCCGAAATGCGCACTTGAAAACATATTTTACATCCAATTCGTCACCCTTTTCCATCCTCTTAATGAAGTAACCTGATTTATAAACTAAAAGCGATTCTGTACTTGTAATTCTATACCCCTTGATATCTTTTACTTCAAATCCAACTGCAACATCTTCGATATCAATATTTGACTTTATTTTAAGGCAATACTGGTATGTCTCGTTCATGACTAAATGGTTTACCTGCCTGTCACCTTCATCCAATATCCGTACGTCAGAAATGTCAACATCATAATTTTTATATTTAATGGTACTTTTTGGCCTTAAATCCTGCAGATAAAAAGGTTTTTGCACTAAAATATTTCTTGCTTTTTCTTTTATATTCTCATCTTTTTTCTTTTCTTCCCTATCTTCTTCTATTGCATTTTTAATTTTGTCTTTCCGTTTAATTTTATCTTCCTGTGCCTTCTGAACGGCATTTTTTAATTCTTCGTCTTCATTCAGATCGATAATCTCTCTTCTACCCGTTCTGCATTTTCCCGTCTTGAGAACAGAAGTTTCTCGTAGTAGGAGGTCACAAGTTTTGGAGGGCCTTCCAAAATCAGTTCTCCTTTATCCATCAGGATAGCTCTGGTGCACATCTGATTTATTGAATCTATCGAATGAGAAACATAAAAGATTGTCTTTCCTCTCTCCATTAACTTTTCCATCCTTGCATAGCACTTCCTTTTGAAAAGATCGTCTCCGACTGCCAGGATTTCGTCCAGTATAAGGATTTCCGGGTGCGATTGCTGTTGAAACTGCAAATGCCAGCCTTGCAAGCATCCCGGAGGAATACGTCTTAATCGGCTGATAAACAAATTCGCCGATATCAGCAAATTCAATGATCCCGCCAAGCCTCTCATTCATCTCCTTTTTGCCGTATCCCTGAATAGAGCCGTAAAAATATACATTTTCGATCCCTGTGAAATCGGGGTTAAAGCCTCCTCCAAGTTCCAGTATTGCGGAGACCGTACCGTTCACCTGAACGCTCCCGGAAGTGGATTGCATTATATTCGAAACAATCTTCAATAGTGTTGATTTTCCGGAACCATTTTTCCCAACGACACCCAGGATTTCACCTTTTCTCACATCGAGATCAATTTCTCTTAATGCATAAAAATCCCTGTGATATTTCTTTCTGAAAGGATGTAATGCCTCTCTCAAGCGGTCCTTCGTATTGTTATATAATTTATACGCCATCGAGACATTTCTTAGTTGTACTGCTATTGCCGGAGTACCTGCAGAATCTATAGATTGGAAAGCAGATATTGCAGAGGAAGGATTATTGTTTAATATTGCTTTTTCCATCAGATTGCCGATGCAAAATGCGGCCTTAAACGTTTGAAGACAATAGCTCCCAGAAGCAAAATGAAACCTGTAAAGCACCAGAAATAAAGGGTCAGGAAGGGTTTTTCCAGAAAGGAATATTGTAAATTATACTATCCCGATAACCTTCCACGATGTAAAACATCGGATTTATTTTCAATATTGTCTGATACTCCGCGCTCAGTATGCGATAATCCCAGATAATAGGTGATAGCCAGAACCCGAACTGTACCAGGACCATGACAATTTTACTCACATCGCTTACAAAAACATTCAGGGCTGAAGTAAGCCAGCCCAATCCTAAAACTAAAAAACACATCGCAATCAGGTAGTAGAAAACCTGAAACAGATAGAAACCTGGGGAAATATGGTTTGCAGTTGCAATAATTACCACTATCGTGGTCAACACAATATGTGGGAAAAGATCTGCAAAGATTTGTGCAACAGGCAAAATACTCAGAGGGAAATTGACCTTTTTGACCAGGAAAGAATACTTTTTTATGATATTGGTATTAGTTGAAAATGCACCTGCAAAATACTGCCAGCATACTATTCCGGTTGACAAAAAAACGATAAACGGTACATTGGCTATTTTACCCCTCCCTAATCCGGCAGCAAACACAAACCATAATATGCCAATGAAAAACAGAGGTTCCAGTATCACCCATGCAGCTCCTGCATAAGAATTCGCATATTGAGACCTCAGGTCCCTTTTTACAAGTTCTCTTATGAGGTCTCTTTTCTCTATGATATTGCTGAAAAACCAGACGGTATCTTTAAATAATTGATTTATTTTATTTACTATTGTCATAGTCAATGTGCTTTCTCGATCCCACCTCACAGCAGGCGTTTCTGACAAACTTCCTGATGCTCGGTTCGGGGGTAAAGACTTCTGTCCCTGCTTGTCTGAGTTTCCGGAATACCGCATCCTCCATTCCGGGTCTTGTGCAGATTGTGCACCAATTTATATTCATACTGAAAAGATGGATTCGATATCTCTCTTGTCTATGTTATTTTTAATTAGTTCCTTCAGAATCTTTTCCTTCCTCACATATGAAGTAATCACCACTCTGTCGTAAGCGAGATGGGCAATATCCTGAAGGGAACCTATTTCCATGCCAAAGAATTTCTTCCCGGTCCTTTCTGAATCCACAATATCCGAAAGTTCAATGTCAGTTTCCTGAAGCGTGAGGTATGCTATCTCGGCAACTTCGTCAGCACCCGCGAAGACCACTTTCCTTACCCCATTTGCCTGGAGTTTACTGAAGAGGTTTCTCAGATTGGCCCTGGCCTGACGGTAAATCCTTGTATAGTCCTGGAGGAGATGATAGGTAAGACGTGTCTTTTCAGAAAACCCTTTCGGTGTAAGATAATATGCATATCGCCTTGGAGGAATCGATTTAACGGTTATGTACCCTTTCCTGATGAGGTTCTTAATGTAGGAGTTCACAAGACCGAGGGCGATACCGAGTCCGCTGCTGAGATCCCGCTGCGTGACGGCGATATTATCGGAAAGTGCATTGAGAATCTGCAAGGTTTTATGCTGCCCGGGACCCAATGGACGGTCATTGTTCACAATATGAACATAACATATACTAATTATTGTGTCAATTAACTTAGATTATTCATAAAATTGATAACAATGGCTGAGGATAGAGAATTTGAGCGGGTTTTTTTGCTGATAGTCAAATACAATGTGTAAAAATAAAGAGGCAAAAGCCTCGCAGGGAGGAACGACCGAGAATGAGCGAAAATACTCTATCCTCAGTTCAATTAAAAAATTATGAATAATCTGGGTTAAATATAGAGGCCGGATGAACAAAAAAGGCGGGACTTTCACATCCCGCCTTTCATACTAGAATAACTTCTCAAATCATCTGGATGTCAAGGTAAAACCTTTACATCCGCTTTCAGAACATTGATCGACTATTTAAGGTTGCTGACAGCCGCATGCGACTTATTCCACCTTACTTCTTTCTCAAGCTCAGCCACCTTTTCCGTGAGCACAGCGATGGTCTTCTGCTGTTCCTGAGAAACCTTTGTGAGCACTGCCACGATATCCATCGGGCTTAATCCCTTCCTGTCCCTTGTCGCCACTATCTCAGGCACATCCTCTGCTACGAAGCCCACATGTTTCTCTTTTGTATCAGCCTTATAATTGAATTTAACAGGATTGAGTCCCTTTAATGCATTAACCGCCTCATCTACAGTGAGGGTATTGATGTTCTCCTTATACTCCCTGCTTGAGGCATCTGTCCATACCCCACCTGCTGACAGACGTGCACCATTTGAATGGTGTATTGGATAACTTGGGGCTAATCCAAAACCCACATAACCATTCGACGCGAGATAAAATGAATTTGCAGGCGCCTCTATAAAGACATGCATTACAGTTGCCTCAAATGCACCAAAATTTTGCGCCCTGCGCTGTATCTGCAAACTCTTTTGATCAAGCACATAGTAAAGACCCTTATTACCAGTGCCTGTCTCATCAAGCCAGAAACCTGGATAAGCGTACTGGGCCAGGTACTGGCCATTCGACATTATACTTCCGTTTACATGAAGCTTTTGTGTCGGGCCAGTCGTTCCAATACCGACATTTGCGGCGCCGGGAAGCAGATAGATTCCATAGTCCGTCGCACCCATATCAGTTCGAATATATAGGGGAACATTGTCAGCCTGAATATCAGTGGCAGTCCCGTCTGTCCTCAATGCGATTGTCTTCGCAGTTGCGCTGGTATCACTCCTCAGTCTGATTTCAGTACCAACAGCATCTACCGTGTATGCAGGCACACTAGTGTTGATTCCTATTCTATTGAGCGAATCGAGGTACAGTAGATTATCCCCACACCCACTTTCAATAATGAGGGGTGAAGCATTATACGTACCACCATCATAGGCATAAACAGAAAAGGCACTAGCAGCATCCCAATCGGTAATCAGATACCAATTCATTTTGCCAGATTCAGTATCATTTAACTCAACAAACGGGTTTGCGGTCCCATAAATCTCATACCAATCAGTAGTAGAACCTGTACCCCAAGCCGGATGACTGATAAGCAACAGGGCTGCAATAACAGCTAATATTGAAATGCATCCTTGAAAGTATTTAATTTTCATGGTATTTCCTCCTTAATTCTGGGTATTTATTATGGTCTGAGACTTTTATTTTTCACGTGAGGCACAATCAGACCGTTTACGATCTTAAAGGACCCGGTCTGTGCCTTCAACTGCGCCCCGTCTGATCCAGATGTCGTCATCAATTCGTATTTGTACTGCCCATCAACAAGCGGCCCGTCTGCAGTGCTGGTCACAAAAGACATGCTTTCTCCTGCACCGATGTCTGCCTGAGCATAGAAACCGCTGTCACCGCTTACTGTCAACGCAAGGGTTTTACCGCTCAGATTATTTATTGCAATATTGGTTGGGCTTGTCTGCACATCAGCCAACGGCTCATCGGCTCTTACCGGCGCAACTGGTCCAAAGGAAATGACCATGACTGCGAGAAGCGCTGCTACAAAAAAAAGTCTGCCAATCTGCTTATAGATGTTCATTTTTTGACCTCCTTCGTTCATTCAAATAAAAGTTATCGGCATGATGCACTATGAGTGCTCTTGCTCACCCCCTTTCCTCTGTGTTTCGTGCCATCGAATCGAAAAAACGGGCCTTTATACCAAAACAGAAAGTCTTCTGCCCGAATCTCAAAAAAATTGACAATTAGCTTTTATCTTCGTCCCCCTAAAGAATGCGTCAGATTACGAATGCAATCTTAAGCAGTTTTCAGAATATTGTTTACAGCTGAGCTAGTGGTATAAATCTATATTGAAAAACAAATCTTGTCAAGATAAATTTGTCAAGATAAATTGTTTTTTGGAGTTTCCTGAGTTTTTAACGTCCCCCCCTTTAGAAAAGGGGGCAAAGGGGGGATTTGACAAAGGAGTGAGGTAAATTCTGAAATACAGCATTATTATTCAAAATCCCCCTTAATCCCTCCGCCTGAGGCGGACCAAAGGGGGATTTACAAAAAATATTACTCTTCCTCTTAGTTTCTTCAGAAAGGCATTATCTCTATAAAAACTTGCGCATTTTACTTTGTCAAAACTCAGGAAACTTCAAAAATTGATACATTGCCGGCATAAAAAGGAAATGATCCACACGAAGTTCCAGAAACCTCACCATGGTAAATTATCAAGCAATTATTTCAGTGTAGTGAGATCCGCGCGCGAGTTGTTCCAGCGCACTTCTTTCTCCAGAGCCGTCACTTTCTCGTTGAGTTCAGCTATTGTCCGCTGCTGTTCCTGCATTGCCCTTTGCTGTTCCTGAACCACTTTTGTCAGCACTGCCACGATATCCATTGGGCTTAATCCCTTCCTGTCCTTTGTCGCCACTATCTCAGGCACATCCTCTGCTATGAATCCTGCAGAGGTGTCTTCAGGGTCTGCCTTGGAGGTGTAGGTGATGGGATTGAGTTCCTTTAATGCGCCCATTGCCTCATCCACGGTAAGCTCCTTTATGTTGTCCTTGTATTCCCTGCTTGAGGCATTTACCCATTGTCCTGCCGCTGACAAATATGCATTTGTTGATGAATGGATCGGGTAATTGGGTTCTCTTCCTAAACCGATATACCCATTAGCCTTAACAAAAAATGCATTGTTGGGAGCGTTAATATACAGCTTAAATGGCGATGCCTCAAACGCACCAAAATTTGCTCCCCTCCTCTGCATCTGCATTACGCCACCGTCGAGCACAAAATACGCGCCCTTTCCATAATCCGTCTCATCCAGCCAGAAACCAGGATAGATCTTCTGTGTTAAATAAACATCGGCAGTGTACACAAGGCCGGTATCTGTCACAGCAAATTTTATTGTCTCCGTATCATCCTTTACCCGCAACTTGTCTCCACCAACGGCTGAAAACGGCAGACCAATGCTTACCAGTGTCCCCAGCAGAATGACAAGTCCAAAGACATTAATTGCGCCAAATTGTCTCATGCTTGATCCTCTTTTCATGTTTCCCTCCCTATGTAAATATTTTCTCAATCTTTCCCGTACTTACTATTCTTTTCCCGGAATTCCCTGTAATTATTCGATTATTATGTTTTCAATATCCATGGTCCCGCTGTATATTGTTATGCACCCGGTGACAGTTGTGTATCCCGGATTTGCCGAGTAGCTGCAGTCATACCCGCCACTGAGCGTGAACGTGATGCCCCGGTCAATGATCAGGTCTTCAGTGAAATCCAATGCCTGAACCTGGACAATGTCTCCGTCTGCCGCAGAATCGTATGTAAGCTGGATCCCGTTAAAATACTGCGTGTTCAGTTTTACAGGAGAGTTTGCACAGGGATTGACCGTGATATAGTGAGTCTTCGTCTCTGTATCATATCCCGCCGCATTTGTCGCGGTAAGAGAGACAGTGTAGATACCGTGATTTTCATAGGTATGGGTCGGGTGCTGCCCGGCGCCCGCCCATCCGTCTCCAAAGTCCCATACCCATGATGTGGGACCGTTGGCCGAAAGGTCGGTGAAACCGACTATCAACGGAATGGCGCCGCCTGTGGGAGATGCAGAGAAATCTGCAATCGGAGACAATTGCTGCTGGGGATAGAGAAAACTTACGCCATCAATATCATCCTGGTCCAACGTTCTCTGTTTAGTCTCTCCCGGTGACGTATACCCATACATGGTTTTCTCTGAATCCACAACATCATAGAGATCAGCAAGACATAAAGAATGGCCAAACTCATGAGTACCTACATTCTGTACATCAAAATCATCCGGAGAACCAACAGTGCTCCACGGATAGGAAATATTGAACTGAACGTCACTGTCCAATATCTCACCTGTGCTCGGATAATACCAATAACTGTTTTCCGCCAGGGTACCGTCCGCTTCCATTATGCCAAAGGTGACCAGGTTGACTCCGTCGTATGCGCCGTGGTCTGTGCTCGATGTTGATCCGCCATATGCAAACGCAAAGCACGAGGTGTTCACATCTGTCCACGTCTGCATCGCTGCCTGAACAGCAGAGAGGCTGCCGAAGGGGCCCCCTGACGTGTTGACAAAATACGTTGTGCCGTCAACTGCCCACCTTAACACGGCTCCCCTCGAGCTGCTGCACAGCTCATATGAAAACGCCCTTGTACAGAACGTGTGGAGGATTAAGACACAGAGCAACCATAACGAGAGACATGTTCTCCTTTTCACCACGCCGCTCTCCTGACCTTCTCCACGAGTTCTTCTGCCGGAATATCGTTATCAATGACTTCCCTGCCGTGTATAACCTGAAATCCTCCTTTTCGGGCAATGCCCTGATGATCTATGGTATACTTGCCCTGCGCCTTTCCCACAATGTGATAAGTTACGCCTTTCTTTTTGTCTCTTGCAGATTTCAGAAATAAAATAACTCTCTCATTTTCTGAAAGGGGCGACACATCAGAGACCCTCAGTCCAATATCGTCAATTTCGCCTCCCGCATATTGCACGATGATATCTCCGTGTACAAGCTTGCCTTTTATGACCTCAGCAATGCGAATAGTGGCTCTCGTATGGATGGTTTTCCCGTCCTCGCTCCATTTCGTCTCAACCTGCTGAACATTTCCCAGGATCACCACCTCCGATTTTCTTGTCAGGTCCTCCGTGCTTAATCCGATCATGGTGCCCAACAATAGGGTGGGCGTCATGACTACGACAGAAAAAAGCGTCATTAAGAAAAAATATCTCAATCTCCTCACCTCCGTCATAATTTCTTAAAAGGCGCACATATCATGCTAACCCAGATCTCTCATGAATCATCTGCGTAAGGTTTATGATGACAGTCCAATTTTCATGAAGGATTCATGAAGGATTGCACGGCTAAAATTACCTCTCTTCAAATTATATTTGACATGTCAAGGATATTTCTATCTTGCAAGGTGAGACAGT
This sequence comes from Thermodesulfovibrionales bacterium, assembly GCA_963776195.1. Taxonomy (GTDB): domain Bacteria; phylum Nitrospirota; class Thermodesulfovibrionia; order Thermodesulfovibrionales; family SM23-35; genus CAVZMO01. The sequence continues at coordinate 113,516 of CAVZMO010000024.1, forward strand.
AAGCCCCGTGAGCACGCGGGACCCTCCACCAGAGCGTGAAGAAGAGGCCTGGAAATAGCGAGAGGCTGAAGTTATGCTCTAAAATGTACCTGCAATGCCCTTGAGATTCTGAATTCGACACTCCATATCTTCCCGATATCTTTACATCTTAACATACGGAATACTATAATGAAATCTGTCACCACTACCTATGAATGCGATGAAATCTTATTTGATTGTAGTACCGGCGTATAATGAGCAAAAATACCTTCCCCAGGTCCTGTTTGATATCCTGAAAAACAATCCCCTTGCGGATATCTTGGTGGTCAATGACGGCTCAACAGACGACACTTCCAGGATCGCACGCCAGGCCGGTGCCGTCGTATTAGATATCCCCTGTAATATAGGCTATGGCGGCGCAATTCAGACCGGGTTCCGTTTTGCAACTGAATACGGATATGATTTTGTAATCACGATGGATGGAGATGCCCAGCATGATCCCTATTCCGTCAAAAACCTCACAGAGACTATGACTCGGGAAGAAGCAGATGTGGTGATAGGCTCCCGTTTCTTAGGGGGGTCATATAAAATGGGCATTTTCCGGAGAATCGGGGTCCGGCTGTTTTCTCAGATTGCCAGATTTTATACCGGAACAGAATTCACGGATCCCACCTCCGGTTTTCAGCTCCTTAACAGAAAAGTCTTCTCATACCTTTCCGAGGGCAACAATTATCCTCTTGACTATCCCGATGCCAACATCATTATGGCTCTCCATAAAATGAATTTTAAGGTGGTGGAAGCTCCGGTAAGGATGGTGGAAAAGACAAACGGCAATTCTATGCATAGCGGTTTAAAACCCATTCTTTATGTTATCCGGATGTTTCTGGCCATTATTATGGTTTTAATGAGAAAGGAGGATTGACCATGGCCTTCAGTGTAAGGATATTTATTTTGCTGCTCGGCACGTTCTTATTTGTCATGATATTGGAGTTGGTCCGGAGAAGGAAATTCAGGGAAGAACTTTCCCTTATCTGGCTCATCATAGGCATGGGACTGATTCTCAGCTCTTTTGCTGATCGCTTTATAGACCCACTTGCCAAGAGATTGGGAATAAGCTATCCTCCGGTGTTAGTCTTTTTGGTAATATCTTTCCTCTTTGTCCTTGCCATGCTTTACTTTTCGATTGTGGTATCGGATTTGAAAAGTAAAAACAAAGAATTAAGCCAGAAGATTGCTTTGATGGAATATAAGCTCGGCAGGCTTTATCAAGAGAAAGAGTAGTCGCCGCGATTCAGGACGCCGTCATCCTTTCTGCCGCACGAGGTCCTTAATCGTATTTGCCAAGAGGAGTTCTATCGTACATTTTCTTCCTTTCCCGCAAAGAGCTTCCTGACCTTCATCCTGACAAATTCCTTAGCCACTTCTGGCTCAGGTGCCACCTGTGCTAATATTAATGGCTGCTTTTAAAACTCGACAGACGCGGCTCAGTCTGTATTTTGCTGTCTCCTATCTTCTGAGAAGACAGAAGTAGTTAAATAAAATACAGCATTGAAAACAAGGCTTGTCGTTCAAGAACACCACAAATGTAATATAAACCTCAAGAAAAGGATGCCTATTTTTAAATAGAGTTACACAAGAAATTTACTGATAGTCAGGTCAAATGTATCATTTTATGGATCTATATCCATTCCAATAAGCTTTATATGCAAGAAAACGAACAAGAGGTATGAGGAATAAATATTTTAAATGGCCATGTTTTCTGAAGAAGAAAAAATGCTGTTTTATATCATTCCAGAATGTCCGGGCTTTTGTCCGCCATGTAAGACAGACCCCCTCAGGTAAATCGATACCGTATTTTTTCTTGATAAGTTTAAAAGCCCTGCCATCAATATATGCCCGCCTTGAGATCGCCTTCAGAGAAAAGGGATGGGTATGATAAACAGACGCTTTAGGACAATATTGAAACGTATAACTATCTTTCTGAAGAAGATACCATAGATAGTCTTCCCAGCTCGGCAGCTCCTCATCAAATTTTTGTTCGACCCACATTTTTTTTAGGAATGCGCAGTTTGCATTAGAGAAGGGCACACGTCCCGATTTTCTTTCATTTGGCGGGAAATGCTTATTTATAGACACCTCTTCAAAGGGGTTCAGCCCCTTAATGGAAACCTGTCGTCCGTAAACCGCATCGGCCTCCCCTCTTCCAACAGCCGAAGAAAGTTCAAATAGCCAGTTGGTGTCCACAGGGATACAGTGAGCGGAGACATTGACGATAATCGCCCCTTTGCCTTTCTCTATTCCGTAGTTCAGTGCATGCCCGAAACTGAAAGATTCAGGCGCAATCTGAAATAAGCGAACGGGATATTTTTGGACGATCTCCAGCGTGCGGTCGGTTGAGCCGGAGTCAACAATGATAACTTCAAAGGGGACGTCGATTTCCTGCAGGTAAATTTTTTCGAGGGTTTGGCCGATGGCCTCTTCTTCATTCTTGCAGCGTATGATTATTGAAATGCTATCCATATATCCTTTTAAAAATGGATCAATACGTTACGACATATGCGGTGTTATTTTTCACAATCACTTGCTCTTTGTCGAAACTGTCCCAATTCCTACCTTTGAAAAAATATTTGGGGAGCATACTGCAATGCGTTATCCAGACGTTCGTACTGCTTCTGTATTAGATATCAGATAAATCGCGTTGTCCAATATTTTGGCGAAATTGACGGAATTGAAATTTCTGTAGTATGCGGCAGAAAAAACAGGATGAACATATCTTATATAGGCGCCATTGAGCAAAAGCGAAATAAAGTATGCGGTAATCACGCCTCCCGCAAGAACAACAAAATTTCTTACAGAATTTCTCGTTTCGTACAGCAAGAAAACCAATGCCAAAGGGACAAAGAACCCGCCAAGACCCTGATAAATAAAGCCGATGGCGCTCACCACCATTAGGTAGAGAATAAAACTCTTAAGTGTAAGACTCGGGCCAAAAATTCTTACGGAAAGCGCCGTCAGGAACATAGCTATGGAAAACAACGGGAGTTGAAAAGAGAATACGAAATGCTCAAGGGCAAAAATGTTATTCAAAACCAAGACGGAAGACAGCGTAAAAAAAATTCTGCAGTAGAGAGAATCCTCTTTTTTGAGGGACAATGCCGTTCTTGATATATAAAACACAGAAAAAGAGAGAATGACGATAGATATGGCGGTGAAAAAAATCTGATACCGGATGAGATTAATTCCGTAGTGATCAACCAATAAAACAAAGAGTGCAGACAAAGGCCTGCCCGTAGAAGAATAATTTCTGGCCAAGTCCATCTGATCATAGAGGACAGTATAACTATCAGAACTATAATGTTTGATAAAGAAAAATTGGTATAGACAAACTTCAAGAAGAAGGATCAACAGAAAAAGAAGTAAATCTTTTGCGGCGTCGGAACTTACCCGCAACGGTCTCTTAATCACGACCATATAATTTCTTCAGTTGTCATTCGAAATAACGCATCGCGTCATCCGCGAAATTTTCTGATCGCGTCATCGTATATCTTCAATATTTTTTCCATGTGATCTTCCATTGTTTCGATCCTGGTATTCTTCGCTCCTTGTGTTATCCTTTCCAGTATTGCGGGGTCTTCAAGAATAAGATTAATCTTGGCAGCCATGTCCCCTTCTCTATAAGGATTAAAGACAAACCCGTTGACTCCATCTTTGATCGCCTCCGGTGCGCCGCCCAATGAAGAAGTTATGACCGGAACACCATGCAAAAGGGCCTCTCTAATAACCAAGGGATGGTTTTCCTCCCATACCGACGGAAAAACCACAAGGTGAACGTCCGTAAGAATTTCTTTTAATTCATCGTTCCCCTTATATGGCCCCTTAAACAGGATGTCGACATCAGGATATTCCGTTGCCAACGTTTCAAGTCTATTCTGATAGACTCCATCCAATACCTTCCCGCAGAAAAGCATCTTAATATTCTGCCTCCTGCTTACAAACTTTAATTCTCTGAGGAGAATATCCGCGCCTTTCACCGGAGTAATGTTACCCAGATAGGCAAGCACCAGTCTTCCAGTAAACGGGGCATTGGCGATCTTCTCCTGAGGTTCGAACCCGTGAGGCACATACGTAATTTCACGAAATCCCTCGTCTTCGTATCTCTTTTTAAGATGTAAAGAAGGACTGATGACAAACGAAGGAAACGTGAGTTGTCTTTTCATAAACCTCAATCGGAATGAATGTTCCAGAATACCCCAGAGTTCGGGTGTCGGAAAATATACATCGGAATCGCGGGGTTCGGGACTTTTTACCACAGGTCCTCTGTACAGGAATTTCTTGAGTTTCTGCTTCATTTCCGGTGACAGCCATGCCTTGATATTGAGAACGTCTCACGACGCGCATTTGAAGCAGTCTGTTTAACAGGGGAAATTTCGGAACCCCGGCCTGATTCGGCTGCGCAGGATCATAGCACGTTGCGCAGTAGATCCCCTCTGAGGGGCCGGGACATATTCCTTCTGAAGGCCTTATGAGCTGGCTCCTGTTACACATGTACCAGTAGTCATGGAGAGTAAATACGCTTGGCACTTTCAGTTGATGTGCAATTTCAGGCAAGCGGGAGGAAAGATACGCAGTATGCTGAAAATGAACCAGGTCAGGTTTTTCAGCCCCCAAAATCCTGCCGAAAATGTTATCTATCGTGTGGTCCATGAAATATTCGATATATTTTGTGCAGTATTCGGGAGGATTATTGATCTTGATAATATCTATCCCTTCGTAGGCAGACTGCCGCACCTTATATCGCTTTTGGGTAATGTCTTTCACGGCAGATGCTACTTTTACCTCCCAGCCTTTCTCCATAAGTTTCTTGGCAAGGTTAAGAGTGTAATACTCGGTGCCTCCGACGCTCTCCGGGAAAAAGGACAGGATAACCATCAGAATCTTTTTCTTCTCGCCGCGCACTTTCTCCTCAAAGATATATTCACCCGTTTTCGACACGGTATCGATATGAAGGTCGGCCCCGGCCCTGAATCCTTTGAAAAAACCCATCCCCTGGGAAAATCTGTACAAGGGTATATGCAGGAGCCAGTATACGGAATATCTGTTTCGCATCGCAAACAGCATGTCTTCTTTGATATGTTGGAAAAAGAACCTCGCGAACCTGAAAATCCCAAAGTGATATTTTGTCTCATTGAAGCTATTCACACTCTTACTCTCAACATAGGCCCGTCTGCGAATATATTTCAGCGAAGGGGTGTGCGAGTGATAGACCCTAGCCGCGGGAATGTAATTGATCAGATAACCCGCATTCATGACCTTCTTTGCCCATAAAAGGTCTTCGGCAGCAGATATTTCTTCATCGAATCTTATCTTTTCCCAGACAGTCCGCCGTATTGCAGCGTTTGCATTGGAGAACTTGTTGCCGTCGGGACCGATTTCAGGGAAGTGGTTGAAAATGTCCCTCGCCTGGGAGGGGCATGCCTCCGGCCAGGGGATATCCCTGCCAAAGGTGGCTGCGACTGAAGGCTCGGCAAAGGGTTTGACCATAAGATCGAGATAGTCGGTTTTTTCCGGCACAGAGTGGCCGCTGAGGTTGACGATGATTTCACCAGAGGCGTTTTCTATCCCGATATTCAAAGAACGGCCGAAAGAGAACTCCTCCGGATTCATGCGGATAATACGGCATCCGAAACTTTCTGCAGTCGCGACGGTGTCATCGGTGGAACCGGAATCGACCACAATGATCTCGACAGACCCCGCGTATCGCTCTTCTTTCAGACGCGATAAGACCTTGCCGAGATATTTTGATTCGTTCTTAGTCCTTATAACAACTGAAATACTATAAGCCACCTATGACCCCGACCTCTTCCAGCCGCACGAGATTTGGAGAATCCTGCATCCGATATAATATGGAACAACATATAATTATAGCACTTGCAATTCGGAAATCGGAACCGCCCGTATTGCGCCGCGTAAAATGTAACCGTATGGGCAATCATTGCGCCATTTACAATGTAACCCTGCTGATTTCGCAAAAAAGTAAAGAAAGAGGGTTACAAAAAAGAGGGTTACAAAATGAGCAGAGAAGCGATACGGGAGTATTTCAAGTCAATCCATATCCACTACCAGAAGGCGTCCAAGGAACTGAAGCAGTTAATATTGAACGAATTCTGTGCCACGACCGGATACAATCGGAAGTATGCTATTCGGAAGCTCAATGGACCTTTGGGGAAGGAAGCGGTCAATACAACGAACGACCTATACCGGCATGAACTCAGGCTGTTTATGAACCTGTTCTTGTTTTCGATGAAACTCCCGAGAAAAAAGGGCTCAAGGCTCACCAGAGTGTACGATCAGCCAAAAACCCCGCCTCAGCGGGTCGTGGAGTCAAGACAGGGAGATCCGGAAAAAATAGAAACACTGAAAAAGCTCAAGGATAGTATCAGTCCTTTTTCCCTTGCACAAATTATCGAAACCAAACTTGAGCGGATATATAAACTTGCAGATCATAGGCAGAGCCCCAATATGGTTCAATCTGAACAGAGTTTTCAAAAACCCCTGTCGAAGGTCGAACGTGAAACGATAGCTGCCTTGTCACGCATCTTCCCGGGTCCATCTCTATAGGCGATCCAAGGAAGAAAAAGCAACGCTAACATGAGTCCCCATGGTTACTTTTTAAATGTCTCAATGATAACAGCCAAAGTTATTCTTAAATGGCTTGACAGGCCAAGAGATATGTTGCTTCCAAGAGGTGGCGCTTCAAAGCAACAAAAAACCTTATGGGACCTCCTTTCCCGGCGGAATCCATGAACAACGCGGCCGGCAATGGCAGCACTTCTTCCCCGGGTTGTGATAAACTAATTTTCAGTTGCAAAGTCTTATTTCGTTCCCTGGCGGATGCGACGGAAAGCCTTGCGTCGAGCACAATTGGAGGTAGAAAAGATGCGGTGTCCATTTTTTAGAAAACCAAAAATAAAATACTGTGATGACCTCATTGTCGATGTCGGAATGCATCGCGGGAATGATACTGATTTTTATCTTAAGAAGGGCTTCAGAGTCGCTGCCATTGAAGCAAATCCTTCACATGTCGAAAAAGCAAAGGAAAGATTTTCAGCGGAAATCGGAAAAGGACTGCTCACAATTTATAATATAGGCATAGCAAAGGAAGAAGGCGTATTTGACTTTTATATTAACGAGGATAAAGACGACTGGTGTTCATTTGATAGGATTTGGGGCACAAAGCAAAATGAAGGGGTTGATACAAAATGGAGAACCGAAAAAATCAAATGCACTCAATTGAATAAAATTCTGGAAGAAACAGGGGTGCCATATTATTTGAAAGTTGATATTGAAGGATACGATATATACTGTATTGAGGCCCTTCATAAACTCGACAAATTACCGCGTTTTGTTTCGACGGAAGCAATCCATATTGATATACTATGTCATTTAAGGGCCCTCGGCTATAATGAGTTCCAGTTTGTAAATCAAAGGCTTCTTCCGCTCGTTAAGTGCCCTAATCCCCCGCGCGAAGGCAATTATGTGGATGCTGTTTTTGACGGTTTTAGTTCGGGCTTGTTCGGTAATGAGCTGCCTTCAGATGAATGGATGGGAATAGAAGATATGACTTACAATTACCTTCACTTCATCAAAGGTTTTCCTGAAAGAGGCAATTTAGAGGAAGGATGGTATGACTTCCATGCTAAACTGTGGTAATGTCACTTTCCCGAATTATTCAGCGACGGAGGCACGCCGTCTGCTCTTAATGAGCACGTAGATGTAGCCGCCGGCCGATGATGCAAACAGAAAAATATCAGAATTACAAGATCGGCTCTGCCGCCGGAGCCGGGAAGGGCGGCATCTCCCTGCCGGAGGCGGTCTCACTCGTGATCACCAGCATGATTGGAGTGGGGGTGTTCACGTCGGTCGGCTTCCAATTGCTGGGGCTGCCCTCCGCCTTTCCGATCCTCCTGCTTTGGGTAGTCGGCGGGGTTGTGTCGCTCTGCGGCGCGCTTTGTTATGCGGAGTTGGTAGCCATGATCCCTCGCTCCGGAGGTGAATATCATTTGCTGCGCGAGGCTTACCATCCTATGATTGGGTTTCTCGCCGGCTGGATTTCGATGACCGCCGGCTTCGCTGCCCCCATCTCCTCCATCTCAATGGTCTTTGGCAAGTATCTTCACAGCCTGGGCATGCCCTTTGCCCAGAAGCTGATGGCCGGCGGCTTGATTCTGATGATTGCGGGCGTTTATCTCGGTAATCTGCGATTGGGCGGTCGGTTCCTGACCGCGACCACCTCCCTTAAGGTGACTCTGATCATGGCTTTTCTCGCGGGTGCGGTTCTCCTCTCCCATGGCCAAAGCGCATCGCTGGCGCCCAAGGCGGGTGATGCCGCACTGGTAGCCAGTCCCGGTTTCGCCGGTTCGCTGGTATATGTCATGTTTGCCTATCTCGGCTGGAATGGGGCCGCTTACGTCGCAGGAGAGGTCAGAAACCCGCAACGCATTATTCCTCTTGCGTTCATACTGGGCATTGTCATCGTTATGGCGCTCTACGTTGCGCTCAACGCCGTCTTTCTCTGGCGTGCGCCCTGGGCCGAAATGCAAGGCAAGGAAGAGGCCGCGCTCATTGCGGCGAAGACAATTTTTGGAGAGACGGGCGGCTGGTGGATGGGCGCACTCATTGCGTTTGGAACCGTTTCCACGGTGGCAGGATTTACGTTCGCAGGATCGCGCGTCAGCCAGCGCATAGGACAGGATTTTTCCGGCGTCGGCTTCCTAGGCAGAGTCAACCGTTTCGGAGCGCCCTGGGTCGCAGTGCTGGTGCAAACGGCCATTGCACTGCTTATGCTTTTTTCGGGTACGTTCGATCAGGTGACCAACTATATGATGTGCCAGTTGACCCTTTGTTCGATGCTGGCGGTCCTGGCTGTGATTGTCATGCGCTGGCGGCTGCCACGGGCAGAACGCCCTTTCCGCGTGCCCCTCTATCCATTGCCCGCATTGATTTTTCTGGGCATGTCCTCATGGATGCTCGTCTTCTGGGTACGATCGAGGCAGGCTGAATCGGCGTTGGGACTGCTGACACTGGTGGTTGGAGTTGTTCTTTATTTGCTCATGACCGCTTCAAATGCGAGAGCCGGCCGCAGGCATTGCGCACGGGATTGAGGGCGATGTCACAATGCCTCAGTGAACATTTCTGTACAGGCGGTCCGCGTCGCCTTCTACAACCCGGATTCCTGCCCGCTCAATGAGTTCGCCTGTGACTGTCCAGAGCCTGGTAATAGCGTTGTTGTAATCGACGAGCGCCTGAATCTGGTTGTTCTTCGCATTCATTAAGTCGCTTTCCGCGTCAAATACGTCCTTGGTCGTCGACAGGCCGACTTCATTCTTCCGGATAAACGCACGGAGACGATCCTCGGCAAACGCCCTGCCGCGGTCGGTCACTTCGATCTGTTTATAACTGGACGTAATCGCCCTGATTGCAGCGCGCACGTCATTGCCGGCGCTCTCCTCCAGGGCCTTTATCTGAAGTGCGGTCTGCTCGGCCTTCAGGCGGCTCTTGCGGTAGTCGTTCTCAGCGCTGTTATTCCCGATCGGATAGGTCAGGTTCAAACCAACGCTCCAGGTCGGGACCTTTTCGATAGTGCGAAGATACGTGCTGTCGAGGCTTGTCAGAAAAGTTGTTGCGCTCAGGGACAGATCCGGCAGAATTCTATTGCGGTTGATACGGGACTGAAGTTCGGCAATTTCTAGGTTTTTCTTCTGCTCCAGAATGTCGTAACGGTTCAGTGCCTGACGGATCTTCTCGGTTTCATTCACATCGAAGCGGTCGTGTTGCGGCACATCGACAACAACTATATCCACGCCGACAGGCAACTGTAACAACAGCCTGAGGGCGTCGACCTGGTCCTGGACCAGCTTTTCTGCGTCGATGAGGTCTTTCTCACGAGAGGAAACGCCGAATTCGGCATTGAGGATCTCCATCGAAGGCAAAATGCCTGCTTTGACCCTTGCCCGGGTGTCGTTAAGGATTTTCCGCGCAAGAGCAAGAGACACCTTCCTGACTTGCACTGCCTCGCGGAGACTGTAGAGTTTAAAATATTCCGTGCGTACCTGAGACACGATCGCCGTGAGACGATTGTTAAAATGCTCCATTGATGCATACTTTGAGAGACGTGACACGGTTATGTTCAGCTCGGTATTCTCGCGGCCGAAATTCTTCAGTAGCGGCTGGGTTAATGTAAAGCCGGCGTTGGTTTGCCAGTAGCTGCTGAGGAAGCTGCCCGGCATGGGCGCATTCGCAAAGGTTGTATTCGTATAAGTGTTGTTGAAAACCGCCGCTATGGTGCCGCCTGTCCAGAGGAGCCGGCTGAGAGAAGAATTGAGACCAACCGTCTGAATGTCTGTCTGGACATTCCCGTCCCCGGATGAAGGATTGGACGAGCCGGGTGCGGAAGCGGGTGAGACGCTCGTGGTTGCGACAGCGATGGGAGAAAAGTTGTAGGCAGCCTGCAACGTAAGGGACGGATCGTAGATTGCCCGACTGCGCTGGACATCGGCCTCGAACTGGGCCACGTTGTAAATCTCGGCCCGCAGGTCGAGATTCTTCTCGACCGCCGTCTTGATAGCATCGCTCAAGGTAAGCCTCGCGACGTTTTCCCCGGCATGGGCATCAGTGAAAACACATGCTAGCAGAATAATGGCGAAAAGCTTTTTCACGTTTTCAATCCTTTCAAAATGTGGCACACAGACTCTGCCTTTTCAACAGCCCGATGGCAGAGTTTATCAAATAAGGGAAGCTTAAGCAATTCCGGTAAAGAAGAAATGTGATAATCGGCATCTGTCAATTCGGATGCATTGCCGAAGCCATAGCTGCAACCAACTGTGACGACTCCGGCATGCTTCCCGGCGAGAATGTCATTCATGCCGTCGCCGACGACGATGCCCTCGCGGGCTTCCAGATGGAAATCCCGGAGAAGCTTCAGAATCGGTTCAGGCGACGGTTTGCGGAAAGGAAGAGAGTCAGGTCCCAGAATAGCTGAAAAATAAACATCCATTCCGAGACTCCTCAGGAGTTTGCGGGAAAGACTTGAATGTTTGTTGGAGAATATCGCCATGAGAACTCCGTTTTTTTTCAGTTCTGCAAGCGTGTCCGCCACTCCGGGATAGACGCGGGCCGATGCCGACAGATGGTCCTCGTTGTAAGAGAAATACTCTGTCCGCGCCCGTTCCAGTTCCGCCGGGCCTGCTTCCGGAAGCGCTCGATCGACAAGCCGTTCACCGCTTCCTAATATCTCCCTTACCTCGCATAGCGTAAACTGAGGGAGTCCGAAAACCTTACGGACATGATTGACGGCAGCAGCGAGATCGTCGAGCGAATCGACTAGAGTTCCATCAAGATCGAAGATAACAAGTTTAATATACTGCATTTTCAGTTACATAAGAACAAAAAACATGTCTCTCACAGAGCCGCAAAGTGCGCAAAGAAAACATAATCCCCGAAGTTCGTTCATCATTCATACCGAAGCGCATCAATCGGGTTTAGAGACGACGCTTTCCGGGCAGGATAAAACCCGAAGAATATTCCGACTGCCGCCGAGAATACAGCAGCGACGCCGACGGCCTTAATAGACACAAGAGTAGGCCAGCCAAAGACCTTGGATATCACCGTGGCACCGACAAATCCGAGACCTATGCCGACAATGCCGCCGCAAAGTGTTAGAAGAACGGCTTCTGTGAGGAACTGAATAAGGATGTCTTCTTCTCCGGCTCCGACTGCCATGCGGATCCCGATTTCCCGGGTCCGCTCAGTAACTGAAACAAGCATTATGTTCATAATTCCGATCCCGCCGACAATCAGGGAAATTGAGGCGACCGCTCCGAGGAGCAATGACATTGTCCGGGAGGATGTAGTCGCCACGGAAAGGATCTCGGACAGGTTCTTAACTGTGAAGTCATCTTCCTTATTGAAGCCTATGCGATGACGCTGCCTCAGAAGGGCGGCAATCTCGCTTTCAGCCCGTGATATAACCTCCTTGCTCTTGGCTTTGGCAACGATGGCGCCGACGGCGTTGGGGAAGGGGCTTCCAAAGACCTTCCGCTGGGCCGTTGTCAGGGGAATCATCACCATATCGTCCTGGTCGGTCCCTTGGGGTGATTGTCCTTTTTTCTTCAGGACCCCGACAACTCGAAAAGGCACCTTTCGGATACGGATTATCTTTCCCATCGGATCGGTCGAGCCAAAAAGCTTCTTGATGATGGTCTGTCCAATGATGCAATTCTTGGCGGCCCCGTCCACATCGGACTGAGTAAAGGGACGACCGTACACAACGGGCCAGTCCCGGACCACCAGGAAATCAGGAGTCACTCCCGTCAGTTGTGTCGACCAGTTTTGATTAGCATAGACTACTTGCCCGCCGGTACGGATATTCGGCGCAGCCGCCGCCACCGAGGGGCACTCAGCCTTTATCGCCCGTCCATCGTCAATCGTAAGGGTAGGCACAGCTCCCGGCCCCATCTGGACCCCGCCTGTTTTTACGGAGCCCGGGATAACGAGTATCAGATTAGTCCCGATGCTGGAAATCTGGTCGGAGATAATTCGCTCGGCTCCTGAGCCGACAGCCACCATCGCAATGACGGACGCGATGCCGATTATGATGCCGAGCATGGTCAAAATCGAACGCATCTTGTTGACGCGCAGTGCGCCGGAGGCGATTTTCAGGGATTGCCACAGTTCCATAAGTCAGTTTAATAAGGCTTCAGACTGCATATTGAGTTTGTACTCTCCGGCCAGTCGATATTTCGTCGCTGATAATCAGCCCGTCGCGAAAAATCAGCGTCCGCTTTGCGTTAGAGGCGATATCCATTTCATGGGTGACCATTATAATGGTAATTCCCTGCTCATTCAACTGCCGGAAGATCTTCATAATCTCGTCACTTGTTTTTGTGTCTAAATTTCCGGTCGGCTCATCAGCCAGGATAATGGCCGGAGAATTAACAAGAGCACGGGCAATAGCGACACGCTGTTGCTGTCCTCCCGAGAGCTGGTTCGGATAATGGTTTGCCCGATCCGCCAGGCCGACCTTCTCCAGCGCTTGCAATGTCCTTGAACTCCGCTCGCTTGCAGACATTTTTGAGTAGATAAGAGGGAGCTCCACATTCTTATGGGCGCTTGTGCGGGAAAGCAGATTGAATCCCTGGAAAACAAACCCGATTTTTCGGTTTCGAAGCACCGACAGTTCTCGTTTAGTCAGTCTGCCGATATCTTGTCCTTCCAGGAAAAATTCTCCACTGGTGGGGAGATCAAGACAACCAAGGATATTCATACACGTAGATTTCCCGCTTCCCGAAGCCCCGATGATGGCAACAAATTCTCCCGTTGTCACGGAGAAAGAGATGCCCCTTAACGCCTCAACGCGCTGTTCTCCCATTTGATACACTTTTGTGACGCTGTCGAAGCGGACTAGATCATGCAAAGACTATCTCCTGTGAGAAATCAGATTATCTCCTGGTCAGAAGCCGGGGCCGCCCTTAGGACCTGAATCACCTTTGACTTCATTTTTCTTCTCCGTCAGCTGCTCCACGACAACCTCTTCGTTCTCGCGGAGACCGCCCGAGGAAAGGATTTCAACATATCCGTCGCCGATCAGTCCAGTCTGCACTTGCACCGGGACAGGCTTTCCGGCGCGGAGGACGTAGACTCTCTCGGTTGAATCATTCTTTGTATTGTCTTCCCCGATTTTTTGGACGGTGTCTTCGGATTCCGGGCTAAAACGGAGACATGCGCTTGGAACTTTCAGGACATTCTGCTTTCGCATTGTCTCAATGGTAACATTGGCAGTCATCCCGGGCATCAGTTTCAAGTCCTGGTTTTCGACGCTGACTATAGCGGTATAGGTGACTACGTTCTGGATCATAATGGCGGCTTTTCGAATCTGTGAGACCGTTCCCTTAAAAACCTGATTTGCATAGGAGTCTACAGTAAACGTGACAGGCTGCTTCAACCGCACCTTACTGATGTCGGCCTCGTCGACACTGGTCTGTATCTCCATTTTTGTGAGATCCTGAGCTATCGTGAAAAGTGTCGGGGTTTGAAATGAAGCCGCGACTGTCTGTCCCACGTCGACATTGCGGGATATCACTATGCCATTGGACGGCGACCTGATAGTGGCGTACTGAAGATTGATTTGGGCCTGGTCGTAAAGCCCCTGGTTCTGGGTCACACTCCACTCCGCCGCTTTAACAGCGGACAGCGCCTGCTGATACTTGGTTTCCGCCGTGTCAAGGTCAGCTTGTGAAACAACGCCGTCCCCGAATAACTGACGATTACGTTCCACCGTCCTTCGGGCATCAGCCAGATCCTCTTTGGCCCTTTCGAGATTTGCCGAAGCATTGTTGTAGTTACCCCTGGTCTCCTTGACTTTAGCATTAAAAAGGGCCGGGTCGATTTGCGCAATAGCCTGCCCAGCCTTAACGGGAGAGTTAAAATCCACAAACAACTTCTGAATGGTTCCGGAAACCTGGGTCCCAACCTGCACGGTCACGACCGCAGCCAATGTGCCGGTTGCAGAAACAGTGGAAACCAATTCCCCCCGCTCGGCCTTCAAAGTTCGGTATTCCGCTTTTTGAGGCCGGTGCGGCACGATAATGCCGGCCAGAGCGACGATAAAGACAAGAACAGCCGCGCCTATGGCTATTTTCTTCTTTGACATTGCCTCATGCATTGCAAATCCCCTCAGGGAAGGTAAGGATTGAAAACGCCCTCCTCATATTCATTCCGTGGAAACGGAATATAGTCCGGATGATGAAACTGTTGTGCGATCTCGTCTGCAAAAAAGGCCCCAAGCTTCGTGGCTTGAATCTTCTTTTCATCTTCAACCACAAGTCCGTGAGTCTTCAGGCGGTTCATCTTCTCTTTGAAGACATTCTCCACCGATTCGCCCGTACGCTGCCTGTAGATGCTCTTATTAACAAAACTGTTTTTAACAGGCAGAATTATACCCCATCTCTTCTGTTCTTCTTCACTTCTGACCAATCCGCGATTCAAGGGAAGGCGTCCGGCTTCGATAGAGGCATAGTATTCCTCGAAATACTGAGTGTTCAGCACGAAACGGTCTCTGAGACTGCTGAACGCCGTAAGCCCGAGGCCAATCTCATCATAAAGCATGCAGCACTGGTTCCAGGCATAATGTGAATAAATCTTCCTGGATCTGCCGAAGACTCTCCGTATATTCTCCGTGAAGTTTCCGGCTGTAAGCATATTGATGGCTATACTCTTCATTGTGAGAGTTTCCTCGTCATCCAAAATCCTTGCGGTCTTATTCTGGATCATAGTCTTGATCGGTCCCTGGAAGTCGCCATAAGCGTCTATCTTGAGCCTGTAGAGCTGAATCTCGTCCACATCCAACGACATGGCGAACTCCATCTGGTCGATCCATCCCTCAAGAGTCTGGCCGGGATAGCCGAAGATAAATTCTATGTTTACCTTGTAGCCGAGTTTCCGGGACTCTTCAATAGAATCCAGCGCCTCCTGAACTGTGTGATGACGGTTCATGATCTTCAGGATATCGGGATCGAGCGAATTGATACCGATTGTAAGACGGTCGACACCATAGTCGCGCATGATGCGAAGTCTCTCCGCCCCATCCTGGCCAAGAAGCGTACTCGGATCAACATCGTAGTTGAACTGAGTGCAGTTACTTAAGTCAAGCCGTTTGGTAAAGTAATCCAAGAAGTGTTTTAACTGTTGTGCCGTAAGGTACGTTGGAGTCCCCCCTCCGACAAGAATTGAGCGTGTCTGAATCCGGTCGACCCCGAGGACACCCATATATATATCCATCTCTTTTTCCAGCGCATCCAAATATTTGTCTTTTTCCGAGGCCTGATCCCCGAATTTTACAGGGTAATGGCAATAGGCGCATCGTTGCTTGCAGAAGGGGATGTGCGCATATATATCGAAAAGCCCGTCATCCGGGAGTGTGTATCCGGCAAACATCTCTTCCTGCGAAATAGGGTTTGTACATAGTGATGGGGGGATAATGGACGGAAGGAAAGAAATCGCCGCTTTTATTTATAAACCCGAAACGTTTCAGTTCACGGTACTCCTTCAGAAATTGCCTGGCATCGGCAATGATTTCGGCCTTTCTATCAGCATCGACTCTTAACATACATAAACTCCTTTCATTCAGTCATGCGGGCCATGACATCCGGAAAATCTAGCCCGCTACGGCCCCGCTGGTGCAGAGAGAGATTACGCCGGCAGTGGCAATCACAGCCCCTGCCACTGCACGGGAAGTTAATTTTTCCTTAAGAAAAATAACCGAGAGCGGGATAATAAATATCGGCTCAGTAGAGATAAGGCTGTTCGCAACAGCCACGCTGGTATATTTGAATGCAACAATGGTAAGCCAGAAACCACCGAAGGTTATCACGCAAACAGCCAGGCAAAACCGCCATATGAGTCTGCTATCCCGAAACGGGGTCACCCATTTTTTCAGGCGACATGTAACAATTCCCATCAGAAGCATTCCCAGGGTTCCGGCCAGCATACGGATAAGAGTCGCGTAGATCGTGGACGTCCCCTCCAGTCCCTTCTTCGTCAAAATTACCGAAACAGACATCGCCAAAACGGATATCAACCCGAAGACGATCCCTCTCGATGAGGACTTTCCCTGTCCGGAAGTGCCGGGCAACATTCCGATGGTAATCCCGGACACAATAAATGCAATGCCTAGCCATCCATTCAGAGGGAGCCTCTCTCCAAGCAAAATAACCGCTAGCACCACTGTAAATACTTGCCCCAGGGTCGTCAGCAGCACAATAGCACGGGGTCCGAGTTCCTTCAGTGCACCGAAAAAAAAAGTGTCGGAAAGCGCAATTCCCAAGAGGCCACTTATCGCCAGATAACTGTAAGCCTGTACCCCTATGTCGGAGAACTCCCCCAGCAACAAAGTCAGCAGTCCCAAAAGCAAAACACTTACCAGACCCTTTACCAGCGTCATTGCAAAGGATGAAAGTGATTCGCCCAACCGGCTGAACAATAAAGCGCCCACCGACCACGACGCTGCTGAACCAAGTGCTGCCATGATTCCTATCGCATTGCCGTCGATCACAAGTTGAGTCCTTTGGTCATGCCTTCTTGAAGACGAGGATATACCGTTGCGGAATGAACTGATATTCCTTGATCAGCCGGAAACCGTAAGCCTGGAACTGACCGATCAGAAGATTCTTGTCGATATAAGGAGCATGGTAGGGAAGGACACCGTCCGGAACCAAGCCGTTGTCTACGACATAAAAGAGACCATCTTTTTTCAGCGCGCTCTTAATGCTTTCGACAAACTCATCCTTCGCGCTTTCGGTAAAAGCCACATAGATTATGTGATAGAGGGAGCACATCCAGGCCACGTCCACCTGCTCTCCCTTCAGCCCGATTGTGTGATCTCCGGTCAATACCGTCTTTATATTCTTGATGCCGTTTTTCGAGCTGAACGTGTCGATATAATCAAGATGCTCTTTCACCGTATCAATGGAGAATATACGCCCATTGTTTCCGACGATCTCGGCAAACTTGAAGGAAAAATATCCGGGACCGCTCCCGATATCGGCGACCTTGTCGCCGGGCTTCAAGCCCAGAGATTTGATCATCTCGGAAGATTTCTCCCAGGTTTCACGACGGGGGTTGTTGAAAAGAATGAAATCCTCCAAAAAGGCCATCCGCTTAATCCCCTCTCCCGGGTCCTTGTCCTGGAGTGTACCCAGTTTGTATTTTCTTTTCAGATATTCCTTAAGTTGAGCGAAGTCATTGCCTGACCAGAACTCATAGTAACTGCGGTCATATTTGTTGGTGATGAATTTATCCTGCTGATCCTTGGGAGCAAGCATGCAGTCAATGAGCCACTGAAGAGCGGTATAATCTCCGCCGTAATTCTCGCGCGGGATGATCCTGGTGTAAATCTCGTTGGCATCCTTGGCAGACTTGACATTTCTATTTTCCAGGTAATCAAGTAACAGTTTGGCCGCCTGAATTCCGTCTTCGGTCAGGCTCGTAGAGTCGACGCTGCCCATGTGGACAAGTGATTTTTTATTAGTGATTTCAATCTTCACCGGCGCGGGTGATGAATCAGCTGCCAAGGTGGCAGCGGCAATTACCAATGACAGCGAAACAAATAAAACCGCCGCCAGAATTCGCCGCATGGCAGGATAATTTCGTGATATGGTTTTCATAGAATGGTCTCCTTATTATAATATCTTTCAAAAAAAGTTTGCTGTAAACCGCGCGCATTTACAAGCCAATTCTCGGACTTGAAGACCTGCACGCTCAATGGTCTTCAATGCATGGTCGAGGCTTACGACAAACCTTTTTTCCGAATAAATTCTGTAGAGGTCCCGGTTGTCTTTAGGCGTAAAATTGATGGTAATTACGTTTGCGCCGGCATTCAGTCCTACGGTCTGACCTTCAGGAAATACGCTCTCGAGTGCACTCACCGAGGGGATCAGCGGCGTTTTCAGAATTATCCGCAAGATCGCGATTGTGTTGAGGGTGAGATTAGCGCTGCCCTTAGGGTAGTCCTGAAGCGGAGTGTTGCTGTTCGGGATGAAAGGAGAAGCGCTTATGAAATCGGGACTTATCCGTACACCGAACAGAATGTCATTCGCAAGGCTCTCCAGGGACTGTCCGGGCAGTCCCACGATATTACCCGTACCGACTTTCATGCCGGATTCCCGGATCCAATCAATGCACTGCAGCCTCTTTGCGAGTTGGCCGTGGGTGATACGATTATAGAAAACAGGATCTGAAGTCTCATATTTCAGAATGTAGGAGCTGGCGCCCAGCCGGAAATATCTGTCGTATGTATCTTTCGGTCTCTCACCAAGGCAAAGCAGTATATCCAGCCTAAGATCGTTTCTGATTATCGGCATAACCTCTTCGAGGATGAGGTCAGTCTCCGGGTTCTGGCCCCCTTGCAGAAAAACTATCCCAATTCCTGCCTCCTTCACCTTCGTCGCCAGATAGATGATGTCATGAGCTTCCAGAGAGTAGCGCTCGAGTTCCTTGTTAGTAGCGCGCATAGCGCAATAATCACAGTTCTTCCGGCAGTCATTGGATACCTCGATCACACCCCGAAGGACAACATCGTCCTGACCTGCTTCGTGTCTCACTTCGCGCGCGACTTCAAACAACTCATCTTGCAGGGAGCCCTTCGCAGTCAGTAAAGGTATAATATCTGAAACGGTAAGGCTTTCAGCTGGTTCTTGAAGCTTCTCTATAAATTTCATAAAATATCACAGACTCTCCCCTTCAGAATAAAGAGTTTATTCTTTTTCTGTATTTTTCAAAAAGAAAACGGTTTCCCTTTCAGTCTTTCGACGGTTGCTTTCTGTTCGGGACTCAGGAGCAGGTAGACCGACTTTTCGCCTTTCTCCAATAGAATAGAGATGTCTCGCTTCGTTGAAGTTACAAATTTGCAGCGACCCGCTGACGCAATGACCGAATCCGGCGACGACGTTTCGTCCATCTTCTTGAAGATGCCCGACCTGATTTCATCGATCGCCCGCTCCTGCTTCGGGTCCAGTCGCAATAACTGTCTGAGATCTTTCTTCGGAATAGACAGCACGCCCTTGAGTTGCAGCAAGATCTCCTGCATGCGGGCCAGTTGATGTGACTTCAGTATTTCATTCGTCCGCTTCCTGGCATCTTCAGAAAACTTTCCGATTGCCATGACATGGTTTTCGCTTCTTCCGCCGTTCTGCAGCAGCTCACCATCCTTGCTTTCATTCCGGGTAAGGACTTCCTTAACCCCCGCGAAGAACCCTCTGTCGACATCTCTCATTTTTTCGATCTGAGCGTCCGAAAGATTAAGTTCAGCTCTTACCTTGTCATTTTCCACAATGGAAAGCATATGAGGCATCAACTCACCTATGAAAGGGAGGTCTTCCGACGAACAGTAAAACGCGGAGATTACCGGCGCAGGCTCCGCTGAAAATGACGGTTCAACCGCCTGCAGAACAAAAGCCAAACTCATAATTACACAAATTACAGCACTACTCATTGTATTTTTTATTAAAGTTGACATGTAGATAATATAGAAAACCGCAAAGAGCGTTGTCAACGGATAACTAATGTCATATCAGTTCTATTTCGAGATAATCAGTAATTACGTCGGCAGTACTGTATTGCAAACATTCATTCTTCCGGAAAGTTCACCTTGTCTTCAATAATATAATGAGGTCTGGCCTTCACTTCATCGAAAATCGCGCCGATGTATTGCCCGATAATGCCGAGAAAGATCAGCTGGACGCCGCTGAACATCGAAATGAGCATTGTCAGCGTAGTCCATCCGGAGGGTAGAGAACGGTAAATAAAGTATTGCACAAAGGTCACGAAAGCATTGAACAAAGCGAACCCGGCAAAGAGGAAGCCGACGAGAACCGCCGCTTCCAATGGTTTTTTGCTGAAAGAAATCATGCCGTGCAGCCCGAAACATACCATGCGGCTGAGAGAATACTTGCTCTTGCCCGCGGGCCGCGTCCTGGACTGGAAAGAAACCCCTATACTCTTAAAACCGACCCAGTTAAAAAGACCTCGAAGGAACTGGTTCCGTTCGCGTATCTGTCTCCGGAATACGTCGGTCACCCGTCGCGAAACAAGTCTGAAATCCGCCGCGCTTTCGTTTATAGGGACTTGAGAAATGAGATTAATCGTGCGATAAAAAAGCTTTGAACTGAGCCGTTTGAAAAAACCGATTTCCGAAGAGTCTTCTCGAACCGTATAGACAATATCATATCCCATCTCGAACTTCCTCAACATTTCGGGAATAAGGGAAGGCGGATGCTGCAGGTCGCTATCCATCATAATGACTGCGTCGGAGCTGCTGTTGTCAATACCTGCGAGCAAGGACATCTGGTGACCAAAGCGGGAAGAAAGCGCGAGAATCCGAAGGGACCTTTCACGCTCAGCCCTTTTCCTGAGTATCTCTAGTGTCCTGTCGCTGCTCCTGTCGACAACAAGCAGGATCGTTGAATCATAATAAGCGGAAATCCGGTCGAGCGCATCGTGCAATTCGCACAAAAATGACTCTATGACTTCCTCTTCGTTGTATACAGGGCATATCACCGTCAATGTTTTTTTCATTGGTGCTCCAACTCCTCCATAACGCTCTCCAGCGAGTCATCCAGGCTTGTCACGGGCAGCGTACCGAGAAGCCGCCGCAATTTTTCTACGCTTCCATAGTGAGACTTAACATCTATCTGCTTGAAACGCGAGGGATTCGTCCGAATATCGAGTGTGACGCCCGCAATTTCGACAAGTCGTGAAAGCAGATAGCCTATACTTGTTTCGCGCCCGGAGCAGACATTAATAACCTCTCCCCAGGCTGACGGTGTCTGTATAAGTCTCCAATAAATGTCCACCGCATCATGAACATCAATGAAATCCCGGGTGCTTTCCAGATTGCCGACCTCGATCACAGGGGGCATAAGTCCCTTCGTGATTTGCGCTATCTGTCTTGCGAAACTCTGCAGTACAAGATGCTCTGGCATTCCTGGGCCGATAACGTTGAATGGTCTCACCACAACCACGGGTCGTCCTTTCTTGGCGGCTGACAGACCCTCAAGGGTTTGCGCAAGTTTGCTGATGCCGTAATGGTTATACGGCTGTGGAGGAAGATCTTCCCGGATAGGGAGCTGTTCCTCTGAGATAAGGCCGTATTCAGCCGATGTCCCCACAAGCAAGACTGGCCGATCACCGAGAGAGGCGTGCTCCAGTAAATACAGGAGTCTCACAGCGTATTGAGTGTTCACCTGATAGAAGAGAGCGGGATCAAATGCATGGGAAATACCGGCGAGGTGGAATACGAAATCCGGTTGAATAGAAATAAGAACTGAGGTCATCGCGGAGAGGTTGTTGAAGTCGACGACATGATGCCGAGGCGACTTAGCGAAGGACTGGGAGCTCAAGGTATAAATTTCTACCCCCTCCTTCTCAAGATGCGCCATCAAGTGTTTCCCGCAGAAACCGCCTGCCCCCGTCAGCAATGCCTTCATCGTTGGTTCGGAAAGAATTCAGACTGCCGGGACTCAAATATTTCCGTTGCAGTCTGGTAATCATCTACGCGCCCGATATCCAGCCAATAACACGGCTCACTATAGCAGAATACAGGATGGCCATCGGTGTGCAGGCGCATCATGAGGTCCGGTATGTCCAGGTATTCACCGGCCTTCAGATAGGGTTCCACGGCCTTCTTGTTCAAAACGTTTACACCCATGCTCACGTCGAAGTTGTAAACTGGTTTTTCAATGTAACGCGCAAGCCTGCCGTGCGGACCGGTTTCAACAACACCGAAATCGATTTTCACCTCTCTCCTGTATAAGCCGATAGTTGCAGCAGCCTTCATCTTCTTATGAAAGGCAAATATGTTGCCGTAGTTCAGTGTTGTAAGTAGATCACCATTCATCACCAAAAAATCGTCACGGAGTTTTTCAATGGCCAAAGCGATCGGACCCGCTGTCCCTAAGGGACGTTCCTCGAATGAATAGTCGATCTTGAGCCCGTATCGACCCCCGTCCTGAAAGAAGGACTGAAACAACTGGCTCATATACCCAACAGCGAGAATTACTTCCCTGACGCCGGCATCCTTCAGTTGTCGCATAATGATCTCGATTACGGGATAGTCGCCGACCGGCATGAGCGGCTTCGGAAGGACCGTTGTATAGGGCCTGAGACGGGTCCCCTTACCCCCTGCGAGGATTACCGCCTGCACAGATGGCTCCTCATAAGGCATAGGCGGAAGGCTTATAAAGGTCGGGGTTCCGTGACACGAATTCAATGGTCTCCTGAAGCCCCTGACGCAGTGAATGCCGGGGCCCCCACCCGAGCATGTTCCGTGCCTTCGCGTTTTCGCAGATTAGGGTGTACACCTCGCTCTTACTCGGACGCAACCGCCTTGTGTCCTGCACAAGGGGCTTTTGACATCCCATAAGGGAACATATCGTTTCTACAAGTTCTCCGATGGCAATCCCTTTTCCGAACCCCACGTTCACGGTTTCTCCAACTGTTTGCTCTGCCTCGGCGACCATGATAAACCCTTCCACGGTATCTTTGACATAGGTAAGGTCCCGTACCGGGTCGAGGGCGCCCAACCGTATCTCGTTCTGAGTCAGCGCCTGGGTTATGATGGTGGGGATGACCGCCCTTGCCGACTGGCGGGGACCGTAAGTATTGAAGGGTCGTATTGTTGCCACTGGTAATCCGAAGGAGAGGTAATAACTTTCCGCCACTTTGTCGGCGCCGATCTTTGAGGCTGAATACGGCGACTGGCCCTGCAAGGGGTGCCCTTCATCGATGGGCGTGTACAGCGCGGTGCCGTAGGTTTCGGAGGTAGACGTATGGACTATTTTTTCGACGCTGAAGTCCCTCGCAGCTTCCAGGACGTTAAGAGTACCTTCAACGTTTGTCCGGACATAACTCAGAGGCGCGGCGTACGAATAAGGAATAGCTATAAGCGCTGCAAGATGAAAGATAACGTCCTTGCCTTTTACCTGACGCGCGACAAAATCACCGTCTTCGATATTTCCTGCGACAACATGCACAGCGGCTTTCTTGTCATCGGCGAGGAACTCGAGGTTGCCCCAATCACTCCTTGAAGTGTAACGGATCATGGCGGTCACTTCAGCTCCTCTGTCAAGCAGTTCTTCCGCAAGATGGCTTCCGATAAAGCCGCCTGCGCCCGTCACAAGCACCTTCTTCGTCTTCCAGTTCATCCCTGATCCGTTAATGATTCCGTCCTCATTTCTTTATGGCTTTTACACAAATGTTGAGCATCATAGGACCGATGCTTTCACCAAACTTGTCGGCATAAGTAAGAAGCTTGTGAGTAAATGGAAAAACAAAAGGAAACAAATGCAAACCTCTCATCGTTGTTATGGAAAAGCCTGCCTTGTCCAGCCATTCTTTCAGCTCGGACCAGCCGACCCAATTTTCATATCCTTCATACGGTCTTAACTTGAGTCCATTGGCAATCGCTACAGCGAAGTGCCACGCTTTATTTGGAACGGTAAAGACAAGTATTCCGCCTTTTTTGAGCACACGTGACATCTCATATATTGCCTTTCGGGGGTCCGTGGTATGTTCGATCACCTCGGTAGATATTACAACGTCAAAATGCCCGTCCTCAAAAGGGATATCCAGGATGCTGCCGACAACTCTTTCACTATCGCATTTCTTTGCAACCTGTGAAAGAATGTTTTCACCTACGTCGAGAGAAGTCACTTTTGCGCCCCTAAGAACAGCCTCCCTGCTGAACCACCCTGTGCCGCTGCCCGCATCCAACAGGAGTTTCCCCTTGATATCTTCCGTCAAAAGTCCCTGAAAAATCACTTGCAGTCTTCTATTCACATCATACATGTTCATCTTGCTGTCGAATTGATCGGCAAATTTGTCGTAAAAAAACATTTTTTCATCATGGCTCTTTTGCATATTACCCTCTCGATGCAAACAAAATGCCTGTAATTATCAGTACCATCCCGAATATTCGGAAGAAACCCAAATGTTCGTGCAAGAAATATGAAGAAAACAAACTTATACAAATAAAAAGGGCAGCACTTGCTATGGGAAAGGCAAAGCTCAATTCATTTTCATTGAGTATTTTGAGCCACAAGAGGAAACTGAACCCATATAGACCGAACCCGGACAGCAGAACAGGAGATTTTATCGAGTCGAGGGCAAGACCAAAAGTATTGAAACTCTTTTTTATGAGCGTCAACCCCAGACTGCCGAGAAATGCATATAAAAACAGCAGGAGCGCGGACATCATGACAAATCCTGGTTTTCTTTGAATCCCATCCGGTTAATCAATCCTCTAAGAATTTTCGGCTTTCTTTCATCGTTCCCGGCTAGTCTGCTTTTATTTATCAGTCGAAAGTATGCACAATTTCAAGGAATCTTGACTTCCGCAAGAACGTATCCCACGGGTTTTCCCTCTGTCATGCAAAAGGGAGAGCAGCAAAGCCTGCTGCGGTTCGCGCCGAGGACACCGGGGAACCGGTAAAAATTATACATGGTTAAGGCAGAGATTATCAACCCCAAAAATGCAATTGACGGTAGGCATATGTGCAGCAAAAGCACTTGTGCAGCACCTTTGTGAGCGCTTTAATGACCCGGATAACGTGCACGTTTTTATTCTTAGCGTTTAGATACTCTACAGACGCAAATTCTGCATTCAAGAGGTTTTGATGCATATGTGCCTGCCGTCCTTTTATCTAAATGCATTTTCTGGGTCAATGGGAATATACGATCAGGAAGGTCACTATATACAGCATGGATTGGGACAGGAAAAAATTGCCGATTAACTGGTATTATAGCAGGAAACTCGTACTGCCAATCCCTGCAATTATTAAGATTTATGATGATGCGGCAGGGAGAATCAGGAATATGAATAATAGGCACAATGCTTCTGAATGCAGGCTAAGAAATCACATGATAAAGACCGGTAATCCTGACAGGGTTGGTCCTGCCGGCCCACAAAATGTCCTCATTTTTACCTTAATTCTTCTTTTTGAAATTTGTTTGTATCATTTTTCCCTTATTAAGCATTACAGTATTGATTGCTATGTTGTTTCCTATGACCAGAAGCACGCTGTAGCAGCTTGCTCATCGTCAGGCAGACCTTTGTTGGCGCTTTTTATTTTTTTATTTGATTACTTTGGGATCAATATTGTTCGTTCTCAGATTTTTTTCACTGCATTTTCCATTTTTATTCTTTCTCTGGCAATATTTTATATTTCAGTGGCGGCCCTGGATCTGAAAAAAGAGCCTTCTCTCTATGATAGGTTTTTTCTCCCCACGGCTGCTGTTATGATTTTCAATAATATTTTTTTCCTTGAGCATTTCATGTTCACTTTTTTGTTGCCTATGTCCGCCCTGGCGATGCTCCTGACAGCCCTTTCCGTGAGGATATTATCCCTCAAACCTTCAATCAAAAGGTTTCTTATGTACACAGTAACGATAAGCGCTATCGGATTCATTTATCCTGGCTTTGGAGGCTTATTGATACCTTTGGCCGCGATTTTTTTGACGCGGGAAAGCGGATCTTCTTATAAGAAATATATTACATCAATGGGCGTTGTGACGGTCTCATACCTTATTTCGCTTACGGCAAGCGCCGTCTACATAAAATATGTCCATCCACTTATTTCTTCCCAGATTTATAGGGATTTCAATTCTATTAATGTTGCAAAAATGTGGGATAATGCGATCTTTATAATAGGAATCCAGTATGACGTCTGGGTAACGCATTGCAATATGCTCCCCAAATATTTCTTCCTTGCAGCCGTTATTGGATGCATAATCCTTTATTTTGTTTTAAAAAAAGAGCCGGCCCTTGCGAAAATGTCTGTCCTCGGTCTGGTGACTCTTCTGTTGTCATCGGTCCTGGTCTCATTTGCACCGCATCTATTGTCGCCGAATATAGGGTTGTCGCCTCGCACCATTGTGGGCATCTCTGCCTTGCCGGGACTTATTATTTTTTTGTTGCTTTTAATGCGCCGGCAGTCCGACAGTCGGAAAGGAGATATACTTATTGGAGGGGCGATACTCATTTACCTGACGGTTCTGATGGTTTATTCTAACCGGGTTGAGGGTGACCAGATTTATGCAAACAGAATGGATAAAGAGTATGCAAAATTAGTAGTGCAGGAGATGCTAGCAAGGGAAAAGGAGACCCGCGTCTCCATCTCCAAATTATCCTTTGTGCCTGATGAAAATCCGACCTATTGTTATGACGGGACGATATGCTATGGTTGGCACTTGAATGCAAGTGTAAGGAATGTGAAGTGGGGTTTCCCTTTCTTGTTGAGTATGGTATCAGGAAGAAGTTTTGAAGTTGTCGCGATGGACCCCTCTGTTTATGAAACCTTCTTCAAAGGCAAAAATTGGGATAGTTTTGATAAAGACCAGGTGGTTGTAAAAAATGATACCGCATATGTTGTAACATACTGATCGATTATCTCCTAAGGACTTATTGTAGACTGGCTTTATTGATTTTTTTCCGGCTCGCCTTAACGAACATAAACCCGCCCGATTTCCCGAGCGAGCCATCTTTCAAAAGCAGGTTTCTCATTAACAGCATTGCCGCATTAAAGCCCCTTACTTGATCAGGGTTGAAGGTCATCAGATAGTCTCTGAATTCTTTGCCCATCCGGTCTTCTAATAATTCATATTTCTTAATATCATACCAGTTAAGACAAGGCCCGGCAAAATTCTCCGCCAACACTTCTTTGAAATATTTGCTGAATCTTGCTTCGATTTTTTCAAACGACTCCATTCCCACATGCCCATCGATCAGGACATATTCTCTTGCCTTCTCATCCAGCCTGCTGTAATCCATATCGCCGCACTCAATCCCATGCAGCATAACACCGTCGTCTTTCAATATCCTTGCCCATTCATCTAAATAGTCGTCCTTTATCTCATTCTCAATATGACCCAAAACGTCGAGACTCACAATGAAGTCAAAAGATTTGTCGGGAAAGGGCGTATCAAAACCGTCACACATGACAACCTCATCGTAGCCGGCGAGCAGGGCCTGTTCCAAGGCTTTTTCAGATAAATCGATCCCGACAAGATGAATATTCTTACTTTTAAGAAGATTCAACGTCCCGGAGCCGCAGCCCACATCGAGGACCCTGGCTCCCTCTGCAACATTGTGATAAATCCAGTATTGTTTAAAAAAGGCTATATCAAATTTGGTGGCGGGATCGTACTCCAGGATATTCGGCGGGTGCTGACAAATAAATTTATCTGAGTAAAACTCATTCACATCATCGACTCCGAGCATCTTGTAAACAGAGTTTTTTGCCTTAAGCTCCTTATTGCCTTTATATATTTTGACTTTTTTCTCTTCCACCCCGGTCTTGCTAAAACAGTCATCAGTAAAGCCGCAGCCGGACTCTAATTTTATCATTCCGGCCTGTCCGGTCTCCTCTTGTCCTCGGCGACCCCGTCTGAGTGCGGGGGCGACTCGCCTGTGGCGAGAATCTTTCTGCTCAGAAGGGTCCCCGACGCGCTCCGCTTGCGGGAACGGCAACGATGAGATTTTGCTTAAGATATCCTTAATTAACTTCTTCAGTATGAGAGACATAGAACGGGACCTTCCTTAACTCTTCATTAAATCTCCCCCACGAATGTCTCGACTTCAGCAATTTCATGGAATTGTCAGCTATTCCCAGTAAGACTGACCGGTCTGAATGTATTCTCTTGAGAGTATTCACATATCCATCGACATTATCGAAAGGATTGACGACGAAGCCTGTCTTCCCATCGTCGATGAGTTCAGGGATTCCACCGGTGGCAGAGGCAACGATCGGCAATCCTAAAGACGCGGCTTCCAACAAAACATTCGGCATACCGTCCCACTGCGAGGTGTAAAGAAAGACGTCATAGCGTTCGGTAGGCAGGGAGGGTAAACCATCAAAGGGGCCGTAGTACCGGACATTAGGCAATGCTTTTAAAGAATTGATAAAAGTCTCCGCCTCTCGCTCCGTCGTCCCATACACCGGTGCCCCGTACACATGGAAGGTAAGCGGCAAGCCCTCGCACCGCTGTGCGATTTTTATCAGGATGTCAGGCCTTTTCTGGATATCGAGCCTACTGGCCCAGAGGATATCCAACGAAACCTTGCCGAGCGCGCCGTTGCGCTTAGGTTTCGATGATTCCACAGTCATAGGCTGATAATGAACAAACAATTTCCCCTCATCAAGGGCAAAGATATCGTGGAGCTTTTTCAGAATATGCCGGTTGTCGGAAAACACCGCCGTCAGGGAATCGAAACACTGAGGCAAGAAACAGACGGGATAGCCGACAGACCGGCCCTCGGGTGTTACGTCCTCGCAGAATGCACAGGCATACAAACGGGAGGTCTCCGCAATCGCTTTTCCATATTTAATGAATATGTTGTACCCCAGGAGCGAATTTATGTTGTGGATGACGCACGGACCAAACTGCAGAAACAAACGGGCGAGTAATTTCTCCTGTTCGGCAGGGTAAAGATAGGAATACCGCTTCCCGAATTCTATGAAGCGCACTTCGGCCGGCAGTTTTCCCGCCCATGCGGAATCGGCGTTCTCGGTCGAGATCACGACAACCCCTTCAGCCATTTTGTTGGTAATAAGGGCTTTGACATAATTCAAGACAACCAAGTCTGCTCCGCCACTCTTCAGCCACGGCACCAACAGAACATGACTCGTCTTTCCGCCATAGAGCGAACAGAGATCGAGGTAATGCTTTCCCACTTGTGATTCACGTATAAAATCGGTGATGACATGGAACTCGATATTCAGGTCAGGAAAAAGCTGGGGCTCGATTTCATGAATATCCCGCCACTCGTCTATCAACCATCCGGGCACCCCGCCCCGGGTTCCACCCGTGTTAGCGGCAACCGGTTTCCATTCCGATGCCGTCTCCGTAGAAAGCTGTAAGGGCGACCTGTAAACCGTCTTTCGAGGTCTTATAAGGTCTTTGATCGCTTCTTTCAGCATCACTGCAAAACGGTGTAGTACAGGCTGGGACCGGACAGCAGGCCCAAAAATTTTTTTCAGTGTCAGATAAAAAGAACGGGTGAATCGATACAAAACTTCGCGCAACGGATGGGAGATCATCCCCGCTTCCTCATTCGTTCCTCCTCAAGCATCTGGGAAAATCTCCCCGGGTCGAAGAGAGCGGAGGGACGGATGATCCTGTTAGTGCCCACATGAAGAGAAAAATTAGAGCCGGACCTTTTCATGCGCATGAAATGAACCGTGCCCGGAACCACGTGGTGCTCGATCCCGTCGGCGAGGGTCTGACAATTCCAATGCCAGTCTTCGAAGCCGAACCCATTCCCGCCCGTGGTTTCTTCATAAGGATGCTTCAGGAATATTTCTCTTTTCGCCACGCATACGGTGTCCCAATAGTTGTACTCGATAATATTAGACACACTGAATTCCGGATCGATCGAAGATATCTGGCGAAAGACCAGATTTTCGTTTTCGAACAGCATCTGGTATTCAGGGTGAGCAACAACATCCTTTCCTTTCCCTTCGAGGTACCGGAACGCGTCATATAGCCAGTTTTTCGCGATCAGGTTGTCCGCGTCAAGAATCGCAACATAACTGCCGGAAACATGGCTTATCCCGAAATTACGCGAAAGTCCGGGGTCACCGAATTCAACTTTCAGTTGCAGGACATCAGAATCAGAATGGGAAGAAAAATAGTCTACCGTCGCCCGATCCGGCTTGTCGAGAACAATAGCGGTTTCTGTCTTGAGTCCCTTCTCAGACGCATATCGCCTGGCCCGGGAAAGACTGCTCATCGTGTGGTGAGCGAGACGCCCCTCATGATGAGCGGTTACGACTACGGATATGTCGATTCCTTTTTCTCTATTCTTCACTGTAGTGTCTCTATATTAACCGTATCAAAATCTATTAACAGTCTCAAAATAGATAATACACACTGCCTTTCTTTATTCGTCATGCCCGAGGTTCTTAATCGGGCATCCAGAGCTTTGAAACGTGGATTCCCGCCTGAAGACCGCGGGAATGACGGCCCAAAGAATGTCTATACAATTTTGAGACACTTATTAACCGTCTCATAATAATGACAACATTATTTATAAAATCCCTCCTAACCTCCCTTTGCCAAAGAGGGGCAAGGGGAGATTTTCTGATTTATGTAAATTCAATTTTGAGACTGTTAATAATAGACCACGATATGCAACGATTCTGCGCCCTTGACCAGCCACTTAATGTCTTCTCCCAAACAATTCCCTTAAGGGCCAGGTCATGAAACGCGCCAGACGATAAGAGAAGGAATTTTTTAATGCCTGTATCTCGGCATTTCTTTCAATCATCTTTTCATTCTTGTCCTGCAATTCCCTATCTTTCGCAACAAGCCGCTCGTTAATTTCCTGCCACTGGGTCCATCCTTCTTGCAGTTCCTTATCTTTTGCGATAAGCCTTTCGTTCGTCTCTTCCCATTGGCTCCACCCTTCTTCAATTCCTTATCTTTGGCGATAAGCCGTTCGTTCGTCTCTTGCCACCGGCTCCACCCCTCGCTCAACTCCTTCTCTTTGGCGGCCAGCCTTTCGTTCGTCTCTTGCCATTGGCTCCACCCCTCTATACTCTTTTTAAACCTTTCGATGCAGACGCTTCTGAAAAGACTCTCAGTGTGTTCAAACAATCGGTTAAAATAGCGATTCTTGATGTCCGGATATTTCATGCCAAAGAGAAGCAGTGTCATGATCATTCTGTCTGTATCATAGGTATTTAAAGAATTAAGAAATTTCGCCATGGCGGCATAGATATCGTCTTCACTTTTATACAAATGGTGAAAATCATAATTCAAAAAGAAATTGGATAATACAAGCCCGACTTCAAAACTCACTGCCGCCTCATTTTCCTTGACTGTATTCAAACTGTGTACTCTGTACTTCAAAAGCGGCTTTTCGATGAGATAGACCTTGTGATCGTAGCAGAGCCGCAGGAAGAAATCGTAATCATGCGCATACCTCAAATCCGAAAAATAGCCGATTGCGTCAAATACGTTTTTCCTGCAGAACAGGTTGGAAGTAGTCACGAGAAAATTTCCTGCGAGGAGATCGAGAACGATATTGTTTTCACCTTTGAACGAAGTCTCAGGCGTATGGTCTGCCCAATTCTCTTCCGCACCCCGGAAATATTTAATAAAATTCCCCTCGTCATCGATAAATTCCAGATGGCTGAAGACCGCTGAGAGGGAATTGTCGGATTCAAGCATGTTCAGGCACTCTTCGATTCTCTTTGAATCATAGACATCATCCGAATTCAAAATACTTACATAAGTTCCGCGGGCAAATTCTATTCCCCTGTTGATAGTAGAAGGCGCGCCCTGGTTTTCCTGAGAAAAATATCTTATCCTGTCGTCTTTTGTTCTATTGACGACATTTTCAGAGTTATCAGATGAGCCGTCGTTGATAACGATCAATTCAATATCCTTAAATGACTGGCCCAGTACCGAATCGATCGCCTCCTCGACATAGCGCTCATGATTGTAAAGCGGCATTACGATACTCACCTTCGGCCCGCTGCCGGCAGCGTCATACTTTTTTCTATGTATGTCGGTCATTGTTTTGTTGCGAAGCTCGCCGAAAATTTACGATCCGCCTATACCTTCACCTTTGCCGAGGAACGAAGCGCAGTAAAGAGGCGGTCTCTCACTTTGTAATATTTCAGAAGAAGCCTCCATCCCCGTCCGGATTGGATGCGCCGAATATATTCCTCCCTGTCCTTCAGAGCCTCTTCGAGTTCCGTATTACGCTTATATAGATTATCGAGAAGAATCTTGTCTTCAGTTGCTCTCATGTTCATCTGTGAGATCTCCCGCTGACTCTCGGAGACCGCAGTAGCAAGTTCGTCTTTCCCGGCAGACAGCGCTTTAAAAGCGTCCCGCAGAGAGCGAACAGTTTTGGGAGAAAACAGATCGCAATGTTTCCCGATCACTTTATCATATTCCTTATCCAACATGCTCCAGAACTCCCTGCACTGAGCAATTTGCTGCTCTCTGCTCCATTGAATATATTTTGCCGTGACTTTGTCGACGTGGGAAAAAGGATGGATGCTACCGCATCGTATAAAAAAATCCCAGTCTTCATAAGCGATAAGCTGTTCGTCTAGTCTTCCAACACACGGGAAGACATCCCTGTGAAAAAGAACATTTATGAATGGAATATAATTTTCGAGGAGGAGTTCATGGAATGAGAAATCACGAGATGAGAAGACGTATTCTGCCTCATCGGTATACTCCACGATATCGACATCATACTTCCTGAAAACCATTTCGGCATCGGTATACGCGACCTTGTAATCGCTCTGCGTGAGAAAAGCGGCAAGAGTTTCTATGTGCTCCGGGTAAAACTCGTCATCGTCATCCAGAAATCCTACATATTCACCTTTTGCATCTTCAATCCCGACATTCCCGGCGTGTGCCCTGCCAGTGTTCTTCTCGAGTCTTATGTAATTGAGAGATACATCACCAAGAATACCTTTTAATTCTTTTGCATCAAGGTCACGGCCACCGTCATTCACAAGGACAACTTCTATCGGCCTATAAGTTTGACCGGCAATGCTCTGCAATGCCTTTCTTAAGAGTTTCGGCCTGTCTTTTGTCCTGACGATTATGGATACTAAAGGATTGTTTTCCAACATTTTATTAAAGATTTTTTGCACCCTTCAACTATATTGTTTATATTACATTAAGATATGCGTTGTTTTAAGTGTGTTCGAAAGAAGATTGACAATATCCGGTCTTCATTAATCTATTGGTTAGGATTTTTCATACGGAAAACAGGAGGCGCTTTCAACGAATGAATGAACGGCCATTCTGACAATCTCCTCCCATCATCTGCACAATAGCCAGTTCAGCGCAGATCGCTCACAACAACGGGGTAAAATGCTATTTCTTCGTGTTGTCTTTATTTCCATCCCCTTGCTTCCTCTGACTTTTCTCCTTTATGAACTCGTCGATATCTTTGTCCTTCGTGGCACCTTTATACCTGTCGATATAATCTGCTGTCACATCCCCGGCTTCCTCATGATTCTTAACAACATGAGGTGTCAGCAGGATTATGAGCTCTGTTCTGTCGGTCGTGTTGTTTGTAAAAGAAAAAAGATTGCCGAGCAAGGGGATTTTGCTGAGAAAAGGAATGCCGTTTTTTTCCTTTGTGACATCTTCTCTTATAAGGCCTCCGATAATAATCGTCTCGCCGTCCTGTGCGACGAGAGTCGTAGTCGTCTCCGTCTTGTCTATAGCTGAAAAATGCCTGGTTGGCTATAGTTGCAGATGCGCCCACTGAGGAGATCTCCTGAGTCAACTCGAGTGAAACCAACCCGCTGTCATTAATCTGGGGTTTCACCTTAAGAATGATTCCTATATCTTTGTACTGGATTGTTGAAGTGATAGAAGTAGTGTCAGTCGTTCCCGTAGCAGTTGTAGTGGGATCGAAGAAGTTGTTGAAGTGGCAAGGGGAATCTGCGACCCGACCTGAATCCTGGCTTCCCGGTTATCCAGACACAAGGATGTGAGGGGCTGCAAGAACCTTGGCCGTTCGAAGTTGCCAATGCAGCAGATCAGCGTGGCCCTTACAATGCCGTGTGGGATCGGTGGCGACAAAAGTAAACCCGTCTCCAAGTGATTTGTTCTTTAAGTCTGTGCCCGGCGGTATATTGCCGACACTCACCGCCGAGATTAATATCTCTGTTAAAAGGTTTTATATTCGATATATTTGAGATCTGTTCTTAAAGACCATGAGAAGCCAAGACTCAGGTTGTCATGTCAGTGTCACCTGGGCGATAAGCCCTTCGATCACCACCTGTCTCGGCTGGATATCAAGCCTCTTTATAGTTTCCGCTATAAACGTATAATCGCTAGGGGTCGAGAGGACTATTAACGAATTGGTTATCTCATCCGCAAAGATTTTGGTATCCGGAGAGACAAACCCTCCGCCACCTGTGACACTGGCTACAGCTCCGGTCCGTGGTGCAGATGTAGTTGGCGGAGTTTGTTGAGTTTGCGGAGTTTGCGGAGTTTTTGGGGCTGAAGGAGTCGATGGAGGTCTCGGGGCGGTTGTTGCGCCGGTTGATGCGCCGCCCGAGAGAATTGACTGCATCAAAGAAGCAATATGTTCTGCCTTGCTGTTCTGTAACGCATAAACAAAAATCTTGGGCCTTGCAGCTGCGAACATGCTATCGAAGGTCACAACCCACGTCTTTATATATTCTAATTGCTCTCTTGAAGATGCTATGACAATGAGGGCATTCAGACGGTATATGGGCATGATCCTGACGGTGCCGCCTTTAAGATGCAGACCCAATGCATTTTCGATATCCGGCATGGATTCTTTAATATCCAGATTCTTAAAGGTGAACATCTCTATGGCGACCTTATCCGGAGACTTCCCTATCTGAGAGTAAACCAGTTCCTGTGAGACTTCTGTCAGCGGAATTATTCTGTAAAGCCCGCCTTCCTCCACGAATCCGATGCCGTTAAGCCTGAAGATAATCTCCATAACGTTCAGGACTTCCGTCTTCGGGATAGGGGTAACCGTCCTGAAATTCACCCTGCCTTTCACCCGGGGATCAATTATGTAATTAACCTTAAGGATATCGGCAAAGATCGTCTGTGCGACCTCAAAGATGTCGGCATCGTCAAAAAAGAAACTCACCGTTGGTGATGATTTCTGCGGCTGTGGTAGCGTCTGTGGCTGTGGTGGTGCTTCTGGCTGTGCCGGTGTCTGTGGTTGCGGCGGTGCTTCTGACTGCGGCGGTGCTTCCGGCTGTGGCGGCGTCTGTGGTTGTGCCGGTGCTTCCAGCTGCGATACTTGCGTCTGTAATGGCGCTTGTTGAAGTGCAACGACCGCCCGACGCGCAGACTGTTGTACCTTAGCCTCTGAGAAGGCAGCAGAAGTAACAAGAAAAGTAATAATCAGACACAGTATTATAGAAAAGGTTACCTTAGAGTTCTTCAACAATTCCTCCTTAATCGGATATCACGCACAAAGCTAAATTAAATAAAGTAACGATAATTTATTCTCATAGTATTGTCAAGGCTACAGGGGGTAGTTGTCAAGTCCGGCCTTCACTTGCAATCCAGGCGGGAACAATTAACTTTGCCTAAACGTTGCAAAAAAGAGATTGCTTCGCCTGCGGGAAAGTCGGGCTAGATGCTTGAGATATTAATTATCCCGTGCCATAATTAAATACTTCAGAAAGCCGGCAGAAATAAAAGAACTTATACGGAGGATATTTTGGAGCTTTTCGGACTTACGATTTCAGAGGCAAGAAGCCTCCTGGATAAAAAAGAAATATCCGTTAGCGACATCGTGAATTCAGTATATAAGCGAATCGATGAGGTTGAAGGCAGAGTAAATGCCTATGTGACGGTCACCCGGGAGGAAGCTTTCAGAATGGCTCAGGAGTCAGAGAAGAGCATTGGCACAGCGGGAAACGATAATCTATCCATGCTCGGCATTCCGCTCGCGATCAAGGACAATATGTGCACAAAGGGAATACCTACCACGTGCTCCTCGAAAATACTTTCCAATTTCGTGCCGCCCTATGAAAGCACGGTCACTTCAAGGCTTAAAGGGCAAGGATATGTGCTCCTCGGCAAGACAAATCTGGATGAATTTGCGATGGGGTCATCTACGGAGAATTCAGGGTTTCACATAACGAAGAATCCCTGGGACTTGGAGAGAATTCCGGGTGGTTCGAGCGGCGGATCTGCGGCCGCGGTTGCGGCTGATGAATGTATTGCGGCCCTCGGTTCGGATACAGGAGGATCAATAAGACAGCCCGCAGCTTTATGCGGCGTCGTCGGTTTAAAGCCGACATACGGGAGGGTTTCGAGGTACGGCCTGGTAGCTTTTGCGTCATCCCTTGACCAGATCGGGACCTTGACAAAAAATGTGACGGACTCCGCACTGCTACTGAATATCATCTCAGGTCATGATCCCCTTGATTCCACATCAGCGCCTCTGCCCGTGCCTGATTTTACCGAAGTCCTCGGCAAAGACATAAAAGGCATGAAGGTCGGAATTCCCGAAGGAATATTTTATTGATGGGATGGACAGAGAAGTGGAGGAGTCGGTACGGGAGGCTATAGAGAAACTGGAGTCGCTCGGGGCAATTCCTGTTGAGATATCTTTGCCGCATACGGAATATGCGATTGCGACCTATTATATCCTCGCGACATCGGAAGCCTCTTCAAACCTTGCCAGATATGACGGAGTGAAATACGGCATCAGGGCGGAGGGCAAGGATTTAATGGATATGTATATGAAGACGAGGTCGCAGGGATTCGGCGCCGAAGTAAAGAGAAGGATCATGCTCGGCACCTATGCGCTCTCTTCGGGATATTACGAGGCATACTATAAGAAAGCACAGCAGGTAAGGACATTGATCAAAAAGGATTTTGAAGATGCCTTCACGAACGTTGATATCATTGTAACCCCCACCTCACCGACCGCCGCGTTTAAGATCGGCGAAAAGACCTCCGACCCTCTCCAGATGTACCTGTCCGATATTTTCACCATATCCGTTAATCTGGCAGGCGTACCGGCGATATCGGTACCTTGCGGGTTTCACATCAAACAATTTGCCCATCGGACTGCAGCTGATCGGAAAGCATTTTGATGAAGAGACCATCTTTAGAGTCGCATATGCTTATGAGCAGGCGTCGGATTGGCACAGGAGGAAACCCGATCTATGAAATATGAAGCAGTTATCGGACTTGAAGTTCACGCCCAGATGCTTACGGAAACAAAGATTTTCTGCGGCTGTTCAACAAAATTCGGCTCTGAACCGAATACCCAGACATGTCCGGTATGTATCGGGATGCCCGGCGTCCTCCCGGTCTTAAACAGAAAAGCCCTTGAGTTTGCGATAAAAACAGGACTCGCTACCAGCTTGCAGAATTTCTTCTTACAGCAGGTTCGCGAGGAAGAATTATTTCTATCCCGACCTTCCTAAAGGTTACCAGATAAGCCAGTATGAGCTCCCGATATGCGAACTCGGAGTAATAGAAATAGTTGTCGACGGGAATATAAAACGGATCGGCATTACAAGAATTCACATGGAAGAGGACGCCGGCAAGAACATCCATGAGGGCACGGGTATTTACAGTTTTGTGGATTTAAACAGGGCGGGGGTACCGCTCATGGAGATCGTGTCAGAGCCCGATATGAGAAGTCCGCGGGAAGCTGTCGAATATATGAAGAAGCTTAGGGCGATCCTGAGATACCTCGGAGTCTGCGATGGCAACATGGAGCAGGGTTCTTTGCGATGTGATGCGAATGTATCCGTAAGGCCTTTTGGCCAAAAAGAATTGGGAGTTAAGGTAGAGATAAAGAACATCAATTCTTTCAGGTTCGTCGAAAAGGCGCTTGATTATGAGATAAGAAGACAGATTAAGGTGATTGAGGAAGAGCGGAAGATTGTCCAGGAGACACGGTTATGGGATACGGGCAGGGGCGTCACGGAATCCATGCGGGGGAAGGAAGAGGCCCATGACTACCGCTATTTCCCCGAACCGGACCTCGTGCCGATTAAGGTCGACCAAAGATGGATTGACGAGATCAGGGCATCTCTGCCGGAGCTGCCGGACATAAAACGCGGGCGCTTTGTTTCCGAATATGCTCTTCCTGAATACGATGCCGATCTGCTTGTATCGGAAAAGCCTATTGCCGATTGGTTTGAAGAAGCCGTGAGGCTCGGTGGACAGCCAAAGACCGT
Organism: Thermodesulfovibrionales bacterium; assembly: GCA_963776195.1. Taxonomy (GTDB): domain Bacteria; phylum Nitrospirota; class Thermodesulfovibrionia; order Thermodesulfovibrionales; family SM23-35; genus CAVZMO01. The sequence continues at coordinate 151,783 of CAVZMO010000024.1, forward strand.
TGCGAATTGGTTAAAAGGTGATTTGATGAAATTATTAAATGAAGACAACAAAACCATTGAAGAATGTTCCCTTGAAACCAAAACAACTTGTTGATATGCTTAATCTTATGGATAAAGGTACTATCAGCGGAAAGATAGCAAAAACAGTCTTCGAAGAAATGTATAAAACCGGCAAAAACGCCGAGGTTATTGTTAAGGAAAAGGGACTCGTCCAGATTAGTGATGCGGGAGCAATAGAGAAGGCGGTTGATGATGTCATTACGAATAATCCACAGGAGGTCGAAAGATTTAAGGGAGGAGAGGAAAAGCTTATAGGGTTCTTTGTGGGCCAGGTGATGAAATTGACAAAGGGCAAGGCAAACCCCCAGATCGTGAATGAGTTGTTGAAGAAAAAGCTTTCTTCTTAACCTTGATTTTATGCCCGTCTTTTCATTAATCTTAATTAGTGTACTGTCAATAAAGTACGTATGATGTCATTCTCCGCTTGATCGGTTGATTCAGAATCATCTATCTGTTCCCGCCTTCAGGAATGCGAGATGCTGAATCAAGTTTAGATGACCATCGATTAGACATAAATCGTATAAGAATGTCAAATGTTGTGAAAAAATTTATTTTTTGATACCTAATGTACCGTTGACTAATGGCAGTTGGAATAATTTTGACCATAACCGCCAAAAGATGATTTTAATAACCTATCAAGTTAAATAAATTTTGAACAATATCCGACATGCCAATTACCTTAATATAAGGGTTATGGAGAGATGTCCGAGCGGCCGAAGGAGCACGACTGGAAATCGTGTGTACGCTAATACCGTACCGTGGGTTCAAATCCCACTCTCTCCGCCATCTTGTCTTTCTGCAGCCTGGGGACGGCCCTTCGCAGCAGGTGGATGTGAACCCCGTGAGGTCCGGAAGGAAGCAGCGGTAAGCATTTTTCCTGGGTGCCGGAGTCAGCCGCTCCCAGGCTGGAGGAAGACAAGGAAAAGGATATGAGCTATCTAGTCTTAGCAAGAAAATGGAGACCCCAGACGTTTGATGACCTTACCGGTCAGGAACCTATTGCCCGGATTCTGAAAAACGCGATAGACCAGGGAAGGATTGCTCATGCCTATCTCTTTTCCGGTCCGAGAGGGGTCGGCAAGACCTCGACGGCACGGATACTCGCAAAGGCGCTGAACTGCGAACACGGCCCGACATCTGCCCCATGCGGCTCGTGCTCTTTTTGCACCTCAATAACAGAAGGATCTTCGGTAGATGTGATGGAAATCGACGGCGCTTCGAATAACAGCGTCAATGATATCAGAGACCTCAGGGAAAGGGTCAAATATGTCCCCTCAGGCGGAAGATATAAAGTCTACATTATCGACGAAACACATATGCTGTCCGACGCCGCTTTCAATGCCTTATTGAAAACCCTTGAAGAACCTCCTCCGCATGTTGTCTTCGTACTCGCCACAACAGCTCCCAAGAAGGTCCCTTCGACCGTACTTTCGCGCTGTCAGCACCTCCCATTCAGGAGAATCCCCAACTCACAGATAAGGGAGAGGCTAAAAAAGATTTCCGATGCCGAGGGAATCACGATTTCCGGTCCGGCCCTTGAAATGGTCGCCCGGGCCGCCGACGGGAGTATGCGCGACTCACTGACGATACTCGATCAAATAGCATCTTTCTCGTCTGATATCGGCGAAGCAGAGGTGAAAGACCTGCTCGGCATCACAGACTTCGGGTTGCTTTCTCAACTTGCAATGGCGCTTATTGAGGGCAAAAGAGAGGACATCCTGGAGCTAACGGGCGAACTCATGGAAAAAGGCACGGACATCAGATCCTTTACCAGGGAGTTTATTCAGTTCTTCAGAGATATGCTTGTGACGAGCATTGTGAAAAAACCTCATGAGATTCTCGATCTGAGTCGGGGGGAGTTGGACACGATACAAAATATTCTGCGGAAGACATCCGAAGACCATCTCACCCTTCTGCTCTCGGAACTCATGAAAGCGGAGATTGACGTGAGAAACGCATCTTCGCCGCGTCTTGCTTTTGAGATGTCTCTTTTGAAATTGAGTTTTTTAAATGACATGAGACCCCTCAAAGAGGTTATGGAAAATATAGAGGAGTATGTCAAGCTGATGCCGGATGCCGGAATAACCGGGAAAAGCATTCAGACGGACAGGAAAGATACCGAACAAAAAAAAACCGAAGTTGAAGCCGAAACCCCCGGAAAAAGTTTGACGGATAAAGAAACAGAGATCGTGCAGCCATCCGGGCCGGTTGGGCAGGAATTTGAGAGGGTCCCGTCCGCCGATAAAGACATAACCAGTGTTGTCTGGGAGAAGGCTATGACAAAAATGGAACCGCCGCTCGCATCCAAGCTGTCTAAAGCCACCTTTAACATTTCCGGCGACAAACTGGTCCTCACCCTTAATGGAGGGTACTCGGTTTTTGCAGATTCCATAAAAAAGAATGCGGAATTAATAGAAAATATTTTTTCCGAAGAACTTGGCAGAAAAGTCAGTCTGGAATTACAGATAGCCAAGAAAAAGATGGTCCGAAAAAAAGATTTAAAGGAAAAAGTGATAGCCGATCCTGTGATTAAAGAGGTCCTTGAACTCTTTGACGGCAGGGTTGTGGATGTGATACCGATAAACGAACACAGGGGGCAGAGCACAGAACACGGGACACAGAATACAAAAGACAGAAATTCTTAAATTGTTTTGAATCTGTGTTCTGTGTTCTTGGATCTGTCTTCTGAAATAAAGGGAGGATACCATGTCTAAAAAAATGCTCGGAGACATAATGCGCGAGGCCCAGAAGCTCCAGGCAAAAATGGCGGAGATGCAGGAGGAAGCAAAGAAGAAGACCGTTGAAGCGACCGCGGGCGGCGGGATGGTCACCGTGGTTGCCAGTGGTGCAGGAGAAGTTATTTCTATAAAAATCGAGAAGGATGTTGTTAATCCGGACGATGTCGAGATGCTTCAGGACCTTATTATGGCAGCAGTCAATGAGGCATTGCGCCGTGCGCAGGAAATGGTGAACAGTGAGATGTCAAAGCTGACCGGCGGCTTACAGTTACCCGGATTGGGTAATCTGGGGAAACTTTTCTAAGCCCTCAATGCATAGCGCATGACGCCTGTATATTTTCGGTTAAAATAAATTATGGAACCATTTATTTCGGATGTCACCGAAGAAGAGATAAAACAGGAAAAGATAAAGGCACAGAGACTCAGGAAGTCCCAATGGTGGCACAGGAAATGTGCCGGCGGTATCTGTTATTTTTGCGGCAAGAAGATGTCTCCGAAAGACCTCACCATGGAGCATGTGGTTCCGATCATACGCGGAGGCAAGTCGTCGAAGGGGAACCTGGTCCCGGCGTGCAAGGAATGCAATAACAGGAAGAAATATCTCCTTCCGCTTGAATGGGAAGAGTATCTCGAACGATTGGATGGAGACCCCTGGAGTTAAAGAGTGTTAATCTCCGGGTTCGTTCATAAGGCAGTCGCCACAATCAGGAAATATTCCATGTTTGCGGGAGGGGAAAAGGTCCTCGTGGGTCTCTCGGGAGGACCTGATTCGGTATGCCTCCTTCATCTTCTCCTCAGTATAAAAAACAAGTTTATGCTCGACCTGAGTGCGATATACATCGACCATGGTCTGAGACCGGGTGAGACCGACGAGGAGGTGGTGTTCTGTAAAGATCTCTGCGAAAGCCTCCATATTCCCTTCATGACAAAGGCTATTGATGTAAAATCATATGCAAGAGAACAAAGGATGAATATTCAGGAGGCGGCGAGACAGTTGCGTTACACGATATTCGATGAAGCATCCTATGAAATGAGTGCTCAGAAAATTGCCTTGGGACATACAGCCGATGATCAGGCAGAGACGCTTCTCATGCGCCTTCTCAGGGGCTCGGGACCCACAGGGCTTGCCGGAATTCCCCCGGTAAGAAAGAATATCATTCGTCCGTTGATCGAGACCGAGCGGAAAGATATCGAAAAATTCCTTGATGAAGGAAAGATCGGATTCATAATCGATTCATCAAATACAAAAAAAGACTATTTGAGGAATAGAATAAGGCTCGCGCTTTTTCCGATGCTCAGGGAATTAAACCCTGATATTACCGAGACCCTTTCGAAGACCGCGGCGATATTAAGGGATGAAGAAAAATATTTCGAAATTATTGTCACTAAGACACTGATGAAACTCATCAGCAGGAAGACCGACTCCCGTATCGAGTTGTTCCTTTTACCGGTCGAGTCTATGGATAAGGTCATCTTGAGGAGGGTTTTGCGGAGAGCCATAGAAGAGACAAAAGGTCTCCGTGAAATAAGCTTCATCCACATAGAGGATATCATTGATCTTATAAAGAGGGGCAAGGCGGGTGACAGGCTCTATCTCCCCGGGGGCATACGGGCAATAAAGGAATATGCGACCCTCATCCTCACATCTGAACCGCCCGTTACGCTAAGCGCCTGCCCCTTAATGCTTCCCGGTGAGACTATTCTGAAAGAGGCCGGGGTATTAATCAAGGCTTCGATCCTGGAACTTCCGGTTGAGGCCGCCGGTACCGGGCTGCAGACTGATTCGGCTCTCTTTGATGCGGACAAGTTAGTCTTTCCTCTTATAGCGAGACCAAGAAAAGATGGTGACTTTTTTTACCCCCTCGGTTTCGGCAAACGGAAAAAAATCCAGGACTTTTTTGTTGATGAGAAAGTGCCGAGGGATGAGCGCGACAGAACTCCTCTGATCATCTCGGGAGAGGACATCATTTGGGTGCTTGGATACAGAGGAGACGACAGATTCAAGGTACGGAAGAAACAAAAAAGGTATAGAATTAGAGGTGAAGAAGATCAGAGATTAAAGGAAGGTAGGGGTGAGACAAATATGCAGGAGGTTATTTTGGCTGATACTGTAAGAGTAAGATTTGCACCGAGTCCAACGGGACATCTGCACATAGGCGGGGCGAGGACGGCGCTTTTTAACCGGCTTTATGCGAAACATAACAAAGGAACGTTCATATTAAGGATTGAAGACACCGACAGGACCCGCTCCACCGAAGAATTTATAGACTCGATCATTGAAGGGATGAAGTGGCTTGATCTCGACTGGGATGAAGGGCCTTACAGGCAGACAGACAGGTTTGATGTTTATCGCAATTATGCCGAAAAGCTCCTGAACGAAGGAAATGCTTACTATTGCTATTGCACTCCCGAAGAACTCGAACAGAGAAGGCAGGAGGCATTGGCAAAGGGCAAATCACCGAAATATGACGGCCGCTGCAGGGATCTGAAATCACCCATACCGGACAGAAAACCCGCTATACGTTTCAGGATGCCGCAGGAAGGGTGAAGTTGTTGTTGAGGATTTAATCAAGGGGAGGACAGTCTTTGACAATGCCCAGCTCGACGACCTTATAATCATGCGGTCTGACGGGACTCCGACCTATAATTTTACGGTTGTCGTCGATGATGTGGACATGAATATCACCCACGTCATCCGGGGCGATGACCACCTGAATAACACGCCGAAACAGATCCATATTTACAGCGCTCTCGGCTACGAAATCCCCCTGTTTGCGCATCTCCCGATGATTTTGGGCTCTGATAAGGCGAGACTGAGCAAGAGGCACGGAGCCACATCGGTTTTGGCATACAGGGAAATGGGGTATCTTCCCGAGGCACTCGTGAACTATCTGGTCCGCCTCGGATGGTCTTACGGGGACCAGGAAATATTTACGAGAGAGGAGTTGATCGAATATTTTTCCTTCGAGAGCGTAGGGAAATCCGCCGCCGTTTTCAACCCGGAAAAACTTCTCTGGCTGAACAGTCAATACATCATGAACTCGACACCCGAAAATCTTGCCGATCTTGTCAGGCCGTTCCTCATAAGAGAAAAAATCATCGGAGAACATCAGGTCCTCGATAAAGAATGGCTCTCAAAGGCCATAATTACCTTAAAGGAGCGTTCGAAGACGCTGATGGAACTTGCTCATTCATTGAGGTATTATATTTCAGAGGATATTGAGTATAATCTGAAGGCAAAAGAAAAATTTCTGAAAGAAAACAACCTCGCGGCTTTGATCGAGGTGCAGAGAATCCCTTAAAGGGCTCGACAATTTTACGGCTACCGGAGATCGAAAAGATATTCTGTATCGCTTGTTGAAAAACTTCAGACAAAGCTCGGCAATATCGCACAGCCTGTGAGGGTCGCTATGACCGGTAAGACGGAAAGCCCGGGAATATTCGAGGTGATCGAGATTGTCGGCAAAGAGAAGACGCTGAAAAGGTTGGAGAAGGCGATAAATACAATAAAGACAGCCCATGAATAATACAGAAGCGAGAAAAAGAAGAAAATCCCTGAAATTCCCGCATCGGATTCTTCCAAGCCGTCTGATTTTATCAGGAATATCATTTCAGAGGACATAAAAGCAGACACATACAGCGGACGGGTCCATACCCGGTTTCCTCCGGAACCCAACGGTTATCTCCATATCGGACACGCAAAATCCATCTGTCTCAATTTCGGGATCGCTGGAGATTTCGGAGGTCTCTGCAATCTGAGGTTCGACGATACCAATCCGGTAAAGGAAGAAGTCGAATATGTAGAGTCGATTAAGGAAGATGTCAGATGGCTCGGTTTCAACTGGGATGACAGGTTGTATTATGCATCGGATTACTTTGATCGGTTGTACCAATATGCAATACAACTGATCAAGAAAAGGCAAGGCATATGTCTGCGACCTGAGCCCGCAGGAGATGAGGGAATACCGCGGCACCTTGACCGAGCCGGGCAAAGATAGTCCTTATCGTAATCGGTCCGTGGAAGAGAATCTTGATCTGTTCGAGCGCATGAGGGCCGGTGAATTTGCAGACGGTTCCCGCACACTGCGGGCCAAAATCGATATGTCTTCGGGGAATCTTAATATGCGGGATCCTGTTATCTACCGTATACTCCACGCTGTCGCACCACAGGACGGGAGACAAGTGGTGCATCTATCCGATGTACGATTTCGCCCATTGTTTTTCAGATTCCATCGAAGGGATCACCCATTCGATCTGCACCCTGGAATTTGAAGACCATCGCCCGTTATATGACTGGTTCCTCGATGAGTTAGAGGTGTCTATCATCCCAAGCAGATCGAGTTCGCCCGTCTCAACCTCAACTATACGGTATTGAGCAAGCGGAAACTGATCGAACTGGTAGTGCAGGGATGCGTCAGGGGATGGGATGATCCCGCGAATGCCCACGATATCGGGCTTGCGAAGGCGCGGATATACACCCGAATCGATAAGAAACTTCTGTGACCGTATAGGTGTGGCCAAAAGAGACAGCCTCGTGGACATGGCGCTCCTGGAATATTATGTCCGTGAGGATTTAAATAAACGTGCTCCCCGCGTTATGGCGGTGTTGCAGCCACTTAGGATAGTAATAGACAATTATCCGGAAGACCTTGTGGAAGAAATGGAGGCGGTAAACAATCCTGAAGATCCCTGCCATGGGTACACGGAAAGTGCCCTTTTCGCGTGTCATCTATGTTGAAAAAGATGATTTTCGGGAGGATCCGCCAAAACAATTCTTCCGGTTGGCCCCCGGGCGCGAAGTGAGGCTCCGATACGCCTATTTCATCAAATGCGTGGGTGTGGTCAAGGACGAGCGGACCGGAGATGTGATCGAACTCCATTGCACTTATGATCCGAAAACCCGCGGAGGTGATGCCCCGGACGGGCGTAAGGTGAAGGCAACACTCCATTGGGTCTCGGCAGCGCACTCAATCGAAGCCGGTGTACGCCTGTACGATCATCTTTTTACAAAGCCCGATCCGGGTGATGTGGAAGAAGGTCAGGATTTCAAATCCTGCATAAATCCGGGCTCATTGACAACGTTGGCTTCCTGTCGTGTTGAGCCGAGTCTTGCCGAAGCAGCGATAGGTGGCCGCTATCAGTTCGAAAGGCACGGTTATTTCTGCGTCGACCCCGATTCTGCGCCGGGCAAATTGGTATTCAACCGTACGGTGTCACTGCGTGATACATGGGCGAAAATCGAAAAGTCGCAAAAGAAATAATCGGAATGTAACGGCATTTTATATAGCACCAAATGAGAAAGGGTAAACCATGAGTTATATAACTGTTGTAGGCGCCGGTAGTTGGGGAACAACACTTGCCTGCCTTCTCTCTACGAAAGGCTTTGACATAGTCCTCTGGGTCTATGAAAAAGAGCTCGCAGATGAAATAACCGCAACAAGAATAAACAGCGTCTATATGCCTGATGTGACGCTTCCTGACAATATACGGATTACCAATAGCTTTCATGACGCTTTAACAAAGACGAGATATATCGTCAATGCTATTCCCGCTCAATACACGAGGTCTGTGTTCAAACAAGCGCTTCCCCATATCGTGGATGAAGCGATAATTATCAGTGTTTCAAAGGGGATAGAAAGAGGAACTCTGGTAACCGTCTCATCGATACTGAAGGAACTCTCTCATCATCCCGTTGCGGTCCTCTCGGGTCCAAGTTTCGCAAAGGAGGTCGTCAAGAAACTCCCTACAGCAGTGACCCTTGCGACGGAGGATAAAAATGCGGGGTTGCTGTTACAGGAAATATTCACTGTCGATAATTTCAGGGTTTACACCCATGATGACATGGTCGGCGCAGAACTGGGCGGCGCCTTAAAGAATGTGATGGCGATAGCAGCGGGAATCTCCGACAGTCTCGGCCTCGGAAACAATGCCAGGGCATCCTTGATAACAAGGGGGCTCGTCGAGATGACGAGACTGGGTGTTGCAATGGGTGCAAAAGAGAGGACATTTTCGGGACTGAGCGGAATAGGGGATCTGGTTCTCACATGCACCAGTCCCTTGTCAAGGAATTATGGCGTTGGGACAAAGCTGGGTCAGGGGCTGAAGCTCCAGGATATCCTGAATCAGATGAAAAGCGTCGCCGAAGGCGTGCCGACTGCCGAATCAGCCTATGAACTTTCAAAAAGATACGGCATCGAAATGCCGATCGTGGAACAGGTATATAAAGTGCTCTATGAGGATAAAGACCCTGTGCTCGCTGTCAAAGATCTCATGGAGCGCACGCTGAAATCAGAGTTTTATGGGTAGTATAAACGTGCCGTTTGAAATACATGCACATTGATTGCTCAGATATATCTCGTAGCCGCAGACTTCAGTCTGCGTTTTTTATACCATTAATAAAACTAAAAGCTCGCAAACTGAAGTTTGCGGCCACTATTTGATCGACCTTGGATAGTTCAAGAATAAAAAAAATCCTTGAAGCCATAAAATCAGGGAAGCTGAGTATAAACAGCGCCTTTAATGAATTGAAACATCTCCCTTTCGAAGACCTCTCCTTTGCCAGGGTCGACCATCACAGGCATATAAGACAGGGAGTCCCGGAAGTTATCTTTGCCGAGGGGAAAACAGAAGGAGACATCGTTGCTATAGCAAGATCGATTTATCGAAGGAGCAAAAGATTATTGATCACCAGGGCCTCCAAAGAGATATATGATGGCCTTAACATAAAGAATGCCGTATTTCATCCTTTATCAAAAGCGATATCGGTGAATACGGAAAAGAAGAAAAAGGGACGCGTCCTCATACTCACTGCGGGGACATCCGACATACCTGTTGCGGAAGAGGCATCGGTGACGACATCATTTCTCGGGAGTATGGTTGAGACGGTTTATGATGTTGGGGTTGCGGGGATCCACCGTCTTATGGAAGCCAAAGATTCTCTCAATTCCGCACGGGTAATCGTTGTTGTCGCGGGCATGGAGGGAGCCCTCCCCTCTGTCGTGGGCGGCCTCATCGACAAGCCGATTATTGCGGTTCCGACTTCTGTAGGTTATGGCACAAGCCTGGGCGGGTTAACCGCACTTTTCGCGATGCTGAATTCTTGCGTACCGGGTATTGCGGTGATGAATATCGATAACGGCTTTGGGGCCGGCTGCCTTGCCCATAAAATAAACAGCGCTATTTGACATTCCTTGAAGTCTAATCTATACTGAAACTGGAACCCTGGGGGAGGCTGAAGAGCCTGAGAGTCCCAATTTAGTTGGGGAGACCCCTTGAACCTGATGCGGACAATGCCGTCGTAGGGAATGGGAAGGTAGACCGTATCCTCAGGGATACGGTTTTTTGTTTTATGAGAGTTAAAGTTAACGGAGAATCATTCGAGACAATAAGAGCAGGTACCATATTCGAGCTTCTTCATGAACTCAAGATCGAATCTGCCCGGGTTGCTGCGGTTGAGGTAAACCTTTCTATTATAAAAAGGGCGGGGTTTTCAACATTCAAACTGAAAGAGGGAGACGAGATCGAGATCGTTAATTTTGTCGGAGGAGGATAAAGATGGACGATAAATTGGTTATCAGAGGCATTGAATTCAAATCCCGGCTTTGGGTGGGGACGGGAAAGTACAAGGATTTCGAAGAGACAAAGAGGGTCATTGAGGCCTCGGGTACTGATGTTGTGACAGTCGCCGTCAGGAGAGTGAACATAATCGACAGGAAATCTGAAAACCTTCTCGATTACATCGACCCGAAGATATACAAGATATTGCCGAATACCGCAGGATGCTATACGGTAGAGGACGCCCTGAGATATGCAAGGCTTGCGAGGGAATCCGGTGTGTCCGATCTCATTAAGCTGGAGGTGATCGGAGATGAAAAAACACTTTTCCCCGACACCTGCGGGCTTTTAAAGGCAACGGAAATACTTGCGAAAGAGGGTTTTATCGTCCTTCCCTATACAAATGATGACCCCATAATGGCAAAGAGGCTTGCAGACGCGGGCGCCGCAGCGGTCATGCCCCTCGGCGCGCCCATCGGCTCGGGACTCGGCATACGGAATCCTTACAACATCAAGATAATCCTCGAGACGGTGAATCTGCCTATTATCGTTGATGCCGGGGTTGGGACCGCATCCGATGCGTCAATCGCCATGGAACTCGGCTGTGACGCGGTCCTCATTAATACCGGCATTGCCGGAGCGAAAGACCCGGTTGCAATGGCAGAGGCTATGAAACACGCCGTTCTCGCCGGCAGACTTGCATATAAGGCAGGCAGGATTCCCAAAAAACTTTACGCTACGGCAAGCAGTCCGATCGAAGGAATGCTGTGAGAGCAGTCGCCAATCGGCAGTCGATAGCCGGTAGTCAAAAAAAAGAACATGGCGCGCAGACTACCAAGTTTAAATTATATCTGATCACGGACAGGAAACTGTTTTCCGCCCAGTGTTCTATGTATCTCGCACTCGAAAGCGTTCTTGAGGCCGGTGCAATGGTTATTCAGCTGAGAGAAAAAGATTTGCCTGTAAGAGAGCTCCTTGATACGGCAGTTTGGATGAGAGAATTAACAAAAGAATACGGCGCAAAATTGATTATTAATGACAGGGTTGATGTTGCTCTCTCCGTTAAAGCAGACGGCGTTCATCTCGGCAGGAACAGCATTCCGGCTTATGCGGCCAGGAAGATATCAGGGGATAAACTTATGATCGGTGTCTCAACCCATAGTATAGAAGAAGCCCTTGAGGCAGAAAGGGATGGCGCTGACTTCATCACCCTCGGCCCGATTTATCCGACTCCTTCAAAAATGAAATACGGGAATCCGCTCGGCCCCGATATCATCAGGAAAGTAAAAACCATGATATCGATACCGGTATTCGCAATCGGCGGGATAACACTCGATAGGGTAAAAGAAGCGAGAGAGGCAGGCGCCGATGGGATTGCCGTGATATCCGCAATTCTTAAGGCGGAAAATATCACAGAAACAACAGAAGATTTTTTGAGGTTATCAAAATGACAAGGATAGAAATAGCCAAAAAAGGGATTATTACCGATGAAATAAGAGAAGTTGCCTCCTCGGAAGGGATAGCTGCCGAGCGTCTCGCCTCAGACATTGCAGCAGGGGTAACCGTTGTCACAAGGAACACAAACCGTACGATAAAACCCCTCGGCATTGGTAAAGGACTCAGAACGAAGGTCAATGCAAATATCGGGACATCAAAGGACAAGGTCTCCTTTGACGAAGAGATCGAGAAACTGCATGTTCTTGTAAAATACGGCGCAGATGCGGTCATGGATCTCTCGACGGGAGGGCCCATTAAGGACCTGAGGAGACTCCTTCTCGGCAAATCCTCTATCGCCGTCGGCACCGTGCCGATATACGAGGCCGCCATTTTTGCCGCCGGGGCTTACGGCACAATATCGAAGATGACCGTGGACGACCTTTTTGCCGTTATAGAGGGACATGCCGAAGAAGGAGTTGATTTCGTTACCGTCCATAGCGGTCTGACCAGAAAGGCAGTAGAAAGGCTCCGGGAGGAAGGCAGGGTCCTTGACATCGTCAGTCGCGGCGGATCATTCCTCCTTGAGTGGATGATCTATAATGACAAAGAAAATCCTTTATATGAATATTATGACAGACTCCTGGAGATCGCAAAGAGATATGATCTGACGCTCAGCCTTGGAGACGGGTTACGACCCGGCTGTCTTGAAGATGCCACGGACAGGAGCCAGCTTGAGGAGCTTTTGACCATCGGAGAATTAAGGGACAGGGCGCTTGACTCCGGGGTCCAGGTAATCGTTGAAGGTCCCGGACATGTGCCTTTGAACCAGGTCGAACTGAATATAAAGATCCAGAAGGAGATCTGCAAAGGCGCACCCTTCTATGTGCTCGGCCCCCTGGTGACCGACATTGCCATGGGATACGATCACATAGCAGCGGCGATAGGAGGAGCTATTGCGGGCGCTGCAGGCGCTGATTTTCTGTGCTACGTAACGCCTGCGGAGCACATTAGACTTCCGAATATCGAAGATGTCAAAGAAGGGCTTATCGCATCAAAGATAGCGGCCCATGCAGCAGACATTGCAAAAGGTGTCCCCGGAGCGATAGAGCTTGACAGAAAAATGGCCAGATGCAGAAAAAATCTCGACTGGAACGGCCAGATCCAATTGAGTTTTAATCCTGAAATGGTGAGAGAGTGGCGTTCGCAAATTCCTCCGACTGAACAGGACGTTTGCAGTATGTGCGGCGAATTCTGTGCGATAAGGACGGTAGAGAGGGCACTAAAGAAAAAGAAATGAAAATTGCCCTTACCATCGCAGGCTCCGACCCTACAGGGGGAGCCGGTCTGCAGGCAGATTTAAAAGTATTCAAAGCTTTTAACGTCCACGGTCTTTCTGTCGTATCTGCCGTCACTGCACAGAGCACTGAAGGTGTGGACTCTCTTTTTCCGGTTGATAGAGAGACCTTCGAAAGACAGCTCCGTGTACTCCTGCCTGATATCAAGCCTGATGCATTAAAATTAGGTATGCTCTACAGCAGATCGGCTGTCGAAATTATCGGAGAGGCGGTAAAGGAATTCTCATTGAAAAACCTTGTCGTTGACCCCGTGACTGTATCATCGTCAGGAATGGGCCTTGTCGATGCCGGGACACTGGATTCGATAAGGGATGCGCTTTTCCCGCTCTCAAAGGTTATTACCCCGAATATATACGAAGCGTCCGTCCTTTCCGGAATCATGATCGAAGACAGAGAGAACATGGAAGAGGCCGCAAAAATATTGAAAGACATGGGACCGGAGGTAGTGGTCATTACGGGTGGCCACCTGGAGGAAATAGCCCTCGACCTTTATTACGACGGAGAGTTCCATTCTGTCGAAGGGGAAAAAGTGAGGGGTGAATACCACGGCACCGGATGCGCATTTTCCGCTGCCGTCACAGCCCTCATTGCCCTTGGCCACAGTCCGCTCGAATCCGTCAGAAGGGCAAAAGAGTTCGTCGGTAATGCGATAAAAGAGGCTTACCATCCCGGCAAAGGCATGGGATTGCTCAATCTATAAAAATACTCTTCACGAAAGAGATGATGATTTCAAAATTCGCATTAAGGAGATCCTATGGAAAACAGTCCTACAAAAAGAAAACCTGACCCTATGAAGATGCGGGCATTGCGGATGCTCCCCATTGAAATTAAACAATCGCTCACAAAAGAAGAGGCTGATGCCTTTCTCTACAGTGAGGTGTGGCCCGATTCCTTAAAGGAGAAATTGAAGGATTACATTATTGATGAAGGGTGAAAGCACAGCAAGGGTCAAGCAATATGCGGACTACTTCATCAAATGTGCACGCAAGATACTTTTCATTACGTGTTGATTATGGAGTAACGCATAACTCTATTTTTATGTAATTGACAAAACACGTTTAACGCCTTACTATGTAAGTAAGGAGAATATTCCTTACAGGAGGTATACATGCTGATGGCGAAGGTAACATCCAAGGGACAAGTCACCATTCCAAAACCAGTGAGGGATAAACTCGGAGTACAACCCGGCGAAGGCATAGGGTTCGAAGAAAAAGACGGTATTTTTATTATCAAAAAAGCCGTGAAGAAGTCCCCTTTTGATAAATGGGTCGGAAGACTTAAACAGCTTAAGGGCGAGAAATCCGATGCAGTAATAGACGAATTGAGAGGGAAATGATAACAGCGGTAGATACGAATATCCTGCTTGATATCCTTATACCCGATGAAGCTTTCCTTAAATCCTCGAAAGAATTACTCGACCAGCATATTTCAAAGGGTCAGCTAATCATTTGTGAACTTGTATATGCCGAACTGTCTTCTCAGTTCCCGGATGAACAGGAATTGCGCTCTTTCATTGCGGACACCGGGATACGAGTCGTGCCGTCTGACCAGCGTGTCTTGAGTCTCGCGGGTAGAACGTGGAAGGGATATAGACAAAACAGGAAGGCCCTATTACAATGCCCCTCCTGTGGGAAATCCATACCCATTGCTTGTCCTGCATGCAAATCCCCGCTTAAAATAAGGCAGCACATCATTAGTGATTTTATGATAGGCGCCCATGCTCTTCGTAATGCAGGAATTCTCCTCTCCAGAGATCGCGGGTTCTATAAGACATACTTCAAAGGGTTAAGGATTGAACAATTACCTCTGAAGTGAGATTTTCAACTTATGCGCTACAAACCTAGGCCAAGAATCTTTTGAGACCTTGCTTTCTATGAGTTACGCACAACACTAGACCTACTCTTATATTGAGAAAAAACTAGAGATAAGATGTAATAGGGCATGGAGATATTATCCCAGAGATGGCATGAAGCGCTTCTCAAAAGGAAGTCGCGGCGGCTCTATGAAGCGCGATTAATCTCTGCTGAGGTTTTTACAGAGCTTACCGGTGCCTGTAACGAATTTCGCCCCTTCGCTACAGCGAGGGCTGTGATAACGGAATGTTCAGAAAAGGTCTTCAAAGGCATTATTGGTGCCTACGGAAAGGTCAGGGGAGCACCGTTCCTTATTGCCTTCATAGGAGACACAAGGGACCCTCATGTAAAGGAAAAGGTCGGATATACCGGAGAAGGCATCATACTTGAAGCCACGGCCCTTGGGCTTGGGACGTGCTGGGTCGGCAAGTCATTCGACCACGTAATTGCCTCCTCCTTCGCAGCGATCAAGGAACACGAGCGGGTCTTTGCGGTCACTCCTGTGGGTTATGCCGCAGCAGACGCATCATTTGAAGAAAAGCTTCTCACAGGCTTCGGTCAGACCCACAAGAGGAAACCACTTATCGAACTGGTGAGCGGGCTGCCGGAGACCGAATGGCCTGAGTGGATCAGGGCGTCTCTCTTGGCAGCAAGAGTTGCCCCCTCTGCAGTAAACAGACAGCCGTGGCGCTTTCTGGTGGAATCAAACAGCATCACGGTCTCGGTGGATAATTTAAATGACAGCTACGGCATCTCAAAGAGACTTGATTGCGGTATCGCGATGCTCCACATCGAAACTGCGGCGCGCGTCTGCAAAGTGGCAGGAAAATGGGAGTTCCTCGATCCTCCTGGAGTGGCTAGGTTCATAGGACGCAGCTGAGATCATGGTTCAATCACACATGAGATGGATTCTTCACATGGATATGGATGCATTCTTTGCCGCTGTCGAAGAAAAAAAGCATCCTGAACTAAAAGGCAAGCCTATAGTAATAGGTGGCTCAGGAGATCCCACAAAAAGGGGCGTGGTATCAACGGCCTCCTATGAGGCACGGAAATATGGAGTACATTCAGCCTTACCCTTGAGAACAGCATATAATCTTTGCCCTGAGGCCGTTTTCCTTCCCGTAGATTATGACGAGTATTCCAGAGTTTCTCAGATAATTAAGAATGTCCTCAAAGAAATATCGCCCATTATGGAAGATGTTGGTATTGACGAGGCATTCCTCGATATATCAGAGATCGACAAACCATCAGAGGAAATCGCACAGGAAATTAAAAAGAGGATAATGGAGGAAACAGGTCTTACCTGCTCCATAGGAATAGCTTCAAATAAGCTCCTGGCAAAGATAGCTTCCGACATGCAGAAACCTGATGGTCTTACCATAATTGCGGAAAAGGACATAGAAGAACGTATATGGCCATTGCCGGTCAGAAAACTCTGGGGCGTGGGTCCAAAGACAGAGGCAAGTCTCAAAAAAATAGGAATAAATACCATCGGAGAGCTTGCCTTAATGCCTATTGATAGGCTGGTTGAAAGTTATGGAGAATCATACGGCCATTATCTGTATGAAGCATCAAGGGGAATAGATGAGAGTCCTCTCGTCACTCATTGGGAGCCAAAGTCTGTAAGCAGAGAGACAACTTTTCAGATGGACACGAATAATTGGCAAACTATTGCGAAGACAATAGCTGGACTTGCAAAGGAAGTTGTTGATGATATCAGGCAAAAAAGATACAAAGGCAGGACCGTCACGCTGAAGGTGCGATTCAGTGATTTCAAGACATATACAAGGTCAAAAACACTTGATGAGCCTACCGATTCAATTGATGATATAAGAAAAGCAGCTTTTGATTGTCTTAAAAGGATTGAACTTAAAATGAAAGTTCGGCTAATAGGTGTCCGCATAACTCATTTCGAGAAGTAGCAAAGTATTGATCCTCAGTCTTCTCTTCACCTGCAAGCAGAGTGGTTCGACACACGACGAAGACCGATGAATATGATTCAAAAAAAATACGTGTGATGGTCTGGGGCAGATTTTCAACTCCTTCCTGAAATGTGCATAGCTTCGAGTAATGCTGAGAACCTGTAGTTCATACAGAATCTGATAATATACTTTTTAGAATTTTGCCGAAAAAATGAGTATATAATACAGTCATACCTTAAAACATATAGAGAAAACTAAATTGCATGACTTGGAAAGACTTTGAATTAATAACACAAAAAATTCAGCAGGAATTAGCCCCAGATGCAGCTATAACTTTGAATGAAAAAATAGTGGGCAAGAGCGGTATACAGCATCAATGTGACGTTGTTATTCGAAGCAGGATTGGCCAATACGAATTCATCTGCATTATGGAATGCAAAGATCTCGTAGAGAAAGTCGGTTTGGACATTGTTCGAAGTTTTTTTGGACGACTAGATGACTTAAACATGCCGCAAGGCGTCATTGTTTCTGCTAAAGGTTATACCAAGAATGCAAGGCAGTATGCTAAGTCGAAGGGTATTATTACCTATACTCTATTTGATGCATCAAGTGTTAAATGGCAAGAACAGGCACTTTTACCTATAATGATCGAGCACATTGAACTTGAGTCAGCCAGTCTTCAAATACTCGACAGTGCCACAGAATCTATTATAAAATCCGCCGATGAACGCGGCCAACCCCTCTTCCCAGTGTTATGGGACAATATCGTTCAAGCTGAGATCGGGAGAATGGAAATTTGCGAGAGAGCTTGGGATGAAATACTACCGATGGAGATACCGAAACCTGAGAAATCCTATGAGTCAGAAAGGGATCGATACGTAATCGACAAAGAGACAGCTAACTCACGTCGCGTTTTTTTAAAATGCTCTCTACAACCGCGTGTGAGATATTACTATAATCATGTTTCGTTATCGCGTGGGAGAGGTTTTTTAGAACACCGAACTTCTAATGTCTTGATAGGAGACTATGAGGCGTCAATGGACTTTCGTGAGGCTTTGTCATCGTGGCCCTTCACTTATAATCGCAACGACGTGCCAATTCGACCAGTCGAAGTATTCTTTTTAGGTAAATATTTTTATAAACGCTTCCCGCAAACTCCTATGAGTATTATTTTTGGGCGAAAGCGTGCAGATTGAGCAATACGCTTTAGTATCAATACAGAGACTTCTTTATAAGGAGGCATATCGATGGAGAAGCTGAAACAAACGCAAATCCAAATTACAGTGATTATTCTATCTGTCGCGTTGAGCTTCGGCATGGCGGAAGTTGGTCATTCACAAACGATCGAGGAAATAGCCGCTGAAGCTAGGCAAGCAATTGATACGAGTACTGATAAAACAGTCGAGTTGATTAAATTATCAGATGAAATGATTAAGAAAAAGGATTTTAAAAGAATTCCTCGGCTATACGAACTTCTAAGCGAACTTGAGGATATGGCAGTTGATTGGCAAAAGCGCACGATAACTGCCAAGCTCCAAGGTGAATTTGCACAAGACTCAGCCTTTACGGTCTTCGGATCTGTAGTTGAGAATACAGCAAATATGAGACTGTGGATAGGAGATGTTCATAAACAAGCAGGCCAATTCGACAAGGCTAAGCAGATGTACCGTAGTGTTATAACTAATTACATAGGAACAAATTACAAGTCACAGGTAAGAAAAGCGGAATTTGCTCTGGAAGATTTGAAAGAGTTTCAAAAAGAGTGGAATAAACGAAAAAAATCGGCTAAATCTGCACAAGGGAAGGAGCAATAAGGAAAGACGATCAAGCTGTTGGATTGCACCTTTTTCGTTACGGAAAATATTTCAACCACAATCATTCTTTTTTTGTCTCATCTTCGTTTTGCGCCATTGTAGGTGCATGTCTCACCCCTGTCAGATAATAGGGCATGATAATTTTCTGAAGAAAGGAATATTTTATTATCTTTTACAGAAATACTCCTC
>CAVZMO010000025.1:0-80411 GCA_963776195.1 Thermodesulfovibrionales bacterium
CTCGTCTGCCTGCCTCACGAGGTCATTGATACCCTGGATGCGATCATGCTCGACCACGCGGCCGGATGTTCATCGACGAATAAGCGACTTCTCGATGGAGTTCGTCCGACTATCTTGAAGAAATATTGTAAAAATCGCCACATCGATATAACTTTCAGCCGTCCGGCCGAATGATTTCTATACCCCGGTGGTTATCGCCACCGCCACGGTGATCCACCTGGTGCTTTCGGGGCCAGTGGTTTTAGCTCAGGCCGTAACAATGATGGGCTTTCTGGTTTTTCTCCCCTGCTATCGCGTGGTGGATGAGCTCATCGTTCGTCTGGCCGTCGAGCAAGGCTGACGGATGACCAGACAATCTTTCTCCAGAAGCTGTCAAGAAAGAGCTGGGCGTTCTTCGAGACATTCGTCGACCCGGAAATAATTGGCGGTCGCCGGATAACTCTCGCAGATATCCGGTTGCCGTGGCCATACATCGCACTTCGCCGACCAACATGGGCCTTGCGCTGCTCTCGGGCCTATCTGCGCACACATCGGCTATATTTCGACGGGACAGCTCATCAAGCGCACGGCGAATGCATTCCATACAATGAAAACATTGGAACGATACCGGGGCCACTTCTACAACTGGTACGACACGCAATCTCTGAAACCACTGTCGCCCCACTACATTTCTACGGTGGACAGCGGGAACCTTGCAGGCCATCTGTTGACATTGCGGCAGGGTCTGCTCGCGCTTCCCGATCAAAAGATCATAGGAGCGCAATTCTTTGATGGCCTTAGCGATACCCTAAAGATCCTCATAGACGCTGCGAAGGGATATACTCCGCCCCAACTCGCTCAACTTCAGAAAGATCTGGAGTCAGCGCTCAAGTCCCCGCCAACTAAGCTTATGGCGGCTCGGCAGTGCCTTGATCATCTGGCACTATCCGCTGCAGAAGTGGTCGCCGGCATTGATGCCGACCGTGAGAACCCGGCCGGGTGGTGGGCGCGTGCCTTTGCCCGGCAATGCCGTGACGCCCTCGATGAGCTGACCCTTCTTAACCCGCCGACAGTTAGCGGCATCGATGAGATACCGACGCTGCGCGAACTGGCAGGACTTGGCAACCAACGCGCCATTGAGAGAATCGCGGCTATCGAACAGCTTGCATTGCAATCCGGCGAACTAACCCGTATGGAATATGATTTCCTGTTCGACGAGGAGCGCCATCTATTGACCATCGGGTACAACGTCGGTGAACGCCGGCGGGACGCGAGTTTTTACGATTTGCTTGCTTCGGAAGCGAGACTGTGCAGTTTCGTGGCGATTGCGCAGGAACAACTGCCGCAGGAGAGCTGGTTCACCCTGGGGCGCCTGCTCACCACTACGAGTGGAGAGCCGATTCTCCTTTCGTGGGGCGGATCGATGTTCGAGTACCTGATGCCATTGCTGGTGATGCCGACGTATGAAAACACGCTGCTCGACCAGACTTATAAGGCGGCTGTGGCCGGGCAGA
Source organism: Thermodesulfovibrionales bacterium (assembly GCA_963776195.1). Lineage (GTDB taxonomy): Bacteria > Nitrospirota > Thermodesulfovibrionia > Thermodesulfovibrionales > SM23-35 > CAVZMO01. The sequence continues at coordinate 1,494 of CAVZMO010000025.1, forward strand.
TCGAATATGGAAAGAAGCGCGGAGTGCCGTGGGGCATTTCGGAATCCGGCTACAACATGATCGACGGCCGTCTTAACTACCAGTACCGCGCTTTTGGCGTGCCCGGCCTGGGGCTCCAACGCGGGCTCTCCGGGGATCTGGTAATTGCGCCCTATGCCTCGGCGCTTGCGCTGATGGTGGCGCCCGAGGAAGCGTGCCTGAATCTGCAGCGACTCGCTGCTGAAGGGTTTGAAGGAAAATACGGCTTCTATGAAGCTATCGACTACACACCTTCACGTCTGCCGCGCGGACAGTCGAGCGCCGTGGTCCGCTCCTTCATGGCACATCACGTTGGAATGAGCTTGCTCTCTTTGGCCTATCTGCTCCTGGACCGTCCGATGCAGAAGCGATTCGAGTCGGACCCGGTGTTCCAGGCAACCATGCTGTTGCTCCAGGAGCGGGTGCCAAAGGCCACGGCGTTTTATTCGCACACCGCCGAGCTCTCCTACATACAGGGGGCTTCCAGTGTTACGGAGATGCCGGTGCGCGTTTTCAGCAGCCCGGATACGCCGGTCCCTGAAGTGCAGTTGTTGTCCAACGGCAGATACCACGTGATGATTACGAATGCGGGGGGCGGTTACAGCCGCTGGAAGGACATCGCAGTGACACGCTGGCGCGAAGACAGTACCCGCGACAACTGGGGCACGTTCTGTTACCTCCGCGACGTGGCGAGCGGAGAGTTCTGGTCAACCGCATATCAGCCGACGCTCAAACGACCGGCCAATCAATCGAATAATTACGAAGCGATTTTCTCGGAGGCGAAAGTGGAGTTTCGCTGCCGGGACCACGACTTTGACACACATACGGAGATCGCTGTTTCACCCGAGGATGACATTGAACTGCGCCGAGTCCGCATCACCAACCGGGCTCGGACGCGCAGAGCGATTGATGTTACGAGTTACGCGGAAGTGGTTCTTGCACCGCCTGCGGCGGAAGCACTGCATCCGGCGTTCAGCAATCTCTTTGTTCAGACCGAGATCATTCGCCAGCAGCGGGCGATCCTCTGCACTCGCCGGCCCCGTTCCCTCGACGAGCAGCCGCCCTGGATGTTTCACCTGATGGCTGTGCATGGGGCGGAGATCGGAGAAGTCTCCTATGAGACGGATCGCATGCAGTTCATCGGCCGCGGAAACACCGTCGCCGATCCACAAGCGATGAGCGGGGTAGCTGGTTTTTTTACGGGTGCGCTCTCGGACAGCGAGGGCTCCGTGCTCGATCCGATTGTCGCCATCCGGTATCGGATAACGCTGGATCCGGAAGAATCGGTAACGATAAATATTGTCTCGGGCATCGGCGAAACCCGCGACGTGTGCCTGGGCCTTGTGGAGAAATACCAGGATCGACATCTCGCGGATCGCGTCTTTGATCTGGCATGGACACATGGCCAGGTGTTTCTGCGGCAGTTCAATGCTACAGAGGCCGACGCGCAACTCTATGGGCGCCTTGCCAGCTCGATAATCTATGCTAATTCTTCGCTGCGCGCCGAACCGGGCGTCCTCATCAAAAACCACCGGGGTCAATCCGGTCTCTGGGGCTACGCCATCTCCGGCGATTTGCCGATCGTGCTGCTGCAGATTGAAGATCCGGCAAATATCGATCTGGTGCGTCAACTCGTGCAGGCCCACGCATACTGGCGTCTAAAAGGACTGGCGGTGGACCTGGTGATCTGGAACGAAGATCACGCCGGTTACCGGCAACTTCTGCAAGACCAGATCATGGGGCTCATTGCCGCGGGCACCGAAGCCAACGTGACCGATCGACCCGGCGGCATTTTCCTAAGACCTGCGGACCAGATATCGAACGAGGACCGCATCCTGATCCAAACGGTCGCTCGCGCCATCATCACCGACAGCCGGGGGGCGCTGGCGGACCAGATCAACCGTCGCAGTCTTGTGGAAGTAACAGTGCCGCTCCTTACACCGACCCGAACCCACCGCTCCGAACCCCCGGCGGTCGCCGCGCTGCCTCGCCACGATCTGGCGTTCTTCAACGGGCTGGGCGGATTCACCCCGGATGGGCGCGAGTACGTCATTACGACCGCGCACGGGCAGGTGACGCCGGCGCCATGGGTGAATGTGCTGGCAAACCCGCACTTCGGGACCGTCATTTCAGAGAGCGGCCTTGCCTACACCTGGAGTGAGAATGCTCATGAGTTCCGCCTCACTCCCTGGGGGAACGATCCCGTGAGCGATTCGAGCGGAGAAGCTTTCTACATCCGCGATGAAGAGCGCGGCCACTTCTGGTCCCCCATGCCGCTGCCCAGCCGCGGGGCGACGCCTTACGTCACCCGGCATGGATTTGGCTACAGCGTCTTCGAGCACACGGAGCGCGGCATCCGCTCAGAGGTGTGGGTTTACGTGGCCCTGGACGCACCGATCAAGTTCACGGTGCTGAAAGTGCGAAACGAGTCGGGCGGAGCGCGCCGACTTTCCGCCACCGGATACGCGGAATGGGTCCTTGGCGACCTGCGGCCGAAATCGACCATGCACGTGATCACCGAAATTGACCCCAATAGCGGCGCGCTCTTCGCGCGGAACTCTTACAACACGGAGTTCGCCGACAGGGTTGCCTTCTTTGATGTGGACGATACGCCCCGGACCTTAAGCGGCGACAGGACTGAGTTCCTCGGGCGCAACGGCACGCTTCGGAATCCGGCCGCGATGACCCGGTTGCGCCTCTCCGGCAAGGTGGGGACCGCTTTGGATCCCTGCGCCGCTATCCAGGTCCCATTCGATCTGGCCGACGGGCAAGAGCGCGAGATCATCTTCAGGCTCGGCGTAGGGCGAGATGCCGATGATGCCGGCAACCTGGTGCGTCGCTTCCGTGGAGTCTGCTGCCGCGCGCGGCGCGCTCGAAACGGTCTGGCAGTACTGGAATCACACTCTCGGCGCAGTGAATGTGGAAACACCCGACCAGTCCGTCAATGTCCTGACCAACGGCTGGCTCTTGTACCAAACTATAGCGTGCCGACTTTGGGCCCGGAACGGATACTATCAGCCGGGGGGCGCCTTCGGTTTCCGCGATCAGTTGCAGGACGTGATGGCGCTCGTCCACGCAGAGCCGCGCCTCGTGCGCGAGCACCTCCTCCTCTGCGCTGCCCATCAGTTTCAGGAGGGAGATGTCCAGCATTGGTGGCATCCTCCGTCGGGGCGCGGCGTGCGTACACACTGTTCGGATGATTTCCTCTGGTTGCCGCTGGCCACGTGCCGTTACGTTCTGAACACCGGAGACACCGGGGTATTAGATGAATCCGTCCACTTCATCGAGGGCCGCCCGGTAAATACGGACGAGGACTCGTATTACGATCTTCCCAGCCGGTCTGAACAAGCGGCCAGTTTGTACGATCACTGTGTGCGGGCCATCCTGAGAGGCATCAGCTTTGGCGCACACGGCCTGCCGCTCATCGGCTCGGGTGATTGGAACGACGGCATGAACGTTGTGGGCGAAAAAGGCAAAGGCGAAAGTGTTTGGTTGGGGTTTTTCCTTTATGAAGTGCTCATGCAGTTCACTGAGATTGCACGCTTGCATGGCGACCTCCCCTTCGTCGAACGCTGCCAGAGGGAGGCTGCTCAACTGCAGCGGAATATCGAAAAGAATGGCTGGGATGGTGAGTGGTACCGCCGCGCATATTTTGATGATGGCTTGCCGCTCGGTTCGGCGAGTAATCCCGAATGCCAAATTGATTCTATTGCGCAAAGCTGGTCTGTTCTCTCCGGCGCCGGGGATGCCAAACGCGCGCGACATGGCAATGGAAGCGGTGGATAAGCGCCTCGTTCACACGGGACCATGCGCTGGTCCAACTCCTGGATCCGCCATTCGACAAATCGAATTTGAATCCCGGATATATAAAGGGATACGTTCCAGGGGTGAGGGAGAATGGCGGGCAGTACACTCATGCAGCGATCTGGGCGGCAATGGCGTTCGCTCGATTAGGCGACAGCAGACGCGCGTGGGAACTGCTGACAATGATCAACCCGGTAAACCATGCGAGATCTCCGGAGGGGATTGCGACCTACAAAGTGGAACCGTACGTCGTCGCTGCCGACGTATATGCGCTCCCGCCGCACACCGGCCGCGGTGGATGGACGTGGTACACGGGATCAGCCGGCTGGATGTACCAGCTTATCGTGGAATCACTCCTTGGGCTGAGGCTTGAAGTGGACAAACTGCGTTTCGAACCGTGCCTCCCTGCGGATTGGGAGACGTTCAAGGTACACTACCGATACCGGGAAACTATCTACCATATCACCGTCCTGCAAACGCGCGATGTGAAGGGCGAGACGAGCGTGACAGTCGATGGCATTGAGCGGGACGACAACGGCTATTCCCCTTATTGACGACCGTCAGGAACACTCGGTTGAGGTGAGAATACCTGTTGCTTAATCTGGGATTAATTGCCTGCGCAGGCAGCACCAGAAACCCATGGACATACCCGATCTTGACATTGTAGCCATAATATTATAAATTGTATATACAACAAATAAAAGGAGGCTATATGCAAACTGCGGCGAGAAAAACAGCTAAACATTTCAGGCTCGATGAAACCTTAATTAGGAATGCACAGAAAATACTCGGGGCAAAAACCGAGACAGAGACCATAGAATCCGCGCTTTCTGATGTGATATATCAGGAAAGGATGAGAAAATTCATTGAGCAGACAAAAGGGAAATTTAAATTTGAGGGGCTTAATTGAGGCAAAAGGCCGTCCCCGATACCTCTTTTCTCATAGAACATTTCAGAAAAGGCGCAGTTTATGATGCCTTTTTAAACCTGAACAGATTCTATCATATTACTTTCAGTTCTGTAGTCCTGATGGAACTTCTTTCAGGCGCTTACGACCCTAAGGAAAAAAGACTTATTGAACAGATAAAAAATAATTTTAATGTTATAACGGTGACCGAAAGGCAATGGTATGTTGCGGGCAATGTAATGTTGAAATTAAGAAAAGATAAAAAAGTTGACCCCATGAGAATCAAAAGCCTCCTTACCGATATTCTCATAGCCGTATCCGCAAGAGACATCGGAGCCGTATTGATCACAAGAAATGAGAAGGATTTCAAGCTGATAAGAGAAGTATTGGATTTTAGGTATATACCTTATTAATGGCAGCTCATTTTGTGAGATATGAGTAAGACCGCTTCCAGACAATCCAGGGGGATAGAAGGAAACGACAGGCTGTTGACCCTTCGCATCGGGCGCCCAGACGAAGGTCGAAAAAGGACAGACAAGAATGAGAAAAAGTAGCCTATTCCTTTTTTTGTCCCCTGTTGGAATTCAAATGGCAATAAGCCTGACCCTGTCACCTTTTTGTTTCCGTTCTGGTGATTGTTTTTTGCTTACGCGCTTTTGCTCTGCTTTACCGAAACCGGTTCAATTTCTTCTGATGGGGAAAAAACTTCTAATTTCACTGATTGAAGACAACCTCCCATTTTCAGTGTTTTCTATTTCGGCATGTGTGCATAGATGTTGTTCAAGGCTCTGTTCAAATTCCATGGCTGATATGATCTGCACGTCTTTTTCTTGCGCATAACGCAGCGTGGAGCGACTGCACTTTCCGTTTGTCACAAGGATTGGCACCATAGAATAGTTTGCTGCAATATCTCTTAACAACGTTCCCCTATAATTATCAAAACCGTTAATTGTTTCAGAACAAATTATTTTCAAGAAATTCTTTGACCAACCTCCTCTTTAGCTTATCGTGATAAAGCTGATTCTGATAATTCTGGAGGCAGCCGTAACAACTGGTATCCCCTTCGCCTTCAATGCCTCCTCCGCAGCCGCATTTGCCGCTTACTTTATTTAATGCCGATTGAAGCATAGCTACAATAGATTCTTCGGATTCAGCAATTCGTTTTACGTGACCGGCACCACCCGGCACATTATCAAACAGAATAATTGCAGGATTCGGGCTTGCCCTGTGAGGATACAGGCAACCATCCAGATCAGAACGGATTATAGAAAGAGAATCGCTTGCTCCTTCCAAAAGGGCGTATAAGAGGGATAACCAGACATATTCTGAATCTTCTGAATGTTGTGTAATCCCCTCAAAGTCGATTCTTAAAATGTCAGAGCTGAACTCATGTCCCAAGTCATAGCGTCCCAAACTACCTCTGCATTCATTTCCGATATAATTTTTATGAGAGGTAGTGTTTGTGGCCAGTTTTACAGCGTAGCCGCACTTTTTGCACACCTTAAAGCCTGCCCTATTAATTACAGCTAAATAACCTGACGAGATGATTTTTGTATGGATTGAAACATCTCCGAACTTCATAACAGGTTCCGCTGCTTCGCTCCCTGACTCACCAGAATAGTAAATCCTTGATGTATATGTTCTTTCGGGTCTGGAACTGCCCGGTTTCTTTGGTGCTTCTCTTTTTGTAATAAAGCCAAATTCAGGAACAATAAACGTGCGTGGATTGCTGTCTGATAAAGGGCGGGAACAATTAGTGCACAACTGTTTTCTGAAATTATTTTCGATCTTCTCAATATCCTCTGTCGTTTCGGCTGCAAGAATTTGCCGTTGATACGTATTGCAATTCTTATTTCCACAAACAGCGTAAATATATCTTTTCCATTCTCTTTTGGGAAGGCGTTTGAGTCCATAACTTGTCCAGAGCCTTCCTCCGGCGACCACTTGACTGGAAGGAGCATATTCGGAGAGGGCGATTCTCAAATCCCTTTGAAGTTCCAACCCTGTTGCCTCTATCCCGTGATGATTTAGCTCAAGCTCCACAACGTCAACAGGGAAGCCATACTTGGGAAGCACGTTTTTTGAAGATAGATATTCTATGATAGGGCGGTCTTTAATAGTCTTGATGGTTCCGAGTATAAAATCGGAGCGTTTGTTTTCACTCTGAAGCCTTTGTTTTTCTTGCTCAAGAAAAGCAACCTCCGAGTAGACCATGTCCGCAGCCTTTATCAGGCTGCCATCTTTGTCATCAATCAGTTCCTTGAGCCAACCCCATGTCTCAAGATTTAATGCGCTATGAAGCTCCTCAGGCACGATATTTCTTAATGCATGTTCAATCTCTTTCGGTCTTTTTTGTAAGAATGTGAATATAGGATGTTCTTTTCTGAAATCTTCAAGCGAATTTATTTCTTTCTCATTAATATTGAAAAAGAAATGATTCACTTTTCCGAATAAGCTTCTATTGTCCCGCCAGAAGCTTGAAAATACTGTGGAGTGCATATGCCGCCGTATAATCTTTTCATTTCTAACCTCGAATATCGGCGGCTTGATTTCGCCTTTGATTATTTTCAACGGTTCGGCAAAATATGACAAATCGTGAGGACGGCGCTGGCAGTATGTTAATGAAAAAGCCGCTGAATCCGTACGTCTGCCCGCGCGTCCCGCTCTCTGTATGTAGTTTGACGGAGAAGGCGGTACATTTCGCATCATTACCGACTCTAATGACCCGACATCCACACCCATTTCAAAGGTGGTTGAACAACTGATTATGTTTACCTTGCCTTGCATAAAATCAGTTTGCAGTTGAGAGGCTCTTTTACCTGTTAGTTGAGCGGTATGTTCTTTGCAGACCATCGGGATTGGTTTCAGGTCATGATACAATTTTCTGTAGTGGTTGTTTCTCAGTTCTTGTTCAGGGATACAGGGCTTAACTTCTCCAGTGCATTGATAAGTTGGGCAAACATTCCTGATATTGATATTCGTAAGATTACCGCACCTATTACATCTAAACCAAGTAATATGATTTTTGTAATTGGGGACGATTTTATAAGCGTTCATTTTAAGTTGATAAACATAACCTTCATTTGAAACCTGCTTTGCTTCAAAACAATTTCTCAGCGGAGAATTTTGATTCGTAATTCCATCCCAGATTTTCTGCAGAGCTTCATTGCATTTTTGGATATCCTCATTGCCTGAGCAGGATTTTAACAGCTTGAGCAAAAAATCCACTCTCTTATTTCTCTTCCCCTGTGAAGTGGATAGCCAGCTATATATATGCCTTTTGGGACTGGCTCCGCTGATCCTGAAAAAGTATTCCCTGTTTCTCGGAGAGAAGAACTCATCCTCTGGTGAAATGTCTTCGGGAAACTCAATTGCACTTTGCAACCGGAAGCTGCCTATCAGCGCTTCGCATAATTCCCATGCCTCATCCTCGTTCAGGCACCATGGCGACTGGCTGAAAAATATAGAAATAGGACTTACATTTTGTGGCTTTATTAATTTAAACTTAATCAATCCGACGCCTTCCAGGCTAATTCGCCGCTCCAACGAAGTGAATTCCTTTATCAGCCATCGCCCTACTTGAATCTTCTGTTCTCTTATAGACGCTCCTTCAAACAGATTAGCTTCAGAGGCACGCCTGCGAAGCGGCTCGACAAAGTCTCCAAGCGTCCAGTTATCTCTGATAATTTCATCAGCCTTCTTGTTGAGTATTTCGACTATCAATCGTCTCCATAATATGGGTTGATATGTTATATCGCCAAGATACGGAGCAAAATAGGCGGCGTCCTGACGGCTGTCAGAGAATATGAGCAGTTTTCTGGATTTCTTAATCTCTGTATCTTCCCATCCGCTGTCCTCTTGAGATTTGGGCTGCATTTCTATTTCCCTTTCCGGAATCTCCTGATATAGCGCCGTTGTAAGAACGCTTGCGGGGGCATCCTGACCAGTTAAGAATCTGTAAACCACATTGCCTCTTGTTCCACAAGAAGGACACCGCTTTATTTTTCCACCACTATCAGAGGCTTTGAAAAGCTTCATGAGATGTTTCTTTGAAGAAGTACAGGTGCATATATCTTGATCATACAGGCTTGTCTTTGCGATTGCGCCGCAGCCCGCGCATAAGATATATTCCTCTTCATGAATTTCCTCATCTACTTCCTCGGCAATATCTTCATCCTCGTCAGGCAGTGTAATGTCCGGGCGTACATGATAGAAAGCTGCCTTCTCAATGTTGTCTTCAGTAATGCCTTTAGCCTGTAGCAGTTTATTGTCTTTTTCTTCTCCAACAAGATAGATGCTTCCGCATTGTTTGCATGTTGCCATTTCAAAGACTGGATACTCTTCACCATTCTCGATTCTCTTTGTCTCAGGATTGAGAAACAACTTCTTATCCGGAGAAAACGTAACAAATCCACCTTCAAGTGCCTTGACAAAGAAATGGTATCGCGCTGGTAATAAAGGTGCATCATTTTCACCTGATTTCGCTCGGACTGCCAAATTGACAAAAGAAACGAGATGTTCCTTAGAGATTTTCAGGCTATCTGAAATATCCTTTAGAGATTTCGGTTCTTTGAGAAGTTTGTGCAGGGCATGTAATCTCTCGTCATCTTTAAGAAGAATATAAATCCATATTTTATATTCTTCTTTCTGCTCTGTCAGATGGCTAATATTTGATTTGCTGACAGATAGCGATATGCTTTCGGGAACCTTAAATGTTTTCGCTATTTCCAAAAGCGTAGACAAATCAGGCTCATCAGCACTCCCAATATATTCGTTTAATTTGTTGTAGAATTCTGGGGCTGGGAACCATTTTTCTTCAGAAGCCGTGGTTATCTCCAGTCTTTCAGCAAGGACAACGTCCTGTCTTGATTCGTCTTTCTCATCATATTCAAAGGGTTCAGAAAACAATTGAGAGCCAAACCGCGCAATCTTATCAAAATCCTTTTCCTCCCCGCCGACTGTTGCGCTTGTGCCTATGCATTGGATTTGATTGTGATTGCCCTTCAAGATTCTGTCCTTCAACCTTCTCAAAAGCATTGCAGTTTCAATGCCTTTTGCCCCATCATAGGTATGGACTTCGTCCATCACGATAAATTTCCAGTGCCTTGAGTGCTGTCCGTCAAAAAAGACATTGTCATCGGGTCTTAATAGAAGGTATTCGAGCATTGCATAGTTTGTCAGGAGAATGTGCGGAGGGGATTCCTGCATTTCCTCTCGTGAAAGTCGCTCATTATCAAGAGGCTTTTCATTATAAGTCTTATTGTAATCTTCTCTTGCCCTCTTTTTATCTTTCACGGTTTCACCGATGTATCTGCCGAAAGTTATATCAGGACAAGTTGTTAGCAGTTGACGTAATCTTTTCACCTGATCATTGGCAAGGGCATTCATGGGATAAAGCAGAAGCGCCCTTACCCCCGGGCAAAGCGTGCCTTTGTCCTTTTCTGTGAGTAGATGATTGAAAATCGGAATAAGAAAGGCTTCTGTCTTACCGCTGCCTGTACCTGTAGCGACAATCAGATTCCGACCATTTACGATTTTTCTGATTGCCTTTTCCTGATGAAGATACAATGGGCGGTCTGCCGGTAAATATTTGCTGTCCAGAATATCAAATAACGGCGACAAGAGGTTTCCATCCCGCAATTCCCTTATGTTTTTACCTGTTACATATGGAGGAGTTGATTCAAGATAAGGACCTTTAAAAAGCTTGTTTTCATCTTCAAGCATCTCATGAAACTTCTTCTCAATCTCCAGGTCATTAATCGGAAACAATGTCTTGAGATAGTTCAAATATGATGATTTTATTAACCGTGATGTCTTTATCGGGTTAAGCTGTGTCATTTTTTCTTTTTCCTCCAATGACCAATTTTAGAATTAGGAGGCGCAATCTCAAGTTCTTTCAAAACTGATAATCTTATAGAATGTTTTGAATTATCATCGTTTGATAATTCTATAAATCCACTTACAATACCATCAAATCTTACATTCTTCTTTTTAGTCATCCATTGAACAATCACTCCTTTCTTAAAAGGCAGTAAACTTTCAATCTGATTCTGAAGATTACATAATTTATCCATTAAAAAAGGTGGACAATTTCCTGTTGCGATATCTCTCCAGAAGATTGCTGCAAAAATCCAGATTGTTCTCATGGTAAAGGAACAGTATAGCGCAACATACTTTCCTTGCAGCTTCGGCTGTTTCAGGGATTTTAAGTTCGCAAGTGTTTTTCGTGGACAGTACATTATTCAAGCTCAATTCAAAGTTATCTGTCAATCCGACAACATCACCGGACAGGTTTATAGAAAAGACATTAAAATCGCTATCTACCGGACAGGTCTTCGGAGTATCATCATCAGCCCATTCATCAACAAAAGTGAATTCAGCCCGATAGTTTCCCGACGGTAAGACATCAAGGCTTTCTTCTTTGATGATTTCTGTCTTCCCTTCCTCTATTTGATATTCTATTGGCTCTCTCCATGGTCTTCTGCAATCCCATAGTCGCATGATTCGATTTCTTACAGGTCTTTTTTCGCTCCAATCAATCCAAAGGCTTCTTATATCGCCTTTAATTTCATCGATGCAAGAAAAAGAATCTCTTTCAACCGTCCATTTTGACCTCACTTTAAGAACACACCGGTTTGCTTTAGCATATTTCGAATTATTGAAGTTCAGTAACAACGACACCACAGGGAGTCTTGCATATAAAATTGAATCGCCAAACGATCTCAATTCGAATTTAACCCTTCCAAATTTAATTGTTTTTTCTTCTTTGTAATCAACTTCTTTCATTTGCAGACTGCACTTTTCACCATCGTCCAGATTAGCGCGAATTATAAGCGATACATCCTGCCCCGTCTGCAAGTCATCTATCAGTATTTCAATGTCTTTCGATTGCCAGCCGAGATAAGCTGCATTATCCAACCCCTGCACCTTCCACATTAATCTGGGAATGTCAAAAGATAATATAAACTTGTTGTCATTATAAAACACCTCTAATGACGCCTTGGCAATCCCTTTTGCAACTGATATTTCATCTTGATTCTGAACATGGCAACAGTCAGTTGAGTTCAAAGAGATATCAGAAATAGTTTCGATCAATATGGTAGGAGATTCTTCTGCAAGAAAGAATTCTTGATCCTCATCAGCGAAGACAAACTTTTTAATAAATCCGAATGTGAAGTCCTTGTCGTTTCCAAGCCTGCCTCTCAACCTGATATCGAATATTCCAAAAGGACACTCCCCTATCAGCCTGCTGTCAGACAAGTCTACAACTGCTTCGTTATTGTTAATAGTTTGACAAACCTCATACAGCGGGAATAATTTAGTCTTTTGGTTTTGTTTTATCGGTTTTATTCTTATTGTCCACTGGTTCAATTCATCCGTATTATCAAAGGGTATATGGATAGAAGGCAGTTCTTCTGAAAACAATGGATACCCGTCAATATCTAATCCGTGCAGAGACTCTTTATTCAAGTACGGCTCTTTTGATGATGAAAGCGGTAATTGGAGGATATTGCCATCAACGCCGAGCAATGTTAAAGATGTGATGCCTTCGGCGTTGATTCGCGTGTATTTGTAGTCTTTCCACTTCTCATCAAAAAAAACAGGCTCTTCGATAATGCAATCGGTCTCTTTAATTTTGAGTGAGTGATTGTATGCAAGCCAAAAAGATGATCGCGGCAATAACTCCTTTTTTATTATCGCCCTGTCACGGTCATCAGAAAAAGCCATCCAAATAGATTCATTTTTAAGACCGATGAATTCCCATTTTCGAATTTGAGAATTATTATTCATAAGTCTGATTGAATAATTCTTTGCAGGAGGCAGGATAAATTCCGCTTCGTCAATCATCGTTTTGTTCGTATATCTATACGATTTAACTTTCTGAGAACTCATCAAATTGTTATCAGTATAAAGTTCGTAGATGGGCAAACTGCAATCATCCGAGAATGTTTGTTCAGATATCAGGAATTTAATACTATTTTCAAGTTCGTCAAAAATAATTTTAGGCGGTTTGATTTGTGCTGTTGTGGATTTCTTAATTCGATCCTTGTTGTTTTTATGCCAATCTTTAAATCTTTCAATTACCCGTTCCGGCACTTGAGAATGTTCATATGTCTCCTCAATATCGCTTCCGTCAATTATATCCTGCGCTACCTGAATACAACGTGTTAGGAAATCTGTTGCAACCTTCCCTCCGTGCAACAAAAATCGGTATACGGGTTTATCTGCTGTTGCAAAAAGAGAAGAACACCGTTTCCAGTCCTGTAAAATCTCTCCGATACTTGTTGAGGATGTCTCAATCTCACCATTAATAATTGGTAGTAGTAATTTTTCAAAGAAATCAGGCAGGCAATAATTAGGAATGCCACCATGCCCCAATATAGGGGTCACATATCTATGAGCACTCTCATCCTCAAACTCTGGCAAATTATATTTTTCCAATACACGAAGGAAAAGATTCCCCCAATTAGTTTGACGATTTATATTTATGGGAAGGCTTAACTTATTCCAAACGGCAGACCAGTATTCACCGCCTTTGTAGTAATCAATGCCAATCAGTACGAGAAAATATGAAAATGAAACTGGATAGTTTTTTTCAATAACTTTGGCTACGGCCTCTTTTATCAAAATAAAGAGTCTTTCATTAGCTGAATTGTCAGATATAGATGAAAGTTGATAAAGCAGGGTTATCTTGGAAGGATCTTCTGAGAGAATTTTAACAAAATTATTTTCGTATTCGTCTAAACTATTACATTGTGCAATTGCAGGGTCTCTGGACTTGAATAGAAAATTACTCATAATCCCCTTGAATGCACACCTTAATAAGTCCTGTTATTACTACTTCCAACCATGTAATCACCCTCAAAATTGTTCCGTGGTACCGTAGGCACCGGAACTGTTTGAGAGCAATCCCGGAGCTTCTCAACTGCCAAGCTATGAGGCCCTTCCCTGATGTTTGTCGGATGCCCTTTCCTTATGCTGCCGATATGATTTATTGCCGAGTCTAAGTTCTTCGATTGTCTACGATAGATTAAGAACAGCCTGATTAATTCTATTGCTGGCCACAGAACGAGACGGCGAAGGAAAGCTGCAAGCCAAGAAAACCATGGGGCCTCAACTCCAAACAATTTCCATGATTGTTTCAAATAAGATATCATTTGTTCCCGAAAGTCCTTATTTGCTTGAAAGTATAGCAGAACTAAGCTAAGACTATAAAGCATCAAAATCTGGATCCCCACCGTCCGCCCCAAACCCGCCAGCAGTGAAAAAGAAATCGGGATTGATAAAATTATTTATGATATGCTAATGCATATAGATGCATGGAGGTGTAGTTGAAGACGTTAGCCATAAAGTATCCTGAGTCGATGCTTGCTGTGCTCAACCTCAGTCCCGAGACGTTTGAGCAAGAGGCGAAGACCGCCCTTGCAGTGAAGCTCTACGAGATGGGACGCTTGAACGTGGGGCAGGCAGCAGCACTGGTCGGAATACCACGCGTTGCTTTTCTCCTGAGTTGCTCACGCTACGGCGCTGCTACTGTTGAATGGGATCAGGAGGAACTCGAAGCTGAGTTTTCGGATATGGGGAAATGACGGGCCGCCTGGTGTCGAACACCGGTCCTGTTATTGCCCTTGCTCTTATTGATCGCATAGACATTCTTCAAAAGCTATTTCAGCAGGTTTCCATTCCCGACGCCGTCCACAAAGAGTTGCTTGAAGGCGGCAGTTCCGGACATGGTCTGCCATCGTACAATAAGGCGACTTGGATTCAGGTACTGCCTTTATCAAGCGCCTTGGACCCTTTACTTCAAACAGTCCTGGATTACGGGGAGGCATCTGTTATTCAACTCGCTCGTGAGATGAAAGCTGACTATGTTTTGATCGATGAACGGAAAGGGAGGAAGATAGCCCGTGAAATCTTTAGCCTTAAGGTGATCGGCACTGCGCGTATCCTTGTCGAGGCGAAAAGAAAAGGTATCATCGATAGTGTTGGGGATGCTCTTAACCGAATGAGGGATAGCGGCTATCGTTTACATGATAATATTATTCGCTACGCGCTGAAGGAATCCAAAGAGCTTTAACAACAAATGTCCGCCGGCAGCGGTGAGACGAGTGTGACCGTCGATGGCGTTGAGCAGCCCGACGATACTATTCCCCTTATTGACGACCGTCAGGAACACTCGGTTGAGGTGAGAATACCTGTTACAGAAGGATAAGAAAAAGTAGCCTGTACCTGACCACATATCACTTCTATAATCAAAATATGTCTGTGCGGTTTAAATGAGTTTTATACCTTCGTTTTCGATGATAATAAGCCGTTTCCTGTAAAGAGCGCCTATCGCTTTTTTGTATGTTTTCTTGCTCACCCCGAACAAGCCGTAGATAATTTCAGGCGGGCTTTTATCGGTTACGGAAACAAATCCGCCCGCTGCTCTTAGTTTATCGATAATCTTTTCGGATACCTCATCAACCTTTTCAGGTCCGGGTTTTTGAAGGCAGAGATCTATCTTTCCGTCGTCCCTCAACTTCTTTACAAATCCTTTTATATGTTGTCCTTTTCTTAATGGCTGAAACACCTCGTTCTCATAAAGCATGCCCCATTGCGAGTTGTTGATCATCGCCTTATAACCAAGGCCGGTCCGGTCGCCAATCACCAATTCCACACTCTGGCCTTCCTGAAATCCGATTGGTTGTCCGTCAGGTAACCTGTCCAGTACTTTATCCTCCGCCGGACATTCCTCTTTTTGGTTCATTTCTGTGCGGTCAAAACGCTTCTGACATGACGCCACAATTCGTCCCTGCCTTCGCCGGTCTCTTTGGAATAGATGAGAGCCGGAACATGGGTGGGAAGCATTAATCCTTTGCGAATCGCGGCAATATGGGCCGGACGCTTGCCACGGCTTATTTTATCCGCCTTCGTTCCTACAATGACATACGGGATACCGAGCCCAATCAGCCATTCTGAAGCATCCTTGTCATTTTTCATGGGCTCATGCCGCAGATCAATCAGATGCACAATAAGAGCAAGCCTGTCCCGCTCCCGCAGATAGTTAGTGACGAACTCTCCCCACTCTCCGCGCTTTCCCTTTGATGCCTCCGCATAACCATATCCCGGCAGATCGACCAGGTACAGCTGTTCATTGATCGCAAAATAATTAATAGTCTGTGTTTTCCCGGGCTGTCCGCTGGTCCGCGCCAACGCGCGCTGTGCGCATAATGAATTGATCAGGGATGATTTGCCTACATTGGAGCGTCCGACCATCACAATCTCGGGATACCCGGTGTCAGGGTATTGGTTTGGTCCAACCGCACTGATAATACATTTAGCTGAAATAATTTTCATCATTCTTCCTTGTCAGGGTATCTGAAAACCGATATCAAGTATTGTACCACGACGCGCAGGCGATCAGGAGCTGCCTGCCAAGTACGGAAATACGGGGTTCGTATTAGTATGATCGATCAGGGGATCGCATCAAGAGAATTCACCAGGCACGAAACCGATATTGTGCAAGACAACCTGAACGAGATCAGGAAAAAATACGCAAAAATGAGAAAGGACGGCGTACTCACCATGCAAGAACTCGAAAGACTCGACAAAATGCTCGATGAAAACAGCAAGATGATCTGCCGGAAGGAGCATAACAGGGATTACAATATAAAACGGGTATATTAAGGAATGAAACGAACGGGTCAGGGGTTATCTGAAATTTGTTATAATTCTGCATAGTGCATACAGAAATCATCATGAGAAGGTTCTCTTTTTTATTATTGTAAGGGTTTCAAGAGAAATTAGTGTTCCGGTGTTCACATGAAAAAAATAATTATCGTTGATACACTGAAAGATTTCGTCCAGCAAAAGGTGAGCGTACTTGCCGGACACAACAATAAAATTTTCTATATAAACTCCGGCAAAGAGGTGCTTGACGCACACAGAAAGGAAAAAGCAGACCTTATCATAATTGAACCTGATTTCCGTGACTTGACCTGTGAGCAGTTGTGTTCAGCTGTAAGAGGCGACGAAAGTCTCAAGGAAGTCTCGATACTCATCGTTTGTTCGGACAAACTGTCTGACGTCGAAAGATGCCAGAAATGCGGAGCAAACGATTACATACAGCAGCTGACCCCGGCAACGTTCTTGAGGAAGGCCGCGCAGCTTCTCAATATTTCAGAAAGGACAAGTTACAAGGTTATCGTCAAGGTGTCAAAAAGGGAAAACAATTATATAACTCATATTTTCTGTACATCACAAAATATAAGTTCATCAGGAATCCTTCTTGAAACAGACGGAATCCTGAATAAGGGCGATAAGATAACCTGCTCTTTCTTTCTGCCGAATTCCATCCGGATTGTCGCTGAAGGAGAAGTCGTGAGGACCGGGGAAAAAGAAGACGGCTCCAAAAATTATGGAGTCAGATTCGCTGATATTCCACGTCCGGTGGAATCGCAGCTCGAATCCTTCATAGAACATTGGCAGGAGAGAAAAAAACGTTATCGATGAGAAAAAATCGCCGCCTAACTCGCCCTTAATGCCTCTACGATATTCATACGCGAAGCCCTGAATGCGGGGAAAACCCCGCCGATGAAGCCCATGATCAACGAAAAGGCCATGGCTTTATAAATAATTCCGAAGGTGAGGGAAAAGGTAAAGGCGAGTTCAGAGAATGTCTGGAAGTTGAGCGTTGAAACCGTAAAGAACTGCAGAAAGGACGCAAAAAAAAGCCCCACTGCGCCCCCTAATAAACCGAGAAGCAGCGCCTCCATGAGAAATGCCGATAAAATACTCCTTCTCTGAAACCCGAGCGCCCGCATGGTACCTATTTCAAAAACACGGCTTGCCACGGCAGAATACATGGTAATCATGGCGCCTATGACCGCACCGAGTGAGAAAATTATTGTGAGTGTAAGGCCGAGAACACGGAGGAACTTTGCCATCATCTCCGACTGTTTTTTGTAATACTCAGGTTCGCGCATCGCTTCAAGTGTCAGACGGGGATCATGCTCTATCCGTGGCTTGACCTTTTCAAATCCGGAAGGCTCATGTAGCCGGAATATCGCGGAAGAATACGCGGGTCTCCTGAATGCTTGCATGAACTGGTCAGCATCGCCCCATATCTCCGAATTGAAGCCGGTGTTCCCCGCATCGAAGACACCCACAACCGTCCAACCCCTCATGGCAAACCGGAGGGTCTCTCCCAACCCTCCTCCCTGAAACCTCTTCGCAATGCTCGATCCTGAAATGATCTCTGCTGAACCGCGACGCGGCATCCTCCCCTGCACAAGTTTAACCTGCGGTCGGAGGGCCATCGACTGCTCTCCGATTCCCCGTATGACGATGTTTGACGGTTTATCCGATCCACGTTTTGGAAGCGCGATCAGCACCACCAATTCTTTAGCGACCAACGGGTTCCCATCTGCGCCAATTGCAATTTCCGGCTGTGTCTCGACAATTGAGGCCTGCAGCCGGTCAATGCCGCTCTGTACTTCCGAACCTGCCGCCTTGCGTATTACCACCACATTTTCATATGAACCGGTTTCGACCAGTGTTTTCTGAAGCCCTTCTGCAAGCATCAGCACTGCTGCGAATACGAAAACCACTAATGCCATGCCCGAGGCGGTCAGAAATGTCGTAAGCCTGCGTGTGAAGAGATTGCGAAGGCTATAGGAAAACGGGATTTTCATTTACCCTATTCTTCTCAATCCGTCGGCTACTCGAATTCTTACAGCCCTCCATGAGGGGAAGATTGCCGCAACGCACGCCACAACGAGTGCAGCGATAATATCCATAACGATGGTTTCATGTGCCACATTAAATATCGGAAAGAACTGACTCAGTTCTTTACTGAAAATCTTTGCTGCCGGGAATGTCAGAACAATACCGAAAAAAGCACCGAGCATGGTAATGATTAATGACTCTCCGAAAATCACGGCTGATATATGAGACGCTCCGAATCCGAGGGTTTTGAAAATTGCATACTCGCCGATCCTCTCACGAGCGGTCATAGCCATAGTATTCGCAACAACTGCCATGATGATAAAAATGATCACGAACGAAACGAGTTGGATCGCGATCACAATTGCTTCCGTCATCGAGATAAAGCTTAACTGGAATGCCTTTTCGGTCTCTGTCAATGTTTCCGCGAGCGAGTTCTTAAACATTTTATCAATCCTGAGAGAGACGTCTGCCGCTATGTTCGGGTCGGTTATCTCGACCATATACCAGCCGACCTGGTCGGCCCATGTCCGCCCCGCTTTTTTCAAAGCCTCGTTCAAATAATCCCATTGGAAGAAAAAGGCCGTTTCATCCACAGTCTGGTCCCTGCCCTTATAGATACCACGGAGAACGAAATCCCAGTTGCCCGGGAAAATCGTCCCTTTCAGGGTGATGATATCACCAATCTTCCAGCCATACCTTTCTGCGAGTTTTCGCCCGGCAACCGCCGCCTTACGGTCACGAAGAAATGCAGCCATCTGGTCGGAAGGAATGACGAGCTCCGGGTACATTGCAAGGTATGTCTTGGGTTCGACAGCGTAGTTCGCAAAGAAATTTTTTTCATCGATGTAGATACCGCCGAACCACGTACCGTACGATGCCCGCTTCACCCCTTGAACCTGCCTGATCTTTTCCTCATAGGAGAGAGGAAGGGGAAAGACAAGAGACACCGCATTTCTTGTCACAAGGCGGCTTGCAGAAGATGCCTCAACGCCGGCATACCATGCACTTATTACAGTTCTAAGAAGTCCGAATGCCAGTATGGCTATGGTAACCCCAAGGATGGTGAGGGATGTCCGCAGCTTGTGCCTGAATGCGTTTTTAAAAATCAGTTTGAGGATGTGCATTCAAAATGCCTTTATCGAGATATTGAATAATATGGGCCTTTTTTGCCGCCCTCGGGTCGTGAGTGACCATAATAACCGTCTTACCGAGTTCATTGACGAGCCTTGCCATCAGTTCCAGTATCTCTTCGGCGGAGACCCTGTCCAGGTCTCCGGTGGGTTCGTCCGCCACAAGGATCGTCGGGTCGGTAACAACCGCGCGGGCGATTGCAACACGCTGCTGTTGGCCCCCGGAGAGCTGACCCGGATAATGTTCCACCCGGTCGGAAAGGTTTACTGCGCTCAGGGCCGTCTCTACATGGTCCCGGCGCTCATTTTTTGAAAGCCTTGTTAAGAGTAACGGCAGCTCAACATTTTCAAAAGCGGTAAGCACGGGGATGAGATTATAAAACTGGAAAATAAAGCCGACATTCGCCGCCCGCCATTGTGCCAGTTCCGTCTCCGAAAGGGAAGTAATATCGGTGCCGCCTATCTTAATAAGGCCACTGTCCGCTCTATCGATGCCGGCTATCAGATTCAGCAGCGTCGTCTTCCCCGATCCGGAGGGACCCATCAATGCAAGGAATTCACCCTCCCCGATATCCAATGAGATATCCGTCAATACAGGCAGGATCTGATTCCCCCGCCTGTAGGACTTTGCCAGGTTCCTTATCTCAACAATCGCGGCCTTACTCTCCATCTATTTTTCCGCGACCTTTATTCTTTTGCCGTCCCGCAATTCGTTGAGAGGCTTTATCGCAACCTTGTCTCCCGCCTTCACCCCGCTCAGGACTTCGGTCATGTCGCCGAATGTCTCCCCGGTAGTGATAGGGGTTTCCACGACCCGGTTTTCTTTAATAAGAAACACAAACTTCTTCCCGTTGCGGGTAACCATGGCAGATGAATTAAGAGCCGTCCTCGGTTTCTCTTCCTCTTTCTTTATCTCCCGCGAGAGGAATGCAACCTTTGCGCTCATTTCCGGCAGGGTCCTGCCGTCCTTGTCGATAAACCGGATCTTCACCATGACTGTGGCCTTACTGCGGTCTGCAGTAGGCACAATCATGTGGACAGCGCCGCGGAAGCGCACCTCAGGCAATGCATCAAGCTGGATCTCACAGGGCTGCCCTATCCTGACCTGTTGAAGGTTGGATTCAGAAACGTCGGTTTCCACCTGCAAGGAACCCATGTCGGCAATAGTGAAAACGGAAGCCTTTGCATTTGCGGCAGCTCCAAGGGGGGTGACAATGTCTCCGACATCAGCATTCTTTGTCAACACAACACCATCAAAGGGAGCGCGGATCAAGGTATATTCAATGGCGACATTGGCGCCTTTCAGCGCTGCTTTGACTCCCTTAACCGCCGCCTCGGCTGCTTCTACGGCTGCGGTAGCCTTTTTATAACGAGCTTCCGCAGAATCGTAATCGGCTCGGGATACAAACCCCTTTGCGACGAGATCTTTGTTTCTTTGAAAAGAGATCGTTGCGTCCTTCAGTTCGGCCTTCGCCTGGTCAAGATTGTAGCGGGCTGCATTCAGATTCGCCTCTGCCTGGTCCCTTGAGGCTTCAACATCTTCACCTTCCAGCCGTGCTATAACCTGGCCTGCCTTCACCCTGTTTCCTTCCTCCACCGACAACGACACAAGGCGGCTGGTTATTTTTGAAGCTACAGCCGCCTTACGCTGTGCCACGACATACCCGCTGGCGTTCAATAGCGTAAAGGATTGGGATGGATAGATCTGCGTAACGTTCGCCACCTCCACCTGAAGGGCGGGTGCAAATACTCCGGTTATTAAGACCAGTGCTACCGCCAAGACAAGCAACAGTGCTCCTACCGGATAAATAAGCATTTTGCGCCTTCGTTGTTGAAAGGTTTCCTGGGATTTGTCTATCTTCAATTTTGAAAGGTCTTCATTTGCCATCAATGCACGCTCCTTATGCGTATCAATTCAGAAAGTTCTGTTATGCCGCGGATCCATGAATATGCATATACCCGATTTAAAAATTACCTATTCGGATATTATAATATTTTATTGGTTAAAGTTCCGATGATGAGAATGAGTTTGAAGAAAATCTACCTTGCGGCATTGCTATTGATGTTCGTGGTTTCTCGGGTCGATGCAAAAGTCCCTGATATTGTCCTGAACCAAAGAAGTGCGGTCGTCACCGTTTACGTGGACGACGGGAACAAGAAGCACATCGAATCGGGAACCGGGATTATCGCTGATCAAGACGGGGTCATCGTAACGAATTGCCGCATTATCGGAAAGTGGATTATGGAATCAGGGGCCACACTCTCCGTGGAGATAGAAGGCAAGGGCCGGTTTCCTGTAGAAGAAGTAATCTCCTCTAAATGCGAAAATAATCTTGCCCTCCTTAAAATAAAGGCAACCGATCTTCCCGCAGTCAAGATCGCCCGTGACTTTAAGCCGAGGCAAGGGGAATATATCTATATTATTAAAGGCCGTCTGGAATCCGAAGCAGCTGTTTCTTCGGGTACAATACGGAGTGTCAGTGAAAAAAGCGGGTCCTTTCAGATCTCCGTTCCGGTAAAACAGGGAGACAGCGGAAGCCCCCTGTTTAATGCAAAAGGCGAGGTGGTGGGCGCTGTAATAGTTCAAACACGGAGGGGGAAAACCCTCATTTTTGCTGTTTCGATGAAGGAAATCTCAAAACAACTCGGCAGATATAAAAAACCGAAAAATTTAATTGACAGCAATATCAGTCAGGCCGGGACCGATAAGGCCCCGGAAAAGAAAGCAGAGGATATTTATGAACATTTTTCCCGTGGGTGCGCCTACGATCAGTCGGGCATGTATAAAGAGGCCATCGAGGCATATCAGCAGTCACTGAAGATTAATCCTGATTTTGCAGAGACATACGTAAATCTCGGGATTGATTATTACAGACTGGGGAAATACGATGATGCCATTAATATCTTCAAACAGGCTATACAGATAAAACCGGACATTATATCAGTCTATATCAAACTCGGCGCAACCTATATTGTAAACGGCGAATATTCGATGGCTGTTGATATTTTGAAAAAGGCGATCAATATGGATCCAGGCAATCCCGCCGTCCATTTCAATCTCGGGATAGCTTATTTCTTGAGCGGTGATACCATTGCCGCCCAAGAGGAGTGCACAGTTCTCAGGGATATAGACAAGACAAAGGCGGATAGCTTGATCGACCTGATGTATTGAAAGCAGCAATTATTACGGCTTTATCTCTATCGGTGTCCCGTCCGGAACGAGCCGCCAGATTTCTTCAATTTCGGGATTGGTAACTGCAATGCACCCGTTTGTCCAGTCCGACAATCTATGCAATTTCCCCAAGCGCCCTAAATCGTGAGGGAGGCCGTGAATCATGACGTCTCCGCCGGGAGAAACACCTTGTTTGTGAGCATTCAGGATATCCGATTCTTTGGGATAGGAGATATGAATTGCTAAATGAAATTTACTGTCGGGATTCCGCGAATCCAGCATATATGTACCCTCAGGCGTCTTTTTGTCTCCGGCTTTCATTTTATGCCCGTTAGGTTCCTTTCCCAGGGCGACCTTATAGGTCTTGAAAATTTCCCCCTGTCTCATCAACAGTAAAACCCTTTTGTTTTTAATGAGAACGACCTTATCGGCTTTGTTTAACGCTGCGGACGTTGTTCCGGGGCAGAAGTAATAATATCCGAAAATCCCTATAAAGGCAATACCAAAGGTTAAGACTATTTTCTTCAGCATCTGAGATATTTCAATGTCTTCACCATAAAATACTTATTTCATAGTATAGCAAAATATCTCAAAGAATTCCTTGCTGAAGGCACACATCAGTTTGGATCAACCGCTCAGCGTTTTTGCCATGTCAAGCGGTAACCCAAAATCAGGCGGATTTGTCAGTTCGGGCACAATCTCCCTGTAGCGCACGATATCGTTTTTATCGATAACAAATATGGATCGGGCGAGGAGCCTTAACTCCTTGACCAGAACACCGTAAGCAGTTCCGAAGGAAGCATCCCTGTGGTCGGAGAGCGCCTTGACCTTATCAATGCCTGCTGCAGTGCAAAAGCGTGCAATTGCAAAGGGAAGATCCATGCTGATATTGAGCACCACGATATCGTCTCTCAACTGAGATGCCTCCTGATTAAACCTTCTCGCCTGCATATCACAGACAGGTGTATCGAGTGACGGTGTAACACTGATGATTTTTACCTTGCCCGCAAAATCTTTCAACCCGAATTCTTTCAGTTCCCGGTCGATGACCGTAAAATCCGGCGACTTATCACCGAGCTTGAGTTCCGCACCTATCAGGGTCAATGGGTTCCCTTTTATAGTAACTACCCCTTTTCTTTCCAAAGAACCGACCTCCTATTGAGTCTTCTTCTGTTTTTTTGGCGCCCTTCTTGCGACTTTTTTTCTGCCACGGCACTCATTAAATCCACCTCATTTCTTTTCTGCTTTTTGTACTCTTCCATAACAATTTTTTCCGCCTTCATCCAATCGTCGAAATCGTATCCATCGCCCTTTCCTCTCTTTTTATAAAGGTCAAAAGCGACCTTTGCGATCTCCTCGTACAAATCTCTTTCTGTCAAGACTCCCGGAGCAAGATGTTTCCCCATATTTAACCCCCTATTTTTTGAAATAGAAGAGCAAGATAAGTGCCAGGGGACACCAAGAGATAACCTGTTGAAATTATTGGTGTTTTTATCATGAAGCATACGTTGATACAGGAAATTTGCCCTTACGTCAGGGCAAATTTCCTGTATTCGGAGGGTTTATTTCTTATTCCAGATTCCGCTCGTGTCCTGTATCCACCACCCTTTTTTAGCAGAATCCCGTCTTATTGCTGCGAACTGTTCTGTTGCCTGCGGCATCACTTGATTAAGATTACTCTCATTTTCCGGCACCTTGTTTATCCTTACTATTGCCTTTGCCATCCCCTTCATAACGGTTTTTGCCTCAACGGACGCGCACGAAGCGCGGCAATCAGGGGTCAACTTGACCCCGTGGTTGTGTTGCTTCCTTTGTCATTGGAATGCCTTATTGCGTACTTGGCGGCACCGTATGTGGCCACGCAATACGGGACACAGTACGTAACAGCGAGCTTGACCCAGTCCAGGGCACGCATGTCGTAACGCAGGAAAATACGGTCGCCGTAGTTGATTAGTGCGAGAATCGATCCGACGAACAACGCAACCTTTGCCGACGTGGCTACAGTGTCTCTTTCAAAAGCTACTGCAAAGAATGTCTTCATTCGTTACCAACACAACATAAAGCTCATCGGGAGCCGGGTTTCCCGGAAGAAATCTTAATTCATATTTTTGATTGTGACGTTTTCAGCAGCTTTATCCTATTGAGCAGTTCTTTCCTGCTTATTACTTTCTTTGCCACCAAAAGATTCGTCAATGCTTCTTGACTAAGCAAGTTTCTCTTAAAAAGTTTTCTTCTCTCAGACATGTCTATATATCCTAGCGAAACTAATTCTTTAATCAATATATTCAAATTGCGTTCGAGATCTTTCAGCTGTTTTGACAACTTATCGACATTTTCTCTTTGTTCTTCGATTTGCTGGTTCAAATTGATAAGCATGTGAAGCGTATTCTCTGAGCCGATATATATTTCCCCTTTCTTATTTTTCATTTGTGAAATTGCCTCTAAAACCTCATCAATTAATTTTCTAAATTCTTCTTTTTTCCCATCTGCAACTCCGTGTCTATATATTTATAATAACTGGTTATAATCTACATTTTTTTGCTATTTTTGTGAAGAAGAATTACAGGAAGCAGCATTGCAACTGTCATTTCCTCATTGCCACATTTCCCTTTAATTCCAGAAGATCAAAAGAGACATACCCTGGAGACATCTTTTTCGGGGCAATGCAAATTATCCCTTATAGCGTCAGAAGTTTGCCCAAATTAATCTTTGGCAAGGATGATTTAATAGCCTATTGCAGCATAAATCAACAATTCTAGGTATAATAGTATTAGTATTTTCTGTTTGAGACTATCTATTTCCCTCCTGTTTTCAAACTCAGAAGGAAATATAACTACAAATTGAGAGATCTTCATGTCATGCGGGTAACATTAAGAAATTTATTTTGAGGAGTATCATGGAAAAAGAGGATGTTTTTGAAGAGCTTATAGATAGAGGTAAGAGTTGCGGAAAGCTCACCTACACAGAGATAAATGATGCTGTTCCCTCAGAGTATTTCTCCACAGATGAGCTTGAAGAACTTATGGATCTTCTACATGATGCAGGAGTTGAGGTTATAGATGATCAGGGACTTGATATATTTGAGGAAGAGGTCTTGGCTTCAGAGGAAGAAGACGGGCATGAAAAAACAGAGGATATTATTCAAACATATTTCCATTCGATGGGGAATATTGCAATACTGAAAAGGAACGAAGAAATAGAGCTTGCCAGGACATTGGAAGAAGGAAAAGAGATTATTAAAGGGATAATTACTGCACTGCCTTTGTATAAGAACATCGAAATGAATTTAGATGGAAAAGACGAAGAGGACCTGCATAATTCTGAGGAAGAGAAAGCAAATGAAGCTCTTGGAATGAGCTTGAAAGTCCTTCACAATCTCATGATAAAGATAGAGATAGCTGATAGAAAGGTTGCAAGATACGGGACTTTAAAGAATTTAAGAAAAATAATAAAAGAAAAAAAGAAACAAGACATCAACTCAATACAACTTAATGCCATTGCAAAGGAAGTTGAGAATGAGTATAAGCAGGTTGAATCAGAGGCGGGAATCAAGATTGACCAATTGAAATCCAAGTGGGATAGAATCACCAGGGCAAGAACCCTTGTCAGTGAAGCAAAGGATGAATTAATAACGCACAACCTGAGATTGGTAATTAATATAGCGAAAAATTATGTCGGCAGGGGATTAAATCTGCTTGATCTAATTCAGGAAGGCAATATCGGTCTCATGAGGGCTGTAGACAAGTTTGACTATAAAAAGGGGTTCAAGTTCAGCACCTACGCAACATGGTGGATAAGGCAGGGAATAACAAGGGGATTAATTGATCAGACAAAAACTATCAGAGTTCCTGTACATGCAGCTGAATTTTATAACAAGGCAAACAAAGCGTCCAGAGAATTAAGACAACAACTTGGAAGAGATCCGAACAAAGAAGAAATTGCCGACAGATTGGCGGTGTCAACAGGAAAACTCGAAGAAGTATTCACGGCGGTACAGGACACAATAGCTCTTCAAACTCCGTTAGGGGATGAAGGTTCAACAATAGAGGATTTTATCGGTGATAAAAATAGTCCTTCCCCATACTCTAATACGGAAAGTAATGATGTCACAGAGCAGATACTGAGGGTTCTTGATACTCTAACTCCCAGAGAAGCTGAGATTATAAGAATGAGATTCGGGATAGAATGTGAAAAAGACTGCACTCTTGAAGAAGTAGGGAACCATTTTTCCATTACACGTGAAAGGGTAAGACAGATAGAGGCAAAAGCATTGAGAAAACTTAAACATCCAAGTAGACGCTGTGCTCTGAAGGTCTTAGTCGATTAACTTATCTGACATTGTCAATCACTCCAGTAGTAAGCAATCACAGCTTATAAAGGAAAAGTGCAAAGAAAACGGTAAATTATGCTAGGGGTTATTCAGAGATATTTGGAAATATTTCACCATAGCTCCAAATATCAAGGCATCCTCAATCTCGGTATCTATAGAGTGTTCAACAGCCCGGTTTCTGGTGAGAAAGTCATATTCTTCATCAGAGGTAATATGTCGCATTGTCCCTAACCGTGGGTTGGACTCGAAGTATTTGCGTATCTCATAGGTTTCAAAGGCACCCTTGATTAAGGTTGCAAATTTGACCAAGAGTTCCTCAGCCTCAGCCATGATTGCCATATCTTTTTTATAAATCTCGTCCAAGTTAGTTACAAGTTTACGGTTTCCATATATTGTTTCACGTATGGGGTTATAACCTGGCTTCTTCCTCTCTTCAGCAATGCTTCTGATCAATTTTTGGGAGGAGTGGAGAATATAAACAGTTTCATAGAATTTTTCTCCTATGAGATATCCCAGAGCCTTATCAACGCCAAATCTTTTTCGTATCCCTTCGGCAGCTTTAACCCATTCCTGCAGTTGGTTTTCATTCTTGAATATCTTGCTCATAAGAATTATATTTTACATCAAAAGGGTGAAATAGCCTTTCTAAAAAAATATAATTATTTTGCCCTATAAGGAAAACCTTTTGTGCTAAGATAGTTTTATTTCTTTTTTCTAATTCTTATTAACCAATAAAAAGGGAGGGGTTAAAAATGACAAAGGATCAGTTAATCGAAAAGGTGGCTTCGGGTGCAGGGTTGTCAAAAGCAGATGCAGCAAGGGCCATTACGGCCACTCTTAATACGATAACATCTGCTTTGAAGAAAGGTCAGAGTGTTACTCTCGTTGGGTTTGGCACATTTAAGGTATCAAAAAGAAAGGCGAGAAAGGGTCGTAATCCGAGGACCGGCGAAGTCATAAACATCAAAGCAGCGAAGGTTCCGAGGTTCTCAGCTGGAAAATCTCTCAAAGACGCAGTTAAATAAGTTAGATTTCCTTCAGTATTTTACTGATATACTGCATCGTGAATTACAGTCTCTATTGCAAAGACAGAAGGTTCACGATGCAGATATCTTCCATGCCTGAGTTGTTGTTGTCTGAGCGGTTCTCCATAGGGAATGCAAAATGTATTTAATAGAATTCCTTCAGGGTAGATGCCAGCTTTGATATGTCAAAAGCCTGTTTTGCAAGCGGGGTGTCTTTGATCATCGGTATCCTGTCCTCTAAAATGGGACGGTTGTTCTTGTAGATAACACCGATGGGGATACGGTCGCCCCATTCCAGTGCCTTCTTGAATGCTTCCATTCTGTCCTCAGGCTTATATTCAGGCTCTACATGATAGGCCCTCTGTTTATACCATTCGTAGGTATTTATTTTATTAAAGGTCACACAAGGCTGCAATATGTCGACCAAGGAGAAGCCTTTGTGGAGGATCGCCTCCTTCATGAGCTCTTTCAGATGTCCTGTATCACCCGCAAAACCTCTGGCCACAAAGCTGCAATCGAGGGTGACCGCCAGTGCAACGGGGTTCAATTGGTCAGAGAAAACGCCGAAGGGCTGATTCTTTGTCACCGTTCCCGCCATACTCGTCGGAGACGCCTGACCCTTCGTGAGTGCGTATATCTGATTGTCATGCACAAAGAGTTTCAGATTAATATTCCTTCTCATAGCGTGGATCA
Source organism: Thermodesulfovibrionales bacterium (assembly GCA_963776195.1). Lineage (GTDB taxonomy): Bacteria > Nitrospirota > Thermodesulfovibrionia > Thermodesulfovibrionales > SM23-35 > CAVZMO01. Next base: position 30,283 of record CAVZMO010000025.1, read on the forward strand.
AGTGGTTCCCGCCTTCTCCGTAACAGTCCCCGTCTCCAGCGACAGCTATGACAAGCATCCCGTGGTTGGAGAGTCTGAACCCCGTCGCAACAGGAAGGGTTCTGCCGTGCAGGCCGTTGAAGGTATTACACTTAAGATAATGGGGAAATTTTCCTGCCTGGCCAATACCTGACACAATGATGAGTTGGTGTGGTTCTATCCTGAGTTCGACCAGTGCATCCTTGAAAGCTTTAAGGATACCGAAATTTCCGCATCCCGGGCACCAGGCAGGGGTTTGTCCTCTGTAATCTTCCAATGTGGCCATGTAATTCCCCTCGTCACTCATAGAAAAATTATATGGGTTGGCGTGTCGGAATGCAAATAGAAGGTTAATATCTCAAAGGGCGGCGGTCAGGCCGCCCTTTTTTTGTTCATGCCTTTTGTGCTGAACTGGAGGTTTGAGGTCTTGACCTTTTCCACAGGTCCGATGCCTGTGCATATCTGACACATTTCATCTATATTGTTTTCAGCTCTTTTCTTGCAAAAATCCGGGTCGTTGAACTTACACCCGTATTTTGTGCATAAATAACCCATTGATATTTTTTCTCTGTATTTGCTTTTCATATTTCCCTTCTCATTTCTTAATAAGATTATAATTTATTATAATAATTGCATTATTCAGGGTCAAGAGTATCGAGGCTGACGATGGGTGAAAGACGGACTCCTCATATCCAGGGCGTGGACCACAGAAAAAAGGTTTTTACAGCAGAATTCGATCAAGCTCTTTCAATAATCCCTCTATCGTAAAAGGCCTTCCATCATATTTATTAATCCTATATGGAAATTCGTATCCGGTCTCCATTCTGATGAGGCATGAAAACTGACCTGTCGCATTATTTTCGACGCAGACGGCGAGTTTCGCATCTCGTAAAACTTTCAGGAAATCGAATTTCTCCGTCCCGGGAAAGGGATAGACCTCGGTGAAATGCATAAGGGCGATATCTTTATCCTGAGAAAAAGTATCTACGACCTCTTTCAGCACGCCGTACGTTGAACCCCATCCTACGATTACTATCTCGGGCCGACCACTGCCGTAAAAATACGGAGGCTCTATTTCCTCTCTGAGGAACGGCAATTTCCTTAAGAGCCTTTTCTGCACCATCTTTGTCCTTGTTCCAGCATCTTCTATGATATGGCCCTCTTCATCGTGTTCATCGCTGTCTGTGACGACCAGGTTTCTTGAATCTCCGGGGACGCCCAAAGGTGAAACACCGGTATCCGTAAAGGCATGTCTCTTGTAATTTTCGAGTTTTCTTGAATTCTTCTCCCCTGATCCGGTAATCCTGAAACTTAATAGCGCTTAAATCGAAACCATCATATGTCCACTCGGAATCGGCAAGGTACTGGTCGAAGACCACAAAGGCCGGTATCTGGTACTTCTCTGCCATATCAAACGCCTTATTGGTGAGATAAAAAGCCTGTTCCGGAGTGCCCGGTGCAAACACGGTCCTCGGGAACTCCCCGTGAGCAGCGTGTATTGCGAATAAAAGATCACTCTGTTCCGTCCTGGTCGGAAGACCGGTGGCAGGCGCCGGTCTCTGGCCAAGTGCGATCACAACCGGCGTCTCGGTCATTCCCGCTAAAGAGAGCCCCTCGACCATTAAGGCAAAACCTCCCCCTGCAGTTCCCGTCATCGCTCTGACACCCGCAAACGACGCCCCTAAAGCCATGTTTATAGCAGCAATCTCATCCTCTGCCTGTTCCACAATAATGCCATATTCTTCCTCTTTGCCTGCCAGATAATTCATGATACCCGTCGAAGGCGTCATCGGGTATGCCGAATAGAATTTACAGCCCGATGCGATGGCGCCCAGCGCGATAGCGTCAACTCCCGCTATCAGCATCCGGGGATCCGAAAAAGGTGCAGTGGCGAAGGAACACCGAGGACATTGTTTCAAGGCAAAATCGTATCCTGCACGTGCGGCGCTGATATTGGATTTAATGACCTCCTCACCCTTTTTCTTAAACGTGGTCTCTATAATGCCGGTGAGGATATCAAGTTCGAGTTTCAGCATGCCCAATACCGCCCCGGTTGCAACGGTATTTGCCATTATTTTGTGCCCGCCCTGTTCGACCGCAATAGAAACGAACGGGATATCGAGAAAGTGGGATTTCTCATACTTCTGCTTCAGGGTCGCTGAGTCATAGATGATAAGACCTTTTTCGGTAAGCTCCTTTTCATGAAGCACAATGCTCTCTTGATCCAAAGCAACAATGATATCGATCCCCTCTCTGGACGCCATAGCAGGTCTGTCGGAAAGCCGTATCTGGTAGAAATTGTGGCCGCCCCTTATGCGGGACTCGTAGTCCTGGTGGGTAAAGACGTGATACCCCGCCCTCGAAAATACCCCGGCAAGCGTGTCCCCTATGGTCTGTATGCCCTGCCCTGCCTCACCGCCTATCTTGATGGAATAATCCACAGGAGATTTTCACACAAAGCTTTTTCTTAAATTGTTCAGCCAGACGATATGACTTCTCTCTTCTTTGATAATCGCATCGATTATCTCTTTTTCTTTTAATGCCTCTCTCAGGGCGTAGTAATAAAGCAGTGTTTCCCGCTCAAAGCAGAGAGAAAAATCAATTGCTTCCGTTGCTGTTTTTACGTGTTCGAGTGAAGGCAGGCATTTATCTTTTCCGAGGAAAAATTCGGAATCAACAATAGCTCTAAGATACAGGGTGACTTCGTCCCATCCCTCAGCATCCTGCCCGGTTAATTTGTCCTTCAGCCTGGAAAAGCTCAATTCGTGCTTTGTCTCCTGTCCGGCGAGCAATTCAAAGAGCTTTTTCAACTCGCTATGCTCATGGAATCTCTCTGCCATTTTCGTATAAAATTCGTTGCCCAGCTTTTCTGTCTGAATAGCCTGTTCTACAACCTCTCTCAAAGAAAATGTCGCCATATTTTTTCTCCCGCCCATTTTTTAGACAAAGTTTATCTCACATCTTTTATGTTGTCAATCGAAATTACCTCTGTTTCAAGAAGATGGCCTAACAGCAAAAAACCACCGCATGGCGGCGATTCCTTATGCTGAACGAAATCACAGTCGTCTTCATAAAAAGGGCAAGGAACGCAGAGATCCTGCCTGAGCATTTTTTGGGTCAAAAAATGCATCTTCTCTTTGAATGCAGTAAAGGAAATCTTCCTGCCTTCCCGTATCAACCTTTCTAAGACGAGAAAGCCCATGCAGGCAAGTTCCTCGTTTTTTGCGGGTTTATAATATTTACAGAAAGTCTGGCACAGTCTTTTTCGTAAATTTGTTTCGTTCATCTTCATTGCCGGATTTTTTAAAGTATATCACATGAACAGATGACAGGAGTTCAGCGTCTTAGGCAAATAATGCGATTGAATTAAAGTCCCGATAAATATCCCGATGTATATCGAGATTCCTTAGTGTGCCTTGCCTAATCTCTTGTGGAATTTTTTACTAGCATATTCCGGACCAGTCCCGACATCGGTTCCAAGGCAAAAGCTGCCACCGGGCGGCAGGGAAACAATCCGAACGCGTTCATCGACATCTCTTTCAGTCCGAACTCTTCAGAGATAACTTCTTCATCAAGTTTGTACACTCAAAACTTTCTGCTTGGTGCTCAGTACATTTGTAAATGTTGAATTCGAATGATCCTAAATTTTAAGAATTATTGATTGAAAGATAGTATAACGTTGCCTTCAACCAGCGCGGGTAACCAGCAAAGCAAAAATCAAACAGGGCTTAATCCGCGTCTGGTTGAAGGCTGTGTTATGGCTCATTTTATTTGTTCTATACCGAGGTCTTTACAAATTTTTCGAGCAAGATTATCGTCGATTTCAGCATGTCTTGGAATGGAGGATCGTTTGTTCTGGCTGGAGTTCCACCACCATGAATGGCGGCTACCTTCTCTGATAAATTCACATTTTTGTGACCGCAGATACTTCAGCAGTTCACTGCGCTTCATACCGCGATTTTTTCTTCTTTATATCCTGAACCTACAGCGGCGATAGCGTCCTTTCGGTTAAAGTCAAGGGCCTCTTTCAGGGTTAGCCGAAGGCTTTTAAGCAGTTCGTCATACGTTCCTTCCTGACAGTTTACACCCGGAATTTCCTCTATCCAGCCAATCCACCAATCACCCGATTGCTTTATTACTGCTGTATATTCTGCATTCATAATTTACCTCCTTATACAAACCATTATAACGTAATATATGGAACTTTGGCATTATTCTATTTGCCATAACGCTTGAGCTAAGCCGCCCGGCCACAAGCCTGTGCCAACTCAAACCAGGCTTATTCCGGGTCGGCTTGAGTGACTCGTTAAATGTTTTTACAATATTTTTCCATATAGAATATTTCTATATCCCCGCAACCATATTTTTCAGTTTTATATATAGTGTATCCCAACTTTTTGTAAAGATATATGTTCTTGTCGCTTTTCGATCCAACAAAAAGGTCGAAGCGTTGAGGTTTATAATAGTCTTCGATTGCTTTCATAAGGGCTGTACCGATGCCTCGATTTTGGCTGTCCGGGTGGACGGCCAATCTGCCGATATAACATGTCCCATTTTCTTCATATGCACGCACAGTACCAATTGTTCTGCCTTCTGAAACAGCTTTTAGGAATATATGATTTCTGAACTGATCTTTAATTTCATCCATTGTTTGTTTAAGGGGCGGGATGTCGTAATTGTTGTAACGCTCAGCTTCGCTTTGATAAGCAAGTTTTTGCAAATTTAAAATTTCTAATGCATCAGCGACTATTGCCTGCAAAATTTTCATATTTTTTAACATTTAACATTAAAGCTTCTTTCTGAAGTTGATATCAAGAGTGCACAGAGATTTTTCAGAAAGCGCCAATTTCAGAAAGAAGCAAGTTGAACGAAGCCGCGACTGGCACCACCTATGGAATTCCAATTACTCCTTTCCTGTGCTTTCCTCTAGAAATCGGATGCCGAATATAACGACCGGCGTGCGATCCTGAAGTAAATCCTACCCGTTGCAAGCATTGCCAAGAGATTAATGCCCCCCTCTTTGCTATGACTATACAGAAAGGCTGGAATTTTGGCAACAGTGAAGCGCGGCGAGAAACAATACAGTTTTCGCGGGGAGATTGTCGTATACGTTTTTGAACATTTCATAACGGTGTTGTATTTCTTTCAAGGAGAACGGATGTTCTCTAGGGGGCGAAGGACCTCTTTGGAGCACATCCTTCCTTTACCGCAGACAGAACATTTTGAGATATCTATGCCGGAGACCCGGAGCATTAATTCCTGCCAGGCAGGCATGTCTTTATGTGTTGTTGATTCAATGTCATCCTGGGCTATTTCAGTAACGCCCAGAAGCGAACGACATCCGGCAAGATTACTCTTTCGTTTCCTGCTACCCAGGAGTCCGTAATACCTGATCTTCACAAACCTGTCCGGCAGGACATGGAGCAGGAACCTCCTTATAAACTCAACGGCATCGAGCGTCATGATCTTGTTTCGATTGTTATCGGCATAGTCGCGCCATAAGAAATAAATCCTTCCGTCCTCCATGTTCACGATCCTATGATTAGCAATGGCAATCCTGTGAGTGTATCTGCCGAGATATCTGAGTACTCCTTCAGCATTTTTAAACGGAGGTTTGCAGTACACAACTCACTCTTTACCGTAGAGTCCCCTCATAAAGGCTCTGAAGGCTTTCGCCTCCTTCAATATGGCAACAGTGCCCGGGAATGCCAGATCTCCCGAGTCGTAGTCTTTTTGGAGATAATCGAGGAACTTGCCTCTGAACAGCCGGGACAGAACCCTTACGGGAAGGAAGAACTTGCTTCGTGAGGGAATCCACCTCTGTGCATCATCGGACAGGCCGCCGCCGGATACGATGCAATGGATGTGGGGATGGTCCATAAGATTTTGTCCCCAGGTATGCAAGATACCGATGAAGCCGATCTGCGCTCCGAGGTGCTTAGGGTCTTTTGCCAGTTCCTTAAGGGTCTCAGAGACTGAGCGAAACAGGATGCTGTAAAGAGTTTTGCGATTTCTTAAAGCGAGCGGATTAAGCTCAGCAGGGATGGTGAAGACAACATGGAAATAGGGGATGGGCAGAAGATCTTTCCTCCTTGCGTCAAGCCATTGTTCCTTTTTCAAAAACTGGCACTTCGGGCAGTGTCTGTTTCTGCAAGAATTGTAGGATACCCGTATGGCGCCGCAGGTATCACACTCATCCAGATGACCTCCGAGAGCTGCTGTCCGGCATACCTCAATCGCGCGCATGACGCGCAGGTGACCACGAGGCAAGGGATGTGTTTTCCTATAATCCGGGCCGTATTGACGGAATATATCCGCCACCTCGACGCTGCGAGATGTCTGCATCGCGATGTCTGCCGGACTGCTATGCGGTCTGTTTGGCGGATAAGGGAACTCTGTCGAGCGGACTTGCTATCTGCGCAAGCTCCATCCGGCTGACGTGAAGATAGACAGTCGTTGTCTGTGGGGACTTATGCCCCAGGAGAAGCTGGATATGGTGCAGGTTTGCACCAGCCTCAAGCAGATGAGTCGCAAAGCTGTGCCTGAGGGTGTGAGCGCTGGCAGGCTTTGTGATCCCTGCACGCTTCTTTGCAGCCTTGAAGATGCTCTGAAGCGACCGGTCTGATATCGGGTTATTCTTCCCGTATCCCTCAAATAGCCATTCTGAAGGACGGTATTTCCTCCAATACTGTCTCAAAGTATCAAGAGCTACGTGGGAGAGTATGCTGTACCGGTCTTTGCCACCTTTGCCCTGTTGTATTCGTATCGTCATCCGCTTGCTGTCGATATCTGCAATCCTCAGATTGGCTGCTTCTCCTATTCGCAACCCTGCCGAGTAGATGACCATCAATATAGCCCTGTGTTTGATATTGTCCGTTGCGGCAAAAAGTGCCTCAATCTCTTCCCTGTCCAGGATAACAGGAAGTCTCTTCTTGGTCTTCAAATAGGGGATTTTCTCCATTACCCAACTGCGTTTCAGCGTTGTCTGATAGAAGAACTTTAGAGCTCCATAGTATTGTCGGACTGTCGAATCGGATGCCTTCTTTTCTTTCAAAAGATAAAGAAGGTACTTCTTGATTTCGTTCTCTCCAAGCTGATCAGGTGACTTCTTGAAATAACGGGCAAGTTCCCTTAGCCGTGTAAGATAAACCTCTTGCGTCCTTGCACTCAGCCCCCTTAACTGAAGATCCCTCTGCATCTGTTCTCTCAATGTCATGACAAAATCTCCTTTCCGCCACGGCGGACTCGCTGAGGCGAATAGATATCCGCCAGCTCATGCCGGCAGTACTACAGAAAAGAGATTCTATCGGGATTACGTTTATTCAACAAGTGGCGAGATTGCGTTGAAGCAAATAAATAGACAGGCTTATTTTATTGCAATGGGCGACTCATCGGAAGGCCACCGCGAAGCGGTTTAGTTCAACAATGATTATACCAACTTGGTTTTTTCCGCATTCTTGAAAGAATATATCATATTAGGGAACGACTTAAAAGAGAAATTTATTATTAATATCAAGATGTCTGATGAAAGGCTAGTTGGCTTTTACTCCTTATTACCATAAAATACCAAGTTGGTATAACATAGGAAATTTGTCTCTATTGACTTTCGAGAGTACTTAATAGCCCTCAGCTCAATACGCCCCGTGTTTAATTCAGTAGGAGGAAGAACTTAACCCCAGCCATGAATCTCTCAAAGCATTTCTTTCTATGTGTTAGAGGGAGAAAACCTCTCTCGTTTCCGGGGTGAAACATTTTTTCATATACTTGCTGATAGAGTAATTTTACACATATTGAGCTATTTCTGCGATTGATTCTATGCAACCAAAGGAATTGTTGCCAAATGGTTTAAAAGTCGATCCTTTTTTTGTTACCATTATTGATATGCTTGTTCATTTGATATTCACATGGTAGGAAGATAGGAAACGCTACTGGAACATGAAAATTCTCGAATATTTGGATCTTGATACATCGAAGGTCGGCCGTCAGTACCAAAAAATCGCGGGATTCCTCGAAAAGGATGACTTTTATTCCGCTGAGGTAAAGAAGTTCGCTGAACATGATATATACAGGGCGAAGCTCGATGACAGCAACCGATTGCTTTTTAAGATAGTCTCATATGGAGGGGTGCGTTACGCCCTGATCCTGGAGGTTGTGCTCAATCACGCCTACGGCAAGTCAAAGTTTTTGGGAGGCGCTCACATAGATGAATCCAAGATACCGGTGACTGAAACCCCGCCAACTGAAAAGGAAAAGCTTCCTTCTCTTGTCTATTTGAATCCTTCGAGCAGACGTTTCCACCTTCTGGATAAGGTAATCTCCTTTAGCCCGGAGCAGGAGGAGGTATATCACCATACCACTCCGCTCATAATTATCGGCCCGGCGGGCAGCGGGAAAACGGCGCTCACCCTTGAAAAGATGAAAAGAGCGAGAGGCCAAATTCTTTATGTGACTTTGTCCCCATATCTCGCGGACAATTCAAGAAATATTTATTTTGCCCACCATTATGAAAACGATGACCAGGAGATTTCTTTCTTGTCCTTCAGGGAATTCCTTGAGACTATGCGGGTGCCCGAAGGCAGGGAGATTATTTATAGCGCCTTTTCCAATTGGCTGCAGCGGTTTCCGAAACAGCAGCGCGTCTCTGACGCTCACCGCTTATACGAAGAGTTCCGTGGGGTGATAACCGGTTCTGTTATCGACAAGCCGTGGTTGGACCGCGAAGATTATCTAAATCGTGGTGTCCGCCAATCCATTTATCTCGACAACGAGCGTGAGCTTGTCTACAGGCTCTTCGAAAAATATCTGGTCTTTCTCAAAGAGAACGGATATTACGACCCCAGCATCCTCGCCCACGGCTATCTGAAACACGCGCAGCAGACATACGACTTTATAGTCGTCGATGAAGTGCAGGATATCACAAACATCCAGCTTCAGCTGATTCTGACAACCCTGAAGAGACCCGACCAATTTATCCTCTGCGGAGACTCCAACCAGATAGTCCATCCAAATTTCTTCTCCTGGAGCAATCTCAAGTCTATGCTCTACAACGCCGAATCCCTGGAGATCCATGAGGTGACACGTATTCTACAGTCCAATTTCCGTAATTCGACAGCAGTGACGGACCTTGCGAACAGGCTTCTCAGGATCAAACAGAAGCGCTTCGGGTCCATCGACAGGGAAAGCAACTATCTCATGAACAGTGTATCGGAAAAGCCGGGCGAACTCATACTCATCAAGGACGAAGAAAAGGCAAAGCGGGAGCTGAACCAGAAAATCCGGCGATCCACCAAATTTGCGGTGCTGGTAATGCGCGACGAGGAGAAGACTGCTGCGCGCCGGTTCTTTGATACGCCACTTCTTTTTAGTGTCCAGGAGATAAAGGGGCTTGAGTACGAGAATGTTGTCCTGGTGAACTTCATATCGAGTGACCGGGCGAGTTTCGAGGAGATAACAAGAGGTGTCAACCCTGAGGAGCTGAGCGGAGACCTCGAATATATGAGGGCCGGCGATAAAACAGATAAATCTCTTGAAGCATATAAGTTCTTCGTCAATTCCCTTTATGTCGCGGTCACCCGCGCTGTGCAAAGGCTTTATCTCATTGAGAGCGATACCGGCCACCCGCTTGTCAGGATATTAGAAATACAAGATGCCGACAACAGCTTTACTGTAGACGTGAAGCAGTCCAGTATCGAAGAGTGGCAAGCGGAGGCGAGGAGGCTGGAACTTCAGGGTCGGCAGGAACAGGCCGATGAAATCAGGCGCGACATCCTGAAGACACAGCCCGTGCCCTGGGATGTATTTACCCCTGAAAGAGTTCGTGAACTTATCGCGCGTGCCCGCGACAAAAAAGAGATCTCCCAGAAGCCTAAAAAGGCTTTGTTTGAATACGGTCTCTACTATGACGAGCCGAGGCTGATCGAGCTGCTCAGCGCTCAAGGTTTTGACAGGGCGAAACAGGTTTGTCTCGTGCGGGATAAGAGATTGCCCTTTGACCGGTCTCTCTATGACAGGCAGAGTGCGAATCTCATAGCCAGATATCAGCAGAAATATACAGGCAAATTCTACAAGGACGTACTCAGAGAGGGCGAACTCTACGGCGTGGACCACCGCAATGTTTTCAATAAGACACCTCTTATGCTCGCGGCGAGCGCCGGAAATTCGGCGCTCATTAAGGAATTGTTGGAAGCAGGTGCTGACACCGAGTTGACGGACAACTACGATCTCACCGCGTGGCAGTCAGCGTTAGCGCGGGCTATGAAGGACAGTAAGTTCGCCTCTGAATCGTTCCCCGGCGTGCATGAAATGCTCGCTCCTTCGAGCGTCAGCCTGAAGATTGATGAAAAGTTGATCAAGATAGACAAACGCCTGGGAGAGTTTTTGCTGTTCCACATCTTCTTTGTCACCCTGCGCAACCGGATCAACCGTCAATATCTGGAACTCCTGCCGCTTACTGCCGTCGAACTAGCGGAAATTGTGACTCATCTGCCGGATAGCATCATCCCCGAATACCGGAGACAGCGTCCGTACATATCTGCGCTCCTTTCAAAGAACGAAATTGGCAGCGCAAACCCATACTCCAGAAAACTTTTCAGACGGAAGCGAACGGGTCATTATATATTGAATCAGAAACTTGCAATACGCCTTAAGGACAGATGGCAGGCTGTTTACGGCCATGTCAATATCGATCTTATTCCCAGCTCAGGGTCGGAAAACGACAAATACTTCCTTAAGAGACTTCAGACGCTGATTTCTGAAGAAGGGAAAGATCTTTTTTGAATGTGCGTCTCAAAAAACTTTGGCATATTTTTCAATTACTCCGAACAAATATCATTGAGAAATTCCTCGAAAGCAAATTTATAAGCTAACAAATTTGCTTTTTGGCAAATACCAAATACATTGAAAGATAAAGAGCTCAGTCTATTATGTAAAATATTAATATGCGATATTTTCTTGCCGGGGACGCGTTTCTTAAATGGCTCGAAACCCCGTCTGTTTATCATGTCAAGAGAGATGAGCTTTATGAACTCGACAAGGACTCCTTTGGGTTTTTGAAGAGCTGTGCATCTGAAGGAGGGTGTGAAGGAAGGGACAGTAATTTTATTGATTATTGTCTGAAGGAGGGTATATTAACAAAAGATAAGGTCGCATCGAGACAGCCTGTTATGATCAAATCTCCTGAGCCTTCATTGAGGTATATCGAGTTGCAAATCACGAATAACTGCAACCTCAAATGCAAACATTGTTACATTGGCGATGAAAATAATAGCACCCTCCCCCAGCCCCTCCCATCAAGGGAGGGGTGCGCATCCCTTCACACCTCTCAAGAGGGGATATCCCCTCTCCCCCGGTGGGAGAGGGTTAGGGTGAGGGGGGAAAAGAATGAACTTTCAGTCGAACAAATAAGGTCTATCCTCAAAGAATTCGAAGAGATGCAGGGGTTAAGGGTGCTTATTACCGGCGGAGAACCGCTCATGCATGGAAACATAGAAGAGATAAACGAGATGTTGCCTGAATTCCTTGTGCGGAAGGTCCTTTTTACCAATGGATTGTTATTGAACAAGAAGATATTGAGAAAACTGAATGTGGATGAGATTCAGGTCAGCATAGACGGGCTCGAATATTCCCATGACTCACTGAGGGGCAAAGGCGCCTTCAGATCGGCGATCGGGGCTGTCAAAAAAGCGCTCGATTCCGGTTTTGAAGTTTCCGTTGCAACGATGGTCCATCCTGTAAATCTTAATGATTTTGATGGCATGGAGAGGTTATTTAAAGAGATGGGAATAAAGGACTGGACAGTAGATATCCCCTGTATAACGGGCAGATTAGAAAAGCATACTGAACTCCAGATAACTCCAGAACAGGGAGGAAAGTTCCTCAGATATGGGTACGGCGCAGGGTTGCATTCCGGAGCACCGGGTTTTGCCTGCGGTCTGCATCTCGCAGCGGTCATGGCGGACGGCAGGGTTTCGAAATGCACTTTTTATGCAGATAACTTTGCCGGGAGGATTGAGGACGGCCTGCGAGAGTGTTGGAAAAGAATAAAACCGATTAGACTAGACGAATTGGCATGTGATTGCCGATACATTGAGTCATGCAGAGGGGGCTGCAGATACAGGGCGCTGCTTCTCGGCAACGCACTGGGAAAAGACTTATACAGGTGTGCGCTGTATGATATACTTAATAGGGAAGAGAAATACAAACAAGAAGTGTAAATTCCTCTATGAAAGGGGGGATATCATGACGATCAAAAAGGTATCGAAAAGAACTGCAACGACCTGCAAATGTAAGAGTTCCTGCTGATTGAACGTAATACGCCGGAAGTCGAGAGGAAAAGGGAAGACCGGGCTATCCGGCCTTCCCTTTTTTACATATCGTTTATTCTATGGTTATGGCCTGAACAGGACATGTATCGGCAGCTTCCTGACAATTGCAGGTGCTGCATTTGTCAGGACCGATTACATGTGCCTTTCCATCGTCCTCCACCTTAAATACCTCCGGACACATTTCCTCACATGTTGCACAGCCTTCACACAAATCCTCATCCACTACTGGCTTTGGCATAAATCTACCTCCTTATTTTTAAATTTTAAGCAGAATTGTCTCTCCAATCCTGAAGATGGGACAGATATTTAACAAATTATAATATAATTTTCTTAAAATTTTCTACTGTTTATATCTTCTTTTTCAGCTCTTTTAACTCATCAATATCAATAACAATTCAGGCCTTATTAGACTATACATGCCAATCGGACCTTTTATAGACAGAATGCCCGAAACAAGGAAATTTTTCTTCAGATGGTCTGAATCCTTGCTATCGTAAGTTCAGATCGAAAGTTTCTTTATAACATCCTGGAGCTCTCCATAAGCTGCAGGCTTAGGAAGTCCGGCGATCTTCCATGCTGTAAAAGGATCCGGGAATTCCTCGTATGTGCAATCCTTTGGTTGATGTACATTGAGACATACGGCGCGGGGTACGGGAAAGGCGTTGAATTTTTTATAATATTCTCTCATAAACCTTAAAATTTCTATCTTTTCTTTTGTAAGGGGACATGTCTTGCCGACCCCCTCTTTTTCAGCTATGGCACAGGCCACTTTTTCGTTCCAGTCATCGAAATTTGCAAGAAATCCGTCCTCGTCTACTTCAATTTTTAATCCCCCGGATTCAACGACAGGCATAAAAAAACCCTCCTTTGAGTTATATTATTTTCTTTCCTCAAAATTCTTAATGAATTGCCCTACCTGGACACCGAGATAAACACATTTGATGTTGTTCATACAATCATCGGCATCCTTCTTTTCAATATGGGTAGTGAGTTCTTGTTTATCTTTCTTGAATTTGACGATATAGGCGTTTTTCCCCTCATCAAAATCAAGGCCCACTGATATGCCGTGCCTCGCGATTTCAGGATACATCTCAAGAATCTTGTCTTCCAGTGCGACTTTTGTATATCCCATCCATTTCCCTCCTTTCCCAGTAAGGTCGATTGACTACCGCTTAGATATTCCTGTAAAGCCTTAACCATCTAATTTCCACCGAGATCAGGCCCACGGGGTGCCGCCATCAACAATGCTGTGCTCTTCCCACATGAACCAGCTCCCGGTGTCAGAGAGGAAAAAATAGGTATTTGCAAATATATCATGATGCTGCTGCTCTTCTTTAATAAGTCTCTCAAAGAGGGCCCTTTCTTTTTCCGTTTGCGCGCCGGCTTCGGCCTTTTTATAAAATTCTATCCCTTCCTTTTCCATCTGTATTGCTATCTTGAAGGATTCAAGTTCGTCCGGAGTTGCCTGCACCCTTTGCATCATTGCGTTTTTCATGGATTCGAATATCGTCTTCATATTTCTCATCGGACTCACATCATCCATCTTTATGCCCACTTCCTTGAAAATCTGGGAGAGGGCCTGAAGATGCCTCTTTTCATCTTCTTTGATCGACATGAACATCTTTTTCCCCACGGGATTTGTCGTCTTCTCAGAGGCCGCAGCATAAAAATCTATTGCATCTTTTTCCATCCGTATAGCTATTTCGATAGCGTTCACGCTTTCCCCCTTGTTTTCTGCAGTATTATTTATACCCTTTCGTATAGATATTATCATGTTAAAAAATAATGTCAAGATTGATATACTTGAACAATGAATGATCCCTATTCCATACAGCTCTATCCCACCCTGCTGTGTAATCAAGACTGCAGTTTTTGTTTTAACCGCGGCATATCAGATGCTTCCTCATATAAAGACATGAATGTCCGGGATGCACACACCCTTGGTAATCTCCTGATGGAAGCCGGCGTTCATGAGATCGATATCCTCGGCGGCGAGCCTATGCTCATTACATGGATGAAGGACTTTATGAAACGGATGACCGAATCGGGTATAACTGTCAATATAAGCACAAACGGAAGCCTGCCGGAAGTCGTCAGCCGCATTTCGGAACTTTCGCCTGACTTAATAAATATCGGGTTTTCTCTTCACGGTTTTTCAGAAACCCACAACGCGCTGACACAGGCAGACAATTTTTCAAAGGCTGTCCTGGGGATTAAGAAAATGGTCGAAAAAGGAAAGAACCCTATTGTGAAAAGCACGCTCACCCGGCAAAACATGCATGAGATTTATGATCTCGTTTCTTATCTCAAAGATCTCGGCGTAAAAAGGTATTTTCTCCTCCATGAGGACATTATAGGCAGGCAAAAAATCATGCCCTGTTTCTCTTTTCCCGGATTTCGGGAATTCTACATAAAATTAAAGGATAATTTTGCGGGGACCTTAGATATCGGTTCCGTTGCGGCATCCGGTTTTTACAAATACGGACTGAAGTCGCCGGGCAGATGTGATGCCGGCTTACAAAAAATTGCGATCATGCCGGACGGTTCGATATTCCCCTGCAATCTATTTGCGGGCTTTAAGGAATTCCGTCTCGGCAACATATTTCAGGACGGCATCGAAAAGATATGGACCAGCCCTATCCTTGAACAGTTTCGGACATCTCATGATAACACATGCAAGAGAGATGACTGCAGCCACTACGCGAATTGCAGCGGCGGGTGCCCGGCACACAGTTATTTTTTTCATGGCAGAATCGATCTTCCCGACCCCCGATGCACAGATAAAAAGACTTGACGATAATTATTTTAATTTGTATTCAACCCTGAAAAGCGATACTATTTATTAAATTATTAAAGTCTGCAAGTGAAGCAGCAAAGAAGGAGCCAAAATGGCAACAAAGCCTGGAGAGAAATACAAGTGTAATATCTGCGGGAACGAAGTGGTCGTCACGAATGCCGGTCAGGGAGAACTTGTCTGCTGCGGGCAGCCGATGGTGACTATTGGTGAAGGATTCGAATGCAAGTGAAGTGCGCATGATATCCGCAAAAAGCACATTGAATGAGAGGAAGGCAATACTATGAAAGCTATCGAGATTAAACCTGATATTTACTGGGTCGGCGTGATCGACTGGGCTATAAGAGATTTCCACGGATATGTCACTCCGAATGGGACAACTTACAACAACTACCTCATCCTTGATGAGCAGATAACCCTTCTCGATACCGTCAAACACGATTTTTCCGAGATTGCTATTGAGAATATTAAGAGCCTTGTAGACCCTTCAAAGATCAAAAACATTGTGATAAACCATATCGAGAATGATCATTCGACAAGCCTCGGGGATATCATGCATCTTGCGCCGAATGCTACGATTTATATAAGTGATAAGGGGAAAAAAGGTCTTGACAGGTTTTTCGATACATCGAAATGGAATATGAAGGTCGTAAAAACCGGCGATGCCCTGAACATCGGAATGAGGACCCTCCTCTTTTTGGAGACGCCGATGCTCCACTGGCCCGACTCGATAATGACGTATGTAAAAGAAGACAAACTCCTCATCAGCCAGGATGCCTTCGGACAACACTATGCATCGGCAGCGCGGTTTGACGACGAATTCCTCACCTGCTATTCCGTATCTGAACTTGAGGACGCAGTGAAAGATTATTATGCGAACATTCTCATGCCCTTCGGCGTCTTAATCAAAAACAAGATTGCAGAGATCCGGAAACTGGGGCTTGAGATAGACATGATCGCCCCTGACCACGGGATCATATGGAGGAAGGACCCTTCGAGGATCATCAACATGTACCTCGATATGGCGAACGGAAAGACCGACCTCAGGGTTGTCATAATATATGATACGATGTGGAAGAGCACGGAGCAGATGACCGTGCCGATCATGCAGGGGATAAAAGACGAAGGCATCGATGTCAGAGTGATAAAACTGCGGGCGTCGCCGGCGAGTATGGGGGTGAAGGAGTTCTGGACGGCACGGGGATGTCTTGTCGGTTCCCCGACCCTGAATAATTCTATGTTTCCGCCCATCGCAGAATTTCTGACGTATTTGCGCGGGCTCAAACCGAAGAACCGCATTGTAGGAGCCTTCGGCAGTTATGGATGGGGCGGTGGAGCTGTAAGAGATATTTACGAGGAGTTCAAAAGAATAGGGCTTGAAACGGTGGAACCGGGAATACAGGTTCTCTATAAGCCCTCCTCAGAAGATCAAAAGCATTGCTACGAGTTTGGAAGAGAATTTGCAGATAGGGTCAAGGCATATCACAAGAAATTTGAATAAAGAACCGATCAATGATACTTTTATAGATATAAATGAAGGAGGTGCAATATGCCGGAGTTACCGGGGCATTACGTAGATCTACGGAAAAGGTTTAAAGGGTTCATGAGGGCGGTTGATAACCTCGGAAAAGCAGCAAGCGCCTCAGGTCCCGTCGATGAGAAGACCTCGCAGCTCATACAACTGGCAGCGGCTGCCGCCATAAGATCGGAGGGCGCGGTCCATTCTCATACGAGACGGGCGTTGAGGGCAGGGGCTAAAGTCGAGGATATACATCACGCGATAATCCTTCTCACGAGTACCATCGGATTTCCGGCGGTATCGGCTGCGTTGAGCTGGGTTGATGACGTTATGAGAAAGCATCAATCGTGAAGAGCACAGGGGAAATGCCTAAGCTATGACCATAGAAACAATTCTCCTCATCCTTGAATCTGTTCTTCTTGCAGCTACTATGCTTCTTGTCCTTTTCAGCCTTAAGGAGGGCAGGGGAAGAAGAAACCTCTTATTGGAGGTGGGAAAAGCAACGAAGATACTCACGCGGCAGGAGTATTTTCTCAGCGTTACCGATTCTATGATGGATGCAAAGCTTGAAGTTGTCGGGGTTATCACGGGAAGACTTCCCTCGGTAGACGATAAGAAGAGGGTAAATGAGATTGTTCATCACATCGAGAAGTTGAAAAAGGAAGGGATCAAAGCAAGATATCTCGTTCCGAAATTTCATGACAGGCTTCATATAGGCCATCTTTATCAAAAAGCCGGCGCTGAAGTGCGCTACAGTATCTGTGCCATTGCGAACAACATTCGCTATATCATCGTAGATGACAGAGTAGTGGTAATCGGCATACCCGAAAGCACGGGGGAAACAGAAGCCACGAGGAAAGGCTATAGTATCCCTTCAGAAGGCCTCGCCGCAATACTGAAGGACCATTTCTCCAGATGCTGGGAAGAGAGTATGCACTATGAGGACTACCTCAAAGAAATAGTCAGGCAGACGGGCGCAACACCCGGGCTTCTCGCGAAAGAGCTTCAGATGGATGAGAGAGAAATAGAAAGGCATCTCGCAAAGTAATGTCGAATCTAACATAGACTGTTTATTAAGCGAAAATAGGAGGAAGATATTATGTCGAAAGCAGAAAAGGGTCTTCAAGAAGCATTTGCAGGTGAATCACAGGCTAACAGAAAATACACGGCCTTTGCAAAAAAAGCCGATTCAGAAGGTTATAAACAGATAGCAAAACTTTTCAGGGCGGCAGCTGAAGCCGAAACAGTGCATGCCTTGAACCACCTGAGGGAATTGGGCGCCGTAAAAAGCACAAAGGAAAACCTTGAGTCCGCAGTGGCGGGAGAAACCTATGAGTTTCAGGATATGTATCCACAGATGATCGCCGATGCACATTCGGAGGGGAATAAGCGCGCTGAGATGTCCTTCACTTATGCAAATTCTGTGGAAAAGATCCATGCAGCCCTTTACAAAAAGGCGCTCGAAAGCCTCGGGCAAAATGAGGAGATTGATTATTATGTTTGTCAGGTCTGCGGCAACACAGTTGAAGGAGAACCCCCTGATAAATGCCCTATTTGTAACTCTCTGAAGAAGATGTTTAATAAGGTTGAATAAACCGGAATGCTGTCGACGGGGGCAGATAATA
Organism: Thermodesulfovibrionales bacterium; assembly: GCA_963776195.1. GTDB lineage: Bacteria > Nitrospirota > Thermodesulfovibrionia > Thermodesulfovibrionales > SM23-35 > CAVZMO01. The sequence goes on from CAVZMO010000025.1 coordinate 48,562, forward strand.
GTATTTAGTGCACATAGTGGACAAACATTTTGAAAAGAATTATGAAAATAATGAGGAGTGCATATGTGTAGAAAAAGCTTATTGTTTCGCCTCAGCGAACCCGCCGGGGCTGAAGCTGCCTTTGTAAGACATCTGCTCACCAGTAAACCCGTATGTTTTCATTCATCGCTATGGCCCTCTTTAAATAGCACATTGCGATTGGTAAAGGTTTTTCTGCATGTGTGCCTGTCATCAAATGCACTTTTAAAGCATGTTTCAGCTTTTTTAGCGCTTCTATTTCTGTTCTCCTGTGAGGTAACGTTTGCAGCCGAAGGGAAGGAGGATGTGATGTCATCGGCGCCACTGAGTCCCCAGACCCAGGCTTGCCTCAGCTGTCACAATATATACACACCCGGGATCGTAAAGGACTGGTTAACGAGCAGACACTCGAAGATAACCCCTGCCGAAGCCATGGGTAAACCCGCTTTAGAAAAAAGGTTCTCCGCTGAGACTCTCCCCGGCGAATTGAGCTCATACGCGGTAGGCTGTTACGAATGCCACAGCAGAAATCCGGAGGTCCACAAAGACAATTTCGAACACATGGGGCATAAAATTAATCTCGTTGTTACGCCCAATGATTGTAAGACCTGCCATCCGATAGAGGCCAAACAGTTTCTCGGAAGTAAGAAGTCAATGGCTTATAAAAACCTTATGGATAATCCCGTCTATCATACGTTGGTCGATGCTGTGACGGGGTTGAAGAAGGTTGACAATGAAAAACTTTCGGCGGCAAAGCCCTCGGAAGATACTCTGCGCGAGACATGTCTCGGATGTCACGGCACAAAGATTGAAGTAAAAGGCATGAAGAATTTGTCTGTAAAAATCGGCACTATTGTAATACCTGACCTAACCAACTGGCCCAATCAGGGGGTGGGGAGGGTAAATCCTGATGGAAGTACAGGCGCCTGTTCAGCCTGCCATCCGCGCCACGGCTTTCTGATCGAGGTTGCAAGGAAGCCCTATACCTGCAGCCAGTGCCACCATGAACCCGACGTGCCCGCCTGGGACGTCTACGAAGAGAGCAAACACGGAAACATCTATTCGTCAAAAAGCAGCACCTGGGATTTCACCGGCGTGCCATGGAAGTTAGGAAAAGACTTTAGAGCGCCAACCTGTTCGGTCTGCCACAACAGCCTCCTCGTATCACCGGACAACAATGTGATTATTGAAAGGTCCCATGACTTCGGCTCCAGGCTGTGGGTCAGGCTTTTCGGACTCATTTATAGCCATCCTCAGCCAAAGTCAGGCGATACAACGATTATGAAAAACAAAGACGGACTGCCATTGCCGGTGACATTCGGCGGCGAACCGGCATCGGAGTACCTCATCGATAAATCGGAACAGGAAAAGAGGCGAAATACTATCAGCAGGGTGTGTAACGGTTGTCACGGAACAGATTGGGTCAGAGGCCATTTTGCGAAACTCGAAAGCACCACTAAGGAAACGGACGAGATGATCCTCGCGGCAACAAAATTTATTGTAAAGGCATGGGAGAAGGGGATAGAAGACAAAACAAATCCCTTCGACGAGTCCATGGAGCAGATGTGGGTAAGGCAATGGCTTTTTTATTCCAATTCCATCCGATATGCTTCCGCCATGACCGGTGCGCCTGATTATACGGCTTTTAAGAACGGATGGTGGTATCTCAATGAAAATCTGCAGCACATGAAAGACTGGACGGAATTCAAAAGAGAGAAGAAGCTGGAAAAGAGGGAGAAAGACTAAATGAATATTACAGCCTTTCTCGGAAGCCCGAGGAAAGAAGGCAATACGGAGCTTCTTTTCAATGAGGCGGTCAGAGGCGTCGAGGAATCGGGCCATAGCATTCAGATCTTCAACCTCAACCTTATGAACATCTCGCCCTGTCAGGACTGCGGAGGGTGCGAGGATACGGGGACCTGTATATTTGAAGACGATATGGTTCAGATCTATAACGCGATCAGGGGTGCCGACAGGCTTGTCCTTGCATCACCGATCTTCTTCTTTGCCCTGAGTGCACAGACTAAAATAATGATAGACAGGTGCCAGTGCTTCTGGTGCAAAAAATATCTTCTGAAAAAACCGATCCCCGAAGGCCCTTACGGCAGGAAGGGCCTTTTACTGCTGGTAGGCGGCATGAAAAAAGAGATCGGGCTCCAGTGCGCGGAGGCCTCTGCAAAGGCGTTCTTCAGGACGGTCAGCGTCCCCGAACATAAGACATTAAGCTATATGGGGGTCGATGCAAAGGGTGCGATTTTAAAAAATCCTTCGGCTTTAAAAGATGCTTACGCTGCGGGGAAAGAATTGGTAAAGGTATAAAGCACACGCTCATCGGGGACACCGGCGATAGAGTTCTCGCGGTTTTCTTTGCCGATAGTCGAATAGTTGAAGACATTCTGAAAATAGAGAGGCAGAGATCGAGTTAAATAAATTTTCTTACAATGTCTGCATTATTCGGGTAAATAATCCGGGGTAGAGGTTCCTGTTTTTTCTGAAATCTTTTCTTCCAAAATATATTCCACAAGCTGTTCAACTCGCCTTGCGAGTTTATCAGGATCGGGATCGGTGGCCTTGTTCATATAATGGGCGGGGGCAAGATTTTCCATCTGCCTTCTCAGGTGTTCATCCGACTTCTCCGATGAGAAAAAAATGATCGGAACCTTATCGATACCTTGCCGGACCTCAAGGGCCCTTATCGTTCTTGCAGCGGTAAGCCCATCCATTACCGGCATGTTCAGGTCTACGATTACTACATCCACAGGTTTTTTCCTGGACCGCAAATTTGAATATGCTGATATCAGCTCCGCCCCGTTTTCAAAGGACTCTACAGAAGCCCAATTTTTTTTCTCTTTCAGGATATCTATAATGATCCTTCTGGTGTATTTTGAATCATCGGCCACTAAGGCATAGCCCTTTTCATTGCTTTTCCTGAGTTCCGACAGCTTCTGGACATCGAGGGTAAAGCCGCAGAAGACGCACCTTACTTCCCTCTTTTCGTTCCTTTCAATAACGCTGACCGGCACCTGTTCGTCGCAGCACAGGCAATATTTCGTATCTTCCACCATTATACGCAGAATTTTATCAATTGCTTTAGTTTATGTCAACACGCCGAATTGCCTCATCAAAAATCTATTCGAAAGTGAACGCCTGAAATCAGCGGCGCGGGCAATTTCCATGGCCACAATCAAACCACGGTTATCCCGCGTAGGGAGTTTATGACAGAAACAGTTACGATGACGTCGTTCTACTTATGAACTTCCTGATAACCTGCGTTTGACCCTCTTCCATCTCCTGTGTATCCAAAGCCATTCTGCTGGGTGTTCTTTTATATACTCTTCGATAAACCTTGAAAATGTCACCGTATCTTCCTTTATGGCATTTTCGGTATCACTGTTTTTGGATAGCTCAATCTCCGGATATATGGTAATCTTATGACCTCTGCCGTCTCTATGGATGAAAGCGGGCAGGACTGCGGCGCCGGTTTTTCTTGCTATGAGGGCCGGCATTTTCGTTGTCCATGCTCCCCTGCCCAGAAAATCTATTATATATCCTTCATCGGGTATGACCGCCTGGTCCATAAGAAGGCCTATAACTCCGTTTTTCTTCAGCGTTTGCATAATAGGCTTTAATGCTCCCTTTTTATAAATGACGCTGTTTCCATATCTCTTTCTCACCTTTTCCACAAAATTGTTCAGGTAAGGATTGTTTACAGGCCTTACTACGACAGATAGGTCTGAAAGCTTTGTTGCTGCAGCAATCGCAAGGAGCTCCCAGTTCCCGCAGTGTCCCGTTATGAAGAGGACCCCTCTGTTTCCCGCTTTTGCTGCATGAAAGTTTTCTGCGCCTTCTATAACAACAGAATCTATTAACGGCTTGCCGAGGCCGTAGTAAATTTTGATCACCTCGATGAACGATCTTCCGAGGTTCTTGAAATTTTCCCTGATGATATTTTCAACGGGTTCTGAAACTTTTATGCCATGAGATAATGCCGCTGATTTCAGGTTCTCTATCGCGATCCTTCTCCTGCTCTTCCAGAGATAAAAAACGAAAAGGCCGAGTACTTCCCCGGCCTTTAATGACCATCTCAAGGGCAGGACCGCCAACGGCAGAGACAGGGAGACAAATACTCCGGCCTCAAGCAGTCGCACCGCTCTACGAGTCATTGTCCTTATTCATTTGTTCTTTTCTTGTTCCTGCTTTTCTTCCTTTTTCTCTTCTTCTTTTTCTTCTTCCTTTTCCTTTTCCTTTTTCTTTTCGAAGGCTTCCGATATTTCTGTGAGACGGTTTACCGCAAGGTAATTAATAGTGCCCTCCGGATATGTTCCGTCTTCTTTGATTTCACCAACCTGCTTGCCGGTGAGTATCTCCAATCCTTCATCAACTTTGCTGATAGCACGAATGAAAAACTTTCCGTCTTTCACTGCTTCAACCACATCCGTTTTCAGCATCAGATGTTTAGTATTTCTCGCCGGCATAATCACTCCGTGGCTCCCGTCCAGACCTATTATCCTGCACAAATCGAAAAAGCCTTCTATCTTTTCGTTGATTCCGCCTACGGGCTGAACATCTCCGTTCTGGTCCATAGAACCTGTCACAGCAATACTTTGTTTCAAGGGGACGTTTGCAATACTGCTCAGGAGCGCATAAAGCTCGGCACAGGTGGCGCTATCGCCTTCAACCATGTCGTAGAGCTGCTCGAACGTGATGGACGCGGACAGACTGATCGGTTTTTTCGTCGCATATCTGCTTCCGAGGTAATGTGAGATGATGAGTATCGCTTTTTCGTGTATCTTGCCGCTCATCTTCGTTTCCCTCTCTATATTCACAACACCGGCCTTGCCGGTATATGTCCTCGCCGTAATCCTCGAAGCTTTTCCGAAACTGTAATCCCCGAGGTCAAGTACGGCGAGCCCGTTTATCTGTCCCACCTTCTCACCCGCCGTCTCAACGATGATAGTCCCTTCAAGAATCATTTCCCTGAGGCGTTCCTCGATCCTGTTTGTCCTGAACACCTTCTCATCTATGGCTCTTTGGACATGCACTCCGCTCACGATAGTGCCTCCTGCTTTCGACGACCAGTAACTTGCCTCTCTCAGAATGTCGGCAATATCGCTAAACCGGGCGGATAATCTGTCCTGATGCTCCGCAAGACGTGAACTGAGTTCCACCACTTTTGCGACACCCGTGCGGTCAAAAGGCAAAAGCTTCTCCTCCTTGCACAACGTGGCGATAAAGAAGGCGTATTTCTGAATGTTCTCGTCCGTTCTCTTCATCCTGCTGTCAAAGTCGGCTTTTACTTTAAAAAGTTCCCGATACTCTTGATCGAGATTATGAAGGAGATAATAGAGATATGGATCTCCGACGAGGATCACCTTAATATTGAGGGGCATAGGCTCCGGTTTGAGGGTAGTCGTCGACATTAACCGGTACTGTTCCCAGACATCCTCTATCTTTGCCTCCTTATCCCTGATAGCGCGTTTCAGCGCATCATAAGCAAAAATATTCCTTAAGAGATCGAGCGCATTGATGACAATATACCCTCCGTTTGCCTTATGCAAAGATCCCGCTTTTATCATGGAAAAATCCGTGATCGCAAAACCGTACTGTATCTTGTGCTCAATCCTTCCGAAGAGGTTATAATAGGTCGGGTTGCTTTCGAATATGCAGGGCGCACCCTTGCAATCCTTATTATTCACCAGAACATTTATGATATATCGCGTAAATGTCGGCTCTGACTTCGGAAGTTTCAGAAAGGCCGGCTGCGGGCCCTGTTCTTCCTGGACCTTAAAATCTTCGAGATGTTCAAGAATGTCCTCTTTGGCCTCATCGAGATAGGTGCTGATCTTCTCGTGCTCCTTGTATTTGTTCTTTAAGTCATCGATGAGATGACCCACCGCAGAAAGCGCCGCGTCCTTCTCGAGTCTTGCGATTGCCTCCTTGACCATTTTTCCACTTTCGCGGACGAGGCGCACAACATCATTAAGTTTTTCCTGCAAGACCTTGCCGATCTCGTCTATCTTCCGCCTTGTCTTCTCATCGGATTGTTCGTACTCCTCTTCCGTCAATGGTTCTCCGGTCTTTTTGATGGGTATGATCATTAATCCACTGACCGTCTTGCGGACCGAAAAACCCTTCTGCTCCGCCTCTTCCTCGAGGCTGGTAAAATTTTCCTTTTCTTTCTTCTGGGCCTCCTCTATGATCTTGTTCCTCTGCTTCTCATATTCCTTTGATTCGAATACCTTCGGTATCTCGACCTTCAGTATCTTTATAACCTCATCCATATCCTTCTGAAATACGACTGCTTTCCCCGGGTCAAAAGAGACCGCTAACGGGACATCGGGGTCTTTAAAATTGTAAACATAGCACCAATCCTTTGGCACAGGCTCACCCATGGCCTTTTGAGACAGAAACGACCTTACCGTGGTCATCTTGCCGGTACCGTGCTCGCCGAGAATGAATATATTAAACCCTGTACTATCCAGGCTCAGCCCGAAATCGAGGGCATGCAGTGCCCTCTCCTGGCCTATCGTCTCTTTCAAGTCAGGCAGATCATTCGTTGTATGAAAGGTAAAGATATCAGGATTGCAAAACCTGTAGAGTTCATTGACATTTAATTTTTCAGGCATGTTTTCCTCCTATTCAGCTTTTTCCAGTTTACAAAGTTTACACATTTTTCAAGTTGGTTGCAACACTAAGAGGAGAAGCTGAAATCGCTTTTGTTTTACGGCATCAGGTAAGTGTGCGATGAATTAGTATGAGACCTCTATGCCCTCGGATGGTGTTTCGAATAAACCTGTTTTAATCTGTCAGCCGTTACCTTTGTATAAATCTGGGTTGTTGATATATCCGCGTGTCCGAGCATCTTCTGTAACGAACGCAGGTCCGCGCCGCCTTCGAGCAGATGTGTCGCAAAAGAGTGCCTCATCGTATGAGGCGAAAGTTTTATCCCGAGTTTCTTGCCCACTCCCTTTATCGTCTGCCAAAAACGCTGCCTCGACATCGGCCCTCCTCTCCGGGTAATAAAGAGATAAGGAGAACGTTTTTTTTTCAGGATATCGGGCCTTTGCAGTCTTATATATGTTTTCACTCTCTCGGCCGCTCTCATATGAAAAGGCACGATCCTTTCCTTTGAGCCCTTTCCCAGAACGCGTAAAAACCCGGCTTCGAGATTAATATCTTCAAGCTTAAGAGAGATCAGTTCACTGACACGCAAACCCGATGAATACAGAAGTTCGAACATGACATGGTCTCTCATTATCGTAGGGTCCGAGGGGTTGCATGATGAACTCATATCGAGAAAGGAGGCGACTTCGGAAACACTGAGTGACTTCGGAAGTCTTTCCCACTTTTTCGGTGACTGGAGGTTTTCCGACGGGTCCTCTTTGATAACATTTTCGATAAGGAGGTATCTGCATAGTCCTTTAATGGACGATAAGAACCTGCAGATACTCGAAGCGGTGTAGTTTTCACCTCTCACCTTTTCAAGAAAATCAATAATATCCGCCTTTGTGAACGAATCAAACCCTTTGTCCTTTGATGACAGGAAGCCATGAAATTTCCTGAGATCAAACTGGTACGATTCCGTGGTATTCCTCGACAGTCCCTTTTCGACCGTGAGATAGGTAAGCAAATCTTTAAGATGGTCCACAAAATCTCCTAAAACATTCCATATATAGCCTTCATCTCGTCTGTATAACCTCCGTCTTCTTTATAGATATAAAGAGGCTTTTCTACTTTCAGGCCCATTCTTCCCCCCTTGACGGCCTCCAGCAAAACCATCTTTGACTCTGATGATATCGTTGAGTGAATAAATCTTGACCTTTTCGGCTCAACACCTTTTTCCCTTAAGACGTCTATAAGTTCGGCAAGCCTGGAGGGATGATAAATTAGGCATAATCTCCCTTTTGCTCTCAAAAGGGATGCAGCAGCAGCAATAAATTCACGTAAACTCAATTTTATCTCATGCCTTGCAATTGCCTTTTCCTCTTCGATATTGAGAAGGCCGCTTTTGAGTCTTCTAAAGGGCGGATTCGATACGACGAGGTCGTAATACCGGAACGTCGATGCCAGGGCAGGCAGAGTTCTTAAATCGCATTTAATCACTTTAACGCGGTCTTCGAGGCGATTGAGAAGGACATTTTTCCCCGCAAGTCTGAAAAGGTTGTCCTGAATTTCAAAAAGGTCGATGCGTGCACCGGGATATCTCTTTGCGAGCAGTATTCCAATAATGCCGGAACCGGCGCCGAGATCCGCGATACCGGCTGCTTCTCTGAGGGTCACAAAGTCATAGAGCAGTAGGGAATCAACCGAAAAACGATACCCTGCTTTTGATTGATACAATTGTACGTCACGTATACTGTCAAATGTTATATCCATAACGTATCAGGTCAGGACAGGACTTCTGGAGTCTCCTCAGGAGAAGATCATTTTTGTTATATTAATCTGACACATTCGACGGGCCGAATGCAATTTCTATATGCTGAATGGTTCATTTCGATTAAAAAAAGGCCATGCCTTCCGGCATAGCCTTTTTGATCTATTAAATCTGAGATTTACCCTAAACTTTCTTTTCTGCCACCTGTGCCCTTGCCACCGCTCTTTCCAGTGCCGAAGATGATCGTGCAAAATCAAACTCTTCTGCCTTCTTAAGCCTTTCTTCAGCCCTTTTCATTGCCGCCTTTGCCCTCTCCATATCGATATCTTCGGATTTTTCCGCACTGTCGGCAAGTATCATAACCTTTTCCGGTCCGACCTCTGCATATCCCCAGTTGACGAATACATATTTTGTAGCATTCCCTTTTTTATATACGAGCATGCCTATCTTTAAGGTTGTGAAAAAAGGCACATGACCCGGGAGCACGCCGAAATCACCTTCACTTCCGGTGCACGACACTTCGTCAACATCCTCACTCAGAATAAGGCCGTAAGGTGTAACGATTTCAAGTTTTAATTTGCTTTCCATGAATTATTCTCCTGCCTTAGCCTTTATTTCTTTATACCTGCCGGCTCCAACCAAGTTTCTTCGCCTTTTCCTCAACCTCTTCAATCGGTCCCACCATATAGAATGCCTGCTCCGGCATGTCATCATACTTACCCTCAACAATCGCATTGAAACCTTTTATGGTATCCGCAGTCTTGACATATTTACCTTTTTGACCGGTAAATGTCTCTGCAACATGGAACGGCTGGCTCAGGAATCTCTGGAGCTTTCTTGCTCTTGCAACGAGCATTTTGTCATCTTCCGAGAGTTCCTCGATACCGAGGATAGCGATAATATCCTGAAGCTCTTTATATCTCTGAAGGGTTTTCTGGACGCTTCTGGCAACCGCGTAGTGCTCATCTCCGATGACCTTCGGATCGAGAATTCTCGATGTAGAGTCCAGAGGGTCAACAGCAGGATAGATACCGAGTTCTGAAATCTGTCTTGAGAGAACGACTGTTCCGTCAAGATGGGTAAATGCCGTTGCAACCGCAGGGTCAGTAAGGTCGTCCGCAGGGACATAGATAGCCTGCATGGATGTAATAGCACCCTTCTTTGTCGTGGTAATCCTCTCCTGGAGTGCACCCATGTCGGTGCCGAGAGTCGGCTGATAACCGACGGCGGATGGCATTCTTCCTAAGAGTGCTGAAACCTCTGCCCAGGCGAGAGTATATCTGAAGATATTGTCAATGAATAAGAGAACGTCCTGTCCCTGGTCTCTGAAGTATTCTGCACAGGTCAATGCGCTCAATCCTACGTTTGCCCTTGCTCCGGGCGGCTCGTTCATCTGACCGTAGATAAGGGCTGCCTTCGGTAAAACGCCTGAGTGCTTCATTTCCAGGTAAAGGTCGTTTCCTTCTCTTGTTCTCTCACCGACCCCTGCAAAAACCGAGATGCCACCATGAACCATTGCGATGTTGTTGATCATCTCCATGATAATAACGGTCTTGCCGACTCCTGCGCCACCGAACATCCCCATCTTACCGCCTCTGACGAACGGTATAAGGAGGTCAAAGACTTTAACGCCTGTCTCAAATGCCTGTGTAGTAGCCTCCTGTTCAACAAAATCAGGCGCCAGCCTGTGAATAGGCATCCTCTCTGTTGCTTCTATCGGCCCCATTTCATCAACAGGGTCGCCTACGACATTTATAATTCTTCCTAATGATGACTTGCCGACAGGAACCGTTATAGGCTGACCGGTATCTACAACCTTCATACCTCTTACAAGGCCGTCTGTCGGTCCCATAGCAATGGTCCTTACCTTATTCTCACCAAGATGAATAGCGGTCTCCAGGGTAATATGAATCTCGGGGATACCCTTGGACGGATCCCCCGGATAATCAACCTTCACCGCATCTTTAATCTTTGGAAGTACTTTTTCGAATTCTAAGTCTACAACTGCGCCTATTACCTGTGCTACTTTTCCTTCGTTCATGTGATACCCCCTCAACTATATTAAAATTCTTTAATCCTCAATTCCCTAATCCTTCAATGCCTCAACACCGCCGACAATGTCCATCAGTTCCTTAGTAATGGATGCCTGTCTTACCTTGTTTGCCAGGAGTGTTACCTTAGTAATAAGTTCAGAACAGTTCTTTGTAGCATTTTCCATGGCAGCCATCCTTGCGGCTTCCTCTGATGCTGAGGATTCGAGCAATGCCCTGTAAATCTGTATTTCAATATATTTCGGCAGCAGTCTTTCGAATATGGCCGCCCGTGAAGGTTCATAGAGGTAATCTGCTGTCATGGATGCCTCTTTCCGGCCCTCTTCTCCCTCTATCACACCCACAGGCAGAAGTTTCATTATGGTAACCTTCTGGGAAATCATCGATTTGAATTCATTGTAAATGACGATAACTTCATCAAAGGTCTCGTTAGTATAACCCTCAATGAGATTACCCGCGATCTCCTGAGCATTGGCATAGGATATTCTTCCGGAAAGGCCGATCCACGAGTTTCTCATCGGGATATTTCTTCTTTTGAAAAAGTCGCGTGACTTTCTGCCGACAACGCTCAGGGTCAGTCCAACCCCTTCCTTCTTCAGGCCATTGATATAATTATTCGCGGCCCTCGTTATATTTGTATTAAAGGCGCCGCAGAGACCTTTATCGGATGTAATCACGAGAACTTCCACGTTCTTTTTCAACCTCAACGCAAGGAGGGGATGTATCTCGCGCTCCGCAACCTTCGCGATATCAGTCAGGACTGTTCCCATCCTTGAAGCATAAGGCCTGAAATTCAGCATCCTGTCCTGAACCTTCCGCATTTTTGATGCGGCCACCATTTTCATGGCAGCAGTAATCTTCTTGGTGCTCTGGATTGCTTTTAGTCTTTTTCTTATATCCCTTAAAGTTGGCATTTATCCTCTCCTATCACAAACGTATTATGCTGAGAAGGTTTTCTTGAATGCTGTGATTGCCTCGGTAAGCTTTGCTTTAAGGTCATCATCCAGTGCCTTCTTTTCCATGATCTCTTTCTTCAGGGCCTGCTTTTCCGCCCTGATATATCTCATAAACGCTTCCTCAAAGGTCCTTATTGAATCAACCGGAACGTCATCGAGAAAGCCCTGAGTTCCCGCGAAAATAACAATAATCTGATCGTCAACCGACATAGGGACAAACTGGTCCTGCTTCAGAAGCTCGACCATCCTTCTTCCTCTTTCAATCTGTGCAAGGGTTGCCTTATCGAGGTCAGATGCGAACTGAGCGAATGCGGCAAGCTCTCTGTACTGTGCGAGGTCGAGTCTGAGCATACCGGCAACCTGTTTCATTGCCTTTATCTGGGCTGCGCCACCGACACGGCTGACTGAAAGACCTGCGTTAACCGCCGGTCTTACACCCGCATAGAAAAGTTCGGGCTCAAGATAGATCTGGCCGTCTGTAATAGAAATAACGTTTGTCGGAATATAACCGGAAACGTCACCGGCCTGTGTCTCGATAACCGGAATTGCCGTAAGCGACCCGGCACCCATTGCATCGCTCATCTTTGCTGCCCTTTCGAGGAGCCTTGAATGGAGGTAGAAGACGTCACCGGGATATGCCTCACGTGAAGGAGGACGTCTCAAAATCAGGGAAAGCTGTCTGTATGCCTGCGCCTGCTTGGTAAGGTCATCATACGCAATAAAAGCGGCCTTGCCGTTATCCCTGAAATACTCACCCATCGTACAACCCACATACGGCGCTATATACTGCATCGGCGCCGGCTCACTCGCTGTTGCAACAACAACGATGGTGTGCTCCAGTGCGCCCATTTCCTCAAGTTTCTTGACGGTATTGACGACAGCCGGTCTACGCTGTCCGATTGCCACATATATGCATGTGACATCGCCGCCTTTCTGATTGATAATGGTGTCAATAAGGATGGCTGTTTTTCCGATCTGACGGTCACCGATGACGAGCTCCCTCTGGCCTCTTCCTATCGGGATCATGGCGTCAACCGCTTTAATGCCGGTCTGGAGGGGTTCATGCACCGGTTTCCTTTTAATAATACCTGGTGCAACAACTTCGACCCTTCTTGTCTGTTTTGAATTAATCGGGCCCTTTCCGTCTATGGGCTGTCCGATAGCATTAACTACTCTTCCCTTGAGTTCATCTCCGACCGGGACTTCCATAACCTTTCCAGTGCGTTTTACGATATCGCCTTCCTTAACATTTTTGTCCTCACCGAAGAGGACCGCGCCGACTGAATCTTCTTCAAGGTTCAGGGCCATGCCGAAAACACCGTTCTGGAACTCAAGCATCTCCATAGCCATACAGTTGTCAAGACCGTAAACCTTTGCGACACCGTCACCGATGTAAGTGACCGTACCGATCTCACTGACATCAACCTTCTTCTCGAAATCCGTAATCTGCTTTTTTAGAAGTTCACTTATTTCTTCTGTTTTAATTTCTGCCATAATGTCACCCCTTTATTAACTCATCTTTTAAGAGCCTTAACTGGCCCCTTATGCTCGTATCATACATGGTGCTTCCGATCTTAACGAGAATTCCGCCAAGAAGGGAAGGATCAATCACGTATTCCAGATCCACATCCCTGTCCACCATTTTCTTCAGGGAAGCCCTCAACACGCCCTCGCGGTCCTTACTTATCTCGATCGGACTCATAACAATCGCCTTAGCCCTCTTTTGTCTTTCGAGATAAAGACTTGTCGCAATCCTGAGTATCTCGGCGAGCCCTATGATCGCGCCGATCTCAGCGAGGTACAGGATGAATTTGACCGTACTGTCCGAGAGGTTGAGTTTGTCTGCAAGCGCTTTTATGACCCCTGTCCTCTCCTCTGTCGTAAATCGCGGGTTAGCAAGGAGACTCCTAAACTCCCTGCTCTTGACCATAAGCTCGTTAACGGAACCTATTTCGGCAATTGCCCGGCCTGCCTTATCCATTCCGACATTCCTCAGCAACGCCTTTGCGTACTTACTTGCCCCTTTTATCTTTTTCAACCTCTGCCTCCTATCTTCACAAGAGACTCATCAAGAAGCCTTTCCTGTTCTTCCTTGGTTAACTTGTCCTTGAGCTTTTTCTCTGCGAGTTCCATCGCCAATTCTACGGCCTCGGCTTTGATCGCCTCTTTCGCATGCTTCAATTCGAACTCTATATTGGTTTTCGCCTGCTCCAGTATCTTATCTTTCAGTCTCCCGCTTTCTTCAATAATCCTGTCGCGCTCAATCTCACCCGATTTTCTTGCGGCGGCAACGATCGCTGCGACCTCCGCATCCTTTGTCTTGAACCGTTCTTCCGCCTCCTTCAGGGCCTTTAACGCGGCCTCTTTTGCCTCTTTGGCTTCGCTCAAGGTCTTTTCGATCAGTTCAGTCCTTTTCTTGAGAAAGTCCCCGAGAGGTTTTCTGCCGAATTTAAAAAGGATGATCACCAGGATTAAAAAGTTGATGATTTTATATATGTAGACCTTCAAAATCGACCCGTGTTCGCCCTCTTCGCCACCGCCACTGCCAAACGCGTATGCGACGAAGGTCAGGCTAAGAATAAAAAATGGCAGAATCAGTTTCTTTAAGGTCTGTATTCTGAACTCTGTTTTCTGTGTTCCGTTTCTCATGCTTTCACCAACTTTCTCACAATTTCGTCAGAGAACTTATCCACGTCGGCCCTTAAAGCCTTTCTTGCTTTTTCGGCTTCAGCCTTAATCTCCGCCCTGGCCTTCTCAAGTATCGAGGCAGCTTCCGCCTCTGCAGCAGAATGAACCTCTTTTTGTTTGCTGACAGCCTCGCCTTTGAGAGACTCGAACATCTCTTTTGCTTTGTTTCTCGATTCAGCGAGTGCACGGTTCAATCCGGCAATGCTCTCTTCCCTTTTGTCGGTCATGACCTTGGCTGCATCGAGATTCCCCTTGACGGTGTCTTCTCGTTCCTTGACGATCTTAAGGATGGGTTTAAAAAGGATGGCATTTAGGATGAAAAGCAGGACAAGAAAATTGATGAGTGAGACAATAAAGGTCCAGTTAAATTCTAGCATCTTTCACCTTCCATCGAGTAGTTTAAGAAAAGCGAAGTCAGCATACCACAAGGGAAAAAAAATTGTCAAGAGATTTTTATACGAAAAAGTGTGTATTTTAAATTATTGGATTGAGTCTCTACAGAGGAGTTTTATCTCTCATGCGAGTCAATTTATATTGTGCTAAAATAAGCAGATGTATGTCGAAAAACTCAAAATTTTAGAGGAACAAAAACTCTTAAGACAACTAAAAGACCGGGAATCTCCCCAGGGACCGAGGATAGTTTTTGAGGGAAAGGAATACGTAAACTTCTCATCAAATGATTATCTCGGACTCGCGAACCACCCTTATTTAATCGAGAAGGTCAAAGAGTCATTGGACGTGTACGGGTTTGGCTCCGGCGCGTCCAGACTTCTCAGTGGCGGGAGTAGTCTGCACAAACACCTTGAGGACAGGATTGCACAATTCAAGGGCACAGAATCATCCCTTGTTTTTAACTCTGGATATGCGGCAAATACCGGCATCATACCTGCCCTCGCAGACGAAAATACTACGCTATTTAGTGATGAGTTCAATCACGCAAGTATTATCGATGGGTGCAGGATCAGCACGTCGAAAACCCTTGTCTATAAACATAAGGATTTCGCACATTTGGAAGAACTGATGAGAAAAGAAGATTCAAGAAAGAAGATTGTCATAACCGACACGGTCTTCAGCATGGATGGAGACATCTCGCCGTTAAGAGAATTAGCCGATATTTGCAAAAATTATGAAGCGATTTTGTATCTGGATGAAGCTCACGCAACCGGCGTCATCGGTAACGGTAAGGGCGCGCTCGCTCACTTTGATCTAAAGCCTGAACCATGGATTGTTCAGATGGGGACTTTCTCAAAAGCCTTCGGTTCGTGCGGCGCTTTCCTGGCCGGCAATTCAGATGTAGTACGATGGACATTAAACAATGCAAGAAGCTTTGTGTTCTCAACGGCGCTTCCCTCTTGCGTTATTGCTGCATCCATAGCCGCTTTAGAGCTTGTTGAAAACGACTCTTCGTTGATGAAAAAGCTTTGGGCAAACAGGGGAAAATTGGGTAAGAGTCTCAGCGAAACCGGTTACGACATCATGGGAAGTGAGACCCCCATAATACCGATCAGGACAGGCTCGATAGAGAATACCTTGCGCCTTTCGGCATGTCTTTTTGAAAAGGGGATTTTCGCACCGGCCATCAGACCGCCGACGGTAAAAGAGTCCCGGATCAGAATAAGCATAACCGCTGCGCATACTGATGAAGATATTGAGAGGCTAATCGATGCGCTGAAAGAAGCATAGGTCCGGCATTAATACTGCTGAAAATTCTAAATTCGAAATCCTAAACAAACCCGAATTTTCAAAATCCTGAACTCTTGATGCCTTAGAATTTCGGATCTCCGGATTTGTTTAGGATTTCGATATTAGGACTTCGAATTTGCTTTGTAAAGGATTTTGAAATTATTATGCCTAAGGGTTTTTTCATAACCGGTACCGATACAGGAGTCGGGAAAACCGTCATCACCGCTGCATTGATCAGGACTGCGGGCATCATCGGACTTAGGGCCTGCGGTATGAAACCGATAGAAACCGGATGTCAAAAATCAGAACACGGAAGCAAAGAAGGCATATTACTTCCGTCCGACGGAATGTTTTTGAGAGAGATGGCGGGTATGCAGGAGCCCCTGGATTTGGTCACGCCGGTCCGATTTGAGAATCCCCTGTCGCCGCTGTCCGCTTCGGGGATAGAGGGCAGAACTATTGATCTCGAAAAGATCAAAAAGGCTTTTACTTATCTTGCGGAGAATTACGATGCCGTAATAGTTGAAGGGATCGGTGGCTTGCTCGTGCCGATTAAAAGAGATTACTTTGTTTTGGACCTCGCGAGAGATTTCGGGTTGCCGTTGATTGTTGTTTCAAGCCCGGGGCTCGGGACCATTAACCATTCAATGCTGACCGTCAGACTCGCCACGCAAGAAGGCCTGACCGTGGCAGGAATAATTATGAATTACAGCCGTACTCCGGAAGGGAACCTTGCCGAAAGTACTAATCCGGAGGCAATCGAACAGGTCAGTCCGGTACCACTTATAGGTATTTTCCCTCACCTCAGAGATTTGGGAAAAACGACAATCGAGCAAGCCGCTGTAAAAAATCTGGACCTAAAGATTATCAGAAAATACCTCTGATTCCATCCTTATCAAAGGTCGGAGAACACCTGTCATCTGCCCGTCAGATAAGCAGGAATGAATTTACCCATCAGTAAGGTTCGGCTGCTCCTCAGATCAGCTTTAATCCTTCCAGAACCGCCTTCAACTTTTCCTTATTCGCCGCGGCCATCTCGCAGAGCGGAAGCCTGAATTCTTCCTGGATTTTACCCATCATCGCAAGTGCCGTCTTAACGGGAATCGGATTTGTCTCGATGAACATCGCCGCATTCAAGGGTTCGAGCTTAAAATGCAACGCCCTTGCCTTGTCGTACTGCCCTTTCATCCACCAGGAACACATCTGAGAGACAGCCTTTGGAGCGACGTTTGCAGTAACGGATATCGTGCCCTTTCCGCCGAGGGCGAGGAGAGGAAGCGTCGTAAAGTCATCTCCTGAAAGAACGGTTATTCTGTCCCCACAGAGCCGGAGCACTTCGCTCGCCTGTTTCATATCGCCCGTCGCCTCTTTTAGCGCAACGACGTTCTTAATCTCGGCAAGACGCGCAACAGTCGCCGGGAGTATATTGACCGCAGTCCTTCCGGGAACATTATAGAGCACGATAGGAATGTCAACTTTCTCGGCAACGGTTTTGTAATGCCTGAAAAGGCCCTCCTGAGTGGGTTTGTTATAGTATGGTGCCACGAGCAATGCCGCATCGGCGCCCGATTTCTTTGCGTGTTTTGTGATCTCTATGGTTTCATCGGTGGCATTGGCCCCGGTCCCTGCAATAACGGGGACCCTCCCCTTTACCGTTTTCACCGTAAAATCAATAACCCGGTAATGTTCTCTATAATCGAGAGTTGACGATTCGCCGGTCGTACCGCACGGCACTATGGCATTGGTGCCCTCGGCAATGTGCCACTCAATGAGATCTCCAAGTGCCTTTTCATCAACCTTTCCCTTCTTGAAAGGCGTAACGATTGCTACGATCGAACCTTTAAACATAGCTGCCTCCTTTTTCTGGTTCATACATACTTTATTTTGGCCCTATCTGATATTTATCATAAAGTTTTTGCACACAAAAGTCTTCTCTCACCCGCATATATTTCTTTCATTCATGCCGTATCCTTCTACAAATCGAAGTCGCCTTCAAAAACCTTTACTGCAGGCCCTGTCATGTATACGTGGTTATTATCGGCCCACTCGATGAAAAGGTCTCCGCCGAGGAGGTGGACCGTTACCGCATTATCCGTAAGGCCCTTAATCCTTGCGGCAACTGCGGCGGCAGACGCACCGGTGCCGCAGGCCATTGTTTCACCGGAGCCCCTTTCCCACACACGCATTTTTATCTCTTTCCGTGTGAGCACCTGAATGAATTCGACATTGGTTTTTTTGGGGAATATCGGATGGCTTTCTATCATAGGTCCGTAGGACGGTACGGGGAAGGAAGAAACGTCGTCAACAACAATTATCGCGTGGGGATTCCCCACGGACACGCAGGTGATTTTGAATTCCCTGTCTTCTATCTGAAGGGGAAAAGAGGACGTTGCCTCGCTATTCATGTTCACCGGTATCTTTTCGGCCTCAAATATCGGTTCTCCCATATCGACCCTTACCATATCCCCCGCTTTTTCCGGCTTTATGATGCCTGCAAGCGTCTCTATATGAAGAATGTTCTTATCGGAAAGATTCCTCTCCCATATATGTTGTGCAAGGCAACGGATCCCGTTGCCGCACATCTCCACCTCGCCGCCGTCGGCATTGAAGATCCTCATGCGAAAATCTGCGGTCTTTGAAGGATGGAGGAAAAGAATCTGATCGGCTCCGATCCCGAACCGCCTGTGACATAACCGTTTACTCAAGTCTTCGAGATCTTTTACATCCTGCGGACAAACCTGTTCGATACAATCGATAAGGATGAAGTCATTGCCGATGCCGTGCATTTTTGTGAAGTGCATTTTCATACTGATATACTAATATATCTAAAGCTTGTTGAATGTGCTGATATAAAAATCTCCCCTAACCCCTCTTTCCCTTTGCCTCGGCGAATCCGCCTGAGTGCGGAAAAGAGGGGAGTGCTCTAACTCGCCCTTTGGAAAAGGGGGAGTTAGAGGGGGATTTTATAATGAATAGTTTTTTCGTACTACTTGTGTATCTAACCGGCATAATTACTTCATTTTAAAAACGCCGGTATCTGCTCATTCCTCACAAGGTCGTCGTATGTCTCACGCTTCCTGATCAAGACATGCTCTTTACCCTTAACAAGGACCTCGGCAGCCCTCGGACGGCTGTTATAGTTCGAGCTCATAGAAAATCCGTACGCCCCGGCACTCATGACAGCGAGATATTCTCCCTGTTTTACTCTGCTTAGTTCTCTCTCTTTCGCGAGAAAGTCCCCCGACTCGCATATGGGACCGACCACATCACCGAGGATTTTTGCTCTTTTCCTCCTGACAACAGAATCGATATGGTGGTATGCATCGTAAAGAGAGGGCCTTATCAGGTCATTCATGCCGGCGTCTACGACGATGAACTCCTTATCGGTGCCTTCTTTGAGATACAGAGTTTTTGTGACGAGTATACCCGCGTTGCCGAGTATAGACCTGCCGGGCTCCATAATGAGAGTAAGTTTTCTGCCTTCAAGCAAAGGGATAAGCTGTTTCGCAAGGTCTTTCGGAACCGGAGGTTCTTCGTCCTTGTACGATATGCCGAGTCCTCCCCCGATATCGAGGTATTGAATCCCGACGCCTTGGGCGCTCAATTCGTCTATGAGGAGGAGTATTCTCTTGAGGGCATCCACAAAGGGCGAGACCTTCGTAATCTGCGATCCGATATGTTTATGTACACCGATCACCTTGATATTCTTCAGCCGGGACGCAATCTTATAGTACTCCAACGCATCCTCGATCGGGATGCCGAACTTGTGCTTCCTAAGTCCCGTTGAGATATAAGGGTGGGTTTCCGGGTCGATATCCGGATTAATCCTCAATGCAATGCGAGCTTTCATCCTCATTTCCCCGGCGACTCTATCGATCTCTCTCAATTCATCCCCGGACTCCACATTGAACATGAGGATCTTTGAACGCAGAGCGTATCTAATTTCATCCTCTGTTTTTCCGACTCCCGCATATACTATCTTGTGGGATGGTATGCCCGCTCTCAATGCGACGAACAGTTCCCCTCCCGAAACAATGTCGGCGCCGCCACCGTTGTTAGCAAACAGCCTGAGGATCGCAGTATTCGGGTTGGATTTGACGGCAAAGCAGATTATGTGCGGGTAGTCGTTAAAGGCCTCGTCATACGCCTTGAAATGCCTCAGAAGAGTATTGTAACTATAAATATACAGCGGCGTTCCATATCTGTCGGCGAGTTCTCTTACGGGTACATCCTCTGCGTATAATTCGCCCGCCCGGTATTTAAACAAATGCATTGGAGATCTCCATGTGAGTTTTCTGTAACTTTGATATTTTAAACATATTTTCTTTTTATCTCAAGAGGTTAATCGGGAATTTGGATTTCGAGTCATTAGATATGGTAAATTGTATATATATTTTTTTTATAACTCATTCCGGAGGAAAAGTTGGGGAAGAACATTGTAGAGAAGATATTCGAAGCACATAAGGTTTACGGCGATCTCAAAACCGACACACCCGTCGGATTAAAGGTCGACCAGGTCTACACGCAGGATGCAACAGGTACAATGACCTGGCTGCAGTTCGAAGCGATAGGGATCGACAGGGTAAAGGTGCCATTGGCCGTGTCTTATGTAGATCATAATATGATCCAGTCGAATTATATGAATTCCGACGACCACCGGTTTCTTCAGACGGTTGCCGCGAGATACGGCGCATATTTTTCGAGACCCGGCAACGGAATAAGCCATCAGATACACCTCGAGCGCTTTGCAGCGCCCGGTAAGATCGCTCTGGGAACGGACAGCCATACACCGACAGGTGGAGGTGTGGGCATGATAGCCATAGGTGTCGGAGGACTGGATGCAGCGACGGTTATGGCCGGATGCACCCTTCGAACTCAGTATGCCGAAGGTTGTTCTTGTAAGACTCACGGGCGCACTAAACAGGCCGTGGGTCACGGCAATGGACGTGATCCTGGAAATCCTGAGGAGGCTCACCGTTAAGGGAGGTGTCGGAAAGATTCTCGAATACGGCGGACCCGGCGTAAAAGATTTAAGTGTGACAGAGAGGGCAACGATCACGAACATGGGTGCGGAACTCGGCGCTACAACCTCAATATTCCCGAGTGATAAAAGGACAGAGCATTTCTTAAAATCCCAGGGAAGAGAGCCGGACTGGAGCGAACTCCACGCTGATAAGAATGCCGAATATGCCGATATCGTCGAGATCGATCTTAATGCAGTCGAACCGATGATCGCTCAGCCGCACAGCCCCGATAATGTTATATCCGTAAGGGAACTCTCGGGCACGAAAATAGACCAGGTCTGTATAGGAAGCTGTACGAATTCATCATACCAGACAATGGCAGTCGTTGCTTCGATACTGAAAGGCAATCCCGTGGCGGAAGGCGTCAGCCTTCTCATCAACCCCGGCTCGAAGCAGGTGTATGAGATGCTTTCCCGCAAAGGACTTATTGCGGACATGATAGCGGCTGGAGCGAGGATGCTCGAAAGTTCATGCGGCCCCTGTATCGGCATGGGAGGCACCCCGGGTACCGGCCAGATATCGATCAGATCATACAACAGGAATTTTAAAGGGCGAAGCGGAAACAAGGATGCCTTTGTGTACCTTGCAAGCCCCATCGCGTGCGCGGTTTTTTCTGTTAAAGGGGAAATCATTGATCTGCGCAATGCAGGACTTCATGTTGAGATGTTCAAAGAACCGGCACATTATAGCGTCAATGACAATATGCTCATAAAACCCGACACGCATGATACCCAGGTCATCAAAGGGCCGAATATAAAAGAAGTCCCCGTTAAGGAACCTCTCGTGGGGGAAAAAGAAGTGGATGTACTGCTGAAATTGGGTGACAACGTAACGACAGACGATATTATGCCCGCAGGCTCTGCGATTCTCCCTCTACGCTCTAATATTCCTGCAATAGCCGAGTATGTATTTTCCAACATTGACACCACATTCAGCAAAAGGGCGAGGGAAGCGAAGTTGAGCGGTGGTGGAATTATCGTCGGCGGCGAGAATTACGGTCAGGGTTCATCAAGAGAACACGCGGCACTCGCACCGATGTTCCTCGGTATCCAGGCGGTGATCGCAAAATCCTTTGCCCGGATCCATAGGTCGAACCTGATAAATTTCGGTATTCTACCTTTACTCTTCAAAGAAACAGGGGATTATGAGAAGGTTGAAAAAGGTGACAGGCTCGTTATACAGAACATAAAAGAGTCGTTGAAAGACAATCAGTCTTACGCCATATATAACCGGACAAAGGATTATTCCTTCGAGGCTTCTTCGAATCTCAACGACAGGGAGAAAGAAATCATTCTGTCCGGCGGTCTTCTACCGAACACAAAAAAACACATCCGGAATATTTGACAAGAAAACCGGTTAAAAGGTAAATTAGATATCTCAGGGCCGCTAGCTCAGTTGGTAGAGCAACGCCCTTTTAAGGCGTGGGTCGTTGGTTCGAATCCAACGCGGCTCACCAAATGCGTCCCTATCGTCTAGCCCGGCCTAGGACATCGCCCTTTCAAGGCGGTAACACGGGTTCAAATCCCGTTGGGGACGCCATTTAAATCAAGAGGTTGCAGCATCAATGCATTTCTCTTGATTGTCCGATTGTAGCAAAATTGTAGCAGTCCCCTTCGAGTCAATCATCTTGATAGCCTCTCTTAAAGTTTCAGGCAACAGATGTGCGTATCTTTGCGCCATCCTCTGATCCTTTTGCCCAAGAGCATGCTGCACCTGATAAAGTGATGCTCCATTATTTATCAGAAGAGTTGCAAAGTCGTGTCTGAGATCATGAAACCTCAAATCATTGACCCCTGCCCGTTCACACGTTCTCCTAAAGGCTATAGAAACTTTCCTGCCTGAATGAGGCTTTCCAAATTCATCACAAAAGACATACACGCTTGCTATACGCCTTCCCTGCAATAGGTTCAAAAGGGTATTTCTAACAATATTGGTCATAGGAATAGCAACAGGATCACCGTTTTTAGTTTTAGGCACGATAATTAGATTCCGGTTGAAATCTAACTGAGGTAAAGTCAACTGAACAATATTTCCCTGCCTGAGACCTGTCTGCGCAGCGATAATCACAATCGGCTTAAGCCATCCCGGTAAACTGAACCTGAGCTTTTCCGCTTCTTCAGGAGCTACATAACGAACCCTTGCATCATCGACTTTAAGCGACCTCATCACCTTTTTGACCGGATTCTCTTTGCATATTTCCCATTCATCAATAGCGATATTGAACACCCTTCTCAAGAAAGCAAGCTCTTTCCTCACCGTTGAAGGCAATACTTTTTTCAATCTCTCAGCCTTATATTTACTGAGAACCGACGGAGCAACATCCTTAATGAGATAGTCGCCAAATACAGATTTAAAATGAGCCACAACCTGATTGTTTCTTTCATGACTCGTGGGACTAAGCAATGGTGAGAACTCTTTCATATATCTTTCTAAAACCTCATTAATAGTGATGCCCTTAACTTTCTCAAAATATCTGCCTTCAACAATATCGGTCAGAACCTTTGCATAGAGCTTCTCAGCAAGTTTTCTCTTATCCGTCTTAAGTGAATCCTGAATCCTCTTGCCCTGATACGATATACTGAACCAGAATATTTTACCTCTACGGTAAAGTCCCATTTAATCTCTACCCCCTCTCCTGGGACTTCTGGCCTGGGTAAAAGGATTATAACTTGAAGAAGCTTCTTTTTTACAGGAGCCAATCCAATTCATAATATCCTCAATATCGAACCTCAGAGAGCCATTCAGCTTAAAGCACGGTATTTGCCCCAACTCCGCCCATTGATAAAGCGTAGAAGGCTTCACGTTGAGAATTTCTGCCACTTCCTTGACCCCTGCCAACTTCACGCCATGCCTCTTTTAAAGAATATTCCGGCTTTTACCCGAAAACTGTAAAATCCGGCTTTGTGAAATGCGCGGTAATAGAATTTCTCAGGCTGCCCCATATCTACCCATACCTCAAAATTCATTTCTTAGAATGGCTCCCGATTTTCAAACCATGCGATGACATCTGATATATATGTCTCCTTTATCCTTTCCAAAAGCTTCATATCCTGAAGTGCTTCCAACTGTTTCCTAAACTTTCTGTTCACTTGTTTATACATGGCCTGCATAACCCCGCAGGGACTACCGCAACTCATCTGAATAAAGTTGAGCCTATCAAAATGGGACGCTAATCTTGCCGGGTTCTCTTTTAATTTTTTCAGGTTCATTTTCGGTGTGCTGATTGCAACTTCGAATCTCGTCAAGTCGGTGTACAATTCGAGAAGGCTCTTTTCACTTTCGGTAACGCGCATATTCTTTTTAAGCCGGTATCTGATTTCATGCAGTTTGTTATAAATCCTTACTTTCGGATTAATGCCCGCATAAATAGTGTCACTGATAATCCTAAAAGTGCGAATGCCTTTGACGTGAAGCATCGCAATTATCGCCTGAACATTAATATTTGGAATATCGGCGGCGACATCAATTCTCGATATATTAATATCTTCCAAATTGAGTTCAGGTATATCAAAAATTGAATATATATAATTTTCCATTTCATCATAACATTCGAAATATTTCGGATTAAGAACGATGTTTGTAAATGGCATTCTTGCGTTTGTGGAGTCCTTGAATTTATGCGGGTAAAAAAGTATCCGTGCCCTGTCCAGTTCGCACATATATTTATACATCTTTGACTTGAAAGAATCCTCAGTGATCTCCCCGTGATATTCTATGTAATCCCTATCGGGCGGTAAATGAAGTGTCAAACTCAAGTAATCTATCATGTTAGTAACGTATTTGCCGCTTATTAGTCATATCCGGCAAACACCCCCTGCAAGTAGCTTGAACGCTCGTCGATGAAGAGCGGGGCGGCCATCCAAAGCAATAGCTTTTGGATGGCCTTGCCCCGCCTTGCGCTTTATTGAGGGTATAAGTTGTTAGAATAGTCACCTTTACCGATCCTCAGAGTTATCGAACAGCTTTTTCTTTCTCAGGTAATCCTTCAAGAGAACTTCACGTACCGCCCTGTCTAAATCTGCCTTGGGCTTTGAAAGATTTTCTTTGCAGTACGTTTGAAACTTGTTTAATTGGTCTTGCACATCGGTAAACGGCCCGAGACATTCATCTCGCTGGGAAGGCAGAAGTAAACACTTCTTTTTCCTGAAACACGTTGAGCACTTCTTTCGGATTATTAAATGGGACTGTTCGTCGTTCTTCACAATTTGAGTTTAAACGACGACTACGATGGCAAATAAGGACATGAAAAAATATTTTGATGTCCCTATTTCAGAGGGTTATTAATTCTTTTTAAAAAGCGGGGTAATCTCTCTTTTAATTAACTTTTTATATCCGTCGAAAGAAACAGGAACTTCCACGCCGATGTAATCAAGCAGCTCTATCTGTTGCTTATAGGTGAGCTTACTAAATACAGCATCCCAAAACACAAATAAGATAAACTTCAATTTGACTTGCCCGTGCTTACTTATAAGTGGTTCACTCTTGATTGCATCACCTAGTTTTTCAAAAAAGATTGAGTTGCTAAGCAACATCTCTTTCAATATTCTTTCTCTAAACCATTCATGATCAAAAAGCGTTTTATCATATCTAATAAGTGTAAACAATGAAGTTTCATTACCGTCTCTTGCTTCTTCATAAAGAGTTTTCAATGACTTCTTATCAATCAATGTGGAAACTAAATTTAGAACGCTAAAGGTAATATAGAGAATCATTTCAGGCGTAATCTTTTGTTCAAGTTCAAAGGCAAAAAGCTCTTGTTTCTTTATATCGTGTTCTATACCAGATACGTCTACACTACTCATGGATTTAAAGAAATCTACTAGTAGCGTTATCTCCTCTTTCCCCTCATAAAAGATTTTAAAACTTTTTATACTGCTGTTCTTTATATTTTCAATTACTAAGGAGGTCATAAGTAAAGCCACATGACAGTCTACGAAAAGCCTTTTTAAAAGGCATGTTATGAGCATCGTATGTGAGACTACTAATGACCGGATTAGTAACTCCTCTGAATTTTCATAATCTGGTTCTTCACTGAGTTTAAGAAATTCAACGAAGGCTTTTACTTGGTCTGCTAAGGCAGGATCAACTTTATCTTTCCACGAAGTGACTTCTTTGCTCA
This sequence comes from Thermodesulfovibrionales bacterium, assembly GCA_963776195.1. GTDB lineage: Bacteria > Nitrospirota > Thermodesulfovibrionia > Thermodesulfovibrionales > SM23-35 > CAVZMO01. Next base: position 74,475 of record CAVZMO010000025.1, read on the forward strand.
TGCAACATTATATCAAATCTACTTTTGAGGCTTTCACCTACCATGCCGCAAAAGTTAAGAAAAACGAAAAGTGATGATTTACGGGAGAATTGTTTAATGGCACGCATCAGCAGCGCGGACCGCAGCTCGCATCCGTCTGGATGCGCTTGTTGGATGGCCTACTAAATGTTCTATTATTTTCCTTTTTCAATTCGTCCGTGAATTGATGCAATCAGGGTAGCATGAAGATAAATCACTAAGAGAATGAATATAAGTTGGATTATTTGCACGATTTTCTCAATATAGCTCCAGACTTTGTTTTTGGATATATAATCCTCTTGCTTCTGATAGAGGTCGTTAGCATTCTGCTGACACTTTCTAAGCTCAGCGTTTAAATTCCTTGCCTTATACATGAACCTTTCACGAGTAGTCTTGTCTTGCCAAACATGACGCTCTGATTCTGGAATCTTATTAAACAAATCTGGAACATTCTTGATTTTCATATCCCAGAATCCAAGTTTACGAGAGAGAAGCAAATCGTAATTTAGCATCTCTATGTATTCTAAGGAAAAGGCATTTACTCGACCATATGATTCTACCAATTTAAGAGACTGACGCACCTGAGCTTCATTGTTGACAGTCTGCTTGGATGCTACGAATTGTTGTGATACATTTAGCAGTAGAATAAGGGTCAGAAGTACACCTATGATAGTCAGTCTTTTCTCCTCGATAAGTCTCATTGTAATATCCGTTCTTTAATACTATTAAATCCCGCGTCCCGCTTGAGCGATTTGTTAAGCGTTTTCTTATCTCAGTCATTCACTACTGAAATTTAACATCTGTGACTGCAACTTTCACTTTTTTGCTCCAATCCGATGGTGCATCATTGAGCTTATAACCAAATCGTCTGCTATAGTTCGGCTTTAAGGGTGTATTGTCGCGCATGAATGAATATTCTGAAACTAACACCGGATGGTATGAACTTTCAAAAACAACCTTTTCATTTTTATCGAGGCAATAGGTCGTAATCTCAACTTCTTTGAGGGTTCTATCACCATTATTCTTTATCTCCCCATATATGCCGATTGTGCCGAGAAAATCAGTTCCGAGATGAATATTTCTCACCTCAATCTTATCGAAGTAAGCTTTCTTGACCTTATACGCTTCGATTTCTTTATCAATTTCGGCAAGTTTGCCTTGAACAGTTTTATCGTTTTTATCTAATAAAATGGCCTCCTGATATTTTGTCTTTGCTTCCTCAAATTTCTTGCTTTTTTCCAGTTGTATCGCCTGGTCAGAAATCTCTTTTGCCTTTTTCTGCCCTTCCCAATTCAAAAATACTCTCCACCCTTCTTTGTCCTTAACGAGATCGTATTTTTGAGTTGTAGTAGTCATCGGCAATGACTTGTCCTTAAATTTTTCAGCGATAATCTTTTCCATTTCCTTCTCGTCCCTTTTACCGCTGAATGCTGAAGCAATCGCGATACCTATGAGGTCAGCCGTTGCTTTGCTCAAATCAGGACCAGTAATTTCCACTGTTGCTTCGGCACTGTTGCCGCTTACCTTTATATCTTTGACGTTGAAGGAAATCTTGCTGGCAAAAAGTTTTGAGAAAGGATTATCAATGGCATCTGCCTCATACTCTTTTTGATTCTTGAAATTCTTATCTTTGGAGGACAAGAGTGCATAAGTCTCGCTGTAATTGCCCCTGTAATAGTTATCGAGGTACTTCGTCAAAACATTCTTGGGGCTTGGGCCAAAAAAGTTGCAAGAGGCAAGGATAAGAACCAGTAGCACGGATAAAAGCAAAATTTTCTTCATTTCAAGTTTTCCTTTCGCTTATTTTAAATACTGTACCAATGCGCTGACCGCGAGCGCCCCAGCCGCGATCCAGAGGCCGATGCGGGTGTAAAGGTTCGATCTCTTCATTTGTTTGTTTTCATCGGCGCGCTTTTGCAGCTCTCGCGCGGCATCAAAAAGCATGGCTGGATGATATGGAAAGAAGAAGCAGCCCGAGGCTCTCGGCACAAGATTAATTATTGAGTTTCTTTCTTCTGTCGAACCAGATACACCTTCGTCCCAAACACCCATATGGCAGTTTAGGGAATAGTGTATAGCGACCATTTTCTGGGGTGCTAACGAGGCTTGCTCGCGTTCCTGTTTGTTTAATGAAAACGCGAGGACGCGACCGGTGTCCTCCCGGTATGCCTTGGCCAAGAAATGGCAGTGGCAACAGATCGGCTTCATTATCGAATGGCTAACAAATAATTATATCGTTTGTGTTCATCCCCACAGATTCTATCATACCCACTCCGTTTTTTCACCGGTTTCGTATTTTTCTAACTGGATATTATGACTCTTAGGATGATAAAACAGAAACTCGATAACTGCACCTTATTAATTCGCCCTGCTTAACAGTTACATTACTAAAAAGAAACAAATGGTCTGAGAGCAGTCTGATAGTGCATTGACTTCAGGAAGAACTCTTGCCTTTCAACTCCACCTACAAGGCAACACAATCGACAGAAGAGGACCCGTGAGGATTGACGGGAGAAGTCTACAGTACTGTCCGAAGAAACATGAAAGAAGAGTTGATAGCGTTTGCGTTCCCGGCTTGCGTTATGCCCAAAATAAACCCGGGTTATTTCTTTTCCCGACCCTTTCTTGATATATCTTGATTTAAAAGATACGCCGAACATATATCGTAGAGGGATTCAAAATGGGCAGCATAAAAATAGTGCTTTATCTCCCTGCCATCAATATTTACAGGATCGTCAGCAATCCTTCTAAGCATGACATATTTCCTAAAAATATCCCAATACCTAATTACGTTTTCCGGAAATACGCTAGGCAAGTATTTCAATTCAAGAAGTTCTTTTTCTATCAAAAGCCCAATGTTATTATAAAGTGTCAATATCTGAGCAGAATGTTCGAAAGGAGATTCTAATTTTTCTAATGTCTCCTCAAATTGCTTGATATCAGCCTTGATTCTGTCTATATCAAATCTTGGTGGATCATCACCCATTTTGTATGCTTCACGGTCATAAAGTCCTAAATAATAGTTCTTAGTTTTTCTCAAAGCAGATTTGTATTTTATATTTTTCTCATCATACAAAATGTTGAAGAATGCAGACAAAGAATTCATCCTGCGCAGCTTTCTGGACTCCCATACTTGAATCATGCCAAAAAGACCAGCCACAAGAAGAATCATATAAATAAAATTAGTAAGAACATTCGAATTTAATCTTGCGTAATCCTTTCCAACCTTCAACAAATTGACATTGGCAATTCTATCGTAGAGAAAAGGAATATTGACAAAAAAAGTATAAAGAAGGGCTAGTACTACAATAATTATCAGTGAGTTTATGAGAAACCACTTTCTCATCTTATTCATAAGTTCATATTCTTGCTAAACCATTACGAGCATACACCCAATACTTCTTTCTCGCTACATATCTTATAAAACTCAATTGTCTTTCTAAGCCCTTCATCCAATGTTGAAAAATCGTAATGTGGCAGCAGCTCTAAAACACTGTGTAAGGGAGCTAGCTCCAATTTATCAAACTCTCCGAATCTCTTGGGCAAAAAAACTAGTTCAGATTTGGAATTACAAAGCTTAATGATTAACAGCGCTAAAGCTTTGACTGTCATTTTTACCGCAGCAAATGACCCTAGGTCGAAAGGAGTTGAAAAGGGGCCACTCAATTTCATGAAATCTACGATTATTTTGGCAGCATCTTCCACATATGTGAGCTGCACCTCCTGCTCGCCGTCTCCATAAATTTCTAAGGGGTGCCCTGCCAAAGCTTGAAGAATAAACATTGGGACTGCCTTTCTAATAGGAGAAACTTTTTGGTAAGGTCCATAAATATTCCAAAGACGCAGTATTCTAATATCAACGCCATAAGCCCTGTTATAAGTAATACACAGATCCTCAGCATGACGTTTTGTATCGGAATAAATATTTCTCCATATATTAGGAGATGCCGGGTAAAATAAGCGCGAATTCTGTTGCTCTGCAATAATGTCCAGAATATTGAGAACTCCGAGTGTATTCACAGCTTCCGCCTCATGAGGCATCCTGAATAACTCGGAGGTCCCTAAGAGACCTGCCAAATGATAAACACTGTTAGCGCCTTTTAATATTTTTCTCAGTTCAACTTGATCTTTATCGCGGATATCACACCCCAGGAAAGAAATATTCTTTTCACGTTTAGTCATTGACATATGAGAAATGTCACATATAATTACTTCTTCTCCGCGGCGGCCTAATTCAGAGGCAATATGACTTCCAATAAATCCGGCTCCACCAATAATGATATTAGACATCTTCCATCCGCTTCCTTTCTTATTCCTGATGTGACAAACTGGACTATTATATTCGAATTGTCTTAGATTTCTCACCTATAATTTTTAATTGAAATATGCAGAACTATATCATGTTACGCCGATGCGTGATACAGGAAGTTATTGAGGCGTTTTAACTGTAGTAAAAATGTAGCAGAATTGTAGCAGAAGACATCCCAATTTTACATAATATACCAAAAATACAAGAAGAACAGAATATAAAAATAGCCTGTATAAACAGTAAGTTAACCTGAAACCCAAGCCAGAAGCCCATCTTTAAATTTGCCCTGAGACTAACTTTCAAGGCGGTAACACGGGTTCAAATCCCGTTGGGGACGCCATTTAAATCAAGCAGCCGCAGCGATTCTTGGCAGCTATGCTGCCTTAGAACGTTTTTTTGTCTTGCCCTTTATTTCTGATACTTTCTTCTGTACACCCTTTGACAAGAGATATACAACAAGCTGATTCAGGCTTACGCCTTCCTCTTTTGCTTTCTCCATCAATTCTTTATGCAAAGATTTGGGAGTCCTGGCCAGTATTTTTCCGCTGTAAGCATCTTCCAACGAGGGTTAAGGGATTTCTTCCTTCCTTCTTTGCCGTTTCCAGCCACAACTCTTCTGCAATCTTTACTTCTCTAATGGCTCCTTCCTCTGTTTCTCCGAATGCCGAACATCCTGAAGGTCGGAAATGACGGCGATAAAGCCTTTATCCTCTTCGCTGTAAAATACTTTTATCGGATAGCGCATTTTATTCCTCCTTCATTGTGAGATCATATTCTTCTATGATCCATAAGAACTGTTTCACCTGGTAAGGTTTCACCAAGCCCTTAACGTTCTGAAATTTTAAAATCTCCGTGACACCTTTTTGGCTGTAAACCCTATGACTCCCCTTACCACCCTTACGCTGAAATCCAAAAGCCTCAGCCGATTTACAAATGTCATCAAACCTTACGTTATGGAATTGTTTTTAACCTTATCGAGAAGCTTTTCTATTTTACTCATAAGAGATAATATCATATATGATATCAATAAGCAATTAAGTTTCGACGAGAAGCCTTGATAACCGTCACCAAACTGGTTGAGATATTTGATTACCTTGAGTCACATTCTGATATAGACGGTGTTGCTTCTGTTCAAACTGGACGGGCTGGCAAGGGATTTATACATCCTTCCCCTTAGCCCCAAAATATTCCGGTAGGGTCTTCGTTTATCTCTTTAAGTATTTCTTATTATATATTTTGTTGGCTCTATATTCATATACTCATGCCACTTATCGTTTCTGTCAGCGCAATAAAGCGTCCCATATCTCCGTTTCATTATCGTATCTTATCTGAGCAATCGCCATTGATGTCCATTCTTTCGTCTGGGGGCGCCACGGCGCCCTGTTCTCAAAAATTGTAACGCTGTTACCGCGCATTTTATAAAGAAATATTCATTTTCTGCAATACGTCAGCCGGAACCTGTTTCGTACAGAATTCTCCGACTTTCTTTTCAATCAGTGTCTTAACCAAAACAGGAAGCGGAGCCGTGCTGTACAGTCCTCCTTCCTCACAATTCCCCCCTGAATGCTTTATCAAATGTCGATTATGGTGTCTGATGTAAATATGGTGTC
>CAVZMO010000026.1:0-11024 GCA_963776195.1 Thermodesulfovibrionales bacterium
GATATTAGTCTTTAACAAAAAATTCTCATCCTGGGTTTTGATGTAAAACCCCTTATCATATCCAGCCTGTATTCCTTTCTTCTCTGTTTCTATAACCTTTTTTTCCACTTCAACAGTCCTGGTCTGAGTTTCAACCTGTGTCTTGTCCAATTCTTCTATCTTCTTTTTCAGAATAGTCTGCTCTTCGATCAATCTCTCCATCTGTTTCTTAAGCTGTTCAATCTCCCCTTGGTCCGCTGCCTTAGCGGGCAATACCCATGTAGTAATGGCAAAAATAACAACTGCTAAAAACACACTCAACTTCTTCATCAGTAACACCCTCCTTTGTTTCTTATTTTGGCTCATCGTGTGAGAGTGTGGGTCATTTTATATCTCTTTGAGCATAGAGCTAAGGATTTTCAGACGTAGGTACTCCTCGTCGCGCAGACCGTATGCTCTCCTCTGAATGACCCTGATCTTGTTGTTCAACCCTTCGACGAATCCCAAAGAGACTTTATTGTCCGGCTTACTGTAGGCCGCAATGCCATCCCAGTGCCGCTCGATCATTTTTGCAAACTTCTCATAAGGCTTTAATCGTTGCCACTTGAGCGACTGTTTCCAGTTGTCGAAAAAACGCCGAGCCCATCCTTCGCTCTGATAACTCCATAACTGACCAAAGGACTCCTTCAAGAGATATGCCGCGTTGAGCCGTTTATTCGCCTTGAGCAGTTTTCTAAGCGCCTTCCGCCCATCAAGCGTGAGATTCTCCCGGTTCGATAGCAGCGTGTACTTCTGCCCTTTGCTATACGAACGATCTTTTCCTGATAGGCGCGCATATTCCAGCTTGCGCACTTTATCCAGAGCATCTCCCAGATGCCTCATGACGTGAAACTTGTCATAGAGAATTGCCGCGCCGGGAACATTCGTCTCTGTAGACTTTGTAAAGGCTTTCCACATGTCCATGACCGCCAACTGTATCTTCTTTGTCTTCTTCGGTCCAAGCCACTCGTAGAACATATCCATACTCTCCTCAGACCGGTCTTCCCCGCCAAACCAGATAGGTCGCCCTCGCTCCAGATCGCTTACTACAATCCGATAGGTATGCCCCTTTCGCAATGACAGTTCGTCTATCCCAATTGCTCGGGGCCCTGCCACCGGATTGCGCCGAAGCTGTTCCTGCATGTACTCTTTGTCCAATGCCTTTACTGCATGCCAGTCCAGCTTTAATTCTTTTGCTACGTCCTTGACGGTCATGGCTCGACACTTCCGCCCCACGTAGTAGGAGAACCGCTTTGTGTAGAAGGGATTGTTCGCAAGCAAGGGGAGTCTCTCCCGTTTCACTTTCCCGCACCCTTTGCACCAGACTCGCCGTACTTCCAACTCCAGGAATATCCGAGCATCCCCGCACAATAAGTCTCGTATCCTCCGCACTGTCTTGTCGTAGTAGCTCCGATGTGCAGCTCCGCAGAAACCGCACGCCGTTTTTTTTCGGTACGATCAAGTCGGATAATCCTTGCCCGCGGGTCTCCAAATATACCCTGTATTGTCGATCGCGGCTGAAATCCGGGGAACCGATATTCGTCCAGTAACTGTCTCTTCTTTCCCATTCAGAAATCATACTGATTTCTTTGCCCCCCAGTTGACTCATAAGAAAATGTTACCGAAGGATCGCTGACTCACGTGAATTTTTGTAGCATACAAGGAAGATCTTTTTCAGCTTATCTTCCATAGCCTTTCTCAGATGAAATGGATTCAGCTTTTTAAACAGTTTTGTAAGAGACCGTTTTGTAGAAGGAGCGATATCTGGTGAATCCATGACCCTCTGATAAGGCGTCTTGGGATTATCATAGCGCTTTATCGTCTTTGAGGCAATCCGTTGCTTCTCGATAAGCTTTACTGAGGGGCAGAAGAAATTATGAAACAATCTCCATTCTGTCTTATAGAGCTTATTAAGAAGGGGAACAATTTCTGGAATATCGAACCGGTGATATCCAAGCCACTGTCTGACGTGGGTCCAGTTTTTCTGTTCGATATGTGAGTTGTCATCTTTATGATATGCTCTGCTCCGGGTAAACTGTACCCGGGGTTCTCTTTCTGTAAAATGTCTCAAGAGGTGATAATTGAGGAACTCACCACCGTTGTCAGAGTCGAATCCAAGCAAAGGGAATGGAAGGGATCCTTCAATGTCTTTGATCTGCGCTAATACATCTGTTTCCCCTTTACCCCATACCGCCCTTTGTTCGGTCCAGCCGGTAGCAATATCTACACAGTCTATGGTGAACGCAAACATACCGGCCATAGAGGTGCCACAATGAGCTACCGTATCAGCTTCCAGAAAGCCGGGACGGGATTCATCCCACTGGTTTGTTTTGATCGGTATCTGCTTTCTTAAGAGTGTGCCCGGCTTCGTTGTGGACCTGCCACGTCCTTTATATTTTACCCTGGCAGGTTTCAGGAGCCTGTCAATAGTAGCAGGCGATATGGCAATGAGGACTTCGGTGACTTCTTCAGGGATATCTCCATATTCCTGAACATAGCCTGGCAGCCATAACGGTAACGCTGCTTTGAGTCTCTTTGAGCACGGAAGATTCGCAGACAGCCATATCTTCTTCAGAGGTTTAACAATAGTCTCTTTGTTGTATAAAGGTGTTCTTCCTCTCTTGTTCTTTTTTGGTTTGATAAAACGGGTAAACTTCCTTAGTAGCCGGATGGCATGTTTTCGGTGATATCCGCAGGCAGCACAAAACTCATCCAGGATAATTGCTTTGTTCTTTCGAGAACCCCTCCTGTACCTCAGATATATCGCTTCAAGATACTCTCTTTTGGATCGTGAGCTCATAACACAGTCCCTTTCTATGCATGTTTTTTCGGTAACATGCATTATGAGTCAACGATACCTTCTTACTCCTTACTTCGGTAACATTTAATGTGAGTCAATTTGCCCCTTTAAAAGCTCTTTCCCCCTTATCAGAAGCCATGCTATACTGCTTTTAACTCATCAGTGTACCCACACTCTCACACGATGAGCCTTAATTTATAACCCCTTCAATTTAATGATAACTCCCTGTTCTGAAAAAAGCGGTCCATGGCAGAGGTTTTCCCTATCGGAAGGTGCCCGAAGAAAATGGAGAGCTGTTTTTCTGCCTCCGATTTTGGCTCTTTGTCAACAAGTACTTTCCATATAGCCGCGGCCAGTCCTGATCTGTCAGCACCACCCTGGCAATGTATTAACACGGGGCGGGGTGCATTCTTGAAAATCTCTATGAGGTCACTGATATCTTCTTCATCAGGCTCATGGGTTGCCGACAAAGAGATATCGTAGTGGTTTACATTGTGCTCCGCGCTGACCGCTAATTCTTCTTTATACCAGGCTTCATTGGGATTTTTACCGCGCAGATTCACTATGCTCTTAATATTATACTTTTTGATGTAATATCGAAACTCGTCTCTGTCGAGTTGAGCAGACCTGTACGCTTCACCAGGTGTGATCGGATGGAAGTTCCCCTGCTCCTCCATGTACAAAAAATAACTTGCAGATGAAAGAAGCAAGAATACGAGTGTCGCAATGGGAATCTTAAATTTACGTATCATCTTTTCCTTCTTTCAGATATACGGAAACGGTGGTTCCGGATCTCAAACTTGCTTTTTATCTCTATCCGGCCTCCATGCAGTTTTACTATCTCTTGACAGATGCTGAGACCCAACCCGCTCCCGCCGCTCTCTTTTGAACGGGATTTGTCAACCCGGTAAAAACGATCAAAGACTTTGTCCAAATCCCCTTCGGGGATGCCGATTCCCGTATCTTTTATTGCGCACACGATAAAACCTGTTTCTTTTCTAGTTGAAATGTATATCTTTCCCTTAGGAACATTATATTTTATGGAGTTATCTAAAAGGTTTGTAAATAGTTCCAGCAACGACTCCCTGTTTCCATAAACCATAAACGGTTCAGTTACTGGTGCAATATCTATGCTAATGCCTCTCTGTTCAGCGAGAGGACTTAACAACTTTACTGACTCGCGGATGATTTCGTTAAGAACTATTGTTTCAAACTTGAGCGAAATCTTATCCGTACTTAATCGGGTTAAGGCAAGGAGTTTCTGGACTGTTGCCGACATTATCCCCGCGGCTTCCATTACGGCGGTGAGGGCATTTTTGTATTCTTCCAAACTCCTTTCCTTTCTCAGTGCAATCTCGCTCTGGCTCATAATGACCGACAGCGGTGTCCTGAGTTCATGGGAGGCATCCGCTGCAAATTGCCTCTGGCGGTTGAAAGCCATCTCCAGGCGGTCAAATGTGCGGTTAAAGGAAGAAGCCAAAGTTTGTAATTCCTTTGATACATTTTCAACATTTATTCTTTCTGAGAGATTCGCTTCTGATATTTTATCTACAGTATCTGAAATATCCTTTACGGGAGCAAGTGCCTTTCTCGATATTATAAATCCGCCTGATGCAGAAATAACCATGATGGAAAGGATGGAAAGAGAAAGTATCAACCTGTAACGCTTCAGAAGATTTATCTGGTGTTGTATATCCTCTGCGCACTGAATAACGAGGCATTGTCCTCCGTTTTTTGGCGTATTTTCATTTTCATTCGGAGGGTAAAAATTGACCAGCCTTGTGGGAGTGCCATTTAAAAGGATTGTCTTGAAATATGTCCGGGGCTCCTGTCCGGAAAAGGGGAGTTCGGAATCTTTCAGGGACGCTGATTTTTCTAAGGTAAAGCCATCCAGGCGGCGTATCTGGAAAAAACTCTTTGATTTCGGAGAATTGTACTCCCACATAATCTCATCGGAAAACTCAAATTCTGTTTTGCTATTATCGCTGCTAACCAGTGTTGCAAGCGCTTTTGCCCGTGACAGGAGGCTTGAATCGACTGCGTCATAGACGATCTTGCTGAGACTGAAACAAAGCAATACCCCCAGTACGGATAAGATCACAAACAGGACAGCCATATAGAATGTAATTATTCTTGCCTTAATGGAAGAAAGCATCTTATCCTTTCAGCTTATACCCGGCGCCCCGAACTGTATGAATGAGCTTTATATCATACCCCAGGTCGATTTTGTTTCTGATGCGGTTGATGAATACATCAATGACGTTGCTGTCAAGGTCAAAGTCCTGGTTGTAGAGGTGTTCTGTCAGGGCGGTCCTGCTCAGCACTTTATTCCTGTTTATTGCCATATATTCAAGGAGAGCATATTCCTTTGCTGAAAGCAAAATGTCTTTGCCTTCTCTTTTTACCTCATGATTGGCTGTATCAATAGTAAGGTTTTCTATCATGAGAACGGACGTCTTAACTTCGGTATTGCGTCTCAATAATGCCCGCATGCGTGCGAGGAGTTCTTCAAAGGAGAAGGGCTTTGTCAGATAGTCATCAGCACCGCTGTCCAGTCCCGATACTTTATCCATTATCGTATCCTTTGCTGTGAGCATGACAACAGGTATCTTTATACCTGCCCTGCGAATCTTTTTAAGAATGGTCATTCCGTCAATAACAGGCAGCATAATATCCAGGATGATGAGGTCCGAAGGCTCGTTTTCCGCCATGAAAAGTCCTTCCTCTCCATTGTATGCAACATCAACTGCATATCCCTCTTCCTCAAGGCCTTTCTTGATAATGTCAGCTAATGACTTTTCATCTTCGACTATCAGAATACGCATATAATTTATTTTATACTCTTTTTCTTCTGAAGGAGATAATCATAAAGGCAATCCCGAGGAGGAGAGGTTCTCCAAGAGCCACTGGCAACACATTATTGGGATTGAGCCTCAGCACCCTTTTTATCTCAAGGCGGGACATGGCGCTGCTCACAGGGATGTTATCATTTTTGTCAACAACCGTTACATATGCCACATAACTTCCAGAATCAATCAGGCGCATAGGCCACTTGCCTTCGTATGTCCCATGCGGCGGGATAGCATCCACCTTGATCGCTTTGTTGGCGCTCCAGTCCTCTAAGTCCATAGGTGCTTCTTGCCCCTGAGTTACATTCGCCAGCGAAATATATGCGATTATATTATTAACCACATTGTCGGAGTTATTGCTTATCGTTCCTGTATAGGTTATCTTGTCTCCCATATTGGCCTGGATAGACGGTGGATTAATGGAGACAGAAATATGGCTTTCTCCAAAAACAGGCGCATAATTCAATAGTATTGCCAAAATAATTGTTAATAAGAGTAATGGTACCCTTTTCATTGTATCACCTCACATTTCGAGTCTTGATGCGCTTCTTTTCAAAAACCATAGTGATAAAAACGTGTAGCTGCAGATGACCGCAACCCGTCCTGTTTGATAGCTGAATCCCTGGCTGTCTATGACCACACTGTCAAAGGTATTAATGGCGTCGGCGAAGGGATTTATTAAATCGAGGATCACGCCGAACCATGTCCCTCTCTGGGCTGATGAAAGAAATATCGGAGAACCCGCCAGCAGGAATATAAAGAAAACAATAATCAGAGAATTTTTCATGGACTTTATCCTTGCTGAAAGCCCCATGGAAAAAGCGGAAAATGCAGTGACAAGGAGCGTGCCGAGGATAGCGAGATAGGCAATTCCGACCAGAAGGTTTTGACAGCCCTTGCCCACAACAAAGAGATAGGGCAGGGAAATGATAAAGATAATTCCCCAGTTTGTTAATGCCGCGCCGAGTTTCCCAATAGCAATTTCCGTCTTGTTTGCCGGGCTTAAGAACAGCGCTTCAAGAGTACCCCGTTCTATTTCTCCGGCAAAGGAATCTGCACCGAATACAAGACCTATAAGAACACCAAGTGCGGTGATGAAATTCATGATCATGTACAGCATCTGTGCCTGGTCAAGTAGGCTTAATTCGCTGTTGGTAAGGAACAGGTAACTCAATATGCTCAGGATTCCGGAAGTAAGGATATACCATAAAAAACCTTTTGGGGTCAGAATGCTTTCCTTCATCTCCTTCTGTATTATATATGCCGTTTTCATAACGCTCCTTCCTTTGTGGACATAAAGAAGATATCCTCTATCGTCCCTTGTCCTTTCATCTTATTGAGCTCTCCTGTCTTGACTATCTTCCCGTAATTGATGATGGCTATCCTGTTACATAGCCTCTCCACATCATCTAATAAGTGAGTGGAAAGAAAAATGGTCGTGCTATGCTTCTGATTAAGATCAATCAGCAGATCGTGGATATCCCTTCTGCCTTTTGGGTCAAGGCCGTTTGTAGGCTCATCCAGAAAAAGGAGTTTCGGTCTGTTGATAAGCGCCCGTGCAATACCGAGCCTCTGCTTCATCCCGCGGGAATAACTGCGGATGAGATGGCCTTCCTTCCCATGGAGTCCCACTGCCTCCAAGAGTTTATAGATGTCCTGTTTCGACGTTTTCTCTTCGTAAAGATTGGAGAAGAATTCGAGGTATTTGCAGGCAGACATCCATTCGTAGTAGCCGCTGGATTCCGGAAGAGCATTGATAATCTTTCTTTATCATTAATGGCTCTCTAAAAATATTATGCTTATCGATAAGGACATTTCCTGAATCGGCTTTTATCATAGTGGTCAGTATGCGGATGGTGGTTGTCTTTCCTGCTCCATTCGGACCGAGGAAACCGAAGATGTCGCCATCCTCAACGGTGAAATTCAGTCCGTCCAGTGCCGTATAGCCGTTATATTTCTTGACCAGATTTTCTACACTTATCATCATAGCTGTCTTCCTTATTTGAAATTGTATTACAACTGCATTTTATTCCACTTTAGATTGGAGGGGGGTAACCCCCTCCAAGAGCGCCCATGCTGACTTCCTGAAGTTTATTCTACTCCGTCAAATTGATGGTCCACTTCCACTCCCAGTCCGTTGTTTTCGTCTGCGTGACCTCCGCCGGGCAGATTCTCGTTCTCGGAATCTGATCCGTTCTCTTTTTCTTTTTGGCTCTCACTTGCTTTCCGAACAGTATGAGCTTTCGAGACCGGTGTATGTTTGGTCTGCGACGTTACATGAGGAGTATGAATCTGTAAATGGTTACCCTGTGACTTTGAATGAGCTGCATGAGCTTGTGGGAGCATTGACCATCCACCAACATTGATCAGACCGAGTGCTAAAGCAATTATAATCAGTCTTCTTTTCATTTTTATCACCTCCTTTCTGGAAGGCAGAAAAGGTTCCGCCCTTGATTGTTGCTACTTTTCATCATCCTCTTCATTGTCGGAGTCTTCTCCTTCGTTGCCTTCGCTGTCCTTCTGCTCGGTCTCGATTTTAAGAACCTTCCCGTTGCCTGCATCGATTTTGACGTCAGCTATCTGACGGTCTGCCTTTGCGACCTCTACACCATAGACAAGATAACCGTTCTCATTTTCCAGTTCTGCCTTCAGAACCTTTCCGGGAACAGCTGTAATAGCTGCCTTGACAGCAGAGTCAAGAGAGGTTTTCGCCAAATCTACAAATCCAACCTCGTCTACGTTCCTCACTTGTATGCTGCCCGTGTCTTTTGTCTCCTGGGCAAAAACGGCACTTACTACAATGAGGGCTGTCAGGAAAATACCACTGATTACTGTCATCATCGTTCTTTTCATGTTTATCACCTCCTTTCACTGGTGAAATACTGAAGCCCATAAATGTTTTCAGCATACAGATATTTTAAGAAGAGAAAGATTACAGGAAGATGAACGCAATAACGAGTATAATATTTAACATTAGGAACATGGAAAAACATATCTTGAATGTCATCCTGCCGCACCTTAATCACTGGGGCTACTATATTCTCCTCCTGATGACATTTCTTGAGACCTCAGCATTTCTTGGTTTTCTTGTGCCCGGTGAAACCGTGGTAGTCATATCCGGACTGCTCGCATCAAGGGGCGTGCTTGAACTTGGCGATGTGATCTGGATTGCATCACTCGGCGCGATAATGGGAGACATGACAGGATATTTTATCGGCCGCAGGTTCGGTGAGGGATTTTTTCTGAAATACGGCAGGTTTTTTTTCTTCAACAAAGAATATCTTGACAAGACGAGAGGGTTCTTCGACAAACACGGCGGAAAGACCATATTTTTGGGCCGCTTTATGGCGTGGCTCAGGGCATTTGCCCCGGTTGTTGCAGGGATTTCGAAAATGCGTTATCCGAGGTTCCTCTTTTTCAATGTAGCTGGAGGCATTGCATGGGCGGCAATATTTTCTTTGCTCGGCTATTTTGCCGGTAATAGCTGGGATATCTTTCGTATAAAAGGCACTGGTGGGCGCTTTTCACCATCTTTTTAGCTGTTGGCGGCGGGGAAACAGTCCTTTTCTTTTTAAAGCTTCTTTTTCACAGGCCCCGGCCCATACCGCAAATAATGGCTGCTCACGGTTATAGTTTTCCCAGCGGCCATGCCTTTTCGGCGATGATAGTGTATGGTTTGTTAATCTATATCACATGGAACTTTATCAGAGGTAAGGCATTAAGATTCATGATATTGTCCATGTCAGTGTTTATCATCATTCTTGTTGGTATCAGCCGTGTTTATCTCAATGTTCACTGGCTGACAGATGTCCTCGGTGGATATGCTGCAGGGTTTGCATGGCTTATATTCAGTATTATTATGGTCAATACTATAAGGCAATATTAACACAGGTTATTTTGCGCCTATAGCAGCACAACATTAGCGGAACTGTTTGCCAAGCTTATAGACATTGCCATAAAATATAACGTATGCAAATAATTTTCGCCCTACCTCAGGGTATTTACCTTGTGGATCGCCATTCATATTGAACTGCGGCAGAGACCGCAGGGTGTTATATTTATAAAATGAAAGTTATTCCAAAAATAATTCTCTTTTTCATTATTTTTTCTTTGGCATTCTGGTTGATTCGAACGGTCGACCATGGAAAACTGCTATTATTAGACCTGCAAGATTTAGGTGGGATACCGTGGCTTTACTCAGCCATATGTCTTATCTTCAGCATCCTTGCTGCCTTTACCATTCAGAAAGAGTGGGAAAACTGGAATCATCTCGTTGAATCTATCAAGGGAGAAGCAGATGCCATCCGCGAATTATGGCTTTTTTCGCGGCATCTATCAAATGACATCAAGGGAAATATTCTCAAATGTATAAAGGACTATCTTTCCGCTATTCAAGGAGAATGGCCTGCAATGGAACAAGGGAAAAGAAGTGAGCCGGAGGAAATTATTTTAGACGCTCTCCGAAATGAAATAGCAAGGCTGACAGAAGGAAAAGGAAGGATGAAGTTGGTTCCTCTTTTTAATGATATCGTAAGAAATCGCAATAGAAGACTTTATCAAAGTGCAATTCACATTCCTCACATCTTAAAAAACACTCTCATCTTCGCCGATGTTTTATTCGATCTTTCTTTCCCTTTTCATCGGCGTAAAGAATCCCTGGATTGATTATATTTTCACATTAAGCATCGGGGTATTAGCATATACGATCTACATTGTTATTGATGACCTTGATAATCCCTTCAGGCCGGGAGCCTGGCATTTGACACCGCAGGATTATAAGATGCTGCTCGATGATATAAATAGACACTCAGTAATTTACAGCATTGTCCGGTAAGGGAATTGCATGAAAAGGGGAAGAAGGAAGAGCGGCAAAACAAATTTTAAGGATGAGACAAAAGCGCTTGACATTTTGAGTAAGAGGGCAAGTATACATTAATCGCAAAATCCTTATATAACAGGGAGATGCGATAATGCCCTATACTTTTGAGCCGACAAGTGGGGAAAAGAGACCCCCGGCGTATTATGAATTACGGAGACCATTGAGGAAGCTATTGAAGAAAATCAAGAAATTGAAATCACGAAGCAACCGGCCGCTGCAGATGGATTTTGAGGAAATGCTGGATGCGCTCATATATTTTCATCTTGAGGAACATGAATCAGGGCGGCACCTTGTGCAGGCGCTGGAGGAAGACGCCTTTGCGCGTGAAGTAATAGCGCCTTCAGGGATAAAGAAGAGCAGTTTTTTCGAAGCGATTAACTTGAGAATTCCGGGGACATCATACTCAATTCTATGCCCCTTTCTTCGGGACAGCCGGAAAGGGGGCAGGCTACTTTATTAGTCTATTAGTCTGCAGCGC
>CAVZMO010000027.1:0-26837 GCA_963776195.1 Thermodesulfovibrionales bacterium
CGCCCATTATTAAATTGGATTTCATAAATTCAAGCATTGAAGACTTCCTATGCATATTACTACCCGTACCCTTCACTTTTGAAAAATCTTAATGTTGTTTATTTACGTTCGTTAGTCACACCGATGGAAAGATAGTGAGAATGCGAACTTGATGAAGTAGTGATGAAGACTTTTGAACTCTTGTAATCGTTTACTTGTGGTTGTTATGTGGAGCTACACATAACTATCATTATGTGGAGTTCCCCGTTATGTGAAGTAAACGTTGCAACCATATGAATCACAACAGTTCTCGCTCAATCTACTCCACATAATGAGGAACTTCCATCGCCTCAGGTTCAATGGAACTGGTATTTTTGGCAGAGCACCGATGAATCCCTTGAAGAATCAGAGGCCCCGTGTGAAGCCTGGATTGATAAGGCTTTTGCGATTCCATTCCTTATGCTTTTGAGAACGAATACCTTTGCTATCTACTCCCTAATTTAGACATTTCAATAAGGAATTCATCTAGTGCGCCGCCTTATTATGTGCAGTAAATTTTCCCCGAATACTTATGCAGTAAGGATTTAGAGCGAGTACTCCACATAACGGGGAACTCCACATAATGGCTGTAACAAACGCTCCCGGACATTCCACGGGGTCGTTTCTTTACAAATGTACTCATCACGGATTACAAAATGTCGCCGGCTAGGACTCCTATGTGGACTTATCTATTGAAATAAGGCTGTTGATACAATAGCTCGGCAAGAAACTGGCAGAGTGTATTTCCGCTTGGACTGACGCCCCACTGCCTCACGGGTAGCCGGATACATCTGGATAGGGCCATTTTCATTCTTCAGAAATGCCGTTACCCCTTCGCCGACAGCAAACATGCGCATGACCCTGCTCATGACAAGTTTGGCTTTTTCCCTTTTAAAAGAGCTACAATCAATTAGCGATGTTCATTCTGCAGCGCTTGAAGCAATCTCTTTAAATGGCGTGTAAGAACAGGGGCCTAAAATGACGCTTATTGATACAATCGAGCGGAACAGGCTGATGGTCGCAGTGCGCACCGATACACCCGAAAAGGCTTACAGGGCGGCCATGGCCTGCATAAATGGAGGAATCCGGCTGGTAGAGATTACCTTTTCCGTACCCGATGCGGAGAAGGTGATCAGAAGATTAATAGTGGAAACAGAGGCGTTGATCGGCGCCGGGACTGTCCTCAATACATTTGATTTGAAAAAAGCCTTAAAGGCAGGGGCATCATATATCGTCAGTCCGCATTTTGACGAAGAGATCGTGAAGCTCACAAAAAAAGAGGGCGCGGTATCCATACCGGGGGCCTGCACACCGACAGAGATATACGGCGCATATCGCGCCGGTGCAGATATCATAAAGCTGTTCCCTTTTGTCGAAATGGGCGGCCTGAATTTTCTGAAGGCGGTCCGGGGGCCGCTGCCTTTCATAAGATTTATGTTGAGCGGCGGCGTTTCACTGGACAACATTTCCGAATACCTTCAGGTTAAGGCTTCGTGCATTCTCATCGGTTCCTCTATTTTGAAGAAGGAATTTGTGATGGCTGAAGAATGGGATTCCGTTACGGAACTTTCGAAAACCTTCGTTCAGAAAATAAGCGATGGGGCTTTCCCCTGATAAGTATCTTTCTTGAACAGGTATTTTTGTTATAATGAAACCTCACGTTTTTATGCATGTTCACAGACTGAAATTTCTTTGGAGGTAACAAAATATGTATCGTCCCCAGATTAAAGTTATCGATTGCACGATTCGTGACGGCGGCCTCATCAATAAGTGGCAGTTCAGCGACGAGATTGTGAGAAAGGTCTTCCTTGCACTTTCTGCTGCCGGCGTTGACTATATGGAAATAGGGTATAAATCCTCAGAGAAATATTTTTCCAGAGCGGAGCACGGCGCCTGGAAATTCTGCACGGAAGAAGACATAAAGAGAATTGTCGGTGAGACCGATACGAAGATGAAATTATCGGCCATGGCCGACATCGGCAGGATAGATTCCGAAGATATTCCTCAAAAAAAGGACAGCATTCTCGACATGATCAGGGTAGCCTGTTATGCGAAAGAGACGGACAAGGCAATAGCCCTGGCACACGAGTGTCTGGATAAAGGCTATGAAGCCACCATAAATCTTATGGCCGTCTCGAAGGTCCTGGAAAAAGATCTTGACGAAGCCCTCGATGATCTTTCGAAAAGCAGAGTTCCCGTGATATATCTTGTGGACAGTTTCGGATCATTATACTCCGAACAGATCCATTTCCTGGCAAAAAAATACTTTGAGGCGCTCCCCGGCAAAGAACTTGGCATCCATACTCATAATAACCAGCAGCTGGCTTTCGCAAACACGATAGAGGCTATTATCGCGGGAGTGAACCGTCTGGACGCCACTCTTTACGGCATGGGGAGAGGAGCCGGCAACTGTCCGATCGAACTCCTTCTGTCTTTTCTCAAGAACCCGAAGTTCGACATCAGACCATTGATCGAAGTGATTCAGGAAATATTCGTCCCTATGAAAGCGGACATAGAATGGGGGTACCATATTCCCTATCTGATAACCGGCGTATTAAATGAACACCCGAGAAGCGCAATGAAGATAATGGCGCAAAAGACTTTGCCTAACCTCAGACAATTTTATGATGAACTCAAGGACGGTACGGAACTGGATTAAAGCGCTATCATATGTGGGATTCGTGGACAAACTCTAAACGCATAATCAATCAAACACTGTTTGGAGTCTGTTTATCAATTCCGTCATTTTATCTTTACATCATTCCCGCGAAGGCGGGGATCCAGTGATTTCAAGTGCCTGGATTCCCCCGTCAAGCGCTGTTTCATCCCTCCTGACTCACTCCTGAATGTCTTTCGCTGTCCTAAATTTCTCCCTCAAAGCAACATCAACCTCTTCAGGGACAAGCCCTTTTACAGAACCGCCAAAGGAGGCTATCTCCTTTACGATACTTGATGTCAGGAAGCTGTACTCTTCGCTCGGCATTACAAACACGGTCTCCACATCGGTGCTGAGCCTTCTATTCATATGGGCCATTTGAAATTCATATTCAAAGTCGGATATTGCCCGTAGCCCTCTGAGAATAGCGTTTCCCTTCTTTTTCTTGACATATTCGACAAGCAAGTCATTGAATGCCTCTACCTTGGTCTTCTTGAATCCCTTAATCGCAGCCTTTATCAAAACCAATCTCTCCTGTACCGTAAACAAAGGCTGTTTCTTCCGGCTTGGCGCAACCGCAATGATCACCTCGTCGAATATCCTGATTGCCCTCTTGACAAGGTCGAGATGACCGTTCGTTATCGGGTCAAAAGTGCCTGGATATATCGCTATTTTTTTCATACCTCCGCCTTTCTGTAAAATGTCAGCATAGTATCCCCATACTTATAGCTCTTGTCCGCTTTCAATTTATCGGCCGCTTCCGGCAGTTTTTTCTTCGAAAGCGGATTTCTCAAAACATCTTGGCAGTTCAGATAGTGCGCATTCTGCCCCCTTGGTTTTGCGTTCTTTGCATAATAATAAAGGCTGTTCTTCATTAATTCAAGTACCTGTCCTTCATTAAGTTTTTCCGCAATCACATTCCCTATGCGCGGCCGCGATGCCGCCTGCCTTACCGGGTCACTTTTGATTATCGACTAAACCTCTGATCTCTTTTCTCTCTGCTTCCTCAAGAATCTTGATCTTCCCGTATGCGCCATCGTAACCGGGAGCGATATGGACATCCCCTGATCGCATTCTGTCTATCGCCTCTCTTAACAAAGGAGTCGATGCCCTTTCTATATCATCCAATGGAGCATCCAAAAGTATTTTGAATTCGCTGCCGAGTTTTTCCAGAAGACTAAAATATTCCCTGTTCACTGCTTTGCTGTTTACACCCACTTTCATCGTTTCAGCAATAATCTCCTGAAGGGGAATTATGGAATAAAAAGGCGGAGCACCTTCGGGTCTAAAGCCTTTCTTCCGGTCGGCGAGTTTCTCGACCCTGTGCATCACTCCGACCGTTACCTTTTTTCCGCAAACGGGACACAGATAATTACGTTTTATCGTCTCCTGCGGCGAAAAACTGACGCCGCAAACTCTGTGGCCGTCATAATGGTATTTTCCCTCTTCAGGGAAGAATTCGACCGTTCCGAGAAAACCTTTTCTTGTCTTGATCGCATCGGTAATTGACTTATAGGTAATATCCGTATCGAAGATATTTGCTTCACGTCCGAGTTTTGCCGGAGAGTGGGCATCCGAATTCGAAATGAGAGTGATCTTATCGAGAGGCGAAAGCCTCCAGTTCATGGCAGGATCTGATGACAGTCCTGTTTCAATCGCACAGATATAATCAGAAAGTTCCTCATAACATTCTTCGATAGAATCAAATCCCGAGCTCGCTCCAAAAACAGAAAAATGGGGCGTCCAGGCGTGTGCGGGTACGAGAAGAGCATTCTCTGATATATCCAGGACGATCTTTAACAGTTTCTTTGCATCGAGTCCGAGTATCGGCCTTCCGTCTGAAGAAATATTTCCAATCGAAGACAAAACAGTGTTGATTCTTGAAACAGCAGCAAGGTCCGGCGCAAAAATAAGACTGTGTATCTTTCTTACCCTTCCATTCTTTGAATATATGCAACTCACTTCTGCAGTGAGCATGAAAGCAACCTCTCCCCTGCAGGATGCAGGAAGGTTATTATCCTTATAATTATCTTTTAATGTAAATAAGTTACTATCATTAGTATCAAGTACATCTTTCAATTGTTGATACCATGCCGGATGGGTAAAATCTCCGGTCCCGATGACGGTTATGCCTTTCAGTTGGGCCCATTTCCAGAGACTTTCCAACGACATGTCGCGACTTGTAGCACGGGAAAATCTTGAATGAATGTGAAGGTCAGCAATAAATCGCATGTTCAATCAATCTTTATCATGCAGGTTGAATAATATCTGCATTATTACTGCTGCTTTTGTCTCCTTTTATGCCATACGATGTAGACTCCTATCAGCAGCATGCAACCGGCGATGACATAGAGACTCCACTGCCTGCTGACTTCCATAATCCTTTCCTTATTGTTGCCGACAAAATAACCGATATAAGCCAAAATGCAGACCCACATTCCGGCGCCGACAGCAGTATAAAAGCAGAATTTTCCCATGTTCATTCTGCAGAGCCCCGCAGGAAAGGATATATAGTGCCTCACACCGAGAATAAGCCTCCCGATAAATGTACTGATATTTCCATGCTTAAGAAAAAAAGCCTCCCCCTTCACGAAATGCTTCTGTGAAACACCAAAATATTTTCCATATTTCAATATGAAGGGCCTGCCCAGATAAACCGCTATGGCATAATTGAAGAGTGCGCCCAAAACACTGCCGATGGTCCCCGACGCGATAACGCCCGCCCAGCTCATCTGTTCCTGGGCGATGAGATAGCCTGCCGGCGGTATTACCAATTCGGAGGGCAGAGGGATAAAGGTGCTCTCAATAAACATTAAGACCAAAATTCCCGAATAGCCCATAGTGCCGACCGTCTCAACCAGCCAGTTTAAAAATACGTGCATTTATTCTGTATTCCCTTCCACATATATTTCCAGCGTTCAAGATGTTTTAGTGTACCTTAAAATACCGATGTTTTTAAAATGGTCCATTGAAAGCAACAAGCGGCCTCAATCAAGATCCGACGGTTTGTCTATTTCTCAAAGATGATGCCTGCCATCGGGAGATATTTTATTGACATATTCGCTCTCTTTGTTTATACTGAACATAGGTTCACATGAACAAACGTTCAGGTATAGAGTCCAGGAAAAAAATCATTAACGCCGCCATGGATGTTTTCTCCGGGCGCGGCTATGCGGAAGCAAACATCAGGGAGATCGCAAAGAAGGCTGGAATAAGCATAGGCAGTATTTATCTCTATTTCAAGAATAAAGAAGAACTCTATAAAGATATTATCAGCGACAAGAGGCGTGAGATGGCCGCCATGACGGAAATGACCGTCGAACAGGCTAAATCCGCAACTGAAGCATTGTCCGGCTTTCTGAGACTCCATCTTGAGTACGCTCTGAAACATAAAGAATTTATCCTTCTCCATATCAGGGAGCACGGCTTTACATTCGGAATAAAGGAAAAAAGGCAATTTTCCCACAATCAGAGAAGCTTGATCGAAAAAAGTCATTCTTAAAGGAATTCGATCAGGTGAATTCAGGAGATGCAATGCCCGGGAGACTGCCAAGCTTATTCTGGGATCATTGAGGGGTATTATTCTGTCAGTGGCATTGGATGATGACGGCATTGTCGATCCGAAGATGGTGGACGAATTTATTTTTCAAGGCCTTCTGAATGTCGATAAAAAGAGACTCAAGAGATGAGAAGTTTTTCTTTGTAAATTTTATATAATTTAATAAGCCTAAAGTACCGATCAGGAGAAACCATGGTGATAAGAGTAAATTCCGGATCATTAAAAATTGCAGCCGTGACCATTTGTTCCTTCTTAGGTATTTTATTGATAACTTTTCTTCCGGCCTGTTCCAAGAAACCGGAGCCTCCCAAAAAGCTGCCGGTGCCGGTAACAGCAGCTGCGGTCATCCAGAAGACCGTCCCGTGCAGATCCGTGCCATCGGCAATGTTGAAGCTTACTCTACGGTCTCGGTTAAATCTCAGATCGGAGGCACACTTACCCGACGTACATTTCAGAGGAGGGTCAGGATGTCGGCAAAGGAGCTCTTTTCTTCACGATTGATCCGCGTCCTTACGAAGCCGCTCTGAAACAGGCGGAAGCAAACCTTGCAAAAGACACCGCTCAACTCGAAAATGCACGCGAAGAGGTCCGACGCTATGCAGAACTTGTAAAGAAAGGTTATGTGGCCCAGGAGCAGTATGACCAGATCCGCACCAACGCTGCTTCCTTTGATGCAACGGTGAACGCTGACAAAGCTGTGGTCGAAAATGCGCGCTTGCAATTGAAATATTGCTATATATACTCGCCTATAACCGGCAGAACCGGCAATATCATCGACAAAGAGGGCAATCTAATTAAGGCGAATGCCGACAATCCGATGGTGGTCATCAATCAGATTCAGCCCATCTATGTCACTTTCTCAGTACCGGAACAAAACCTTTTAGAGATAAAGAAATACATGGCGGAAGGAACCCTCAAGATTGAAGCATTCTTATCAAAGGAAGATATGAAACCTGAGCAGGGAGTGCTCACTTTTATCGATAACACCGTAGATTTGGCGACAGGAACGATCAAGCTGAAAGGGACCTTCGCCAATAAGGGAAAAAGGCTCTGGCCGGGGCAGTTTGTAAATGCAGTCTTGACGCTTACGTCACAGCCAAATGCCCTTGTTGTCCCTTCGCAAGCGATTCAGGCAGGCCAGAAGGGGCAGTACGTATTTATCATAAAGAACGATCTCACGGTTGAAGATCGCCCTGTAATTGTGGGCAGAATACTCAACAGTGAAACCGTTATTGAAAAGGGAGTCCGGTCCGGCGAAAAAATCGTTACCGACGGTCAGCTCAGGCTTGTTCCCGGCGCCAAGGTAGAAATTAAAAACAAAGATGAGGCCAAATAGATTATGAACATCCCGGAGCTTTTCATCCGGCGGCCGATCATGACCACGCTGGTCATGCTGTCTATCCTGGTCTTTGGGATAGCTGCATACAGGCTTCTGCCGGTGAGCGATCTCCCGAATGTGGACTTTCCTACCATCCAGGTGACCGCCAGCCTGCCCGGCGCCAGTCCGGAGACCATGGCATCGGCCGTAGCAACTCCTTTGGAGCGACAGTTTTCGACTATTGCCGGGCTTGACTCCATGACCTCCACAAACGCAATCGGAAATACCCGGATCACGCTGCAGTTCACCCTCAGCAGAAACATCGACGCAGCAGGTCAGGACGTACAGGCAATGATTGCGAAGGCGGGGAAGCAACTCCCACAGGATATGCCGACCCCTCCCACTTATAACAAGGTAAACCCCGCTGACCAGCCTGTTATTTATCTTGCGCTGAGTTCACTGACGCTTCCTATTTCCACAGTGTATGAATATGCGGATACCTTCATCGCCCAGCGTATTTCGATGATCAGCGGCGTTGCACAGGTACAGGTCTTCGGCTCTCAGAAATTTGCGGTCCGCGCCCAGCTTGACCCAAAGGCTCTTGCAAATAGAAGGATCGGCATTGATGATGTAGGAAACGCACTTGCGCTGGGCAACGTAAACCTTCCCACAGGGACTCTCGAAGGACAAAAGCAGGCATTTACTATTCAGGCTACCGGACAGCTTTATAATGCCGCAGCCTATCGTCCTCTGATTGTGGCATACCGCGGTGGCTCTCCGGTCCGCCTTGAAGAGCTGGGCAGGGTTATCGACAGCGTTGAAAATGACAAGGTCGCAAACTGGTACAATAATGAACGCTCTGTGGTCCTGGCAATTCAGCGCCAGCCCGGCACGAACACCGTAGAAGTCGTGGACAGTATCAAAAATCTCCTGCCGACCTTCAGGATGCAGATACCGCCTTCGGTTAAGCTGGAAACCCTTTACGACCGATCCGTCTCCATTCGGGAATCGGTCCGGGACGTCAAATTCACCCTTCTTCTCGCACTATGCCTTGTAGTATTGGTAATTTTTCTCTTTCTTCGCAATATCTCTGCCACCATTATTCCAAGCCTTGCGCTGCCTTTCTCCATCATCGGCACCTTCGCCGCGATGTATTTGATGGGATTCAGCGTAGACAACATCTCCCTTATGGCCCTCACCCTTTCGGTCGGGTTTGTAGTGGACGATGCTATTGTTATGCTCGAAAATATTATGCGTCATGTAGAAAAGGGGGAACCGGTCTTCCAGGCTGCCCTGACAGGTTCAAGAGAAATCGGTTTTACTATTTTATCCATGACGCTGTCCCTTGTTGCGGTCTTCATACCGGTCCTCTTCATGGGCGGGATTCTCGGGCGGATTCTCCACGAATTTGCGGTGACTATAAGCATGGCGATACTGATATCCGGATTTGTCTCCCTGACGCTCACCCCCATGCTCTGCAGCCGTTTCATCCGTCCTCAGGCTGCGGAGCGGCACGGCCGTCTTTATCTTTATATGGAGCGTTTCTTTGACGGAATGCGGCACACCTATGAAAGGACCCTTAAACTGGTCCTGAACTATCGCCGGACGACCCTGGTGATCACTATTGTTCTCACCCTGGTGACGGGCTTTTTGTTCACAAAAATTCCGATGGGATTCCTTCCCTCAGAAGATACCGGCCAGATCTTTGCCTTTACCGAGGCGGCCCAGGGTATTTCCTTCGAAGACATGGTGAAACACCAAAAGGAGCTGGCCGCCATAGTTTCCGAAGACCCCAATATTGCTGCCTTTATGTCCGCCGTGGGTGCCAGCGGTATAAGCGTCGCGAATAATACCGGCAGGATTTTCATGCGCCTCAAGCCCCGCAGCGAACGTAAACTAAGCGCGGACGAGATCATCCAGGAACTGCGGCCAAAGGTCTCGCAGGTGCCGGGCATCCAGATGTTCATGCAGAATCTGCCCTCCATTCGCATCGGCGGTCAGTTGACCAAGAGCCAGTACCAGTTCACCCTGCAGAGCCCCGAAACAGGAGAACTTTATCGCGCGGCCATGGAATTGGAAAATAAGATGCGGGCACTGCCCCAACTGCAGGATGTGACCAGTGACCTTCAGATAAAGAATCCCCAGGTCAACGTCGAGATCAACCGCGATAAGGCGTCTGCCCTTGGGATAACGGCACAACAGGTGGAGGACGCCCTTTATTACGCGTACGGTTCCCGTCAGGTTTCGACTATTTATGCGCCAAATAACCAGTACCAGGTCATTCTTGAACTTGACCCTAAGTACCAGACGGATCCTTCGGCCCTGTCGATGCTCTATATCCACTCGAACACCGGCCAACTGGTTCCGTTAAATACTTTGGCGAATCTGACACGGAACGTCGGCCCCCTGACCGTAAATCATCTGGGCCAGCTCCCTGCGGCTACTATCTCTTTTAACCTTAAGCCCGGGATATCACTGGGGGATGCCGTGAAGATCGTGGAAAAACTTGCCCGTACAACTTTGCCACAGACCGTCAGCACCAGCTTCCAGGGGACAGCCCAGGCGTTTCAGTCTTCGATGAAAGGGCTTTGGCTGCTGTTGATAATGGCCCTCCTGGTTATTTACATCGTGCTGGGAATCCTCTACGAGAGCTTTATCCATCCTCTGACCATCCTTTCAGGACTTCCCGCTGCCGGGTTCGGGGCACTCATAACCCTCATGCTTTTCCAGAAGGACCTTAATATCTATGCTTTTGTGGGTGTCATCATGCTCCTGGGGATAGTCAAGAAGAACGCTATCATGATGATCGACTTTGCCCTGGAGGCACAGAGAAAGGAAGGAAAAGCACCGATTGAAGCAATATATGAAGGCGCCGTGATACGTTTCCGACCGATCATGATGACAACTATGGCAGCACTGATGGGGACATTACCCATCGCTATCGGCTTCGGCGCCGGCGCCGAGTCGCGTCGTCCGCTGGGTCTTGCCGTTGTCGGCGGCCTCATCGTTTCCCAGCTCCTGACGCTGTACATAACCCCTGTAGTGTTTTACTACATGGACAAGTTCCAGGAAAAGGTTATCGCCCTTCGCAAACGTAAAGATAAGAAAGAATCTGAGATCATAAAGAGCCATATAGGAGGTTAGAATGAAAAGATTTATTTTTTTTATGGCACTACTCATATTCGCACTCCCTCTCACCGTGAATGCAGAGGAAATTATAAAAAAGGGTGAGTCCCTCAATCTGGAGAGATGTATTGAGATAGCCGTGAAGATGCAACCGAGCATCGCTGCGGCGGCAAATAATGTCAATGCAAATGCGAGCCGCGTGGGCGAGGCAAAGTCCAATTATTATCCCCAGATAAACTGGACATCAAGCTATAACAGAATCTCGTCCTCAAGATCTTCGAATTCCTTCTCATCTGCAACTGGTACATCCACTTCATCAGGCGGAACGGGTTCCGTCCAGCGGAACCGGTTCCTTTGATCAATATTTCACGGGCTTCAGTCTCAGCCAGGACATTTATGATTTCGGCAAGACGCCGATCTCAGGTGAAGATACAGAATTTTAATCTCGATTCTTCACGTTCGGACCTTGAAAACGTTGCCGAACAGGTGGTCTTTAATGTGAAGCAGGCATACTTAGGAGTATTGCAGGCGAAGCGGAACAGAGATGTTTCTGCGGATACGGTGAAACAGTTCCAGCAGCACCTTGATCAGGCAAAGGGGTTTTATGAGGTCGGCACAAAACCGAAATTTGATGTGACAAAGGCAGAGGCGGACCTAAGCAACGCGAAGCTGAATCTGATAAAGGCTGAAAATGCCCTCAGATTGGCGGTAGTGGCCCTGAACAATGCAATGGGCGTCCCCGAGGCACCTGAATATATCATCGAAGATAATCTTTCATTCCAGAAATACAATATAACTTTTGAAGACGCACTGGATAAAGCATATAAGAACAGGCCCGATTTAAAATCAACCATTGCAAGAAGGCAGGCTGCGGATAAATCCATTGACCTCGCAAAGACAGATTACTATCCTGTCTTAACGGGAAATGCAGGTTACAATTGGTCCGGAGAAACAATTTCTTCTCTTGACCATGGCTGGAATGTGGGGGCGGCCCTTTCGTTCCCTATATTCAGCGGCTTTCTGACAAAATACCAGGTAGAGGAAGCAAAGGCAAATCTGGGTATCCTCAAAGAAAATGAAGAGTCACTAAGGCAAAGCATATTCTCGGACGTACAGCAGGCATACCTTAATCTTAAGCAAGCGGAAGAGAGTATCCCTACGGCGGAACTTGGTGTAAAGCAGGCAGCAGGAGAATTTTGAGATAGCAAACGGAAGATACGCTGCAGGCGTTGGAAATCCCATCGAGGTCACCGATGCGGAAGTATTACTGTCAAACGCAAAGCTGTCTTATATACAGACCCTCTATGATTACAGGGTCTCACAGGCAAGTCTTGAGAAAGCGATGGGTGAAAGATAAAGATGAAGAAAATACTAATCGGCGGCGTCATCTTAATAGTGATTGCCGTAGCCGGATTTTTTTTGTTCAGGGGCAAAGGAAATGAACCGAAATTCAGATTTGATAAGGTTGCCAGAGGCGATATAGAAATGGCGGTCACCGCTACAGGTACGGTAAACCCTGTGACCACTGTCCTTGTGGGTACCCAGGTTTCCGGCACAATAAAGAATATTTATGTTGATTTCAATTCTCCTGTAAAGAAAGGCCAGCTGATAGCCCGGATAGACCCGGCCCTATTTGAGGCACAGGTGAATCAGGCAAGGGCAAATCTCTTTTCAGCTAAGGCAAATCTGGAGAAAGCCGAGGCAACACTGGTTGACGCAAAAAGGACAATGGACAGGAATAAGGAATTGTTCTCAAAAAATCTTGTCGCAAGGAGTGATCTCGATACGGCAGAAACAAACTATGAAACCGCAAAGGCTTCGGTAAGCGCGGCAAAGTCCCAGGTTGCCCAGAGCGAGGCAGCCTTAAGCTCTGCCGAGACAAACCTTTATTATACGAAGATAATCTCTCCCGTAGACGGGATTGTCGTTTCAAGAAATGTGGACGTCGGGCAGACTGTTGCCGCCAGCTTTCAGACACCGACATTGTTCAGCATTGCACAGGATCTCACAAAGATGCAGATCGATACGAATGTGGCTGAAGCGGACATAGGGAAGGTAAAAGTCGGACAGGATGTTGAATTTACCGTGGATGCTTATTCGGACATCACCTTCAAGGGCAAGGTATTGCAGGTCAGGAATGCTCCGATAACAGTCCAGAATGTCGTGACCTATGATGTGGTGATCCAGGTCGGTAATCCCGAATTTAAACTTAAACCGGGGATGACCGCCAATGTATCCATAATCATATCAATAAAAAAGGACGTTCTGAAAATACCGAATGCCGCTCTGAGATTCAAGCCTGCTGAAAAGAACTAAGAAAGCGGCGCAACAAAAGGGGTCCGGAGTCTGGATACTTGAACAGGGGAAACCAAAACGCGTGCCGGTTTCGTTAGGCATAAGTGACGGGAATTATACTGAGCTTGTATCAGGCAAGATCAAAGAGGGACAGGAACTGATCGTCGAATCTCTCACAAAGGCAAAGGCGGCAACAACTCCTTCAGGTCCAAGGATGTTCTAACATGGCAATTATTGAGGCGCAAGAAATCACGAAAGTCTACAGGCTCGGTGATATCGATCTGCATGCACTCAGCGGTGTGTCTTTAACAATAAAAGAGGGTGAATTTGTCGCAGTAATGGGTCCTTCCGGCTCCGGAAAATCTACTTTTATGAATATTTTGGGATGTCTTGATAAACCGACGGGCGGCAAGTATCTTTTAGAAAATATTGATATCGGTGATCTCAACAGGGATGAACTGGCGGCCATAAGGAACAAGAAAATAGGTTTTGTCTTTCAGGGATTCAACCTGCTTCCGAGGACATCCGCCCTCGAAAATGTTGAACTTCCGATGCTTTATGACGGTATCCCTGCAAAGGAGAGAAGGGAGCTGGCATTGGAAGCCCTTAAAAATGTAGGCCTGGAAGGAAGGGGAGACCATCATCCCAACCAGCTTTCAGGCGGACAGCAGCAGAGGGTTGCAATAGCAAGGGCTTTGGTGAACAATGCGCCCATAATACTTGCGGATGAACCGACCGGCAATCTCGACACAAAGACGAGCGCTGAGATAATGGAGATATTGGTGAAACTGAATACTCAATCAAACATTACGATAATACTTGTAACCCATGAGAATGATATCGCCGCCTACAGCAAGCGGATAATAAAATTTCTGGACGGACTGATTATCAATGATGAACAAGTGGGAAGATCATGATTAACATACCTTCGACATTTAGAATATCATTCAGGGCCTTAAGAGTGAACAAGATGCGTTCAGCCCTTACCATGTTAGGGATTATTATCGGTGTCGGCGCAGTTATCGCCATGCTCGCCGTAGGTACGGGAGCAAGCAAGAAAATCGCCGAGCAGATTTCGAGCATGGGAAGCAATCTCCTTATAATTCTTCCCGGAGCAACAACAGCGGGAGGCGTCAGAATGGGCGCGGGAACCCAACCTACATTGACCACGGGGGATGCGGAGGCTATGCAGAGAGAATGCCCCGCTGTTTCGGATGTTGCGCCTGTCCTCAACGGAGTCGCACAGGTCGTGTATGGACACCAAAACTGGTCGACCGGGGTTGTGGGGACTACTCCGAGTATGCTGACTGTCAGGGAGTGGCCGCTCGCTTCAGGGAGGCCCTTTACCGATCAGGATGTCAAGAGTGCTACAAAGGTGTGTTTATTAGGGCAGAGCGTTGTTGATAATCTCTTCGGAGATATGGAGCCCGTAGGTCAATCTATCAGGATCAAAAATGTTCCGTTCATCGTTATAGGTGTCCTTGCGCGCAAAGGACAATCTCCACAGGGCCAAGACCAGGACGATACCATTTATGTCCCCGTTACGACAGCGCAAAAGAAACTTTTTGGAACATCTTTCCCTGGAATGGTCAGGATAATTATGGTAAAGGCTAAGAGCACAGAAGACTTGGCGCCTGCCGAAAAACAGGTAAACGAGTTACTTAGGCAGCGGCACCATATCGGCCCGAAACAGGAGAATGATTTTACCGTGAGAAATCTCACCCAGATAATGCAGACAGCGGAACAGTCAACAAAGGTAATGACTTTATTACTCGGCGCCATTGCGTCGGTTTCGCTCCTCGTCGGAGGAATCGGCATCATGAACATTATGCTCGTATCGGTTACGGAGAGGACAAGAGAGATAGGGATAAGGATGGCCATAGGTGCAAAAACATGGGACATAAGACTGCAGTTCATAATCGAGGCGCTCACCCTATCCCTGATCGGAGGAGTGGCCGGGATTATCCTCGGCATATCAGGTTCAGAGTTGATATCGGTATTTGCGGGCTGGTCCACTGTCATATCGCCGCTTTCAATTCTGCTGGCTTTCGGTTTTTCCGGGATGGTAGGAATATTTTTCGGATTTTATCCTGCCTACAAGGCGTCGCTCCTTGATCCGATAGATGCTCTGAGATATGAGTAGAAGACCGCACTGATTCAATCCAGCTTCATTTATTAATCCTTCAGAACTTTCAGTCGTTTCCTTTTTTGCATACCTGCCGGATGTAGGACTAATACCTACAAAAATAGAGACGGAAATCCGACAGAAAAAAGAGCCAAGCGCTGATATCTTTACCATATCCATTTTGATAAAGTAAATCATGGATTACACAAAAAGGATAACCAGGGGAAATCAATAGTCAGTATTTAACGGGTAAACCATTTGATAACAAGCCGTAGGACCTCTAAAAAGAAGGACAATATGGAAAGAGCCATTCAAGAACATATAGAGGAAATGATCACCGGATTGCAATGCCCAAAAGAGTTCTCGTGTTATACATCCGGGTTGAAGGATCTCTGCAAAGCGAGAGATATTGGGTTGGAGTCGTTTGTTGCCTGTCTGATAGACGACCCATTGCAATGTAAATTCTCTATCCATTACGGCGGGATATTCTTTTGTCAATGCAAAGTCCGTGTCTATATTACAAAGAAATTAAGAAAATAGTAATAGTAATTGAATTCTCTTGATCATATCGCGATGCAGGAAGTTGAAATGGCATGAAGGTTTTTATTGCCGATGACTCGATTGAAATTCGAAAAAGGATTATAGCTATGCTTTCCGATGTGGAAAGAATTGACATGATCGGGCAGGCGGAAAATGTTCAGGACGCAATAAGCAGCATCCATGAGCTCAATCCTGATGTGGTAATTCTTGACATCAGAATGCCCGGCGGGAGTGGTATGGATGTACTGAAAACGATAGAGAAAAGAAACCGGATGCCGGTAGTCATAATGCTGACAAACTACCCGCACTCCCAGTATCGAAACAAGTGCCTGGATGCCGGCGCGGATTATTTTTTCGATAAGTCGAGAGAATTCGAAAAGGTTATAGAGGTTGTGAATAGCATGTCCGACAAGGGAATTTTATGACGTTGTCTTTGTCTATGGCATCTCCGAGAGGCAGGCCGGCAGAGGTAATACAATGAGGGAACCGGATACTTTTGATGAGCTCATGGCTTCGGGCAGGAAGCGCGAGATACTCACCTATGGTGAAATTGATGACGCATTCCTTCGAGGCTCTCTTGACAACGATGAATTAGAAGACCCTTCGGACCTTCCACGGGATATCGGACTCAACGTTATGGACGTTCGGAAACCCGCCTTTGAAGAGGAAATGCTGTCGGGAAAAGAAGAGGAGGAAGAAGACGAAAAATCAGAAGACCTCATTCAGGCATATTTCCACTCGATGGGGGATATTACAATACTTACCAGAGACGAGGAAATAAAGCTTGCAAAAAAATTGAAAGAGATAAAAGAAATCCTAAAAGCAACCATCATGTCAATGCCCCTCTATAGAAAAGTCGAAGCAACCCTGGATTGCAGCGAACAAGAGGACTTGAATACCGCAGACGAAGAAAAGCAAGATGAAGCTTTAAGCAAGACCCTGGAAATGCTCGATACTATCACGATGAACACGGAGAATCAGGATGAATATACGTATGTTGAATTAGAGACGGGAATGACAATTGATATATTGAAAGAAGACTATGCAATAATCACAAAAGCAATTGAGCTTCTTACAAAAACAAAGCATGAATTAATAATCCACAACCTGAGACTCGTCGTGTATATCGCTAAACACTATACCGGAAAAGGCCTTTCTCTGCTTGACCTCATTCAGGAAGGCAATATCGGCCTGATGAAAGCTATAGATAAGTTTGATTACACGAGAGGGTTCAAATTCAGTACCTATGCGACATGGTGGATAAGACAGGCGATTACGAGGGCGCTCGTGGATCAGGTAAAAACGATCAGACTCCCCGTCCATATGATCGAACTGTATAATAAAGTTGCCAGAATTGCCAAGGAACTGATGTCACACCTTGGCAGGGAACCGGGCACAGAAGAAATTGCTAAAAGATTAGGACTCCCCGTAAAGAAAGTGGAAGACATTTTAGGGGCAATCCAGGATCCGATAACCCTTCAAACCCCGATAGGGGACGATGA
The DNA here is from genome assembly GCA_963776195.1 of Thermodesulfovibrionales bacterium. Taxonomy (GTDB): domain Bacteria; phylum Nitrospirota; class Thermodesulfovibrionia; order Thermodesulfovibrionales; family SM23-35; genus CAVZMO01. The sequence goes on from CAVZMO010000027.1 coordinate 17,140, forward strand.
TTCAACGCTTGGAGATTTTATTGGCGACAATACCGGTCTCTCTCCGTATTCGAATGCAGAGAAAAATATGATCTCCGAACAGATAGTAAAGGTCCTTCATACCCTCTCTCCCCGAGAGGAGATAGTCATAAGAATGAGGTTTGGTATCGGAAGTGATAGAAACCATACCCTCGATGAGGTAGGAAGACATCTCTCTATTACGCGCGAAAGGGTACGGCAAATAGAAGCTAATGCAATAAGAAAACTCAAACATCCAAAGAGAATCAGGACATTAAAGATTTTAGATACGGCCTGACTCTGATACGGCTGAAATAAAGATGTGCACCCACCTGCAATTCATTTTTTTATTCTTAAAACACTAATCCCACTTTATACGTAGTATTACCCATATGGCTACACCAGCGAACTACAGCAGTTATTGAATTGCTCATTAGACTACTCTTTACCAGTATCTCTTGACCCTCTTGAAGAGGATGATGCGTTCTTATACACAATCCAGAATAACTAAAATCTTGAAGCAAGCCCGTTGTAACTTCATCATCAATATGAGGAGGGAGGGAATACAGAATTATTTGGGAGAAATCGCACCTTGAATACTTTCTTTTTTCCGTTTGCATCTTGTGCCTCTTAACGGACGGTTGATCTTCTTATATCAAAAAATAATCTTGAATACTTTCTTTTTTCCGTTTGCATCTTGTGCCTCTTAACGGACGGTTGATCTTCTTATATCAAAAAATAATGAATTTGTCAAGTTCATACTCATGAAGAGTAAAACAGGGGACTTCCATTTCAGTCTGGCAGCCAAGGTTCATTGCTGAACCCCAGCCCCATAAGAACCGTGTTTGTCACTTTCCCGCCACACGGCTCAAGACTTTCTAAAGCAGCCTTTCAGCAACCCGGCTTCACGGGGACCCCAAGAAGGGTTTGTCACAAGAAGCAGTGTTGCCCTATTGTGCCATCGGTGCGGCCCGTGACCATAACGATCAGCTCACCGGCTAATTTGTGCATCACCTTTTTTCGTGATAGACTCAAAACATACGTTACGATCCAGGTTAGACAGAAGGGGCTACGATTACAGTCTGATATCTTCGGTAAATGAGAATTCGACGATATTTATCGCTGACGGACGCGATGCCACAAAGCGCTCACACCTTGAGCAAGAATTCCTCCCACTGTGTCGATACCGACGTCAAACAGCGATGCAGTCCTTGTGGATACAAAGGATTGATGAAACTCGTCACTTGCAGCATAAAGCACCACAACTAAAAGGGAGGGAAAAGCCCATCGCCAGACCCGCATTTCTGTTGAGCCATTACGAAAAGCGCGAAACAAAAGAATACCTAAGATGAAATACTCAATCCCATGTCCCAATTTCCGAATTGCCCCGTGCACCATACGCATCGTTTCCGGTGAGATAGAAGGTACTAAAAAACGGAGTAAAGGCTCAATGATCAAGGATGTGTTTTGTGCGGAGAATGTTCCCGTTGACATCCAGAATATAAAACTCATCCAGAGAAGCACCGGGAACCAATATTCGAACTTTCGCATGAAACTCATTTTTTGTTAAGCATATACCGTTTATCAATCATCAACTATAAGATATATGGAGTAATCCATGCAAGTCCCCGGGGCAATCCCCCCGGCTTTTTAGATTTCCCTCAATTTGGTAGAATGACTATAGTGCTTCTTCATGAAAGGAGTTCTGACAGTGTCTTTTTCATTTGAGAGAAGAAAAGATTTTCGTCACGAGTTTTATGACGACACAAAAATAGAATTTACCGTAGATCTTTCTGATAAGGAAATCTTTGAAGGCGTTGTCATCAATATGAGCGCTTCGGGACTGTGTCTTCTTGTAACATCCACCTGCCTTAACATAGGGCAGGAGATCTTCATAAAGGCCGGTATTGATCTCGCCTCTCAATCCGCACGGGTAGAATGGATTGAAGAGATTCGTGAAGGACATTATAAAGTGGGCTTAACTTTCGAGAAATGAATATTGTCATGAAGAACATCCGCAAGTTCTCACTTATGGGAAGGTTTGAGAAGTAAAGATTCTTGGTTAAAATAGAGCACAACTGTTTTCCGTTACCTTCGCAGCAGAATCGCCTTTACGGTTTCAGCCAATTGAGATGGAGATATTACCATTTTACTAAGAAACTCATCTGCACCGGCATCTATCACCTTTTGCATAACATCTTGTGTCCCGCGCACAGAATAAACTACTACCGGAACTTCTTTCCAAATAGGATGTAATTTTAAGATTGACAGCACTTTAAATCCATCCATTTTTTCCATATAGAGATCAAGTACTATGAGATCAGGTGTCTGTCCCGCAAGAAATTTTATGGCTTCTATTCCATCCCTCGCTTCAATAACAGAGAATCCTTCCGTAACAAGCTTGCTCTTCTGCTCTTGTCTCGACATATCGTCGTCTTCAACCAAAAGAACAATCTTTCTTATACCCTCAGGTTCAGTGGGCTTTTCTGTCACACCTTTTATGAATTGTTCAATTTTTGTTCTCTGCTCATTGTTCAAGTCAATAAAATTAATGCCCATTCCTATCCCTAATTGACAATACAGGACTTGTCCTTTGACCTTCAGCTTTTCTTCTTTCAGAGGAATAGTTATATCAATAACACTATTTTCTTCAAAATGTTGGACTGCACAAACATAAAGACCGGTTTCACTGATATCAATACTCTCACATTTAATTATATCGTCTATCAGGATGTGTTCTCTGAAAGGGAGTCTCTTGCGGTCTCTTCGTTCTTTCATATCTTCGTTACCATCAGTTTTCATTATGTGGGCAGAAAATTATTTTTTTCTCGTATAAGCTTGCTTTCCACGGCGGTCCAACAATACAACATCACTTTCAATAAACTTCGAGCCGGGAAATACCAAAAACTTACAGGGCCATCAGAATCATCACCATCTGGCGGCCTTCCATCTTCGGTTGTATTTCCACTTTTGCGATATCCTCCAGTTCCGATAGCAACCTCTTCAGAACCTTCGCCCCCAGTTCCTGGCGATTCAATTCCCGCCCCTTAAAACGGATTGTCACTTTAACCTTGTCCCCATGTTCGATAAACTTCCGTGCATTACGTTTCTTGAACTCGTAATCATGGGTATCGATCAACGGGCGCATCCTGATCTCTTTGAGGTTTTGCGTCGCCTGTTTTTTTCTTGACTTCTGAAGTTGCTTGCCGCTGTCGAACTTGAACTTTTGGTAGTCCATGATCTTACAGACCGGCGGATCAGCATCGGGGCTGACTTCCACGAGATCCAGATCTCGTTCCCCTGCCAACTTCAATGCCGCTTCAATATCCATGATGCCGATCTGCCCCTCATCGGCAACGACCCGTATCTGTTTGGCTTTAATAAGCCGGATTTGGTTGTTCACGCGCGTATGGTCGACCACCCTACCGGGCAACACTCGTCTTTGATTAGTTATAGTTCGTTTCTCCTTTTTTTTCGGTATTTTTTACAGGTAGGAGCCCAGGATAGCCCGGGCAACAGACCCTGAACGCGGCAATATCCACGGCAGTGTAACATATTAATGGAAAAAGATTACTAATATACCCTCTTGGAATCTTATCAAGACCTTCCGTACTTCTGGGCCTTCGCTCTTTTCTTGCGTGCCTCTGCGCGTTTTCGTTTTTCTTTTACTGAAGGCTTTTCATAGGAACTTCTCGTCTTGATTTCTTTGAGAAGACCGTCAATCTGAACTTTGCGTTTTAGGGTTTTAATGGCCTTTTCTATATCATTGCCGACGACTCTTATCTCTATAATGGTTTATCTCCTCTCTCTTCCATAACCTGATGACCTGCCCTGTCCAAAACCGCCCCTGCCTCCGCCGAAACCCCGCCCTTCCCTTGGCTGTTGGGGTCTTGCCTCATTAACAATCAAGGCCCGTTCCATAAATTTTGTGCCGTTTAATTGTTCTATAGCTTTCTTAGCGTCCTCTTCGGATGACATCTCAACAAAGCCAAAACCCTTAAAACGCCCTGTGTCCGTATCAGTTATGATTTTCACCGATTCAACCTCTCCAATACTTGAGAAGAGATCTCGGAGAGATTCCTCTGTCGCATTGAAAGAGATATTTCCAACATACAGCCGCTTACCCATAACCTGACCCCACTTGATAAAATAAAGTCACCAAGTCTTTAAAGCTTTCAAGCTTCTCCAACTTCGGCGCTTATATAGTATACCATGTTTTCGCAGCTTTAAAATAGCAAGAAGATGCAAGAGAAAATTACTATGGTATTTTTTGAGTTTATCTTCACCACTTAGCAGACTTGTGGATTTTGTATGCCCTGTTTAGAATAAAAGATCGAGATGTTCGACATCCTCTGAAAGGGAGAAAATTTCTGCAAAGTTGACAAGGCTGTCGGACGGTAAATTTGATGCTCGGCAATATCAAGGAATTCCACGGAAAAAATGCTGAAAGGGCTGAATCAAGAACAGAAAGCTGCAGTCGAGCACTTCGGCTCACCCCTTTTGCTCCTGGCCGGCGCCGGCAGCGGCAAGACCAGGGTCCTCACGCACAAAATAAGCTACCTCATCGGTGAGAAGCACTTTAAGCCGCACCGGATACTCGCCATCACGTTCACAAAGAAAGCCGCCCAGGAAATGGCCGACCGCGTCGAAAGGATGCTCGCCATCAAGCCCCGGTCGGTCAGTACGTTCCACTCATTCTGTGTCAGGGTACTCAGGGAAGACATAACCGCCCTGGGGAGGAACTTCGACAAGAAGTTCATCATCTACGACCAGACGGACAGCAAAAAGACGCTGAAGGACATACTGAAGCGGTTCAATCTTGATCCCAGGGAAGCTGAAGATGCACAGAGGACTATATCGAAGGCGAAGCAGGCTTACAGGGGGAACATAGTGGAATACATCGCCTCTCTGCCCTTCCCCCATGACCAGTACGCCGAGGTGGCGGAAGCTTATCAAAGGGACCTGGAACAGTCAAACGCACTGGACTACGACGATCTGATTTACTACACTACCTACCTCTTCGTAGAGAGGCCCGAGGTCCTTAGGAAGTGGCATGACCGCTATGATTTCCTGATGGTGGATGAGTTCCAGGACACCAACGAGATACAGTATTCCCTCATACAACTCCTTTCGGCCAGGAACAGCAACAACATTTTCGTGGTTGGCGACCCCTTCCAAACTATCTACACCTGGCGCGGGGCCGTCCCCGAAAACATCCTGAAATTTGGACGGGATTTCAATGCTACGGAGATGAGACTTGAAAAAAATTACCGGTCTACCAGGAAGATCCTCGATATCGCCAACACTATCATAGGCAAGGTAGAAGGTATGTGGACGGACAAAGTCCTCACGCTCTACACCGACAAGGAAGAAGAGGGAGAAGTGGAATACCGTAAGGCAGTGGGCCATGACTCGGAGAGCAGGCATATCGCCGAAAAGATCAGGGACCTCGCCTCAACATATTCTTATTCGGATATAGCGGTCCTCATACGATTGACCTTCCTTTCACGGGGGCTGGAAAGCAGCTTTATGCAGCACGGTATCCCTTATGAGATTGTCAGGGGGCTCGCGTTTTATGAAAGGGCGGAAGTGAAGGACCTCCTCTGCTACCTAAGGCTTATGGCCAACCCCCGGGACAGGGTCGCCTTCGATCGGGTCGTCAACAGGCCGGCGCGGGGGATCGGGAAGAAGGCTGTCGCAGTGATTACGGAGAACTGCAAAACCGACTGGATGCAGGCTTTAAGAGACGCTAAGCTTTCCCGGAGACAAAGGGACAATGCGGATTCGCTCCTGGATACGTTCTCGAAACACGGGGATACGGTAGAAGAAAAACCTTACACTGCCCTGATGAACATAATCCAGGAACTGAACTACCTCGAATACCTGAAATGGGAATACAAGGAAGACTATGAAGACCGCATAGAAAACGTCTCGGAACTCTGTAACGTGCTGCTGTCCGTAGAGACAGAGGGGAGACCCTTTTCTGAGTTCATGGAAGACAGTCTTCTCGCCTCTGACCAGGACAGGATCAGCCAGGAAGAAAGCGTCAAGATAATGACCATACACGCTGCAAAGGGACTTGAGTGGCCCGTTGTCTTCCTGCCGGCCCTGGAAGAGGGAATCTTCCCCTCCGAGAGGTCTCTCATGAGCGGCGGCGCACTGGAAGAAGAAAGGCGGCTATTTTATGTGGCATGTACCAGGGCAAAGGAGGGACTTTACCTTTCATCTGCCGATTACAGAATGAAATTCGGGAGAACGTCCCAAATGCTGCCGTCACGGTATATCAGCGAGATAAAGGGGCGCTATAGCGGGAAGTGAATAATTCATGAAAAAAGAAGAGGGATTAAGGACGATGAAAAAAGACGAAACAGAGAGTTGCAAAAAAATTGTTTTTACGAAAGACAATCCGGACAATATCAGAAAGGTCCTCGACTGCTATAAAAATATTCTCATACGCGGCGTTAAAGGAGTCGGTAAGATAACGAACACCATCCCGGCTATTAAGGACAATCCTCATGTCTACTATATCGGCAATCCGGTCGATTTCGAAGGAAAAAAGAGACCGGGAAGTTACGAAAAATATCTGAACTACATCTTGTCGCTCAAAAAAGATCTGATCGTGGTAGAGGACATACAAAGGCTGTTCAAGATCAAACAGAGGATCATACTTATCATCGATGAAATCTACGGAAGAAGCGCCGCGCAACTGGAAGAGATCGCCAAGCTCCTGGATATGGGAAATATTCAGATTATTCAGATCGTGGGATGCATGAAGAATATGGGGACATTGATCGATAAGATAGATGTCATTTTAGATTTACACCATGATGGGGCCCTTATCGTAGAGAAAGAGTTAGCGAAAGAGATATGCAGAATATTCGGTACGAAGACACAAATCGTCCGTTGAGAAGGATCTGGTTTTCGGATTCGTTATACAACCGAAGAGACCCTCTCCTATAAAGCCTCGATTCGCACTAATCTCTCATTTGAAGGTCTTCAATATATACTCTGCTATTTCTTTCGCATCGTTATCCGGGATGGTCTTTTTGTCAAACGTGGGCATGCCCGGTCCGGGATTTCTCATTTTGTTCACTATGTCGGCAGGTTTCTTGATGTTATGCGCCTCAAGGTCTTTCTTGTGAAGGGTAAACTTGGGGTTAACAATATTTCCTCCATCCGGATGGCAGACCGAACAATTTTTCTTAAACAGCTCCTCCCCTGCCCCTTTCTTTGCATCTTTTTCCGCATAGCACGCGACCCCGAACGAAACGAGGGAACCCGCCAAGATCGAAACGACTAAAGCCTTTTTCATCATCCATCTCCTGTTTTCTGTTCATAATTTTCGCTGCACCAATCAATTCACTTTATTATAAAAGCATTTAAACCATGTTCGAACCGTCCTATACATAAGTCATATGGTCAAAAGCTACAAGTACAATAATTGATAACATATAATAATTGATTCTTCTAAAAAGAGCGCTGCCGGTTCGTTCCCCCACTTCATTCATTCCCATGAGTTTTATTCCCTGCCGGAAAAACCACAATGAGGCCGCAAAAAGGAAGAAAGTCATCAGCGATGAGCGGACCAAACCATAGAGAGATATGAATAGGCAGCTCACGGCCGTCGCAAAAACCCATTGAGTGATAATTCTCACTAATTGTGTCCTGGAAAAGATTCCTGATAAAGACGGAAGCCCTGCTTTTTCATATTCCTTTCCATGGTGCAAGAGAAGTATCCAGAAATGCGGGACCTGCCACATAAAAAAGAAAAAACAAAGGGCCGAGAGCCTTGGATCTTTTAATAGACCGCCGCCCAAAACCCATCCGATAGCAGGTGGTATTGCTCCCACAAGCGCACCGGGAACGACGGCAAAGGCGGTTTTCCTCTTGAGATAGGTATAAAACCCGTTATACCATAGCGTTGCCGATAGACCCAGCAGTAGAGCAGATAAAGAACCTGTTATGGAGAGCACGAACAGGCCGGAAGAAATGAGTGCCATGGAAAAAAAGAGTGCGCGAAGAGGCCTGATTTTTTTTGAAGGGACAGGTCTATTCCTCGTCCTCTCCATAAAGGCATCAATGTTTCTCTCTTGATATTGGTTGAGAGCCGAAGAACCACAGGCAAGCATGAAAACTCCCGATATCAGGAAGAGTACCTCTGTCTTAAATTCCGCGGAGGCCGCAAAAAAACCTGAGGCTGAAGATAATACTGCAAAGAGCGAGATCTTCGGCTTACAGAGTTCAAGATACGCCCTTATGTTTTCCCTTATGTCCCTCATTTCAGACTTTTCAGATACCCAATGATCTCTTCCAATTCCTTTTTGTTAACCGGGATGTTCGGCATGATATTCTGATAGCCTTTGACAATATCAGCGCCGGGCTCAAGGATTGATCTTTCCAGATATTCTTTATCAGCGCTAATTTCTCTTTCTTTATCGCTCGTTAACACCGTTACTTTACTCCCGAATAGCGCTTTGAAGGTTGGCCCTATCTTCGGGGCGCCGTCTGTCGTGTGGCATCCGAGACATCCTTTTGAGAGGTGGCCGGGTTTGTTTGGACAGCCTGAAGCGATCTTTAAGTGGTAAGCTGCTCTGCCTCATGCCGCTACCTGCATCTGAGGTAGTGTAGTCCAGTAAACCTCATCCGGGGTCCTGTCGTCAAGCCCTTGATGCCGACGCCGATTGTTGTAGAACTCGAAATAATCTGCAAGCCCGCGCCTGGCCTCTGTAATAGAGCCATAGGCCTTCAGATGTATATCTTCGTACTTCACGCTCCTCCAGAGTCTTTCTACGTAGACGTTGTCCACCCAGCGTCCTTTGCCATCCATGCTGATACTGATGCCGTTGCTGATGAGAATGTCAGTAAAGGCGTCCGAGGTGAACTGACTGCCCTGGTCGGTGTTGAATATCTCCGGTGTTCCATACTTCCTGATCGCTTCTTCAAGCGCCTCGGTGCAGAAGGAGACGTCCAACGTGTTTGATAGCCGCCACGCCAGCACCCGGCGGCTTGCCCAGTCCATGATCGCCACGAGGTAGCAGAACCCCTTGGCCATTGGAAGTAGAGTAAAGAGACGGGGCGTAGTTGAACTATTTCCCCGCCTCTCCTCTCCGAACTGTACATGCACCTTTCAGCGCATACAGCTCTCCATTTAAGCGTTGCTCAGAGCAAAGGTCACGTCAGCGTAAAAAGATTCATACACATTCCGCTTCTCATCGGCGTTGAACATGTAAGGATTCTTCGATGGATTACACCATAGAAATTGACACTTGCGGCTAGACACTAATCTCTCAAGCGATACACCGCATTGCCTACCCATACCATTTCGGCCATAAAGAATCCACGTCTTGGCCTTGCCAGGCACTGATCTGCACCATTGACGAAACAAATGTTTCAGTGGGGTCTTGTACTTTCTGGCCAACCAGTATCCCAGTTTCCAGAAGATGATTCTATCCAGAGTGTTGTACGTGGTTGCGGTATAGTCGGCAAATTGGTAGAAGTGAGCCCAACCTACAACTTTCCTGTTGATGCTCTCTACCAGATCAATTTTATTTACACTGTAATTGCCACTCAGTTCTTTCACCAGCCTGTGGATGAAGCCTTTGGATTTCTCCTTTGGTATCGTAGTCACCGGTCGCATGGTGCCACGTGGTCCTCGTTTCCTAATAATGCGGTGTCCCAGAAAGACAAACCCGTCGTTGACG
>CAVZMO010000028.1:0-55929 GCA_963776195.1 Thermodesulfovibrionales bacterium
AGACTCGTTGTGCAAAACAAATATGAACACAAATAAACAAAAACCGTGGATAGCAATAAGTTGGTTTTTTGCTTGGGGTATATTTCAGGCATACGCTGTATATGCTGTAATAAATGGCACTTGGAATCGGCCCAAAGCATTTCCAGAAGAAGCCTACAATACACTTATGTATCCAGACATGTTTTTTATACCAATTTATTTTTTGACCTCATATTTATTATTTAAACAACGTCGCCTCGGCAAGACATTGGGTTTAATTGCCGGCGGTGCAATGGTATACGCATTGATATATCTGTTGGCGTTATCCAAGCTTGAAGGAACAATAAATCTTTTTTTTGACAGTTTATTTTTAACAATAAACATTCTATCGGTATTACAAATTATTAGGCTCTCAGACAATAAAAGCACATAACAATTGAACAACAAGAAGACGGCATAAAAGATGATAACAGCTCAAGAGAAAAGAGGCATGAACGGATTGAAAAAACGAATAAACGGCAATAGAACATCAAAGACATAATGAAAATGTTGCACAACAACTTCATCCAGCCGACCCGGAATAGCCGCTTTTCGTTTTCAGTTTAGCGTCCGTGGCCGGGTCGGCTGATGATTGGCGTTGTGGCAATAATAATAACGACATAATGACATGAAAAAAATAATTCAAATTCTCATTCTAATCGTCAGCTTCGTAATGCATACCTTGTGCTCTTCCGTGGGCGCAACGGATATTGAATGCCGTGATTATGATGAGGTACATTATGGAAAACCGGATGATTATGCACTGAGTAGGATCAATATTGAGGAACTTGAGGCGAAAACAAAATTGCCGGCACAGGTTGCCAATGGATCAAAAGAGTTATCATCTCAAGGAACAAAGCATTTTGCTCTACTCTCTCCCAACTTTATGAATGAAGGCCCATGGAATTCATATATTTACGTACTAGGAAATCAGGCTAACCCAGTACGACTCAAGATCACATTTCGTGATCACGGGAATGGCGGAGTTCAAGCCAAGTGGCTCAACGAAAAATTACTCTTCGTGCAAGTGTGGTGGGGAAGAATAGTATCGACAGATCTAATTTTGGATATCGAGTCCTCAAAATGGATTTACTCACAAAATGCAAATTACGGAAATCTAGTCATGCCGTGCCCAGAAAAGATAAAAAGCAAACAATGAATGAGGCCACAACAATTTGCTCCAGGCGACGCGGGATTAACCGTTTTTCTTTTTCAGTTGCGGATTCCGGCACATTCGAACATTTGATCCAGTCCATTCGAACACCTTATTTCGTATAGCGAAGCTGGACGTTTAAATCATACGTTTAGTGTTCGGATGGAGTCAAGTTTGACCTTGTCTTTCTCATCGATTCTCCCTTCAAGGGTATCCTGTGTGCATTATGTACGATCCTGTCGAGGATGGCGTCTGCAGTTGTTGGCTCGCCGATGCGTTCGTGCCACTTTGTCACCGGATACTGGCTTGTTATCACGGTGGATTTGAGACCGTGGCGGTCTTCCATAATTTCAAGGAAGTCCCTCCGTTCAGTATCAGTAAGAGGATCCATCACCCAGTCGTCGAGAACGAGGAGATCGATCTTTGCCATCCGGTTAAGAAGTTTGATATAACTTCCGTCGCCCCTGGCGATCTCCATTTCTCTCATAAGCCGTGTTGCCCGATAACGGAGCGCGGTAAATCCATCACGGCACGCCTTATCTGCAAGAGCCTCTGAGAGGTAAGATTTCCCGATGCCTGTGGGCCCCGTGATGATTACATTCTGATGGCTCTTAATCCATTGGCTGGTGATGAGCGACCTCATAACCGATTTATCAAGTCCACGTGGATGACGGTAGTCTATGTCCTCTACCGTTGCTTTCAGCCTCAGGCGGGCTGCCTTTAATCTCTTGGTAAGCTTCCGATTCTCTCTGGATATCCACTCACGGTCCACGATCATGGCGAAGCGGTCCTCGAAGCTAAGGCTGCCCGTTGAAGGCTGCTCCAATTGTTCATTGAAGGCGGCTGCCATTGTATCAAGCCGCATCTGATAAAGTTTTTCTGCTGTCTGATGAATCATTCTAAGTCCTCCCTTGATTGTTTTAGGGGTATGCCTTACCCCTTGTCTATTCCCTTTCGGCGATTCTGGGGCAAATGACAAAGACATTTTTACTTGAAGTACTGCTCACCGCGGATATTGTCATGCTCTATGACTACAGTCACCTCCTTTTCTTCGGGAAGCGCGATCTTATCGAGATTGTTCTGGAGGATCGACTTCACGCTCTTGTATGAACATGCCTTAATGGCAAGTGCCCTCTTTGATGCTGCCTCAAGCCGTTCTGCAGAGTATTTTTTCCCGAGGCTCAGGATTCCCATGCAGGATCTGAACCCCTGCTCCGGGTGCTGCTTTGCGGACATGATTGTTTCAACCAGTCTCGCTGTGCATGGTCCGGTCTTCTCTGCCCAGCTTATGATCCTCGACGGCGTCCACTCAAGATATCGCTGGTGAGATTTCGGTCGGTGTTCATTAAGCGCCGTGAACTTCCCTTTCTGATAACTCCTTTGATGGGTGACAATGCGTTTGCTATGGTAGAGCACTTCTAACGTAGTTGAAGTCAGCCTTACTTCGACATGCTTTCCTACTAACTGGTAAGGGACGCTGTAGAAGTGGCTGTCCACCTCGATGTGATAGTCGATGTTAACCGTGGCCTTCTTCCATTCGGCGTATTGATATCGTGTAAGCGGCAACGGTTTAAGCGAGGGCTTCTCGATCGTCTCAAAGAGTTCTTTCCTGCTCGTATTGAGCTTTTTGAACCTGCGGGTGTTGAGACGTTCAAGAAGTTCCCGGATTCTTTCGTTTGCTTCTGCAAGGCTGAAGAAGGTATGATTCCTCAGCGCCGCTGTTATCCAGCGGGTTACTAAAAGAACACCGGCTTCGACCTTTGCCTTGTCTCGTGGTTTTCTTGCACGTGCCGGGATTACCACGGTGCCGTAAAATTCTGCCATCTCCCGATAGGTTGGATTTAGATCAGGCTCATACCGGCATGCTTTGGTTACCCCGCTGCGTAAATTGTCAGGGGTTAGGATTTCTGTAACACCGCCAAAGTATTCGAAGGCCCGTACATGGGCGCTGATCCAAGACGGCAGATCCTGTGACGCTACCGCCTCGGCATAGGTGTAATTACTTGCCCCAAGCACTGCAACAAATACCTCTGCTTCTGTAATCTCTCCTGTGGCAGGATCTACGATTGGTATACCCTTACCCGCAAAGTCTATGAACATCTTCTCTCCGGCCCGATATTCCTGTCTCAGGCTCAAATCCAGAGTCTTTGCCCAGCGGCGGTATAATTCGCAGAACTGACTATGCTGATAACCCTCCGGATGCTTCTCCTTGTACTCCATCCACAGCAACTGCAGGGTAACACCTTTTTTGCGGAGTTCCCTGTTGATATCTCCCATAGGCGGCATGCAACGATGGGGCAGGTGTTTCAGGGGCTCAGGGGGGAATAGAAGCGCTTCGATTGTTGTATCATCAATCTCATCGGGCAAGGGCCAGCTCAATCCGGCCTTTTCCGCCCGACGAATGTAGTCAACTACCGTGCTCGGGGATACGTTGCAGGCGCGTGATATCTGCCGCTTGCCCAGACCCAGTCCCCAGTGAAGCCGTAAAATCTCTTTTGTCTTTCGCATGGATAACCTCGTAGCCATTGTTCCTCCTTGTAATTCTTTCAAACAAAAACAATGGCGTATCTTTTTGGAAATTATCCAGCTTCGGTATGCTGTTCGTCAGCGGAGATTACTGCTCACGTTCCAGTGAAGACCCTAAAAGTGTTCGAGTCTACGCCGGAATCAGTGTTCGAGTAACTCCGGATTAGGTGTTCGCATGATTCCGGAATGGGTGTTCGAGTGGGTCCGGCGCCACCATTCAGTCAGGGCCTTTATTTCCCGCGCCCCTGAGCATGGTCGTTAGCACCATAAAATTAATTAAAAAGGAGGAACAAAAAATGATAGCTTATTGTGGACTGGATTGTTCAAAATGTGAAGCGTATCTTGCTACTCAAGCAAATGATAACACTAAACGAAAAGAGGTGGCAAGTAAATGGTCGACCCAATATAATGCAGATATAAAATCAGAGCATATTAATTGTGATGGCTGTAAATCTGATGGTCGTAAATTCTTTCATTGCGAAAATATGTGTGAGATTAGAAAATGCGCAATAACTAAAAATGTAGAGAATTGTGCTATTTGCGATGATTACATATGTGATAAACTGTCAAACTTTATTAAGTTAGCGCCACAAGCTGGCGAGGCATTGGAAAAATTACGTTTAGAAAAATCTTAAAAATTAAAAACATGCTAACAAATCAATCCACTTGACGCTCAATAGCCCAGCGTAAAAAACACGCTAGGCTATTGAGCGCAAGTGATTTTTGTGTTCTGCATAGAAATTGAATAAAAAATGGAAATAATTGACATAGAATTACCTGAAGAAGAATTTGAGCGGTTAAATTCTGAATATCCATTCACCATGCAGAGTGCAAAGGTTGGTAACCGGTCCGTGGCAATTGTAAAATGGCACTTTAGGACAATAGATCCCAACTGCAAATTTGGTATTACCAGAACAGATGTCGATCTCAGAGTGACTATCAAAGAAAAACTTTATGAGATTGAGATAAAGGGCACTGCTGATGAAGACATTGCATGGATGAAATTGAAAGTCTCAGGCAAAAGATCATATGAAAAACTCAAGAACGGCATGCCTCTATATCGTGTATGCAACGTATATAGCAAGAAACCTCGCATTTTCATCTTAAATTATAACGACGACTTTGAGATGATAGCAGAAGATAGGTGGAGCATACGGCCCAAGCGATCATCTCCGTCGGGCGCATAGCAGTTGCATTGAGCGGTTGGGAAGGAAGGAATAAATAATGCCCACTTCACTTGAAATTGAATTCCATCGAGCAATGGTTGATATTTTCACTAAGGCAAAAAACGAAGCCGATTATCTGGCTACGCGCTATCTTCAGATGGTGGCGCAACTTGGTGGCGTTAATGCGGCAAAGAAATTAATTAATTCAGACAAACCATCAGAAGGCTATACAGCTTTATGGGAAAGAAAAAGGCTTGATATTACTGTTGAAGCCCTTATTCAAAATCCTAAATGGGCTCCTCTCTTCGATCCAACTGAAATCGAAAGAGCAAGGCAAAGACTCAGAGAATACGGCTATGAAATATCATGAATGCAGAACAATTGCGTCAAGACCGACTGGCGTTAATGCTGGTTTGGTTTCATCTCCGCTGGTTGCGCCAGCGGCTTACGCATCGCGTTATAGCACCAAATATATTAACGGCATGATTAGAGGAGGGAATAAATGAAAAAAGAAAAAGAGAAGAAAGAAATCAAAGTTCCACCTTACCCAAGACATTCTCTTGAGAAGGCTCTCCGTATTCCGAGGGCAATATTGGAGCAGAACGCTGGGAAAGAATGCACAGATGAAGAATCGGCTATCTATGTTGGTGTAAAGTTTAATCGCGGACCTTACTATCTTGAAACTAATTCTGCAATAAAATTTGGATTGCTTGAACGCCCAGAAGCAGGCAAGATTAAACTTACAGATATATCCAGAAAAATATTGAAGCCACAGGAAAAGAATGATCAACTTACCGGTTATAGAGAGGCTGTGTTAAAAGCTCCGGTAATTTCAGAAATCGTATCTCATTACAGAGGTGAGAATCTTCCAGATTCCACTTTTTTTGATAATGCTCTTACCGAAAAGTTTAAAATTCCTGCCGGAAAGTTAAGCGAATTTAAGACAATCTTTTTTGAAAGTCTCAAAACGGCAGAATTAATTTCTGAGCATGACGGCAAATATAGAGTTATTGATATTTCCGCCGAATCTGTAGCACATGATAAAGCCAAGGAGACATTTAAAAAACTGGAAAAAACGACAAAAGTAAAGACCGGCGAAACATGCTTTGTTATGATGCCTTTTGCTGATCCCTTGGGTTCATACTATGACAAAGTTTATAAACCAGCAATTGAAAAAGCAGGGCTAATTCCTATTAGGGCAGATAATGAGATCTTTGGCACCGGCAAAATAATAGACCAGGTCTGGAGTGGAATTAACTCTGCAAAAGTATTGATAGCAGAACTAACAGATAGAAACCCAAATGTCTTTTACGAATTGGGTTTGGCTCATGCTTTACAAAAACCTGTGGTATTAATTTCCTCCAATGAAAAAGACGTTCCCTTTGACCTACATCATATTCGTGTAATCTACTATGACGTTACCGATCCTTTTTGGGGAATAAGTTAATCGAGAAAGTTGCTGAAAACATTCTCTCCGCTATTAAAAACCCTGAAGAGGCGATATTTAAGAGACAAATAGAATGAAGCTATAACACCGCCTTCAACCAGACGCGGAATAAGCCTGCCCTTTTTTCATTCGTGCGTGATTGCCCGCGCTGGTTAAGGCAATCGTTGTACGAGAATATAAAAGGAGAAGAAAATGAAAAAGATTACCTTGGCTTCGATCATGCTTTGTTTGTTGCTTTTGTGCTTGGCTTCTGATAACGTGTTCGCCTGCTTTCAGTTGCCCTACACTTATAATGGGCATGAATATTCGGATGCGATTGAAGATACTTACACAAGATCTAATGACGGGCACTCAATTCACGCCACATACTACTATAACCCTAATCCAGATATGATTTTTTATTTTGGTGGTGCTTACGGCGGGGTTTTGATTGTTTATACAGCCAGTTCCTTCCTTATTTATTATCAGGATTTGACTGATAATTCAGAATTAATCGATGAGTATTGGAGCGATAACAACAATAACGGTTATGGCTTTAATTTCGGCGTAAATAATGATTATTGGCAACCATCGCCAATGGATACTTCTCAATTGTATACTTCTCAGAACATTGTTATAGGTGACTTTAACTTTCCTGCCAATTGTCCAAAGGAAGCTATTCATCTTCCAGTTAAGCCTGTCCCAAGTGTTGGTGTAGGTGACCCTGCATTGGATTATGGCGTGCACGTTTCATGGGCGAGGTTTCCACATAACGGCATAGATTATAGCTCTAACCTCTCGGATGAGGTTAAAAGCGTTGGGACTGGGATCGTGCATCGTTTCACAGAACCTAACGCAAGTAGGTTCGGTTCAATTGACCCTGACGGTCGTGGCCCTGCTATTTGGGTCAGATATAAGTTATCGACCGGCGAACCGATATATGTACTTTATGGCCACACTGCGACAAGCTGGAACGACTTATCGTCGTGGTTAAAAAGAAAATTTAATTTTAATTGCTCTTATTCCATTAAATGGAAGGCTGGCGACAAAATAGCGACGGGTGAACAAGTAGGCCTCAGTGCACCCTTTTATCATAGTGGTAGCCATCAAGAACACCTTCACCTCAGCGTATTTAAACCGAAACAAAAGAGTGATGGCACTTATTACGGTCCGCCGAGTACGGGCTGGGGCTATAGTCCTTTAGACCTTACTACAAAGAATGACTTAAACAAATATGGGGCGCTGGGCAGTTATATTGATCCTGATGACTTTTTCACAGGATATTATTTATCTGACGATATTCAGTGAAACACCATCAATCAATATAATAAGGACTGTACAACCAAGGCATCGAGCCGACCGGGATTAGCCTCTGGTGTTTTTCATTCCCGTGTCTGTGGCCCGGTCGGCTCATGCCCATGGAAAGTATAGGGGTCAGGTCTTGTATCTTGCTATTTTAGTTAAACACATGATATAAATACTACATGGCGAGACCATTGCGGATAGAATATGATGGAGCCTTGTATCATATAACCTCAAGAGGCAATGCAAGGAAACCGATATTCAAAGATGAGGAAGACCGGACAATATTCCTGGACATACTTCACAAGGTAAATGAACGATATAATTGGCTTTGCCATGCGTACTGTCTGATGAACAACCACTATCACATCGTTATCGAAACCCCAGATGGGAACCTCTCACAAGGGATGAGGCAGTTAAACGGTGTCTATACATAACAGCAAATAGCAAGACCTGACCCCTTAAAATTGAAGACCGATGGGCTACAATTGGAATTGACAGGAATGGTATTTTATTGGTTGTAGTACATACTTTCCAGCAGTTGGATGCCGACTGTTGCAGAATTAGAATTATTTCTGCCCGCGAGGCAACCAGAAAAGAGTCAAAACAGTATCGGGAGGAAAATAAATGAAAAAAGAATACGATTTTTCCAAGGGTGAGAGAGGCAAGTTTTATCGTCCAGATGCAGAATTGTATCTACCTATTTACCTCGATCCGGACATGATGAAAGTGCTAAGAAAATTCTCAAAGAAAAAAGGCGTCGAGGTTGCAACGATAGTAAATGAGTGGATAAAAAAAGACATATCCATAGTAGAAACAATAACAAAATAACACATAACCAATCACTCCACAGGATGCGGCGAAACTACCACCGCACCTGTGAGTTCTATCGTTAGACCGAAAGAGGGAAATTATGCAAAGACAACAACTTGAAGAATTGTTACAATTTGTTCAATCCGAAGGTCGAATTTGCCCTGAGCCTGGTAAATGGCATGATTTATGGGAGATGCTCCCCGACAAGAAGCGTGTCGGTTCTGGATGGCAGCCGCCCCTACCGCTAATTCTCGCAGCCTGGAACAATACATCGGGGATAGAAAAGATGTTGCGACTCAGGCAACATATCGAATATGCAGCAGAAAAAGGCATTCTCAATATTGTCGACCAATATCTTCGTAATCTCACACAAAACGACTGGCATTTCGTCGGCAAATAAAAAATTTATTTTTCTTTTGCCTCAATATAGCAAATACGCTATAATACATTTGTGAACTGGACAATCACCTACTTCAGCGAATCTGTGCAACAGGAAATCCTGGCCATGCCCGCAGGCTTTCTTGGCCGGTATCTTCGATACTCAGACAGGATGGAGGTGTTTGGCCCGGATCTGGGTATGCCGCATACTCGCGCAATGGGTGAAGGCCTGTTTGAGTTGCGGCTGAAAGCCGCAGAGGGAATTGCACGGGTCTTCTACTGCACTATGGTTGGCAAAAAGATAATGGTGCTTCACCAGTTCATTAAGAAAACAGACAAAACCCCGCCCAGAGAGCTTGAAACAGCCCGACGGCGGATGAGGGAGGTAAAAAATGCTCACACATAAAGAACTTAAGGCTCGCGCTCTCGATCGTGCAGACGTTAAGGCCGAATATGCTCGGCTTGATGAAGAGTTTGCCCTTCTCGATGAGTTTCTGAAGGCACGCGCGGCTGCCGGTATCACTCAGGCGGAGGTTGCCGAACGTATCGGCACAACTCAGTCCGCGGTAGCACGCCTGGAATCCGGCAGCGGAAAGCACTCACCATCACTGGCCACATTGCAAAAGTATGCTCATGCCCTCGGTTGTCGCCTTGAGTTGCGGTTGGTCAATGAAGCTATAAAGGCAGGCGGTCTAACAAAGCACTTAACCGGACGCGCAAAAAAACTGCGCGCCGGTTAGTTTGGTCGTTCGGTGACAAGTTATGATGAAATTGAGTGATCTAGGTTTTGACCCCTGGTTTGAAGCACATGTCGATGACATCCGCCACGAGGATCAAGGCATTGCACGCGTGTCAGCAGTTGATCGCAATTCCTACATTATCAGGAATGAGCTCAGAGAGATTCCTGCTGAACTTGCAGGGAAGTTCTATTTCCATGTTGAGTCATCGGTTGAACTGCCATGTGTCGGCGATTGGGTCACCGTGCAGTATCACAATGATGACACCTCGGCAATCATCCATGGGGTCTTTCCACGAAGGACGTTTTTACGCCGCAAAGCGTGCTGGCGTAGAAGTGGACTACCAGATGATTGCAGCCAACATTGATATCGCTTTCATTGTCCAGTCATGTCACTTTGACTTTAATCTACCTAGACTGAATCGGTATTTAGTAATGGCAGCTGACGGACATGTTGAGCCGATTGTCATTCTTGCCAAGACGGACTTGATCTCCCACGATGAGCTGCAACAGAAGCTTGCGGCTATTAGACAGGCTGGCATCACGACCAGGGTTATTGCACTCAGTAACATAACTGGCTCCGGATTTGACGAATTCCACCAGGTATTAATACCGGGTCGAACATATTGCCTGCTTGGGTCATCCGGAGTCGGCAAGACTACACTGATCAATCATCTGATTGGACGGGATGCTCTTGATACAAAAGCTGTCAGTGGAACAGGAGAAGGCACACACACAACAGCGCGTCGGCAACTCATTGTTCTTGATAAAGGCGTGATGTTCATTGATACACCTGGAATGAGAGAATTAGGCCTTCTGGGCGCCAGTGACGGGGTAAACAAAGGGTTTGAAGATATTATTGAGCTTTCCATGGCTTGTCGCTATGCCGATTGCAGCCATACTCAGGAATCAGACTGCGCAGTTCTTACTGCAATTACAAACGGCGAGTTGAGTGAAGAGCGCTATTCTAGTTATTTGAAACTCAGGAAAGAGTCAGAGCACTATGAGATGTCGTACTTGGACAAACGTAAAAAGGACAGGGCATTCGGACGCTTCATTAAGACAGCAAAGAAGAATATGAAAAGATGAATGACCTGCACCGAATCGGGTAAGGGACGGTAATTAACCGTCCCTCCCCACAACACCCCGCATGCGGGTCCGCACGGGGCGTTTCGCAGAAATTATCGGGCCTTAGCCGGATAGTGAATCTGAATCCACAGCGTGCGCATGGAAATAAGCCCCTCTTTTTCGAGATACGCATTGGACAGCCCCATATTCGTAGACAATGTCTTTGCAAGATGCCAGTAACTTTTCCTGCTCAGCCCCGTCAGTATCGCCTGATACCTTGGAGAGCCAAGCTCGATAAGATTACCGATACGCCTTCTGCACCTGCGCCACTGTTTCCAGTAGCACATGCGGACGCGACGCCTAAGCCAATGATCGAACTCAACGGCATCGTTATATTTCAAAGCAATGCCGAAGTAATTCATCCATCCCCGAAGATAGATGCGGGTTTTCCCGTACCTGTAGTCCATCGAGACGCCCCAACTGCGACCGGTAAGGCGACGCAATTCAGTCTTAAAGCGTGTAATGGATTTCTCAGAGACAGTAAGCCTTTTACGGGTGAAGGTAAAGCCGAGGAAAGAACTCTCCTCAGTTTTTACCACCCGGCTTTTGTCCCTATTGACCTTCACCTTGAGGACCCTCTCAAGGAAACGGCTGATACTTGCCATCACGCGATAAGCGGCGCGTTTCGACTTCACAAGGATGATAAGATCATCCGCGTAGCGTGCGAACCGATGACCTCGTTTTCCCAACTCCTTATCGAGATCATCAAGAAGTATATTGCTCAGCAAAGGCGAAAGGGGGCCGCCCTGCGGCACTCCCCTTGCAGTTTGGTTCAGCCTTCCGTCTACGACAACGCCGGTGCGAAGGTATTTCCCGATAAGGCGAAGAGTGCCTTTATCTCTGACTTTCCGGGATACCCGGTTCATCAGCACGTCGTGGTCAACCGTATCAAAGAACTTCTCAAGGTCGATGTCCACGGCATAGGCATATCCTCTCTGAATATCTCTCAACACCTTTTTGACCGCCTGATGCGCAGAGCGGTTTGGTCTGAAACCAAAACTGTTTTCCGAGAAATGCGGATCAAAGACAGGACTGAGAACCTGACAGATCGCCTGTTGAAGCACACGATCCATGACAACGGGGATGCCCAAGGGTCGGCTGCCTCCGCTGTCTTTCGGAATCTCGACTCTCTTGACCAGAGAAGGTTTATACTGTCCTTCCAGCAAAGATTGTTTGATTCCTTTCCAGTTCTCGTGGGCGTACTCGGGAAACTCCTCAATGGTGATACCATCGACACCCGGAGCCCCTTTGTTTGCCCTGACTTGCTTCCATGCGTTGAGAATATTATCTCTTTTGACAACATACTCCACTGAGACAGGTTCGAGGGGTCGGTCTTCCATGACGCGCCTCATTACAACTCCTCCGTTCGGATTCCGCGTTGTATCAGAGCTCATGAAATCGCCTCACTCATTTCTGCGTTCGGGCCTTCGTCATACGGGCAGGGAGACCCAGCCCCTACAACTACTATGCCCTCTGCTGACTTCTGCGTGCTTACCCCCCATGTCTCCATGAAGGGCGCTATAAGATTGATCATGAGTTGCTGTCTGTTTCGTGTTTCCCGTTGTAGGGACTCATATCCGTCAACAGCAACGGAATATGCCGGGTCATTGGTCAATCCCGAAAGCTTTCGGGAATTTTTCTCATGAACTTCCTATCGCGTGACGCGCAGATCTCCCCGGATAAGAACGTGAACCTTCCGTGCACAAACGCCGCATTTACCCTGCCCCCTGAACCTGCGGGCTTTGTTGTGTTGTGCCAACTCGCCCAGGGGCTAAGCCTTGTATGCGGTTTCTGTTCGTCGTCTCGCACGTTTGCCATAGGGCTTCCTTCAGACCCCTCCTCACCAGTTGACTCATAAGAAAATGTTACCGAAGGATCGCTGACTCACGTGAATTTTTGTAGCATACAAGGAAGATCTTTTTCAGCTTATCTTCCATAGCCTTTCTCAGATGAAATGGATTCAGCTTTTTAAACAGTTTTGTAAGAGACCGTTTTGTAGAAGGAGCGATATCTGGTGAATCCATGACCCTCTGATAAGGCGTCTTGGGATTATCATAGCGCTTTATCGTCTTTGAGGCAATCCGTTGCTTCTCGATAAGCTTTACTGAGGGGCAGAAGAAATTATGAAACAATCTCCATTCTGTCTTATAGAGCTTATTAAGAAGGGAACAATTTCTGGAATATCGAACCGGTGATATCCAAGCCACTGTCTGACGTGGGTCCAGTTTTTCTGTTCGATATGTGAGTTGTCATCTTTATGATATGCTCTGCTCCGGGTAAACTGTACCCGGGGTTCTCTTTCTGTAAAATGTCTCAAGAGGTGATAATTGAGGAACTCACCACCGTTGTCAGAGTCGAATCCAAGCAAAGGGAATGGAAGGGATCCTTCAATGTCTTTGATCTGCGCTAATACATCTGTTTCCCCTTTACCCCATACCGCCCTTTGTTCGGTCCAGCCGGTAGCAATATCTACACAGTCTATGGTGAACGCAAACATACCGGCCATAGAGGTGCCACAATGAGCTACCGTATCAGCTTCCAGAAAGCCGGGACGGGATTCATCCCACTGGTTTGTTTTGATCGGTATCTGCTTTCTTAAGAGTGTCCCCGGCTTCGTTGTGGACCTGCCACGTCCTTTATATTTTACCCTGGCCGGTTTCAGGAGCCTGTCAATAGTAGCAGGCGATATGGCAATGAGGGCTTCGGTGACTTCTTCAGGGATATCTCCATATTCCTGAACATAGCCTGGCAGCCATAACGGTAACACTGCTTTGAGTCTCTTTGAGCACGGAAGATTCGCAGACAGCCATATCTTCTTCAGAGGTTTAACAATAGTCTCTTTGTTGTATAAAGGTGTTCTTCCTCTCTTGTTCTTTTTTGGTTTGATAAAACGGGTAAACTTCCTTAGTAGCTGGATGGCATGTTTTCGGTGATATCCGCAGGCAGCACAAAACTCATCCAGGATAATTGCTTTGTTCTTTCGAGAACCCCTCCTGTACCTCAGATATATCGCTTCAAGATACTCTCTTTTGGATCGTGAGCTCATAACACAGTCCCTTTCTATGCATGTTTTTTCGGTAACATGCATTATGAGTCAACGATACCTTCTTACTCCTTACTTCGGTAACATTTAATGTGAGTCAATTCGTTCACGGAGACGCCCTTGCCTTCGGCTTGTACTTTTGTTAGTATCCATAATCATGAACACCTTTCGGTTCTCGTACAGGGGACTTTCACCCCATAAGTTCACGCCCGTGCCGGGCGTACACAAATTTATCGAGCGGAACAGGATTAGCCCTGCTTGATTTCCGCTCAATGTTTTTGCCCTGTCCGCTCATAATACCGTTATGTCAAAGAAAGGAGAAAATAAGAATGGCCAAGCACGATGTTTCTTTCAATATTCCGCAACGAGCCCTTGGGAAGGCAGATGTCGAATTTCAAGTAAAACGAGATGGAACGGTATTAGGCACGCTCGCTGTTTCAAATGGCTCAATAGTCTGGTTTCCGAGAGGAACTTCTTATGGGTATAAGATGGGATGGACAAAGTTCGACGAGTTGATGCAGAAGGAGGCTTCAAGATTCGAGAAAAGATAAATATATAATAACTGCTGTGCCGCAGCGAATAAGACCTTTTGTGCTATCATAATTTCATAGAACATGCATTGTGAGGTGAAAAGATGAAAACTAAATTAAAAATGATTTATTGGAAGGGTGACAAATTTTGGGTAGGAAAACTTGTTGAACATCCTGAAATAATGACCCAGGGAGAAACATTAGAAGAACTTGAAGAAAATATGAAAGAGGCATATATTCTCATGACAATGGAGGATGTTCCTGAAAAACACAAAGTAAAAGAACTCACCTTTGCAGTATGAAGAGGAAAGACCTCATCAAGAGGTTAACCGATGAAGGATGCATTCTCATAAGACATGGTAGCCGACATGATCTATATAAAAATCCAGCCACTGGTAAGAAACAGCCTATCCCGAGGCATAACGAAATAGACGAGAACCTTGCAAAACACATAATAAAAGAATTGACATAATCGGGTAAGGAACGGTAATTAACCGTCCCTCCCCACAACACCCCGCATGCGGGTCCGCACTGGGCGTTTCGCAGAGATCATCGGGCCTTGGCCGGATAGTGAATCCCAATCCACAGTGTGCGTAAAGAAACAAGCCCCTGCTTCTGAAGAAACTCGTTACCCAAGCCGCAATTCGTAGACAGAGTCTTTGCAAGATGCCAATAGCCCTTCCTGCTCAACCCTGTAAGAATCGCATGATACCTCGGGGCACCAAGCTTGATCAGTTCGCCGATGCGTTTTCTCGCCCTGCGCCACTGCTTTCGGGATAGCACATGCGGACGCGCCGACGCAACCAATGATCCACCTCAACGGCATCGTTATACTTAAGAGCGACACCGAAGTAGTTCACCCATCCCTGAAGATAGGTACGGATTTTCCAGCATCGGTAGTCCATCGAGACGCCCCAACTACGACCAGTAAGGCGGCGCAGTTCGGATTTAAAGCGCGCGAGGGATTTCTCAGAGACAGTAAGCCTTTTGCGTGTGAAGGTGAACCCGAGGAAGGAACTTTCTTCGGCCTTCACCACCTTGCTTTTGTCTCTATTGACCTGTACCTTGAGCTTTCGCTCAAGGAACCGACTGATACTTTCCATCACCCGCTCTCCGGCCCTTTTGGACTTCACCATGATGATGAGGTCATCGGCATACCGTGCGAACTGATGTCCCCTTTTCTCCAATCTCCTTATCGAGGTCGTCCAGAAGGATGTTGCTCAGGAGGGGCGAAAGCGGCCCGCCTTGAGGGACACCTTTGGACGTTTCGTTCAGCCTTCCGTTTACGACGACACCGGCCCGAAGATACTTTCCGATCAGACGGAGGATGCCCTTGTCACTGACTCTCCGGGAGACCCGGTTCATCAGAACGTCGTGGTCGACCGTATCGAAGAACTTCTCAAGGTCGATGTCCACGGCATAGGCGTATCCTCTGTGAATGAGCTTAAGCACCTTCTTTACGGCCTGGTGTGCCGAGCGTCCCGGCCTGAACCCGAAACTGGATTCTGAGAAATGGGGATCGAACAAGGGAGTGAGAACCTGAGTGACCGCCTGTTGAATTACGCGATCCATGACAACGGGGATACCGAGATTACGGGTGCCGCCGCTGTCTTTGGGAATCTCGACCCTCTTGACCGGCTGGGGACGGTAAGTCCCATCCAGCAGAGATGTCTTGATTCCTTTCCAGTTCTCATGGGCGTACTCGGGGAACTCTTCTATCGATATGTTATCGATACCGGGAGCCCCTTTGTTTGCCCTGACTTGCTTCCACGCATTGAGGATGTTATCCCTTTCGACAACATGCTCCACTGTGACAGGATCGAGGGGACGGTCTTCCATGACGCGCCTCATAATCCAGCTCCTCCGGTCGGATTCATCGCCGCATGAGAGCTCATGGAATCGCCTCACTCATTTCTACGTTCGGGCCTTCCCTCCGTTTTGCCGAAAGTACTATGCCGTCTGCTGACTTCTGCGTGCTTACCCCCCATGTCTCCATGAAGGGCGCTATAAGATTGCTCATGAGTTGCTGTCTGTTTCGTGTTTCCCTTTGTAGGGACTCATATCCGTCAACAGCAACGGAATATGCCGGGTCATTGGTCAATCCCGAAAGACTTTCGGGAATTTTTCTCATGAACTTCCTATCGCGTGACGCGCAGATCTCCCCGGATAAGAACGTGAACTTTCCGTGCACAAACGCCGCATTTACCCTGCCCCCTGAACCTGCGGGCTTTGTTGTGTTGTGCCAACTCGCCCAGGAGCTAAGCCTTATATGCGGTTTCTGTTCGTCGTCTCGCACGTTTGCCATCGGGCTTCCTTCAGACCCCTCCTCGCGGAGACGCCCTTGCCTTCGGCTCGTACTTTTGTTAGTATCCATGACTATGAACACCTCAAGGTTCTCGTACAGGGGACTTTCACCCCATAAGTTCACGCCCATGCCGGGCGTACACAAATTACTCAAGCCGACCGGGAATAAGCCCTGCTTGAGTTTGCAAAGGTCTGTGGCCGGGCGGCTTAGCTTGGCTTTAGGGCAACATATAATAACGACATAAAAAGAATGCTCCATTTTCACTTCAAAAATAGTCAGCTCTCCCAAAAATGGTTGCTGCACCCATCACGAAAAGTGAAGAACGGCCTTTTATGACCTTTCCCAAACGGCCTGATTCACATGTTATCGGCGACAGAGCCGTACAGATATTTAGAGATGCTTGCGCCGCGTCATGGGTTGTTGCCTCCATCACTCCTGATTACGGCCTTGACCTACGTATCGAACTTACGCAGGGAGACGAAGTCACCGGTCAAGAGGTCCACGTTCAAGTCAAGGGTCGTGCTCGATCATTAAATGAACGTCCAACTGTTGACATACGGCAAACAACGATCAACTATTGGCTCGCCAAATTGTCGCCTATACTTATCGCCCTCGTCGATACCTCTACCGGTATGATATGGTACGACTGGTTAGAGAACGCCTATGCGGACTACCCAAAACAACAAAATAAAGATATGAAGATTCCTTTGGTGCTGTCCCATTCGACAGCCACTGCACCATTATCAGAGGAGATTCCACGATACGCTATACGTTTCTTCGCTCAACTCGGAACAACCACTAACAATCTATCTCAACGAGCTCGCCTTACTGAGATGTTGTTGCATGTCGTCAATTTGACACATTTGTTTTATGATGTTTGGTCCTATATCCAACACGTACCGAAAAACAAAAAAGAAGCAGTTGTATTTCAAGAGAAACTGTACCGTTTTTACCAAGAGTTTGGAAATCATGATATTTTCCTACAAGGCCGCTGGCGTCTTTTCGCGGAAAGCAGTTCTTCCCCGCTTGTTCTGGAAGCATTTGAAAGCCGGTTCTTGGCATATGAGAAACTCAAGAAAACGTTTTTTACGCCTG
Organism: Thermodesulfovibrionales bacterium; assembly: GCA_963776195.1. Classification (GTDB taxonomy): domain Bacteria; phylum Nitrospirota; class Thermodesulfovibrionia; order Thermodesulfovibrionales; family SM23-35; genus CAVZMO01. Next base: position 17,620 of record CAVZMO010000028.1, read on the forward strand.
GCCCGATACAACAAGAGTATGAGGCGATTCCGCTTGTCGGAGGTGGCCATATGCCACCCAGCACGCTACAATTTATCACAATCCGACTCGATGAACTGATTTCGGCTATTGGCCCATCTATTCACGTACTCCGAGATATCGAAGGCTTGATCTTTCGTATCCTTCTGCTTGGCCAGCTGTCGTTTGTTGATCAACAAGAAAATATCAAACCATGAGAGCGATAGGAGAAAACAGCCCTAACACTTATAAGGCCCCGCGCTGTCAAGAGAAAAATCGAACCTAATCGGAAATCTGAATAAATTATTTCCTTAATTTTATTTAGATTGCTCAGTCAGCTCTGACTTAGTTTCCAAAAACGGCGTCAGATGAAAGATCTGCACCAAACACTTATCGAGGCTCGATAACCGCACAGTACGGGATATTGCATCAATACCGTACTGACGATGACAGTGGAGAGAGCAATCGCCCTTGTTCTCCACGGCCTGGAAACAATTCAGAACCCTTATGCCGTCCTATTCAAAGGTCTGGTTCATTCCGACTAAGCGGGATCATCCAGTTGGTATCAGGCTCGGGTAAGGGGCAGAACCCTTAACAATCCTTTATGTATTTAAGGGACCAGCTGTCCTAATCAAAGCGGATTTGCGCCGGGCATTGCGTTCCATGATGCTCACGTCACAGTCATTGCTGTATACATAGAATGTTTGAGAGCAACCATCGGACTTCACCCTTGTGGCGCCAGTTAGACGCAACAGGCTCAGCCGGTCCCAGCTCTATTTCGCAAAAAATACTTCCGGATGAAACACCTCCTTTTTTCTGAGGATATGATAAACGGCTCGTGCAAGCTTGTGAGCAAGGATGGTGAGGGATTTTGCCTTGCCATGTTTCCGTTCGAGTTTTGCCCTATACTTTATAGCCTCGGGATTTCTCCTGAGGAAAAGCACGGCAGCCTCGGAGAAGGCCCATTTCAGATGGACGTTACCGATCTTCTTTCCCGATGAGCCGATGATCTTGCCTGCAGATTCTTTTGCGCACTTGACAAGCCTGCAGTATGAAACGAAATCCTGGACTCGTGGGAACCTGGCTATATCGTGTATCTCATAGAGGATAGTGAGCCCGAGTATTCTTCCTATGCCTGGAATCGACCTGAGACGGAAATAGGAGTCGGCGTCATGCACCTTTGCGATTATAGAGAGTTCATGTTCGAGGCGGTTTAAAAGTTTATCATAATGATCGATAAGAGCGACATCGAGTTCTATGCTTTTTTGTACACTCGGATCGGTGAAGCGGTCGGCAACTCCTGCTTTGTTTCTGTCGCATTTTCTTAATCTGTCCCATATCGGTAAGATTATACTGGTGATTGGTGTTTTGGATATGGGCAATGAGCTCAGCCCTTTTTCTGGCAAGATGCGTTCTGCGCCTGAGCAAATCCCTGGTGGAACGCATCTCCGCAGGATAGACATAGGCCATCGGCATCATGCCACCCCGGAGCAAGGTCGCTATCTTATAGGCATCGACTTTGTCGTTTTTGGCTTTGCCTCCGTGGATCGCTTTCATATACAAAGCATGTCCCAGGACAAAGGGGATTCCCTCCTCTGAACAGAGATCCGCGATCCAGTACCAAGTGAAGATGCATTCTACGGCAACAACGATGTCCTCACGATATGGTGCTATACTCTTCAGGAAGGTGTCCGGACTTGTTTTGATATCCCGGTGCAGGACGATCTTTCCCTCCTGGTTGAGAATGCAAAGATACATTGTCCTTGCATGAAGATCGATACCGCAGGAAAATTTGTGCTGCTTGGTCAGTAGTGTCCGATAAATATTTATAAATATGAGGTCTGCTCTTTATACTTGTTGGATAATAGAAGTCGCCAAACCCTATACCAACAAGGAGGAACAGACCATGAACAGAGTATACACGATATTCTCGGAGTTATTGAAGCTTTGTCCGAGATATCATTTTGACAAAGCGGTGGAACAGTATCATGGCGATCGATACGTGAAAACATTTACAACATGGCAACAATTTATGGCAATATTGTATTCGCAGATCACACAGAAAGATAGCCTTCGGGATATCGTGACAGGGTTATCAGCCCATGCCGCCCGGTGGTATCATCTGGGTCTTACCGGAATATACAAGAGCACGCTCTCTGATGCCAATGCCAAAAGGGACTATCGCATGTTTGAAGGGCTGTTTTACCACCTCTTGGCTCGTTGTAAGAACTTGACACCAAAACATAAGTTTCGCTTCAAGAATCCTCTGTATACGATCGATGCCTCAACCATAGATCTGTGTCTGTCGGTTTTCCCGTGGGCAAAGTTCAGAACGACCAAAGGAGCGATTAAGCTGCACTGTCTTTATGACCACTCCGGAGCCCTGCCGACATTTCTGACCGTTACTGACGGAAAGAAGCATGATGTGCGGGTGGTGAAAGACAATACTTTCCCCTTGTTACCGGACAGCATCGTTTCGGTTGATAAGGCATATATCAACTATAAGTGGCTGAATTCATTGGATGCGCAAGGTATCTGGTTTGTCACCAGGGCAAAGTCGAACATCGATTACGCGGTTGTCGGACAGCACCCAATCTCCGGCAAAGGGGTCTTGAGCGATGAGCGCATTTCCCTCCAGGGACAGCTGACAAAGGCCAAATATTCAAAAGAACTCAGGCTTATCAGGTATTACGATGAAGAGAGGCAGAAGACATTGACTTTCCTTACAAATAATTTCAAGCTCGCGGCAATGACGATTGCTCAGATATATAAGTCCCGCTGGCAGATCGAGTTGTTTTTTAAATGGATCAAACAAAACCTTAAAATCAAATCTTTTCTCGGTACCAGCAAGAACGCTGTGATGACTCAAATCTGGGTTGCAATGTGCTATTACCTGCTTCTGACCTACATAAAATACCAGACAAAATACAGCTTCTCGTTGCTGCAACTTAGTCGCGTTATTCGGGAAATGCTCTTTGAAAGAAAAGCCCTCATTGATATTCTTACACTAAAACCCGACCGACTCAAAATTAGCGGAGAAGAGCCTATCCAAGGTGCTCTATTTTAACCGGACAGTAATGCTGATTGGTGTAAAATCTCATACAAGGCCTCCTTATAGGAAAAGATTTGGTGTCCTGAATCATACCTGTTTCGGGTATCATTCAAGGGGGCCTTAATGAGTATCAACGTCATCCAGCCGACCCGGAATAGCCGCTTTTCGTTTTCAGTCCGTTGTCTGTGGCCGGGTCGGCTGATGACCGGCGTTAAACCGTGAAAAATAAAAATAGAATAAAAAGGAGAACGCCCATGAAGCGGATAATTTTAAGTATCATACTTGTTCTTAGCTTCGGAACTGGTTTCGCATTTGGGCAAGACAAAAAAGACGAACCGACCGCTCGGTTTGCGTTGCCAGCGAAACGTGTTCTGAACTGGAGTAAACCGGTGAAATGCATCGCCATCGCCTCGGCGGCCTTGTTTAAAGAAGATCGCGAAATGGAAGACTTCAAACATAGTAAACTGAGCGTTTATGTTAAAAAAGGCACAGACAAATTGAAGCTGTGGTTTGAAGGCGAGACTCTAACAGTTCAGAATGGGTATCAGAAGCCAGATCGTTATCAAGTCAGTGGGCACCGGAATAATTTTCTTGTTGCAGTTCATTATGGCGGCTTAGTGCCAGCTGCATATTCTATCTCCGTGAATGAAGAAAACGGGTTCGCTGTCTGGTCACTAAGCGAGCCGATGTTGGTACCAGTGTCCGAATATCCATATGGGCAGAGCGTATACATGCAGTGTACTAATTAAAAGGTGGCTGCTGCGGTTTAATATACAATAATGATAAAATAACACATGGAATTTGAATGGGATCCAGATAAGTCCATTGCTAACCTCAAAAAGCATGGAATCTCTTTTCATGAGGCATCAACGGTATTTGGTGATCCACAGGCGATAACCTTCAGCGATCCCGATCATTCTATTGGCGAGCATAGATTCCTGACTTTTGGCTATTCCAGAATGAATCAGTTATTGGCTGTCGTTCATGCGGAACGACATGGAAAAACAAGAATAATAAGCGCGAGGCGCGCAACAAGACAAGAAAGGAAAATATATGAAGACGGTTAAACACGAAGAAATGCGTAAAGAATACAGGCGGGAAGATTTGGGCAAGGGAATAAGAGGCAAATATTTCGATGAATACAAAAAGGGAACAAATCTCATTCTTCTCAGTCCTGATGTGGCAGCAGCATTTCCAGATGACGCATCGGTCAATGAAGCCCTACGTACTTTGATGAAAATAGCACGGAAATCAACTGGTTTAAGACTTATAAGGCCCACCGCTGTCAAGAGAAAAAGCGATCCTAATCGGAAATAAGATAAAAATAATTCCATTTCCATATTTATTTAAAGACTGCCAGTCAGCTCTGACTTGGTTTCCATAAACGGCGTCAGATAAATATCTGCACCAAACACTTATCCCGATAGCTATCGGGATAGCCGCACGGCACAGGATATTTTGTCTATCCCGCGCCGACGACGACAGTGGAGAGAGCAATCGCCCTTGTTCTCCACGACCTGGAAACAATTTAGTTCCCTTATGCCGTCCTATTCAAAGGTATGGTTCACGCCTAGAGCGTCATCCAGTTAGTTTCAGGCTCGGGTAAGGGGCAGAACCCGTACAATCTCTTATATGTTATGAGGGACCGGATGTCCTAATCAAAAGCAATTTGCACCGGGCATAATATTCCAGGATGCTCAGAAGCGCAGTCGAAGCTGCAAACATATTTATGTTTCAAGAGCATCTATTGGACTTCACCCTAATGGCGCCAGTTAGACGCACAGGCTCATCCGGCCCCAGCCTTATTTCGCAAAAAATATTGTTGGATTAAACACCTCCTTTTTCTTGAAGATATTATAGACAGCCCTTGCAAGCTTATGAGCAAGAATAGTCAAAGACTTTGCCTTGTCCCGAAAGCTTTCGGGATATTTTACTGCCTCCGGGTTTCTTCTGAGGAAAAGGACAGCAGCTTCGGAGAAGGCCCATTTCAGATGGGCGTTGCCGATCTTCTTGCCGGATGAGCCGATTATTTTCCCCGCCGACTCCTTGGCGGATTTCACCAATCGGCAGTAGGAGACGAAATCCTGTACGCTGGGGAAGCGGTTGATATCATGGATCTCGTAGAGAATGACCAGGCCGAGGATCCTTCCAATACCGGGGAAAGACCGGAGACGGAAATAAGAATCGGCATCATGCACTTTCGCGATAAGAGAGAGTTCGTGTTCGAGATGGTTAAGGAGTTTATCGTAATGCTCGATGAGGGTGATATCGAGGTCTATGCTTTTTTGTACGCTGGGATCGGTGAAGCGGTCGGCAACGCCTATTTTGATTCTGTCGCATTTCCTTGCGATCCTTCCCATATCGGCAAAGTTATACTGGTGATTGGTGTTTTGGATATGGGCAATGAGCTCAGCCCTTTTTCTTGCGAGGTGAGTGCGACGCCTGAGTCCCGAAAGCTTTCGGGAGTGGAGCGCATGTCGGAAGGATAGACATAGGCCATGGGCATCATGCCTCCTCGGAGCAGGGCTGCTATCTTATATGCGTCTATTTTGTCGTTCTTGGCCTTGCCACCGTGGATGGCTTTCATGTATGGCGCGTGGCCCAGGACGAAGGGAATATTCTCTTTACTGCAGAGATCCGCAAGCCAGTACCAGGTGAAGATGCACTCTACAGCAATGACGATGTCCTCCCGGTATGGTGCGATGATTTTCAGGAAGATGTCGGGATCTGTTTTGATATCCCGGTGCAGGAGAATTTTCCCTTCCTGGTTGAGAATGCAAAGGTACATGGTCCTGGCGTGCAGATCGATGCCGCAGGAAAATTTGTGCTGCTTGGTGTAAAATCTCATACAAGGCCTCCTTATAGAGAGTTATAGAGAGTTATAGAGAGTTTTTTGGTTCCCGAATCATACCTGTTTCGGGTATGGTTCAGGGGGGCCTTAATGAGTATCAAGTTCATCCAGCCGACCCCGAATAGCCGTTTTTCTTTTTCAGTCTGGCGTCTGTGGCGGGGTCGGCTGATGACGGCGTTAGAACATAAAAGGATAATAATGGAAGATAAACCACTATTTGGATTTTTTCGAGATGATGGGACGGAAATTAATCCTGAATTAATCCCAAAACCAAGTCTTTGTATTTTGTGCCGAAAAGATGACAACCCTGCTGAAGAAATCCCATGCATTCTAACTCGCGCTGACCAACAGGGATCGTCTGAATTCATTTGTGATGCCTTTGAACCAAAAAACCAAAAATGATAACTGCTGTTCTAACGAATCACTCAAGCTGACCCGGAATAACGCTGGTTTGATTTTGGCAAAGGTTGGTGGCCGGGCGGCTTACTTCCGGCGTTAGGCGAAAGGAGGCAAAACAATGTGGCCATTTAAGAAGAAGCCCCCTGGAGAAATAGGGACACATCCCATTTTTCTTGACACTCAGGACTACAACCGATAAACTTCTTTATGCCGAGAATCGGACGAGTGGTCGCTGCGGGATTTCCTCACCATATAATTCAAAGGGGAAACAATCGTGAGAATATCTTTTTCGAAAAAAATGATCGAAAGCAGTACATGACACTGCTTAAGAAGTATGCAGAGAAATGGAATTCTCCGGTTATGGCGTACTGTCTGATGAGCAATCATGTGCATCTGCTGATAAAGCCGGGATCGGAAGAATCGTTGTTTAAGATGATGCAGGGACTCACTCTCTGCTACACACAACACATAAACAGGACGTACGGGCGGACAGGCAGATTGTGGGAAAGTCGCTATCATTCATGCATAGTGGATCAGGAGAAACACTTGTGGGCGGTTGCCCGGTACATCGAGCAAAATCCAGTACGCGTAGGGATGGTTAAGAGAGCCGAAGACTACCCCTATTCGAGCGCCCGCGCTCATGTAAACGGCAGTGAGGATGCTGTTCTGGGGGAAGATCTTTTTAGTCATGATAGACGAAGGGATTATATACTCCTGCTGTGGTCTGATATACCCCAAAAAGAATTTGAGCGACTGCGCTATGCGACAAAAACGGGAAGGCCTTTTGGTAGTGAGGAGTTTGTGCTTGAAATGGAAAAGAAACTTGCAAGAAGACTCTTGCAACGCCCTAAGGGAAGACCAAGAAAGGAATCCTACTGAAAATGGGATGTGTCCCTATTTTTCCTTTGGTCTTCTTATGCCTGATTCACTTTACATTCACATCCCCTTTTGCATCCGGAAATGCCTTTATTGTGATTTCTTTTCCGTCCCTTACGAGGAATCATTCGTTAAGGCTTATACAAATGCCTTGTGCAAAGAGCTGTACCTGAAGAAAGGCTCCGCCCATAAACTAAAAACGATTTATATCGGCGGCGGCACACCCTCCCTTCTACCCGATGAATGTTTTGTACAACTTTTTCAATCTTTAAGAGACAATTTTAATCTTTCTACTCCTGTCGAAATAACCGTGGAAGCAAATCCCGGGACCCTCCACGAAAGAGGAATACACACCATGCTTTCACTCGGCGTGAATAGGATAAGCGTCGGCGTGCAGTCCATGAATGACGCTGAACTCAAAACGCTCGGAAGGATACATACCGCAGAAGATGCATTGGGAGCGCTTGAGCTGGTGAAAAAAGCCGGGATAACGAATGTCTCAATAGATTTAATGTATGGAATTCCGGGGCAGACGATTGGTTCATGGCATGATACGATCACAAAGGCGCTGGAGCGTTCACCGTCTCATATTTCCACATACGAACTTACACTTGAAGAAAACACACCTATTTTTGAATTAGTTAAATCCAGACAATTAATTATGCCGGACGAAGAGTTAATCCTCGAAATGTATTACCATGCAATAGATTATTTAACAAGATACGGCTATGAACATTATGAAATATCTAACTTTGCGCTGCCGGGTTTCAGATGCGTTCACAACCTCAACTACTGGGACAGGGGTGAATATATCGGCGCCGGTGCAGAAGCACACTCTTTTATTGCGGGAACAAGATCAAGAAACATGAAGGACATAGCCGGTTATATTGGTCGCCTGAATAAAGGCATCGTCCCGGAAACAGAATCAACGGGAATTACTCGTGCAGAAGCTCTTAAAGAGTTCATTTTCCTCGGGTTAAGAAAAACTGAAGGGATAAACATCGAGAGGGCTGAAAAAGAGGGTTTGGATATCCTTGCTTCATGTGAGGAATTGTTGGGCGATTACCTTGAAGTGAAGGACAATACGCTCAGACTGACACGAAACGGCATCGTCATATCAAATGCCGTAATCGTAAGGCTTTTTGAGAAATTAGGTCTGTGAATACCGGGGGCTCAGGCTCAAATACCTGCAAGATCTTCACCTCAGATAAGAACATCTCCTTCGCATTGATAAGCTTCTTCGTATAAAAGTCAGCCACCTTTTACATTGATGTGTGTTACTAAGCCGGTCATTAGCAAGGCGCCGTTCTTATCACTTTCTGTCATTGCGGCTTGTCCGCAATCCTTCCGGGTTTTTCAGAAAGATTCCCGACAAGCGGGAATGACATCAATGTCGTTTGACTTATAGCCGTCTTAGTACGTAGAACTTCATTCAAAAAATCTACGGGTTGACCTTTTTCATTTCTGCGCCACAGGTGCATTTCCCGGGGTTCTGGCTGATTGTTCCACATTTGCAGCCCTTGCCGCAATCACAGGCATATTTGCCTGTTGTCTTGAAAACTCTTTCTTTTTCCCACCCCTGAGCCATTAAATATGCTTTACCTTCTTCGACCTTTGTTACCTTGGCCTTAACCATTTCCTTCCCGCAGGTACAGTTGCCGGGGTTCCTTGATAACGTATTGCATGGGCACTTTTCACCACAGTTGCAGGCATAGATCTCATCACCGACTTTAAGATCCATTTTGCCCTGGGAGTCCGCAAAACCTGACACCACAAGAGCCATTGTAAAACCAAGAACAAACAGAACGCAAAATACCTTTTTCATATGATCTCCTCCTTGTGAAATTGTTTCACAAAAATCTATCACATATTTTGAGACATTTCAATGGCTTCGCAAACGCATCTGTAAAAAAACCTTCTTTCATTTTTCAATCCCTGATTATGACAGACGTCTGCGCCGAGATATTGCAAATCCGCGCCTTACCTCATAAAACCGCAGGTCGGGAAAAAACAAAAGGGTGCGGGGAGGCGCACACTTTACAGGTCTCTTAGCCGCACAATTTGCCGAGCAGCCATGCCATATTCTGCCCCAAATCTCTGAATGTCCCCACACCTTCCTTGTCTTTGAGTACGTCTCCCGGCTCCAGTCCCATTCCGAGATTCCAGTAGCTGGAACCGGGTATTATCATATGGTTTATGCCGAAGAAGTAATTGATACTCGAATACACGTGTGTGGCGCCTGCCCTTCTGACGGCCACAACAGCCGCTCCCACCTTTCGCCTCAACAGATAGTCATTGGCGATGGCAACAAGCCCTGCCCTGTCGATAAACGCCTTTGTCTCTGTTGAGACGTTGCTGAAATATGTCGGGGAACCGATGATAATTCCATCTGCACCCGTCATCGCCTCCATGAACAAATTAAAGGGATCTTCCTGTATACATCTTCTGTTCTTCTTTTCATAACACTTAAAGCATGCCTTGCACGCCTTGATATCCGACCCGCCCAGCTGAATCAGCTCGGTCTTTATCCCTTCTTTCCCGAGTTCCTCGAAAACTATTTGTATGGCATGATAAGTATTGCCCTTTTCCCTCGGGCTTCCGTTAAATGCGACAACCTTCATGGCTCACCCTCCATTTTAATTCTCTCTTTGCAGCCGCAGGCTTTAGCCTGCGTTTAAGAGCATCCGGTCCGTGAAACGTAAACCACGCAACCTTAAGGTTGCGGCTGCCTTTAAGATTGAAAATCGCTTCATTGAGAATTTAAGGAATGCGGATGTTGTGAATAAATTTATTTTTCGATACCATAGTGTCCCTTTAACTGATGGTTAATGAAAAATAAGAGTGGATAGAAGAAATAGAGAAAATAGAGATATTATTAATAACCTTATCGAGTTAAATAAACTTTTTAACAATGTCTGCATTCCGCCTCTAATACGAAAGTCCTGTCACCCTCAGGACCTCCTCAACCGTTGTTATTCCCTGAAGGAGCTTTCTTATGGCATTCTCTCTCAGTGTGTTCATTCCCTGGCTCTGGGCAATCTTCTTGATATCGACAGGTGAGGACTTTTCGTGGACTTCTTCCCTGATCTTCTCCGTAATCTCCATTACTTCGAAAATACCCGTCCTTCCAAGATAACCCGTGCCTCTGCATTCTTCACATCCCCTGCCGAGGGACACCTTATAGTGCTTAACCTTCTCGTAATCGATCTTAAGGATATAACATTCGTCTTTCGTGATATGGTATTCCTCCTTGCAATGAACACAGACCTTTCTGGCCAGTCTCTGCGCAATAATGCCCAGAACAGTTGCGTTAATAAGGAACGGCTGCACTCCGAGATCTATTAATCTCGTGATCGAACTCGGGGCATCATTCGTATGGAGGGTCGAAAGCACGAGATGCCCTGTCAGCGCTGCCTGTATGGCATTCTCTGCTGTCTCCAGATCTCTTATCTCGCCAACCATAATAATATCGGGATCCTGCCTGAGAAGCGTTCTCAGGCAGTTCGCGAACGTAAGGTCTATCTGGGGATGTACCGCAGTCTGGTTAAAACCCTCATAGACCATTTCTATCGGATCTTCTATCGTAGATACGTTCACCTCCGAGGTAGATAATATTTTCAGCAGCGAATAGAGGGTTGTAGTCTTACCACTCCCGGTCGGGCCGGTAGAGAGGATAATGCCATTTGTATTTGCAATAAACGATTTGACCAGCTTCGTCTCTTTGGGATAGAAACCAAGGTCTTCGATATCTTTCATCAGTACAACAGGATCAAATATCCTGACGACAACCTTCTCTCCGAATGCAACAGGCAGAGTCGATATCCTCAGTTCCACCTCTTTCCCTTCGTGGTCGGTCTTTATCCTGCCGTCCTGGGGCTTTCTTTTTTCAGCGATATCCATTCTCGCCAGAGTCTTAATGCGCGAAATAATCGGCGGATGGACAGCCTTCGGTATTTTATGAATATTGTGCAGAATGCCGTCAATCCGAAACCGTATAAGACTAAAATCCCTTTTCGGTTCTATATGGATATCCGAAGCCCTGCTCGAATAGGCGTAATGCAGAAGGTATTCCACGGCATTTACGATATGCTGGTCCGTCGCCTCGAGTTCGGTAATGGATTTTAGTTTCACATATTGTTCGAGGTTGCCGAGATCGGTCATTACATTGAACTCTTTATTCGCAGACGTAATCGCGGACTTAAATCCGAAAAATTCGGTTATGATCTTCATGATATCGGCCTTGGTCGTGACGGCAACCTCTACCTTGTAGCCGGTAACCCTTTCGATCCAGTCCACCGCCTCCATGTCGAAAGGTTCCGAGGTAGCAACCGTCAATGTATTATCGGAAAGGGCGATGGGTACGATCTGGTGTTTAATTGCATAGGGTCTCGATATGATCTGGGTAACAACTTCATAATCTAATTTCAGGGGGTCTATTTTCAAAAAAGGGAGCTTTAAATGTCTTGCAACGGCCGTCATTATGACATCCGAAGTGACGACTTTGCCGTCATTTTTTAGAGATGTAATCTTAAGGGATTCGATGATGTCGATCAATGAAATAAATGATTGGTCGACGAGATTGCGCCTGATGCCCTGCGTCTTGGATTTCAGAATTTTTGATCTCTGCAATACTTCTTTAGACTTGATCAGACGGATTTGGTCTTCATCGAGAAGACCTTCAAGGAACAAAATCTCCAATAAGGATTCTTTCACCTTTTCCTTCACAGATCTATCTTAACATTACGATGTACGCAGACAAAACTTTTTTATGTTAATATGAATAAATCGAGGAGACCAAAACTGTGCGTAAAATCATTCTGCTCTTAATTCTCTTGCCGTTGATATCCCCCGTGAAGAATTTGTATGCCTTTGCGACGAAAGGGCAAGATTGTACGAAATGTCACACCATCAAGAAAGATGAGGCGGCTGCGTTACTGAAAAAGTTCGATCAAAATATCAAGGTACTCGCTGTGAACAGGAGCCAGGTTAAGTACCTCTGGGAGGTTTCCTTTGAAGCAAACGGTAAAAATGGAGTCTTATATATTGATCTTCCCAAAAAGCATGTATTTACCGGTTCCCTGTTGGATATACAGGGAAAAAAGAACCTCACGCAGGAAAGCCTTTCGGAACTCAATAAGGTAGATGTGTCCCAGATACCCCTGAAAGATGCTCTGGTGATCGGCGCTAAAAATGCGAAATATAAGGTCATTGTCTTTGATGACCCTGAATGACCATTCTGTGCAAAACTTCATCAGGAGATGAAGAAGGTGGTAAAAGAGAGAAAAGATATCGCCTTTTATATAAAGATGTTTCCGCTGAAAATCCATCCGAGTGCGTACGACAAAGCCAAAACCATAGTCTGTGAAAATTCACTTGCGCTTCTTGAGAGCGCCTTTGAGAAAAAGCAGTTGCCTGCGCCCAAATGCAAAACATCCGTTGTCGATGAAAACATAAAGCTCGCCGAGAAACTCGGCATCACTGGAGCGCCCGCTTTAATATTGCACGACGGCAGGGTCATCTCCGGGTATAAAGACGCAAATACCTTGAAAGGGCTTGTAGACAAAAAATGAAAGACTGGCTTGTCGTTTTAATTATTGCCGTTGTGTGGTTGGTTTTACAGTTTTTAATCTTTCCTAAATTGGGTGTTCCCACCTGAAGGCCAAACCAAAAGGGGCCGGGAACTCCTAAAAAGAAGTGTTGACGGTTTTTACCAGGCAAATATCTTTTCTGTTATTTTTTTTTCTGATAGCAGCTTCCCTTTTTTCCTGCTCCCGTGAACCCGAGATCAAACGTCCCAATGCCATAACAATCGGCTCATCTGCTGATGCGAAACGATTGCTTCCATTGCTCGCAACGGATAGCGCCTCCGGAGATATCAGCGGGTGGATCTATAACGGACTGACAAAATATGATAAAAACATAAAAGTCACCGGCGATCTTGCCGAATCGTGGGACATATCGCCTGACGGGCTGCAGATTATCTTCCATTTAAGAAAGGGTGTCCTGTGGCATGACGGCACTGAGTTTACCTCGCATGACGTTCTTTTCACCTATGACAGGGTTATCGACCCTAAAACTCCTACGCCCTATGGCAGTAATTTCGGTCCGGTAAAAGCGGTTGAAGTTATTGACAAATATACGGTAAAGATAGTCTATAAGGAGCCTTTTGCGCCTGCACTCGAATCATGGGGGATGGGAATTTTACCTAAACATTTACTTGATGGAAAAGATATAACAAGCGAATATTACAGCAGAAATCCTATTGGAACCGGCCCATACAAATTAAAGGAATGGGTCACCGGTCAGAAGATAGTTCTTGAGGCGTTCCAAAACTATTTTGAAGGAAGGCCGAAGATAGATAAGTATATTGCGCGGGTCATTCCCGACAATGCAACCATGTTCCTCGAGCTTAAATTCGGCGGGATAGATTTCATGGGACTGACACCTCCGCAGTATAAACTGCAGGCAAACGCCGAATTCTTCAACAAATACTTCCAAAAATTCAGGTATCCTGCTTTCGGATACACCTATCTCGGTTATAACCTTCTCGATCGAAGGTTCTCGGACAGAAGGGTCAGGCAGGCTATAACACATGGGATCAACAAAAAGGATATTATCGCAGGTGTCCTGCTGGGCTACGGAACTCCTTGTACAGGCCCATTCCCTCCTGAGTCATGGGCCTATAACCCTGATGTCAGGGATCTCGAATATAATCCCGAAAAATCCCGAAAACTCCTGGAGGAGGCGGGCTGGGAAAAGGGAGAGAGCGGCATGCTCGAAAAAAATGGAAAAGCCTTTGAATTTACCGTCCTTGTCAATCAGGGGAACGATGCAAGACTTAAGACAGCGCAGATTATTAAGGAAAATCTCAAAAAAATCGGCATTAAGATGAACATCAAGGTCCTTGAATGGCAGGCGATGCTCCATGAGTTCATCGACAAAAAACGTTTTGAGGCGATCATCATGGGATGGGCGCTCTCCCGGGACCCGGATATGTATGATATTTGGCACTCATCAAAAACAAAAGAGGGCGAATTTAATTTCATATCCTTTAAAAACGAAGAGGTTGACAGGCTTCTGCTTGAGGGAAGACGCACCTTCGATTTTGAGAAAAGGAAGAAGATTTATCACAGGATTCACGAAATCCTTTCTGACGAACAGCCTTATACATTTTTGTATGTCCCGGATGCACTTCCTGTCCTCCATAAAAGGTTCAAAGGAGTTGAAAAGGCCCCGATCGGCATATGGTATGATTTCATCCATTGGCATGTGCCAAAGAACAGGATTGACTGGTATAGACTAGAATGCCGATAATACAGGTAGAGAATCTTGTAAAGAGATACGACGGTATTACCGCTGTCAATGATATCACCTTTGAAGTGGAGGAAGGCACAATCTTCGGCTTCCTCGGTCCGAACGGCGCCGGAAAGACTACAACGATAAATATCCTGTGTACGCTCCTTTCTCCGACTTCCGGCAAGACCTTTATAGCCGGACATGACTGTCTGAAAGAACCTTCGGAGGTGAGAAAAGCGATCGGCATCGTTTTTCAGGACACGACCCTCGATAAAGACTTGACCGCCTATGAAAACCTCATATTCCACGCCTATCTTTACAACGTCCCGAAGAAGGAAATGAAAGAGCGTGTGGACGATGTCCTGAAGTTTGTTGATTTGTACGAGAGGAAGGACGACCTCGTTAAGAAATTCTCCGGTGGAATGAAACGAAGGCTCGAGGTTGCACGGGGATTGATACACAGGCCGAGGGTCCTTTTCCTCGATGAACCGACTCTCGGGCTTGACCCCCAGAGCAGAGCCAATCTCTGGGAATTTATAACGGAACTTCCCGAAAGGCATAAGGTAACCATATTCATGACGACTCATTATATGGAAGAAGCGGAGGTCTGCAAGAGGATTGCGATCATAGACAATGGTAAGATAATCGCTTCGGGTACGCCCGAAGAGCTGAAGAAAACCGTCGGCGGTGACGTTGTTTCGCTGACAACCACCGATAATAGTCACGCAAAAGAAGAGATAAGAAATTTATTCAAACTCGATGTCTCGGAAAAAGACAGCGTGCTTTATATGACGTGCAGCAGGGGTGACACCTGTGTCCCCGAGATCATAAGGACCCTGGGGGAAAAGGTGCTTTCGGTAAGCGTTCAGAGGCCCACGTTGAACGACGTCTTTTTGAAACTCACCGGCAAAACCATACGGGAGGAAGAGACCACTTCTGAAGATAGCGTAAAGGAATCCATACGTGCCTACAGGAGAAGGCATTAATGGAATTCAATGCTATCTACGTCATCGTCGCGAGGGAATTTAAGAAATTCATCAGGGAAAGGAGCCGCCTTTTTTCTGCCATAGCGAGGCCCCTTTTATGGCTTTTCATTGTTGGAGCGGGGATGTCCAGGCTTGTGCCCCGCGAGACGGGAGTACCTTATACCCAGTTCATATTCCCTGGAATAATCGGCATGACCATCCTCTTCAGCTCCATGTTTTCTTCGATATCGATAATCTGGGACAAAGAATTCGGATTCATGAAAGAAATCCTGGTCGCACCCGTATCGAGGCTTTCGATAGTCGTCGGAAAGGCACTGAGCGGCACTATAGTGTCCACCATACAGGCCGTTATTATCCTTGCCTTTTTCCCCATTATCGGCTTTAAACTCGGTTTGCTGCAAATAATATCCATCGTGGTCATTTGCGCCTCCGTATCTTTCTGTATATCCTCGTTCGGCATCGTCCTTGCGACATTCTATGAGAGTTATGAGAGTTTCAGCGTGATAATGAACTTCATCATTATGCCGATGTTTTTCCTTTCCGGGGCCATGTACCCCGTCAAATCCCTGCCCGCCGTTCTCAAGATAGCTGCAAAACTCAACCCCCTCACCTATGGAATTGATGCCATAAAACATGCCATCTTTCCTCTCGAAGCAGGACATATGGGACCCGATTTTTCGATCGCGACAAGCGCATCGGTGATCATTCTTGCATCTGTAGTATTCGTTTTTATAGCGGCAAAGGCCTTCGAGAGGAAAGGATAGCTCCGGTGTCTATTGAGAGTCTGTTTATAAAATCGGCTCGAAAGTTTGTTTTTTTATATTCAAAATTTTGGGCTTTGCAAACGTGTGCGAAGCTCCGCAAGTTCTTTTTGATATGCATAAAGATGCAAACCGTCACTGGCAGCGTAAAGATGCCCGACAGGTATTCCAACCTCATCCGATACAAATTCAAGCAGCTTAACCAGGCCCGCTAAATTCTCCGGCATTCCTGCATATAAATCCCAACTTCTAAAAAACACCGACATATCCAGCTTAGACCGGGACAGATTAAGGGTTCCATTGTCGTAATGCGGTATGACTTTAAAGGTAATGAGTCTGAGGCACGGAGGATCCAGCTTTCCATCTTTTCCCCGGCAAGTGAAAACGTCTTCCGGTCTGCCTACTTCTATTATGCTTTGATTGTTAATCGGACTCTTCTTAAGCAAATCAATCACGTTAAAGAGAGAGATATTGATTCGCTGACCATAGGTGTATGTTTCATTTTCACTAAGTTCGCTGCCTATAATGTACTTCTCAAAATATTCCTGCGCTTTTTGGGCTGATGTCGGTGCAGGAATGTTAGACCCCTCAGGCATGGCAACGATCGGATCTGCGAGCGGATATTCAACGAATCCAAGAAAATAGGGAAACTGAAGACGGCTCTGCTCGTTTTCAAATGAGCCGTGCTGTATTGTGCCTGTAGAATAGGCATTTAAGAAGTTGCCATGTTCATCAGTTTCAAGAATCGCATAAAGCGTTCTGAACCACAGGTCGTTTATCGTTTTTGCGTGGATACAGAATAAAGGATTTTGCATAGAGTATGTCGCCTCCGGCGTAGAAAATATATTATCAAAATAATGCATATTTTGTATATCCTGAAGTGCAATTTTCTCGCCGACATTTGCCACCTTTTCTAACTTAAAACTTGCTTCGCCGGACATATTTTGTTCTTCATCAAATAAGCACAGCGGCTCGTTTTAAGCGAGTGGTTTGCTTCACCTACGAAGAGTGAGAATTATTCTATTCAGAAATGCGGTGATTTTCGGTTATAACAAACATAAGAAGAAAGTATTTCAATTCAGCCCGAAAATTTTAAGTTTATTAGTAGCAGGTCCATTAGTAGCAAGCAAAGCAACAACTGTAATTCTTCTCTCGATTTAGTTTTTCTTTATTATTACAAAGTTTGAAGTTGAATTACTTAGGATTTTAATCTCAGCCTGACCTTTTAATGTTTCATTTACATTAATTTTTGTATCTTTGTTCCAGATTATGAATTCCTTGTTTTCCTCATAGAAGTTCCACTGATGAAAGCCTGTATAATTCTCCTTTTCTGCCTCATTCGTAAAATGCGAAAGAAAAATATTACAGTCTTTTTTTAATACGAACAACATTTGTTTTACCCCCTCTAAAGGATTGAAGCAGTGATCTAATGCATTCGAAACATGAATAAAATCAAAATATTCTTGTGGGAATTTTCCTGTGAGACGTTCTGCTTCACAATATTCAGTTTTTATTTTAGGTGCAATATTATGTTTCTCCAGAAGTTCATTGTATTCGTCTGCTAAAGGGTCAACCGCAATAATATTGAGTTTATGACCTTTTAATACCTTCCCCAACGGCGTTAGAGGACCTGCACCAACATCAAGAATCGCCAATTCGTAGCGGTCTGGTAAAAATTGAATCAGATAATCCTGAAAAGGAAGGTTTACATCTAAACGATTAATGTAATCCTGCGTCCATTTAGCTCCTTTTGTTTTAATCCAACTTGACCAGAATTCAATCTCATTCTTTTTACCGGCTTCCCACTTCTTTTTTTTCATTAAAGTGCGCAATTTTGTTATAAACATTTGTGTTTAATCTACCTTGATGTATTTTCACATGAAAAAATGACCATCAGGTCTATTATTCGTTCTGAAATTTGACGGATAATTTTTTTATCCATTAGCCTCACCTTTTAAAGAGCCTGCAATTGCAGATAACTCGTTTATATCCGAACGCAGGTTCGTCTATACTCCTAAATTTGGTATAAAAAGCGAACTTATTTCGTCCATCCCCACTATAGATTACCAGTTCAAATCTACATTTTTGGGCAATTTCTGTCAATGAGGAGTTCGGGAAGAAGCAAACCGGAAACCTTTCTCCTGAAAGGGACACATCTTTCGAGTAGAAAGTTCGTGTATTTTTATTGGTGATTATTAGCCGGAATGAAAATATTCTGAGACCATTGGATCCTTGAAAAAACAAGCATGAAAGTGTATCAGAAGTGTAGCACTAAGGAGGTGAATCTTTATGCCGACAAAGAATCCTAGAATCAACGTCGTCCTTGAAAGGCCTTTATATAACAATGTTGAACGTCTTGCCGAGCGAGATGGGGTTTGACCCGGAATCCAGTCTCTTCCTGAATTCCCGTCAGTCTCCAATACTCCGAAGGGAAAAGCTCCCTCTCAATGTTTCCCTGAATCCCTCCTGAAATCCTCAAATAAATCATTACAGTCAAGATCGCAGATTATAACCGGCAATCTGCAAGCGGCATATCAGGACATATAGATTTTCACATAGGTCTCCGATTGACATAACATGTTATATCTGCTAAGAAATATTGAGGGAGCTAAACATGAATGTTGTTATTATAGGGTCGAGTGCCGCCGGACTGGCATGTCTCGATACCCTTGTAAGATTCTCTCCGGAATTAAACGCTACCATCATATCTGAGGAAGCGTACGCACCGTACTGCAGGTGTCTGCTCACTTATTATCTCGGTGGAAGGTTGAAAGAACAGCAGATGGTCATCAGGGATACAGCCTCGTATCCTGCAAATACTAGCTTTCTTTTCGATAAAAGGGTTGACCGGATAGATACGCAGAAGAAGTCTGTCATTCTCACCAGCGGGCAAGAAATCTCCTATGACAAGCTTCTTATCGCTACAGGGTCGAATGCTGTAAAACCAAAATACTATGATGAAGACAAGAAAACCTTTACACTCCGATACATGGACGATGCTAAAAAAATTGAACCGCATATCAGGAACAAGGCAATTGTTCTGGGTGGAGGTTTTGTCGGGATAAAAGCGGCATTCGGTTTAATGGAGCGAAATATCGGTGTAACGGTAGTCATCTCCTCCGGATATCCCCTCTCCATGATCGTTGATGAAAAAACCGGATGGTTCATCGAGAAGGACCTAAGAGGTATGGGTATGGATATACGCACCGGAGAGGATATTGCCGGAATAAAGACTAAAAACGAAGGACTCCGGGTTTCCCTCTCATCAGGTTTTGAACTGGATAGCGACGCTATTATCGTCGGCAAGGGTGTAAAACCGAGGGTTGAACTTGCAAAACAAGCGGGGATTAAGACGGATATGGGTATCATGGTGAATGAGTTTCTGGAGACCTCTGCAGAAGGCATTTATGCCGCAGGCGATTGCTGCGAAACCATGGATATCGCACGCAAAAGATTCTGGGTAAATGCCATCTGGCCTGTGGCTGTTGAACAGGGCTACTACGCGGCTCTGAATATGCTGGGTATGAATGCCCCTTACCACGGCAGTATCGGTATGAACAGCATGAAGACCCGTGCATTCCACCTTATTACCGCAGGTGTCCTGAAAGGCGGAGAAGGGGTTTCCCTGTTTGAAAAATATATGCCGTCAACGAATCAGTTCAGAAAATTAGCCGTGAGGGATAACGTGCCGGTAGGCATGGCTTTTTATAATAATCCCGAAGAAGCGGGAGTCATCATAAATCTTATAAAGAAAGGGACGCCGCTCACTGTCGATCCAGCAAAGATCGTGAATGACGAGGTGAGCATGATGGATATTCTCAAGCCCCTGTAAGGAGGTACTTATGAAGGTAGTAGTCGTCAGGCCGGAGAGATGTGTGGGATGCCTTCAATGTCGTTTTGCCTGTTCAGTTGTCCATTCAGAGAGCAAGTCTCCGTTTACTGCACCCTATGAAAGTATTCTTTCGAAGCCGAGAATTCATATCGGAGTGACAACGGGAAAGGAACCGTTCCCGAACAAGTGCAGGCACTGCAATCCTGCTCCCTGTGAAATGGCCTGTATTACGAAAGCAATATTCAGAGATGAATCAACCGGTATCGTTCTGATCAACCCTGACCGGTGCATAAACTGCGGCATGTGCGCGATGGCATGCCCTTTCGGTGTTATACGGTATCATGTCTATGTCGACAGGAGAACATCTGCCCACAAGTGCGACCAATGCTTTGCAAGGGAGAAAGAGGGCAAGATACCCGCCTGTGTTGAAGTC
This sequence comes from Thermodesulfovibrionales bacterium, assembly GCA_963776195.1. Taxonomy (GTDB): domain Bacteria; phylum Nitrospirota; class Thermodesulfovibrionia; order Thermodesulfovibrionales; family SM23-35; genus CAVZMO01. The sequence continues at coordinate 38,103 of CAVZMO010000028.1, forward strand.
TGTAAAGTGGGCGCCCTTGTTTTCGAGGACTACAACAAAATGATGGATAAGGCAACAGATCAACTGGCCTCTCTTGTTTATTTAGGCATCAGGGAAAAAGAGCACGAGAAAGGTTCTTATCCGACTCTTATCGCATATAAAAATATCTTACAGGAAATAAAGAGGAGGTAGTCATGAGTGAATATAAGGAATATTCCATATGCACCGATGCTCAGCTCACCCTGAAAAAGGCCCATGAAGACGGTGTGGAAACCGCCTGGGACAGATTGAAAAAACAGGAGCCCCAGTGTGGTTATTGTGAATTGGGTGTCTCATGCCGCATATGCGTCATGGGCCCGTGCAGGATTGATCCCTTTGGCGAAGGCCCGCAGCGCGGCGTGTGCGGCGCTGATGCCGACATAATCGTTGCGAGAAATCTGGCCCGAATGATTGCATCCGGCGCAGCTTCCCATTCAGACCACGGACGTGACCTTCTGGAAGTGCTCCATAAAATCGGATTGGGCAAAGCGCCCGGATATGGAATAAAAGACCCGGAGAAATTGAAACGCATAGCCGCAGAGCACGGTGTCAATACGGCAAATCTGAGTAACGAAGAGATCGCAAAAGGGCTTGCAGAAGCCATGATGGAAGATTACGGAATGAAAAAGCAAAGGATCACCTTTATCAACAGGGCGCCGAAACAGAGGATCGAGCTCTGGGAAAAATTAAGGGTAATCCCCCGGGGGATAGACAGGGAGACCTCGGAACTCATGCACCGCACGCATATGGGAGTGGACAATGATTATATATCCTTACTGCTGAATACCGTGAAGAATAGCCTTTCAGACGGTTACGGCGGATCGATGATCGGGACCGAACTGTCGGACATTATTTTCGGGACACCAAAACCGGGATTTTCCGAGGTCAATCTCGGCGTATTAAAAGAAGACCAGGTGAATATCCTGGTGCACGGCCACAGTCCTGTTGTTTCAGAAATGATAAGCCTTGCAGTTGATGATAAGGAAATGATCAAGCTTGCAAAATCCAAGGGGGCAAACGGCATCAATCTCGCGGGGCTCTGTTGCACCGGCAACGAATTAATGATGAGAAAGAAGATGCCGATGGCAGGGAACCACCTCATGACTGAACTGACCATGGTGACCGGCGCAGTCGAATCTATTATTGTGGATTACCAATGCATCATGCCTTCTCTCGGACAGGTGGCGCAGTGTTACCATACCAAACTGTATTCCACTTCAGATAAGGCCAAATTCCCCTTTATGGAACATGTTGAATTTACGCCTGAGAACGCAAAAGAACAGGCATACAAGATCGTGAAGGAGTCGATAGAAAACTTCCCGCGCAGGAACAAAGATAAAGTTTACATCCCGGTTGCTCCGGTCAAGACCATGACCGGCTTTTCCGTGGAAGCCATTCTCGAAGCGCTTGGCGGAAGCCTCACTCCGCTGATTGATGCTATTAAAGCGGGGAAAATCAAGGGAGCTGTAGGAGTGGTTGGTTGTAATAACCCGAAAATCAAACAAGATTATGGTCACGTAGGGCTCATTAAAAGTCTTATAGCAAATGATATCCTTGTCCTCACTACAGGGTGTGTGAATGTGGCTGCCGGTAAAGCAGGCTTGCAGGTGCCGGAGGCGAAAGAACTTGCGGGCCCAGGCTTAAAAGAGATATGCGGCCTCCTGAACATTCCCCCTTCTCTTCATGTCGGCTCATGTGTAGATAATTCGAGGATTATTGCAATCGCCTGCGCATTAGCCAATACCATTGGCGTTGATATCGACAAACTTCCCCTTGCTGCGGCTGCTCCTGAATGGTATTCGGAGAAGGCGGCAACAATCGCTTTTTATGCTATGGCCAGCGGAATTTTTACCGTGCTCGGTGTGATGCCGCCTATTTTGGGAAGCAAGAAGATAACCGAGCTTGCCACATCGGGATTGAATGACGTTTTCGGAGCGTGCTTTGCAGTCGAGCCGGATCCTGTAAAGGCTGCAGAACTCATAACTGCTCATATCATTGAGAAAAGAAAGGGCTTGGGTTTAAGCGCTTAGAAAAGAAAATCTAAAAATATCTGAACTGTGTATTAAGTAAAAAGTTAATATGCTCTGATATCAGCTGACAGATCAAATTCTATTTTTAAATATTTTTTCAGTAGTGGCGAAGAAATATCAAGGAGTATTCATTTCCCGTGGAATATTCATAAAAACAGGAGGATGGCGTGGCAGACTTATCTGAAATAGGTGTATTCAGCAGGATAGAAGACTTTATTGCCCTTGCAAGAAAGGGGAAAACCGTTACCGCAACGATTGATGTAAGAAAACAGCTTGTCGCACAGAAGATTCACCCTGATGAGACGGAAGAGATGAAGAACGAAATAGACATGTATCTCCTTATAGCGGATTATACTTTTACGGTCGGAAAAGATGTCAAGAAAGTTTCAAAAGTCTATCTTTACGGCTCCGCAGAGCAATCGCTGAACGATGCAATGATAGACAAGAGCATCGCCAACGAGCGTCTGAAGATGGATTACCGGCGCCTGACGAAAGCTCATATTAAATTTGAAGAGACGTACTTCTAAAGACGATCAGGAGGCGTTAACGGGAAAGCTTATCGTAAAGGTGGTTCCCTTTCCCGGAACGCTCGTTACGTCGATCGCCCCTTTGTGGTCCTGGATTATCTTAAGCGCAAAGGTCAGGCCAAGTCCCGGGCCATATATCTTTGAGGTTACCATTGGGTCAAAGATGTTCTTTATCTTATCCGGAGAGATGCCCACGCCGGTATCCGATATCTGTATCTCAAGATGATCACTGATCAACCGGCTTATGACCGCGAGTTGCATGGGTTCGATCTCCATTGCCTCGATGGAATTCTTGATAATATTACAGAAAGCCCTTTTAAGCAGCTTTTTGTCGGCAGGGATCATGGGAAGATCGGCTTGTAATTCGGTTTCCACATGTATGCCCTTCTGCTGGAAATCCTGCTCAAATATCCGAAGGGTTTCCATTATCAGCTCATTCATATTGGCCGGCTCCCTGTAAGATATGGCCATTGTTTTGAGCTCGATAAGCTGTTTTATCATACTCTCGAGAACCGCAACATCTTCTATGATCATTTCCATATACTTTTTGTTTGGGTCACCCTCCGGAAGCCTGCCACAGACCTTTCGTGCAAAGCCGCCGATAGACGTGAGCGGGTTTCTTATCTCATGGGCGACCTGGTCCATCATCTGCTCCAGCGCCCCTGTTTTTTCCTCCACCACCTTTTTCTCGTGCGTTGCCTTAATAGAAAGCAACGACCTGACGCGTGCGGAGAGTTCTTTGTAATCAAATGGCTTGGCCATGTAGTCATCAGCGCCAATATTCAGGCCTCTCACCTTGTGCTCGACCTCCCCTTTCGCAGTCAGCATCAAAATAGGTATATATTTCGTTTTCTCGTCCGCCTTAAGCCTCTGACATACCTCATAGCCGTCCATTATCGGCATCATGACATCGAGGACAACCAAATCCGGATTGTATTCAGCAACTTTACGGAGACCTTCTTCTCCGTTGAACGCTTCCGCGGTATCATATCCTTCAGAGTGGAACCTCTTTCTGAGAAGCTCCACCGTATCTGTCGCGTCATCGACGATCAGTATTTTATTTTTCTTCTCCACCTAGGACGCTTTCCCACTTGCCCCTTAGATAGGACCTGACCTGGTCGGGGAATTCACGGACATTGATCGGTTTTGAGATATATCCTTCAAAACCCGCGACGATCACCTTTTCTCTGTCGCCCTTCATCGCGTGCGCGGTCAACGCGACTATGGGGACATCCCTGAATTCTTCCAGACTCTTGAGTTTCTTTGCAACCGCATAACCATCCATCTTCGGGATGGAAATATCCAATAATATCAGGGCGGGTTTCTCCGCAATCGCCTTCTCTACCGCATCCTCGCCGTCGACAGCTTCAACCGTCTGGTACCCTTTATTTTTCAGTACCTTCACGACCAGTTCCCGGCTGTCATCATTGTCTTCAACAATCAATATCTTCCTTGGCATAGCCTATTTTAACCTTTTCTCACTCCAATATTTCCTTTTTCAAAGGAAGGGTAAAGCAGAATTTGCTTCCTTCTCCGAATTTACTCGTTGCCCATATCTCGCCCTTGTGTATTTCGACCAGCCCCTTCGCGATGCTGAGCCCAATGCCTGTGCCTTCATACCGGCGTACCAGGGTGAAGTCAACCTGGAAGAATTTGCTAAAAATCTTCTTGAGATCTTCCTCCCTGATCCCTATGCCGGTATCCTTTACACAGACCTCTAAAAATGAAGGGACTTCGCCAGGGCCGGCGCCATGTTCGGACGGCCCCGCGGTTATCAAGACACCTCCCTGATGGGTGAATTTTACCGCATTTGATAATAAGTTTGTCAAAACCTGTTTGATTTTATCCTCATCCCCGTAGACGTGAGGCAAATGCTCTTTCATATCTGCTGTTAGAGTTAACCCTTTTTGTTTTATCAAGGGCTCAAAGCTGGGGATGACGGATTCAATCAACCCTTTGATATCAATCTCCTTTATCTCCAGCCTGGCTTTCGCCGATTCTATCCTGGACATACTGAGGATATCATCTATTAGGCGCAGGAGACGATTTGCACTGTCCTTCACTCTTTTTAGACTCTTTTCCTGTTCTTCATTAACCGGGCCGTCAACCTTATCGAGCAACAATTCCGTATAACCGATAATTGAATTCATAGGCGTACGAAGTTCGTGCGACATGTTGGCAAGAAATGCGGATTTTAATTTATCGAGCTCCTTAAGCTCAGCCTTGTCCGTTTCCAACAGTTCTATGAATCTCGTCCTTTCGGCTACAAGGCTCTCCAATTTTCTTTTGTCTTCGCTTATGCGCATATACGATTCGTAAATACGGATAAAAAACAGACTTACAGAGCCGACAAAGAACAGGGCAAAAGTATTGAAGCTCCCGGTAACCGGCTCGAAGAACTTCCATATATCCTCATTTCCCGTCGGTATGAGGATATGCCTTATGATGTGGCCGAAAGATCTGGAAATGGAAAACATGAACCAGGATGAGGCAAGCCAGACCATATAGTTCCACAAAACATTCTCTTTGTCCGTCCGATAAAGTTTGACACTGGTATGAAGGCTCATGACCGACAACACTATGAATATGCCGTTTCCCGCCATATCGGTAATGAGAACCGGGAGAAGGGGTAAAATAATTGTTGCGCGAACCGGAGCACCCTCTTTTTCCTCTCTCAGATGCTCTCTCAGCCCTAAATAAAAAAGCAGCATCGCGATATTGAGTAAGACGAAATCGAGTCTGCCTATATAATAGAGATATTCGAAGCGTTCAATGTTTATATACCTTTTGAAATACTCCCATCCTTCTGACCCGCCTATCGTCTGGGGGATGCTGATAAATTCCGCCGACCTTCCAACGAATACATCCAGGTCCCATACCGTGAAAAATATCAACGAAAGAAAAAAGTATCTCCAGCCTGTTTGTTTATAAAGACGATTGCGGACGATGGACCACAGCACGATAAGGAATGCGGTAAAGAGGAATATCCTTCCGAGTTGCTGGGGATAAATCGCGGGGTATTCGTGGGGCACATAACCCCAGGCATTGCATGGAAGGAGAAGTAAAGAAAATAAGATTGCGAGAGATTTCATGGATTAGTTCATTGAGATTTGCTCAGCTTGTTGATCGTCTCCTTGATCTCCTGCAGAAGGTCCTCTTTCGTAAGGATTACCTTATTCAAGATGCCCTGTATTCTGCCGTTCAGGTCGTCTATCTCCTTTTCGGTGAGAGCTTTCTGCGTGAGGACGATCAGCGGAATCGCCTTAACCCCTTTCTCACTTTTGAGGTACTCAATAACATCAAACCCCGTCTCCGGCATTGTCAGATTCAGGACTATCAGATCAGGCCTGAAATCTTTTACGGATTTTATGGCGTCCTCGTTGTTATAAGCAGTTGTTACCTGGTATTCCGCTTCCTCCAGAACATTGCCGATCAATCTTACGGTATCAGGATCGTTATCAACCACAAGAACCCTTTTTATTTTTTCCGTCCTTTCGAGGGTCTTTAATTTTCTCAACAATACACCTTTTTCTACCGGCTTCATGATATATTCCGCGGCTCCAAGACTGAAGCCCAATCTTTGGTCATCGACAATGGAAAGCACGATCACCGGGATATCCTGGGTTTCAGGATCATTTTTCAATTCTCTCAATACCTGCCACCCGTCTTTTCTCGGCATCATGATATCCAGGGTAATAGCCATGGGCCTGATCTCTTTTGCTTTCTCCACCGCATTCTCGCTGCTGAAAAGACCTATCACCCTGTAGTCTTCACCCAGGTATTTCCGTATGATATCAACGGCCTCCGGATTATCATCAATAGCCAGTACGGTCCTTTTCGCCGCTTCCTCCCCTTTGGAAGGTTCCAGTTCCCCGGATGCGAATTCTTCTCCGGGTTTGGATACCACACTTTGAATAAGCTCGCACCCTTTGCAGAAATCAACCTTTTCCGGATATGCAGCTATTTTCATACCTGCACAATGTGTTCCCATGATCAACCAGCATCTTCCATCTTTGCTGCCATACGCAGGACAGCTTGGCTGTCCGCAGCGGATATATTCCCAGCACCGTAATGGTTTGCCTGCATATTCCGGTTCCTTTAAGAAATCATCAACAGGTTTTTCAAAATAATCAGCCAGGGCTTCCGCTATCCTTGTTTCAATGACAGGCTCGCCGGGCTTTTCGAGCATTTCCTTCTTTAAAGGAAGGGTAAAGCAAAATTTACTGCCCTCGCCGACCTTACTGGTCACCCAGATCACGCCCTTGTGCAGTGATACCAGGCCTCTGGCAATACTCAGACCAAGGCCTGTTCCTTCATACTGGCGGACTGTAGTAAGATCTGCCTGAACGAATTTATCAAAGATCTTTCCGAGGTCCTCTTCTTTTATGCCTATACCGGTATCTTCCACACAAATTTCCATAAACATGGGCGGCTCGCCGGGTTTTATAGCTCTTTCGGAAAGCTTCGCAGAAATCGTAATACCCCCCTTGTCGGTAAATTTCATCGCATTTGATAAAAGGTTTATGAAAATCTCCCTGATCCTGTCTTCATCCCCATATATGAGAGACAGCCCATCAGGGATATCAATGGTAAGAGTGAGGCCTTTCAGTTTCATCTGTGGTTCAAAGGTAGGCAGAGCAGACTCAACCAGCCATTTCAGATCGATTTCCTTTGGTGACAGTTTCATCTTTCCTGCTTCTATCTTTGAAATGTCAAGGACGTCGTTAATCAATTGGAGGAGATGCCGTGCATTCGTCGATACCTTTCTCAGACTCTTTTCCTGCTCTTCGTTTATAGGGCCGTCAACTCCGTCAATTATTAAATCCGTATAACCGATGATTGCATTCATGGGGGTGCGAAGTTCGTGAGACATGTTCGCAAGGAAAGTGGATTTCAATTTGTCCAGTTCCCTAAGGTCCTTATTGGCCCTTTCCAGCAACGTTAACAGCCTTGTCCTTTCATTTAACAGGGCTGTTTTTCTCTTTACCTCGGCTTCCAATTTCTTGCTGAAAGATGAGACACTCTCGACCATATAATTAAAAGTCTTACCGAGGATACCGATCTCGTCTTCCGTCTTCACTTCAACAGAGATAGACATATCCCCTTCTGCAAACCTCTTTGCCTTCTCCGCCAAACTCTCCACAGGTTGCCTCACCAGTTTGTTCACCATAAGATATGTGAGGACAATAGCAATGGGTATAAGGAAAATAACAATCATGATGGTCCTGTTCCGCTGGGCAACCACTTGAGCATATGTCCTTTCGGCATCAAGCCTCACCACGATGCCTCCGAGAACCTTCTTTGATGATCCGTGACAATGATAACAGTCCTTCTCATTCAAGACCGGACGGATAACTACAAGATGTCTCCTACCGGCATCAGCATCTTCCAACGGTCTCCGGGGATCAAATCTCGGCTCGATGCCCGTCTTTAAAGTCTCCGTCAGGGTCTTCCAGATGGCCTTGTTATGAAGGGAATCGGGTAATCGTGTTTTTACCTTCTCCGTATGTGTGGAATAGATTACCTCCTGGTCGAAATCACATATAAATACCTCAACATCCTTCATTTTTTCACGGATGTCCGATAATTCTCTTTTAATTGCCTCGCTGTCTCCCACTTCCATGGGATATTTGATTCCGGCATAGATAGAGTCGGCCAACTCCCTGCTTATCGTCGAGGCTATTTCCAACCTGTCTTTGGTCCCGAAGTATATCCTCATGTATATCTCCGCCAATAAAACCATTAAGATAATGCCAAGCATGGCAGCCATTATCTTGAAGCCTAAACGTTTTTTTATAAAACCGAACATTCTATTCTCTTATACCCTGCTTCTCACCTTTGACTTTGAACATATCTTTCTTAATGTGCACCACCATGAATCAGGGGTTTATACCTGAATGCCCTGACCCTTTCCGGGATATGACAAACCTCGCAGTCCTTTATTGTCAGATGCCTTTTTATGTACTTAGGGTTTTTCGTCCTGATATGAAACTCCCCGGGGCCATGGCAGACTTCACATCCTGCATTTTTCAGGTGAGGGGTCTTTTCGGGACTAATAAAACCCCCCTGTTTGCGGTATCCTGTTGTGTGACAAAAATAGCACTCTTTAATCTGCTCCTCTGTTAAGCCCTTTTTGACGCGCTCGATGCTCTTAAAAGATGAGCTTTTCTTTGCATAGGTCATAAAATTCTTATATTCACTCTCATGACATTCTTTGCAGGCATCAGAACCGACATATTTAGGTGTCCTGCTCGCCGTTTGGGCATAAGCCAAAGGGGAGATTATTACAGCCGACACAAAGAGAATGGCGAGAACGAATCTTAGCGGGGATCTACAAATTTTAACCATGTCATATTTTCCGTCATTATATGAAAATTTGCAACTGATGTGCCTTTTACAAAACTATTTAAACCACAGAGAACACAGAGTGAAGGAGAAATAAGGGAACAAGAAGCTTATTATTTTTAAAGGTATTTATTCTCTCAGTGTTCTCATGAACTTTCTCTGTGACCTCTGTGGTGAAGAGTTTTGCAGGAGCCTCTGATGTATAATAAGAATATGGCGTTTGTTATTGCATTGGCAGGCAAAGGCGGGACGGGGAAAACAACCCTCGCAGGTCTCACCGTGCGTTATATTATCGAAAAAAAGAGAATGACTGTTCTTGCCGTGGATGCAGACTCCAATAACTGCCTCAACGAGGCATTGGGAGTCGATGTTCACGCAACGATTGGCAAACTGAGAGAGGAATCTCTGCAAGTGATAAGAAGCGGCGGAGAGAGGCCCGCGGGCATGTCCATGGAACAGCTTTTCGATTACCAAGTGCAGCAGTCACTTATAGAATCGAAGGGTTTTGATCTGATGGTGATGGGAAGACCCGAAGGGGCCGGTTGTTATTGTGCTGCAAACAATATTATAAGGAAATATACGGATAAACTCTCGGAGACTTACCCCTACGTTGTTATAGACAATGAAGCAGGCATGGAGCACCTGAGCAGGAGGACCACCCATAGGGTTAATATGCTTCTCATCGTGAGCGATCCCTCTGTCAGGGGCATACAAACTGCAAAAAGGATTCATGAACTCGTTGATGAGTTACGGCTTGAAATCGACAGATGTGTCGTCGTTATAAATAGGGTCTCCGGAGACGAAGGGACTGGATTGATACGACGTGCCGATGAGTCGGGCATGAAGGTCGCAGGCGTTGTCCCCCAGGACCCTGAGATAGCTGATTTCGATCTCCGGGGGAAACCGGTTTTTCGACTGCCTGATGATTCACGCGCATTGCAGGCATTCTCCGGCGTACTTAGTTCATTGAACATTCCGTAGATGAACGGAGAGAGCATATAAATTAAATATGTCGAGATGCTTGCAAATACTTTTCCCGGCGATCATCGTACTTCTGGTGATCTCCTGCGATCAGAAGCCCAAAAATCCTGTATTGGAATACGGCGACACTTTGATCGATGCTTATAAACGGGCCGGTCAGACAGCAGAAACAGGAAATCTGGATGCGGTAAGGAAAGCTGTTGCCGCATATCACGCAACTCATGATAAATATCCTGAGAGCTTGGATGAGGTAAAAGATCTGATCTCTTCCCCCATCGATCTGTCGAAATATGATTACAATCCTGAAAGCGGCTCTGTCTCCTTAAAGAGGTAGTTCCTTAACGTTTCTTCCGCGATCTTTTTCTGTTTTCATGAGATTTATTGACAACGATACGCATCAATAAGTAAAATAGCTGTCTATAATAAAATCAGTGAATTGGACTTGCAAAAAAAGACACGGTTGTCCTGGCAGTTCTCGTGTCGGACGTTCGGCAAAGGCGTTCCTGATAAATATTTGGAATCGTTTCATCTTGAGCGATGTTGTTTTGAGACGGGCGGATAGCTCAGTTGGGAGAGCACAGCCCTTACAAGGCTGGGGTCACAGGTTCAAGCCCTGTTCCGCCTACCATTTTTTGTCGTTGACAAAATTGGGGTTACAAGTCCAGAGTTCGGACTGAAGAGTTAAGAGTTTCAGGAAACCGGGTAATTCTTGAATCCTTGAACGAGAAAGCTTTTAACTTTTTGGTTAGTCACTCAAAATTTGCTTAGCAAATTTCACTTGGGGTGGTAGTTCAGCTGGTTAGAACGCTGGCCTGTCAAGCCAGAGGTCGCGGGTTCAAGTCCCGTCCACCCCGCCATATAATTTTATTGAATCCGATAAGCTACAGTTTGAACAGCTTTTTAAATACTATCTCCGAATAGTTGCTGAAATATTTTTTTCCCCTTCCAAATACAAAGAGTTCTACTTTTCACAATATACCGTGCATAGGGCAAGTTGCCCTGCTGTCCCGCATCGTCATCTTTAGAATATTAAATAATTTCAGCATGTTATGTTTTGGCATCACCTTTGCTAGTCTATTTTCAACAATAATTTAAGATAATCGGAAAGGAGACAGGAATGAAATCAGAGGGCCAGAAAGAAACTGCTGCGTTTATTACATCGAGGGATACCCTTGACGGTGCTTATCCCGGACTGGTTTTAGGAATCAACGCCGCAAGGTTAGGAATGGAATCAAGGGTTTTTTTTACCTTCATGGGGATTAACGTAATACGTAAAGGTTGGACGGAAAAAGCCAAATTTCAACCGCCGGGTTTTATGGGCGCCATACCCGGTATGTCAGCTATTGCTACCTGGATGATGAAGTCGAAAATAAAAAAAGCTCACATACCCTGCCTTGGAGACCTTCAGGAGATGGCTCAGTGCGAAGGTGTAAAATTCATTGCCTGTAAGATGACCATAGACATGATGGGACTTTCTGAAAATGATTTCATCGACGGGGTCACGATACAAGCTGCCGAGGAATTCTTAAAGTACGCAAAGGATTGTAATATCTGTTTGTTTACATAAGTCTTATTGCAGATGAATCGACGATTCCCGCTCTGTATGACCTTTTCGAAGTCTTGGAGGGGGGGGCAGCCAGTCGGAGGGACAACTGGCTGCCGGAAGGTAAAAATACTGTCTTATGTTCTAAGTTACAAGAAAAATATGAAGAAATAACGAAGGAAATATGAAAGAAGTGTGAAGACGGTGCGAAGGTTGGGCGCTTTTCTTTTAACCGTCCGCGGTGTTCAGCGCCTCAAATCTCTCCTCGAAATCCCTCGATTTCGCATCAAGCTCTGCTGTCAGAATTTCAAGCTCGCCAAAGAGGATCTCGATTTGTGTCTTAGCCTCGTGAACGGACCTCGACAGCTGCTTGATCGATTCGCCGTCCCCTTTCACGGAAGCCTCAACAAGTGCCTGTGTGTCCTCCTCAATCCGCTGTTCAAGCCCGGTGATCGTCTCTTCCACTTCGGAGACCCTTGACTGAAGCGGCACCAGAGTTCTTGAACGGCTGTTGATCAATTCCGCCTTGATCCTTCTCAAATCCCTTCTGCTCGCCCCGTTGACCTTCTTATCGGCATTTTGTCCGTTGCGGACTGCAATCGGCCCCTCATCCTTCCAACCTTCCCTGTCGAGGAAGTCCTGGTAGGTCCCTTCAAAAACCTTCACGCTGTCATCGTCGAATACGATAAGCCTTGTGGCCACTGCATGCAGGATCATCTCGCTGTGGGTAACGATAATTACAGCGCCTCCAAAGGCGTCTATTGCCTCCAGCAGTCGAGTCGACGGATTCCATATCGAGATGGTTGGTAGGTTCGTCCAGCAATAACAGGTTGGCAGGGCTGATTAATAGTTTACCTAAGAGAACCCGGCTTTTCTCTCCGCCTGAAAGCACTCTCACTTTCTTGAGCGCACTGTCACCTTCGAACATCATAATGCCGCAGATGGTCCTCGCAGCGTTTCCTGTTATTATCGGGGTGTACATCCAGCATCTCTTCTTCCACTGTTTTTTCCGGGTCGAGCCTCTGGATGTTCGTCTGGCCGAAGTATGCAAGTTTTAATTGTAGGGTGATGGATCACATTACCCGAGAGCGGCAGTAGCTCTCCGGCTAAAAGGTTCAAGAGAGTCGTCTTTCCCTTCCCGTTTTTCCCGATGACCGCTATCCTGTCTCTTTTGCCGACAGCCAAGCTCAAACCGTCTATAAGAGGCGGGCCTCCAGTATTATCGGTATTAAATGAAAAACAGATGTCCTTCGCATCGATGGGCCATTTCCCTGTAAAAGGCGACGGAACAAATTCGAACTCCAGTTCCTTGGTCCCGGATATCTTTTCGAGCCTGTCTTTTCTCCGCAGGGCCTTTATCTTGGACTGCACCGCACGCGCACGCGTGGCCTGCGCCCTGAACCTGTTTATGAACTGCTCGACCTCCTTGCGCCTCTTCTCATCGTTTATCCTCGTCTGCTCGTAGACTTCCTCTTCCATCAGAATCTGCTGGTAGAGCTTTTGGGTGGGCCCTCTATCTTCCGCATCTTACAGCGGTGGATGCCAAGGGTATGGGTCGTCACGCCGTCCATAAAATCCCTGTCATGGGTGATCAGTATAAGTTCCCCCCGCCAGCCATTCAGGAACTTCGTAAGCCAGCGTATTGAGACGATATCGAGATAGTTTGTAGGTTCATCGAGAAGAAGCAGGTCCGCTCCGAGACGAGCAATTTGGCGAGGTTCAAGCGTACCTGGTATCCTCCGGACAGTTCAAGGGGACGCCGTGGAAAATCCTGCATCGAAAAACCGAGGCCCATCAGGACCGTCTCCACTCTATATGATTCATCCCTTCCGTCATCAGAGGGTTCAAGGCCGAGACACGCCTCCTTAAGAGCCGAATCTTCGCTGAACTGAAGGTGCTGGGAAAGGTGGCCGACTGAATAACCGTTGGGAATGCTGATCACGCCCGCGTCAGGCTTTTCCTCGCCGGTGATCATCCTGATGAGTGTGGTCTTCCCGTGACCGTTCCTTCCCACAAGCCCTATTCGTTCACCGGCGTTCACAGTAAAACCGGCGTTGTCGAATATGACTTGTGTGCCGTATGCCTTGGAAAGATTACTGACTTGTATCACGCATATATTTTAACTGAAGAACATCATTTATCGCTGCCCGCTTCATGAACGTCCCATAACAAAGAACGGTGCATGATTCGAGGTGAAAACCGGAGGGTCATTTTTCAGGATCGATGAAACAGCCGGATGGCGCTTGAATTCATTTTCAAGAAATAACCTCACACGCTTCCTGTCCCATCCATGGGGATGGATAAAGTCGGTGTAAAGAGAAAGGTCTCCCTCATAGAATTTCCTTGTCTTGATCCCCTGGTCGTTCTCCCCGCAGACGGGCATATTGAATATCGCAAGGTTCAGGAAGCCGATGCTGTCGCTGTGCCTTACCGTAAATTCAAGGGTCTTCCTCGCGCTCGCTTCGGTCTCTGCCGGCGTACCGAAAATGAGATATACATAGGCAGCGATTCCCGCTTTTTTCAGATTTTGCAGAACGACAGAAGCCGTCTCAACGCTGATCCCTTTCTCCATGGCGTCGAGCACACCCTGATCCCCTGATTCAATACCGAGCTTAAGCATGACGCATCCTGCCCGTTTCAACGCAACACAGAAATCAGGATCAGCCAGATGGGGGCCGATGCGCGCGAACCCGTACCAGGGGACACCTATGTTGTGGCTGAAAGGGCATCGAGGAGCGCGGGACTTACCGCGTTGTCGAGAAGATGGATAAGCACGGGAGGGGTTTTTTTCTGCAAGGGCCTTAAGTCTGAAATAACCTGTGTGGGGGAATAGGGATATAAGGGTTACCTTCGGCTTTCTCAGGACAGAACGCACACCTGTTCCAGTAACACCCTGTCGAGGCGCTGTAGGGCAGGATAAAACCGGGGGAAAGATAAAGATTCAGCGGCAGGGCATGATAATCCGGCCTCGGTATTTTTTCTCCGGTCGCATCCGGACCGAGAAGTGAGAGGAGCTGATATTCGCCGGGCCCCGCCACGAGATGATCTGTCAGTCCGGAGAAAGGGTTTTTCCACCGGGTTCTTCAACCACGAGGTGATGAGTCCGCCTCCCAGAATCACTTTCAGCCGCGGAAATTCGCGCCTTATGAAACCTATCATCGAAAAGGCGGATAATGCCTGGCTCAGATAGTTCATGGAGATGCCTATCCGAGGGCTCCTTTTCGCGGAAGAGCCTCTGAGTCTCGACTTGAAATAGGGATAAAAAGGGTTTAGTTCAGGCCGTTCCGCAGCGGTAGGAGGTCTCTGCTCTTCAAAGGAGACAGCCCTTTGTGTTCGTAATTTACCAGTCCTACCGCTGTACCGGCCGGCGAGACTTCGCAGTACCCGGCCTATGTCCCTGACCGCCCTCTTATAACGGTCGATGTGGCGGTAAAGGGCGGGGTCTCTCATGGAAGTAATGTTGCGCTTACAATTGCGAAAGGCCCTCTTCGTCCATGCATCATCCGCTTTTCCTGGGGGGAAAGGCATCCGGAGGAGATGGAGGATTCCCTCTATATTCGCGTCCAGGAGACGGTGTTCAACGCCATGGCTCCCGAGCATGCCCGAGAGCCTTGCGATGCCCGCCGGCGGCTCACATGGCTTTGCAACAGGGGGATAGATAAGAATTATCAAGGAGGTTTTCGGTTAAACAGTCCGTACTGTACCGCAATGCCTAATGCCATAAGGAAGACAAAGAGCAGCTTTCTGACCTGCGGGCGAAGTGTAGGGTCTGAAGTATAAGGAGGAACCCATGGCGGACGATAGTACGATCAGGGTCCAGCCGAACAACACCCTCATAAGCAATGCCCCCAATATGCCCGCAATTAGAAAAATGAGCCAGTGGTAGTGGGCAGTTGTCATGCCGAATTCTTTAAGAAGCGCAATTATCAGATAACCGCCTCCGAAAAAACCGCCGGCCATAACGGCAAATTTCTGGAGAAATACGGCAAGCACCGCCCCTATCACCCCTGCAAGCAGGGCGAAGATAATTATGATACTGTGGGGCTGGCCATGGACCAAGTGTTCTATAAGATCAGATCCAAAGATCAAACCCACTCCGCCAAGAAAGAGCCAGTAGAGCCTGCGACCCATGGTGAGCATGGCGGTCCCCAAAAAAAATCTGAAAAGTGGCATGAGACTTTTATCCTTTTCTCATAGGAATAGTTTATCACCCTGATACAACAATTTTAAACCCGTCAGGGCATTTCAAGATCTAATCCCGTTATTGTATTATTAAGCCACACGAAACCGAGAGGACCCACGAATCGCAAATGCCGTGTTTCACAGGCAAGGAGAACAAAAATGCAGGAGAATAAGAGAGGCTTTAACGAATTCTCAGAGGATCAAATGAGAGAAGCGGTCAATCGCTTTCAGGGCAAGATCGTACAGTGGATAGAGGAGGAAGGAATTCTCTGTGGTTCCTGTAACGGATACGATCTTTATCTTGGAATACGAAGGACATTAACGGGAGAATGGATAAAGAGTCAATATCTGCACGGTAAAGAAATGAACTGCCCCTCATGCAGCACCGACGGACGATATGATGAAATAAAAGAGTGGCGGCAAGAGATCCGAATTTGCCGATGCCATATGGTTTGACAACCATACTAATTCATGGAAGTGTTATGAATGCTGGCTCAAGTAATATTCAGCATTTTGCTTCCGTCTTTTGAGAAACGTGAAAAAATAGCTATAGAGGGAGAACATACCGACAGTTAATAACTTAATACAACATAGTAACTACACATTTTGCTATACTAATTATAGAATTATGGACGATTTTGAGCGGGGACTGCGCAATGTTTTTGTCCTATCTCTTTCCTTCCGGTTATCAACATCAAAAGGAAATGCGACCACACATCGAGCTGTGTGATTTTTTGTTTAACTGTTAATAGACTAATTTTAAGGAGTACCGTGGAAAAAGAGGATATCTTTGAAGAGGTTGTAGACATAGGCAAGAGACGTGGAAAACTTACCTATGCAGAGATAAATGATGCTGTTCCTCCTGATTATTTTTCCCCGAGTGAAATAGAAGAACTCATGGATCTTCTCCGCGATGTCGGAGTTGAGATTGTCGATGACCAGGAAACCGATATTGATGAGGAAGAAGTCTTGAGTCCGGAAGAAGATGCGGGGCATGAAAAGACAGAGGACATCGTCCAAACATATTTCCACTCGATGGGCAATATTTCACTGCTTACAAGAGATGAAGAAGTGGAGCTCGCTAAGATGTTGGAAGAAGGAAAAAATATAATTAAGGGAATAATTGCGGCACTGCCCTTATACCGGAAATTCGAGGCAAGTTTGGACTCCGATAACGGAGATGACCTGGACAATGCAGAAGAAAAAGCGGAAGAAGCTCTTAAAATGAGTCTGAATGCACTTGACGCCCTTATGAGCAGCATAAGGATCGCCGACGGAAAGATCGCAAGATACGGGAATCTGAAGAATTTAAAGAAACTGATTCATGAAAAAAAGAAACAGGCTGTCGCTTCGATGCAACTTGATACCGTTGTTCAGGAAGTTCAGAACGAGTATAAGCGGACTGAGTCGGAAGTGGGGATTAGGGTTGATGCATTGAAAGCTATGTGGGACAGGATAACCAGGGCAAGGATTCTTGTCGGCGAGCACAGAACGAATTAATTACCCGCAACTTGAGGTTGGTAATAAATATTGCCAAAAATTATGTAGGAAGAGGCCTCCCGCTGCTCGACCTCATACAGGAAGGCAATATAGGGCTCATGAAGGCCGTTGATAAATTTGACTATGAGAAGGGGTTTAAATTCAGTACATATGCCACGTGGTGGATCAGACAGGCGATAACAAGGGCTTTAATCGACCAGACAAAGACCATCAGGGTGCCCGTCCATATGATGGAGTTTTATAACAGGGTTACCAAGGCATCAAGCGAACTGACACAGCAGCTCGGAAGGGAACCGAGCAAAGAAGAAATTGCCAAAAGATTGGAAGTAGTCAACGAAAAATCACAGAAGTATTCAGGGCTATACAGGACCCGATAGCGCTTCAGACCCCGATAGACGATGATGATTCAAAACTTGAGGATCTTGTCAGCGATAAGGATAGTCCGTCCCCGTACTCCAATGCGGAAAAAAATATGGTGACGGAACAGATAGTGAGGGTCCTCAATACTCTCTCTCCGAGAGAGGCTGAGATTATAAGAATGAGATTCGGCATAGGATTTGAAAAGGACTACACACTCGAAGAAATAGGAAACCATTTTTCTATCACACGTGAAAGGGTAAGGCAGATAGAGGCAAAAGCACTGAGAAAACTTAAACATCCGAACAGGCGCAAGTCACTGAAGGTATTAATCGATTAATTCT
>CAVZMO010000029.1:0-32115 GCA_963776195.1 Thermodesulfovibrionales bacterium
CCTTTCTTTTTGATCTTGAACGGGTCGGTGTAGATGACTTTCTCTCCGACAATCTTGAAGGTATCATGCCCGAGCCAGTGGATATCTTTTATCATCATAATCCCCTTTTTGTTCTGCCATTACAGAAACACTATTAAAATCTAAGAAATGACAGGTAATAAGGCGTTCTACCGCTTCTTTTAGAGAATTATATCACAAATACATTGTGGAAACGACGCTTTCATGGTGACTTAAAGAACATATCCATTGATGTAAGGATATACTTTCTGTTATGATGTTATAACAGAATATACGGAGGTATACCATGATAGCCAAAGCTACTACAAAAGGGCAGGTTGTAATACCCGCTGACCTCAGGAAAAAATTCAATATCAAGAAAGGAAGCAAGGTTAGCATCTATGAAGGCGAAGATAATGTCATCATCATAAGGCCCCTGCCGGAAGATCCGATAGAGGCATCAAAGGGGATGCTGAAAGGCAAAACCTCTATATTAAAAGCACTCTTGAAAGATAGAGAAGAAGAGGCAAAGCGTGGATAGCGCTTATGTTCTTGATAGCTATGCACTGCTTGCACATTTTGAAGACGAAGCAGGGGGAGAGAAGGTCAGGAGCATATTGAAATCGGCCCGTGACGGGAAAACGAAACTCTATTTATCGGTGATAAATTTCGGCGAGATATACTATAACACCTATAGGGAGCGAGGGATTGAAAAGGCCCAGGAGATAAAGTTTATCATTGAACAGCTTCCCATCACAATCATTGACGCTGACAAAACTATTACCATAGAGGCTGCCAAACTAAAAGCGTTATATCCGGTTGCTTATGCAGACTGTTTCGCTGCTGCACTTGGTATCATGAAAAAGTGCAAGGTGGTAACAGGAGACCCTGAATTCAAAAAGATGGCAAAAGATGTGAAGGTAGAATGGATCGGGTAACCTTTCGGCAAAAGAATTATCTATGTAAGTGGGAATCTCACACAGGAAAATATTTCATGGTTAAAAAGAAAAAGGCTTAATCAAGCGCGTCGGTCCCGATAAAGGCGGACATTGGGAGATTGTGAATAGATAAACCTCAATAATTTGAACTGATATGGAGAGGCATGGAGAATTAGATGGGGCAGGAGCAGAAGAGAATTATTTTAAACGATAATATTCTATAATTAGCAAAGTATTCTGTTATCTGCTTTAAGAAGGGAAAATAAATGGACGGAGAGTCAATAGATATTAAGCAAGACAAACTGCAAAAGCTGAAAGGGCTTTTTCCCGAACTGTTTGCAGAGAACCAACTGGATTGGGAAAAGCTGAAGGCCGCTTTTGGCGATGATATCAACTTTGCCAATGAGCGCTATGTATTGAATTGGGCTGGCAAGAGCGATGCCTTTAGAGTCTTGCAGCAACCCACCACAGCCACATTGAAACCCGCGCCGGAAGAATCCATCAACTTTGACACAACGGAGAACCTCTTTATTGAAGGCGAAAACCTCGAAGTGTTGAAGGTTTTACAAAAAGCATATTACGGAAAAGTAAAGTGTATTGCATAGACCCGCCTTACAACACAGGCAGCGACAGTTTTATTTACCCCGACAGATTCAGCGAGAAGAAAGAAGACTACCTGAAACGAATCGGCGAAAAGGACGAAGAAGGATATTTGATGAAAGAAGGCATGTTCCGCAAGAACAGCAAAGACAGCGGACACTATCACAGCAACTGGCTTAGTATGATGTATCCCCGTTTGTTCCTTGCAAAAAATCTTTTACGTGATGACGGTGTTATCTTCGTTCACATTGACGATAATGAAGTTCACAACCTGCGGATGGTGATGAATGAGATATTTGGGGAAGAGAATTTTGTTGCCGAATTCGTTTGGAAAAGAAGGGCATCATCTGCATTGGCTGAAAAATTAGTGTCTGTTGATCACGAATATGTAATTACATATCACAAAGGCGGGTTAAAGTCTTTTAACGGAATTCAGAAAGATTATTTTGGCTATAAAAATCCCGACAATGATCATAGAGGGGATTGGACTTTAGGCGATTTAACTGTCGGAATGACTAAAGACCAACGGCCTAATCAATTTTATGATATTGTTGATCCTAAAACAGGAAAAGTATATAAGGCCAATCCAGACAGGGTGTGGGGTTATATAAGAGAATCGATGGATAAGTTGCTTGCTGAAAACAAGGTTTATTTCCCGGCTAGACGTCTCAAAGAGACCAATGCTTAAAAGATTTAGAGCAAGAATTGAAAAAGTGAAGTTAACCCATTTTCCAGTTGGCTCGATGAAATTGGAATGAATGCAGAAGCAACAAGAGAGATCCGAGCAATTTTTGACTCTAACGATTTTCAACTATTCCAAAGCCACTTTCGCTTGATCAAAACACTAATTATCTCAAACAGCAAATAATGGGATATAGTTGTAGATTTTTTTGGTGGCTCAGGTACCACCGCCCAAGCCGTTTTAGAACTCAACAAGGAAGACGGTGGCAATCGTAAATTCATTATGGTGCAGATGCCTGAACCATGCGATGAAAACAGCGAGGCTTATAAAGCAGGCTACAAAACCATTGCCGATATTGCCAAAGAACGCATTCGCCGGGTGATTCAGAAGATTGAAAAAGAGAAAGCAGAGAAGCCGGATTTATTTGATGAAGGCAAGCTGGATTTAGGATTCAAGGTATTCAAGCTTTCATCATCCAGTTTCAAAATCTGGAGAAGCAGTGAAATAGACAACGCTGAAAAATTAGTAGAGCAGTTGGACGCTTTCACCAATCCCATCCGCCCCGGAGCCGAAAAGCAAAATATGCTCTATGAGCTTATGCTCAAGGCAGGTTATGAAGTAACCAGTAAGGTTGAATATATAACATCTTCAGTAGAGGAAGCGAGGTTGGTGAAACCAGATTCGCCACCTACAACAACAGAAGGCTAGGCTTCTACAGCATTAACAACAATGAACTCATCATTGCACTCGATGCAATGAATGAAAAACTGATAGAACAAATCATCGCCGCCAAACCGCAAAAGGTCATTACTCTTGATGGCCTGTTCACCGGCAACGACCAGCTCAAAACCAATACTGTATTGCAGATGCGCGATGCTGGGGTGGATTTTAAGACGATATGAGCCTATCGGTTTACCGGCGCCGGCAAACCGATAGAGGGTTTAAGAGGCAATTATATTGACTGATGATATCTTGAGCGTCAAAATTTGGCACCTCAAGATTGGAGAAAAAATGAAGGCGACTTATTCCAGTTGAGATTATTGAGAAGAGATTCTGCTGATTCGAGGCAAAAGGTGATGTTAGATGCCGATCTTGCTGAACTTTATGAAGTGGAGACTTTTAACCTAAACAAGGCTGTTAAAAGGAATATTGATCGCTTCCCCCAAGACTTTATGTTTCAGCTTACTAAGGAAGAAGCTGATTCTTTGAGATTCCAATTTGGAATGTCAAAAAAGGAAGGTCGCGGCGGCCGCCGTTATCTTCCCTATGTCTTTACCGAACAAGGCGTGGCAATGCTTTCCTCCGTGCTAAACAGCGAAGAGCGGTAAAGGTCAATATAGAAATCATGCGGGCATTTGTCAGCCTTGAGAACAAGATGCTTGCCTCCAATGCAGAACTGGCGCGTAAATTGAGGCTCTGGAAAAGAAATATGATCATCAGTTTAAAGTCGTGTTTGACGCCATCAAGCAATTGATGACTCCGCCGGATACCAGGGAAAAAATAAAATCGGGTTCCGGAGAGATAAGGAAATTGAATAACAATGCCCACGCTTGACTGTATAGGGGGAAAGGCATCTCCTAAACTGGAACTGGAAGAAAAAGATGCAAAGGGATTGATAGGCAAGCCGGAAGAGGAATGAAACTCCACTTCGACAGCAATCAGGAATACCAGATAGAGGCATCAGGGCTGTTACCGATATATTTGAAGGGCAGCCGTTGAGCGGCGGGGATTTTGAATTTTCATTGACCGCAACGGGCGCATTGCTTTCTGAAAATGGTGTCGGAAACAGACTGACATTGACTGAAGAACAGATTTGGGAGAATGTAAAGAGGATACAGCAGCGCAATGAAATTAACACACCCCTACCCCTGCTTAAAGCACCTACTGTTGGTCTTGATAGAGAGGATCACATAGCATTGCAGGGAATGAATTTCTCTGTAGAGATGGAGACAGGCACCGGCAAAACCTATGTGTATCTGCGGACCATCTATGAATTGAGCATAAGCTCTACGGTTTTAAAAAGTTTGTGATAGTTGTTCCGTCAATTGCCATCCGTGAAGGCGTTTTAAAAAACCTGCAAATCACTCATGAACACTTCCAGACCCTTTATGACAAGGCTCAGATCAATTATGATGTGTATGACAGCAAGAAGGTTTCCAATCTAAGAGGTTTTGCTGCCGGCAATGCCATTCAGATATTGGTTATAAACATTGATTCTTTTGCCAAAGATGAAAACATCATCAACAAGCCCAATGACAAGCTCACCGGCAAAAGGCCCATTGAATTTATCCAGAGCGCCAATCCGATTGTAATTGTGGATGAACCGCAGAATATGGAAACAGACATCCGCAAAAAGGCGATTGAAAACCTCAATCCCCTTTGCACCCTTCGCTATTCCGCCACCCACACCAACCTTTACAATCTGGTGTATTCCCTCAATCCGGTAAAGGCTTATGATTTGGGACTGGTGAAGCAGATAGAGGTTGACTCAGTAGTAAGTGAGAATGCCATGAATGAGGCATTCATTCAGTTGGAAAGTATAAATGCAACCAAGACCAAGATCACGGCGAAAGATCAAGATTGATTGCAACACGGATAAAGGAGTGGTAAAGAAATCTGTCACTGTCAAGGCCGGTGATGATATTTATAAGCTCAGCAAAGAGCGGGAGATTTACAAAGACGGGTTTATCATTGATGAAATTGATGCGGGCAATGGCACTATTACCCTTACCAATGGTTTGATGCTTTCAGTAGGCGAAACGCAGGGCGGAATGAATGACGAGGTAATGAAGTTTATGATCCGCCGAACCGTTGAAGAACACCTCAAAAAAGAAAAGTCTTATAAGGGCAAAGGCATTAAAGTCCTTTCGCTGTTTTTCATAGACAAGGTCAAGAATTACAGGGAGTATGACACAAACGGGAATCCGGCAAAAGGCAAGTTTGCCGGATGGTTTGAAGAGATATATCGGCAGGAGGTTGCCAAACCCGCTTATGGCGGTCTGTTGCCCTATGCTGTTGACGAGGTTCACAACGGCTATTTCTCGCAGGACAGCAAGGGAAGAGTGAAAGATACTGAAGGCGAGAGTCAGGCGGATTACGACACTTACAAACTGATAATGCAGGACAAAGAAAAACTTCTTGACCCTGATACTCCGCTTCGCTTTATATTCAGCCATTCCGCATTGCGGGAGGGCTGGGACAGCCCGAATGTGTTTCAGATATGCACTTTGAACGAGACCAAATCGGAAATCAAAAAGAGGCAGGAAATAGGCACGGGGCTTGCGCCTGTCCGTAAATCAAAACGGAGAACGGATATTTGACCGCAATATAAACAAGCTGACAGTTGTGGCAAATGAACGTTATGAAGATTTTGCAAAGGCATTGCAGAAAGAAATACAGGAAGATTGCGGAGTGGATTTTTCAGGAAGGGTAAAGAACAGGGGCGACAGGCAGAAAATCAATTTCCGCAAAGGTTTTGAGGCAGACCCGAAATTCCTGCAGATTTGGGAGAAGATAAAATTCCATACCCGATACAGCGTTGATTACAAAACAGATGAATTGATTGCCATGTCTGCAAAGGCAGTGAAGAACATGCCGGAAACGAAAAAGCCGACCATCAAGTCAACCAAGAAAAAGGTTTTGATAACTCAGGAAGGCGTTGACGGTCTGTTGGTAAGCGATAGCGTCAATGATGATTATGGAATCAGGTTTGAAATACCCGATATGCTGGCTTATATTCAGTCAAAGACCGAATTGACACGGCATACCATTTTGGAAATACTCAAAAAGTCAGAAAGGTTGAGTGAATTGTTGCTCAACCCTCAGCTTTTTATGGATAATGCGGTAACTGCCATCAAATCGGTGCTGTATGAGCTAATGGTGAACGGAATCAAGTATGAAAAGATCGGCAATAAGATTTATGAAATGACATTGTTTGAAGACAATGAGCTTGAAATATACCTTGACCAGTTCACCTTCGCGGTAAATAACACGGACAAAACCATTTATGAAAACTACATTCCTCTTGATTCATCTGTTGAAAATCAGTTTGCCAGAGATTGTGAGAGCAGTGAGAATATCGAGTTCTTTTTCAAACTCCCTTTTTGGTTCAGGATAAATACACCCATAGGCACATATAACCCCGATTGGGCAATAGTCTTCAAGGGAGAAAAGAAAATCTATTTCGTGGCAGAGACAAAAAGCGAAGACCAGGAATTGAGACTCAGTGAGAAAATGAAAATTGACTGCGGTAAAGCACACTTTGAACAATTTGATGATGTAACATTTAAAGGGCCGATTTCATCGGTTTCGGAATTGACTGGGTGATAGTTGCCGGGATAAGGATTGCTTGAGTCAGATTGATAGTGACACGGGTCGCTTTTAGGGAAAAAGAGGGACACATCCCATTATCAATTACGAGGAAGGGCAGCTTGAACGGATAAGTGCAGAAGTGGGGGGAGAGGAGTAAACATCAAATACCGTATGGGGCGGGACAACGGGAAAAGAAGGGCGTAATATCAGATATCTACTTGCCTGAGTTGGCGATTACGTTGGCGGTCAGGTTGGCGATTGATGAAGAGAGGAGGTTTTTTCAGTGAAAAAACGACCGAAAAGAGCAACTTTACTGACGCGTGAAGAAGTAATTTCAATCCTAAAAAAAGAACTGCCCTATCTGAAAGAAAAATACGGCGTTGAAAGAATTGTCCTGTATGGCTCTTTTGCGAAGGGGAGCCCGAAGAAAAAAAGCGACGTCGATATCCTTGTTGACCTCCGCAAGGCATTAGGACTTGAATTCGTCGAACTTGCCGACATACTTGAAGAAAAATTGGGCAGAGAAGTCGATGTTGCAACGCTGGATCACTACAAACGAAGCTTTAATAATCCGAGATATAAGCACATCGCGGAAGATATTGAAAAGAGTATGATCTATGTCTAAGAAGAGGAGAGATAGGGATTTCCTCGGTGACATTCAGGAAGCGGCTGAAATGGTAATCCTTTACACGAAGGGCTTTACCTATCAAAAGTTACTTGAGGACAGGAAGACTCAGGATGCCGTTGTTCGCAATTTTGAGGTGATTGGTGAAGCGGCGAAGAATATAACAGCCACGTTTAAAGCGAAATATCCCGATGTGCCGTGGAAGAAGATTGGGGGCTTAAGGGATAAACTCATTCATTTTTATTTCGGCATCGATTATAAGATAGTCTGGAGCATCTCCAAAAAAGACCTGCCCAGGTTACGGAAACAAATAAAAGAGATTTTAAAGCAGGAAGCCGATTAACCATGTCGCTTGCTGTGGATAACCGGATCCTGAACGCAATCTTATAGGGGTATTATTGTTATAATAAGAAGTTCGTACCTGCAAAAAACCATGGGAAAAATCATTACAATAGTCAATCAGAAAGGCGGTGTCGGAAAGACTACGACTGCCGTTAATCTTGCCGCATCCCTCGCCTTGGCAGAAAAGGATATCCTCATCATCGATACGGACCCTCAGGGAAATTTGACATCAGGACTCGGGATTTCAAGAGAAAACCTCGAAAGGAGCCTGTATGATGTATATGCCGGAAGGTGTGAGATCAGCGAAGCCTTGATAACGACCGCAATGGAACATCTCAATATCATACCCTCCACAATAGACCTCCTGGGGGTTGAGGTTGAGCTTGTCGGAAGAGAAGGACGGGAAAATATATTGGGCAGTGCGATCAATTCGATCAGGGACAAGTACAGATACATATTTATAGACTGTCCCCCCTCCTTGGGTCTTCTCACGCTGAACGCGCTTGTTGCGGCCGACTCCGTGCTCATCCCGGTGCAATGCGAATATTATGCCCTTGAGGGGCTTGGGCATTTGACGAAGACCCTGCGCCTTGTAAGGGGATCCCTTAACTCGAACCTCGAGATCGAGGGAATACTTCTTACGATGTTCGATCCGAGAAATAATCTGTCCCAGGAGGTCGAAAAGGAGGTCAGAAAGCATTTCGGGGACAAGGTCTACGATACGGTGATCCCGAGAAATGTTACCCTCGGAGAGGCCCCGAGTTTCGGGAAACCTGTGCTATTATATGACATCCGCTCGAAGGGGGCGCAGAGCTATCTGTCACTTGCAAAGGAGATGCTGAATGAAAACGGCGCTGGGCAAAGGTCTTGAATCCTTAATACCCGAAAAGGGTGAAGAGATTGTCTATCTGGACGTTGAACGCATCTTCCCGGGTGAGCAACAGCCGAGAAAGATGTTCAGGGATGATTCCCTCAAGGAGCTCGCCTCATCGATAAAGGAAAGGGGAGTATTGCAGCCGGTGATCGTCTCGCGTGTTGGAGACGGCACCTTCAGACTCATTACCGGTGAACGCCGGTGGAGGGCCTCTTCGCTGGCGGGTCTGAAAAAAATACCGGCACTGATAAAGAATGTTGCCTCCAAAGACTCCCTCGAAATAGCCCTCATAGAAAATATCCAGAGAGAAGACCTCAACCCGATCGAGGCCGCAGAGGCCTTCAACAGATTGATTGTTGAGTTCAAGCTTACGCAGGAAGAGCTTTCCGACCGTGTCGGCAAGGACAGGGCAACGGTCGCCAATTACCTAAGGCTCCTGAAGCTGCCTGACGAAGTAAGATCTTTCCTCTATAACGGCTCTCTGACCATAGGTCATGCGAAAGCTATACTTGCAATAGAGGGAAAGGCAAACCAGATTGATACGGCGAGAAGGATTATCAAAAAAGGCCTCAGTGTCAGAGACGCTGAGAAGTTATCGAAAAAGTCAGGTTTCCCGAAAGCACAGGCATCTGTAGATCCTCAGATTTCATCGTTGGAGGAGAAGTTAATCAGGAATCTCGGCACGAGAGTTCGGATAATAAATAAAGGGGAAAAGGGCAAAATAGAGATCGAATACTATTCCTTTGAAGAGCTTGAAAGGCTTTTGGATATCCTGCTGGGATAAAGGATCAAGGAGGATTCAATGGAGGAAGCAACCGATATTTATGATATCGTCATAATCGGCGGGGGGCCCGCCGGGCTCGCAGCAGCCCAGTATGCGGCAAGGGGGAACCTGAAAACGGTGATACTCGATAAATCATCGACTGCAGGAGCACTTGCATTCTCAAGCAGGATAGAAAACTATCCGGGGCTTACGCACCCTGTCCCCGGTAAGGAATTGCTCGATATCATGAGAAAACAGGCGATCGACTTCGGGGCCGAATATGTGGAAACGCAGGTTGTCGGCGTCAATCTGTCGGATGAAATAAAAGAGGCGATGACCATGGATAGGCTGTACAGTGGAAAGACCATGATCATCGCCACAGGTTCTATGGGACGAAAGCCGGGCATCAAAGGTGAAGCCGAGTTCCTCGGAAGAGGCGTCAGTTACTGCGCTGTCTGTGACGCGGCATTCTACAGGGGGTTAAAGGTCTGCGTCATAGGAAACTCGGAGGAGGCGGTAAAAGAAGCCGGGGTGCTGACAAGATTTGCAGAGACCGTCTACCTCATTTCACCGACAGCAAAGCTTCATATAGACGATCATCCGGTCCTTAAGGAGCCGAATATAAAATTACTGTTGGGCTATACCGTTACCTCCGTCGAAGGGAAGGAACTGGTCGAAAAGATCAAAATGCGCAGCTCTGAAGGTAAGGAAGAAGACCTTGAATTAGCCGGTGTCTTTGTCTACCTCCACGGAAATAAACCGGTAATAGATTTTCTTTTTGGTGCGGTCGAGACAAAAGAAGACGGGTGTATACCGGTAAGTTGTATGACGGAGACATCGGTCCCGGGTGTTTTTGCAGCCGGGGATGTTACCTGTACGGAGGTCAGGCAGGTTGTTGTTGCAGCGTCACAGGGATGTATCGCAGCCCTCGCAGCAGAGAAATATTTATATAAGAGAAAAAAATTCAGGATGGACTGGGCGAAATAGGCTAAGGCTTCTTTTTATTGACGAGAGTAATGAGTTCCAGTGCATTCTTCGGCGCATAGCCATAGGCATCGTTGTTGAAATACATAAAGACATCCTTTTTCTTTTTCAGGTGGTCCTTAATAAACTTCGCATCTTCCCTGAGTGATTCGGTAGTGTACGACGTCGTATAGCTGCCGCCTTCCCCGTGTCTTCTGATATAGATGAAATCGGCGGTTGCCGGCAGGTCATTCAAGAAATCAGGATGATCAGCCACGCACAGCGCTATATTTTCCTTCTCAAAAAGGTTGAAGATCTTTTTGTTTATCCAGGTCTTGTTCCTGAATTCAAAGGTATTTCTCGTCCCGTAGGGTCTGAGTGCCTCAAGAAATTCCTTGAAACGCTCTATATCCAGATTAAAGGTAGGAGGCAATTGCCATAAAATGGCGCCTAATTTTTCTTTCAGCACCGATGCCCTTGAAAAGAACGCCTCGACGGGTTCTGTACAATCTTTCAGTTTTTTCACATGGGTGATGAACCTGCTTGCTTTCAGAGAAAAGACAAAATCCTCGGGCGTTGATAAATACCATTTCGCAAAGGTTTCCCTTTCGGGCAAACGATAAAAGGTTACGTTCAGCTCGACAGTCGAAAAGTGTTTGGCGTAAAAGCCCAACCAGAGATTTCTAGGAAGGTCTTCCGGATAAAAGGTCCCTTTCCAGTGATCGTAGAGAAACCCGCTGCACCCAATCCTTATGTCGGCCATTACAAATTATTATACACGATAAGGACTTAAGAGTATATGCATTAGATTGATTCATAAGAAAACCTGTTTTCCGCTCTGAGGGAAAAAGAGCAGTTTATATGTCTATCTGCTGACCCTCAGGACTCCTTCGATCTGGGCGATCTTTTGGATCAGCCCTGAAAGCTGACCCTTGTCCTTAACCTGAAGGATAAAGGTAATGTGTGCTTTTTTGTCCTCTGTTGAGACCGCGGTTACATTGCTGATGTTCACATTAACGGATGATATCAGTGCGCTGAGGCTCGCGAGCATGCCGGGCTTATCGACCGTCTCCAGCAGTAACCTTACCGGCGATGTAGCTTCGCCCGTTTTCCATTCAACGTCGACAAGTCTTGCATCCTCAACGGCAAGCCTGTCGAGGTTCGGGCAATCCTTGCGGTGTATCGTAACACCCCGTCCTCTCGTCACAAATCCTATCAGACGGTCACCGGGAATCGGGAAACAGCATTGGGCCGTGTGATAAAGAACATTATCTATCCCTTTTATGGTTATGCCTTTCTGCTCCTTCGGAGGTTTTGAAATCTTCGTAACAGGCACCTCTTCAGTCGGCTTCTCCGGCATCAACTTGTTGACGATCTGATGTGCTGATAATTTTCCATGCCCTATAAAGGCATAAAGGTCCTCGATGGACTGAATATTGAAGTACTTCAGAGCCTTCTGCATTTCCTCCGATTTCATAACGGACTGGCTGAGTTCATGCTTTCTTAACTCGCCTTCAAAGAGCTTTTGACCGAGTTCAATGCTCTGTTTCCGTTCTTCCGCCTTTATCCACTGTTTTATTCTGCTCTTTGCCCGCTGGGTGACAACGAATTTGAGCCAGTCCCTGCTCGGCCCCTGTGATGGAGAAGTGATTATCTCAACGGTATCTCCATTCCTTAAGGTAAACTTGAGGGGGACTATCCTTCCGTTTACCTTTGCGCCGACACATCTATTGCCGACCTGGGTGTGAATGCTATAGGCAAAATCCACCGGAGTCGAACCAATCGGCATTTCTTTGATCTCGCCCTTCGGGGTAAAGGCATAAATAACTTCAGGGATAACCTCTCCCTTTACGGCTTCAAGAAAGTCCTTTGCGTCGCTAAGGTCTCTCTGGGTCTTGATCAGCTCCCTTAGCCACGAGATATACCTGTCACTCTTATCATCGACCCTGCCTTTTTCCTTGTACCTCCAATGAGATGCAATTCCATGTTCTGCAATCATGTGCATCTCCTTCGTCCGTATCTGAAACTCGACCCGCTCTCCTTTTGGACCGATGATGGTTGTGTGCAGGGATTGGTACATGTTTGATTTCGGCACGCCGATATAATCTTTGAACCTACCGGGGACAGGAGCCCAAAGGGAATGAATGAGACCGAGAATGGCATAACAGTTTGCCTTGGTATCAGTAATTATTCTCAGGCCGAGGGCATCATGGACCTGATCGAAGGTAATCTTTTGATTCTGCATTTTCTGATAAATGCCGTAGTAATGTTTTATCCTCCATGAGACCTGCCCCGGGATGCCTTCATCCTTTAATTTGGAGGTGACTATTTCGGTCACCTCTCTGAGATATGCCTCCTGCTCCTCTTTCCTTTTCGCAACCTTCCTCACCAGTTCGTTGTAGAGCTCCGGCATGAGGAATTTAAAGCTCAGATCCTCAAAATCAGCTCTCAACCACCCGATACCGAGCCTGTTCGCTATCGGTGCATAAATCTCGAGTGTTTCGGCGGCGATCCTCCTTTGTTTATTTTCAGGAAGGTGCTGCAAGGTGCGCATGTTGTGAAGTCTGTCCGCAAATTTTATCAGTATTACCCTGAGGTCTTCCGACATTGCAAGGAGCATTTTGCGAAAATTTTCTGCCTGTGCTTCCTCCCTCGTCATGAATTCCATCTTGGAAAGTTTTGTCACCGCCTCTACCAGGAAAACGGTCTCCTTACCGAATAGATCTTTTATATCCTTTATAGTCGTGTCGGTATCTTCGATGGTGTCGTGAAGGAGACCCGCTGCAATGGTGGCAACATCCATCTTCATGTCGGCAAGGATCGATGCAACGGCTAGGGGATGTTCTATATAGGGAGAGCCTTCCACCCTTCTTTGAATACAGTGGGCCTCACTCGAAAAAACATAGGCACGCTTCAACACTTCAACATCTGCATCGGGATTATAGGAAAGGACCTTTTCGATCAGGGTATCAATGGTCATCGAACGTTCAGTCATGCTGTATTATACAATTTATAAGCAGCGATAAGGCTTGACAGCCGTTACATACCTTTGTGGTATTCCTGTATCGACTTTATGTGAACCCGTTCCTTTTCCAGCTTCTCTATCGCATTTACTACGGCGGCGGCTCCTGATATGGTTGTTGTAAACGGCACTTTGTACTGAAGAGAGCTCTGGCGAATAGAAAAGGAATCCTTCTGTGCCTGGGTACCGCTAACGGTATTTATGACAAAATGGATCTCTTTATTTTTGATTAAATCTACGATATGCGGCCTGCCTTCAGCCACTTTATTAACGACTTCCACTCCAATACCGTTGTCCTTCAGATATCGGGCGGTGCCCCTGGTTGCAATAACGGAAAGGCCTAACTCAAGCAGTTTCTTGACTATCGGGACAGAAGCCGGTTTATCTTTGTCTTTCAGGCTGATGAATATCTTCCCTGACAAAGGAATTTTGTTGCCGCTTGATGTCTGAGACTTTCCAAAAGCAAGTCCGAAGTCCTCGTCTATCCCCATGACTTCTCCTGTCGATTTCATCTCAGGGCCGAGTATCGTATCGACTCCATGGAACCTGTCAAAGGGGAAAACAGCCTCTTTAACGGCAATATGTTTTATGTGTTTCTCTGATGTAAGTCCGAGTTCTTTCAATGTCTTTCCCACCATCAGTTTTGCCGCTATCTTCGCAAGGGGAACACCGGTTGCCTTGCCCACAAAAGGCACGGTCCTCGAAGCCCTTGGATTCACCTCCAGGATATAGATGTCCTGATTCTTTACAGCAAACTGGACGTTCATGAGACCTATGACATCAAGCTCCTTTGCGAGCTTTTTTGCCTGCCTTTTTATCTCCTCAACGATCTCCGCATTCAGCGAATGGGGAGGCAGAGAACAAGCGGAATCACCGGAGTGAATGCCCGCCTCCTCAATATGCTCCATCACCCCTCCGATGATCACATCTGTACCATCCGAAAGTGCATCAACATCAACCTCAATCGCATCCTCCAGATACTTATCGACAAGAACGGGATGTTCAGGCGAAGCCTTAACCGCGCGTTTCATGTACTCTTTAAGAGATTTCTCGTCATAGACTATCTCCATGGCCCTGCCGCCGAGCACATAAGACGGCCTTACCATTACAGGGAATCCAATCCTTTCCGCGGCTGACAGTGCTTCTTCAACAGACATGGCTGTATCGCTTTCGGCCTGCTTGAGATCGAGTTTATGCAGCAACTCCTTGAAACGCTTCCGGTCTTCTGCCCGGTCTATCGAATCAGGAGATGTGCCGAGAATTCTTACACCTTCTCTTTCGAGAGGTACAGCAAGTTTCAGAGGCGTCTGCCCCCCGAACTGGACAATGACCCCCTCGGGTTTTTCCGTCTCGATAATATTCAATACATCCTCTATGGTCAGAGGTTCGAAATAGAGCCTGTCGGCAGTATCATAGTCTGTACTGACGGTCTCAGGATTGCAATTTACCATTATCGTTTCGTAGCCGAGTTCTTTGAGGGCAAATACTGCATGGACACAGCAGTAATCAAATTCAATGCCCTGTCCGATTCTGTTCGGACCTGAACCGAGTATGACAATCTTTTTCCTGTTGCTGGGGTTGGCCTCGTTCTCAACAAGCGGGAGCTGAATTTCACTTTTATCTTCTAACTGTTCACCTCCAACTTTATAGAACGGCACTTCATATGTCGAATAAAGATACGGCGTGTAGGCAGCGAACTCCGCTGCGCATGTATCGACCATTTTATAAACAGCCCTGAGGTTGTTTTGCTGTCTTATATGCCGGATATCCGCTTCATGCATATTCAGTAATTGACCGATCCTCCTATCCGAAAAACCATATCTCTTAGCTTCTTTCAATAATTCCAGGAATTCAGGAGTCAGTTTTCCTTCCCCCTTTTCCAAAGTGGGGGTGAGGGGCTTGTCGGGAGATGAACGGAAATTTGTTTGCTGACTTCCGACTGCAGATTTTCTTATTTTTTCTTCCATATCGATGATCTGCTTGATATTATGCAGAAACCAGGGGTCTATCCATGTCAGCTCGTATATATCCTGAATGCTCATCCCTTCCCGCATTGCCTGCGCTATATACCATATCCTTTCGGCATTCGGGGTTTTTAGTTTGGATTTGATGAGATTCATATCGGCATGAATATCCTCAAGGCCGCGGGTACCGATCTCGAGACTCCTGATCGCTTTCTGCAGAGATTCCTTAAAGGTCCTTCCGATTGACATGACCTCTCCAACAGACTTCATCTGTATTGTGAGAATGGGATCTGCCTCTGGAAATTTTTCGAAGGCAAACCTCGGGATCTTGGTCACGACATAGTCGATGGTCGGTTCGAACGAAGCGGGGGTTTCCCTGGTTATATCATTGGGTATCTCATCGAGTGTCAGCCCTATCGCGAGTTTTGCCGCTATCTTCGCTATCGGGAACCCCGTTGCCTTTGAAGCAAGGGCTGAACTCCTTGATACCCTGGGATTCATCTCGATTACAACCATCTTCCCGTTTTTCTGATTGAGGGCAAACTGGATATTCGAACCTCCTGTATCAACACCTATTTCACGAATGATTGCAATAGAAGCGTCGCGCATCCTTTGATATTCTTTATCGCTCAATGTCTGGGCGGGTGCAACGGTAATCGAGTCGCCGGTATGGATGCCCATTGGGTCAAAGTTTTCTATGGAGCAGATGATAACGACATTATCTTTTCCGTCGCGCATAACTTCAAGTTCGTATTCCTTCCATCCGAGGGCCGATTCCTCGACAAGCACCTGCCGGACGGGACTGAGATCGAGACCATGTTCGAGTAATTCCTTATATTCCTCCAAGTTGTAAGCTATGCCTCCGCCAGTACCTCCGAGAGTAAATGAGGGTCTGAGGATTGCGGGAAATCCTATTTTCTCTATAGAGTCAAGTCCCTCCTTTAGTGAACCCACGTAGGCGGATTCCGGGACATCGAGCCCTATCTTTTTCATGGCTTCTTTGAAGAGTTCCCGGTCCTCTGCCTTTTTTATCGCCTGGAGTTTCGCGCCGATAAGCTCGACGCCATATTCATCAAGGATTCCTTTCTCGGCGAGTTCGACAGCCAGATTTAAGGCAGTCTGTCCTCCCATCGTCGGCAATAGTGCATCAGGTCGTTCTTTTTTTATGATCATTTCAAGGATGTCAGCTGTCAACGGCTCTATGTAAGTCGCATCAGCCGTCTCCGGGTCTGTCATGATCGTTGCGGGATTGGAATTGACGAGCACCACCTTGATACCCCTCTTCCCTCAAAGCCTTGCACGCCTGGGTCCCTGAATAGTCAAACTCGCACGCCTGGCCTATAATGATCGGGACCGGAGCCTATAAGGAGGATTTTCTTGATATCAGTTCTTTTTGGCATCTTATCTTCCTTCTATCAATTCTCTGAACCTCTTGAAAAGATGGGCAGAATCGTTCGGCCCCGGTCCGGCCTCCGGATGGTGCTGGACAGAAAATATCGGGAATTCCACATGCTCGCATGCCTTCTTCTGTCCCGTCATAGAGGTTCTTATGGGTCAATCTGGCCTGACCTTTCACGCTTTCGATATCGACACAATAGTTATGGTTCTGGGAAGTGATCTCGACCCTGCCCGTTGATAAGTCCTTTACGGGATGATTGCCGCCGTGGTGGCCGAATTTCAGTTTATATGTCCTCCCGCCCATTGCGAGGCCGAGTATCTGATGGCCGAGACAGATTCCGAAGATCGGCTTCTTTCCCATAAGCTTCTTTGCATTTTCGATGCCATAGGTCACGGTTTCGGGATCTCCGGGGCCGTTGCTCAGGATAATTCCGTCGGGGTTCCATTTCGAGCACTGCCTCTGCGGGCGTCTGAGCGGGCACGACAGTAACATCGAAGCCTGCTTCGACAAGGTTTCTCAGGATATTAAATTTGACTCCGAAATCATAGACCACAACCTTAAGAACTGCCTTGCCCTTTTCGACGACGCACCATTTCCAGCAGCCTTCTTTCCAGAAATATTTTTCCTTTGTTGTCACGTCCTTGACCAGATCGAAGGCGGAGATCCCGGGATGGGCTTTCACCTTTTCAATAGACTTTCAGGATCTAAATCAATTGTTGAGATTATCCCCATCTGTGCCCCGTAGTTTCTTAAATGTCTCGTCAATGCCCTCGTGTCGATACCTTCTATGCAAACTATTTTATTGTCCCTGAGATACCGGCCAAGGGACAAAGATGACCTCCAGTTGCTCGGAAAATCGATATACTCCTTCACAACAAAACCCTCCACCTTCGGCCCGTTTAAAGATTCAATATCTTCCTCGTTGATTCCATAATTGCCCATCTGGGTATACGTCATGGTGACGATCTGGCCTTTATAGGAAGGATCGGTAAGTATTTCCTGATAACCCGTCATCGACGTATTGAATACGACCTCGCCTGATCGTTTCACCCTCATAGCCGAAACCACTCCCCTCAAAAACCGTCCCGTCTGAGAGTACTAATAATGCCTTACCACTCATATATTTTCCCTTTGTATATTGTGAAGCACAGGCATTCCCTCTAAAAGCCACCCTGCAAAAGGAGTATTTTTCCCTTGTGAGATAAAACGGTCGGGTTCAACCTTAAATTCTTTATTCTCGTCCACGATAACCACATCCGCATCAGAACCGAGCTTGAGAGTCTCCCCTGTCTATTCCTAAAATCTTTGCCGGATTCCAAGCCATCTTTTCAATCAACTGGATTAGTGTAAGAATGCCTTCCCTGACCAACTTCAAACTTAAACTCAACGCCGTATCGAGGCCCGATATGCCGAAAGGCGCCATATCGAACTCTCTCCTTTTTTCATCCCTGTGATGAGGGGCGTGGTCAGTGGCAATCACATCGATCGTGCCGTCTCTTAACCCCTCCTTTATCGCTTCTATATCTCGCGCTGTTCTTAAGGGCGGATTCACCTTTGCATTCGTATTATAACCTTTCACTGCTTCTTCGGTAAGATTGAAATAATGAGGGCATGTTTCTGCAGTAACGTGCACCCCTCTTTCCTTTGCATGCCTGATCAAATTCACCGATCCTTCTGTTGAAACGTGGGCGATATGCAATTTCCCGCCCGTCAGTTCGGCCAACAAAATATCCCTGAAGATCATTATCTGTTCGGCCTCGGCAGGGATTCCTTTCAGCCCGAGCGTTAAGGACATGAGTCCTTCGTTCATCACTCCATCTTCGGAAAGGGTGAGGTCTTCGCAGTGAGAGATTATCGGGACATTGAAAGCCTTTGAATATTCGAGCGCCCTTCTCATGATAAGGCTGTTCATGACCGGCTGTCCGTCATCGGAAAAAGCTATACAGCCTTCGTTCCTCATGGTGCCTATTTCTGCGAGCTCTTCGCCTTTCTGGCCTTTCGTTATTGCGCCGATCGGAAGGACTGAACAACAACCTTCCTGTGAAGCCTTTCTCTTTATGAATTCCGTAACGCTCGCATTATCGTTCACAGGGAAGGTGTTGGGCATGCAACAGACCGTTGTAAAGCCGCCTCTGATTGCAGCCATCGTCCCGGTCTTTATTGTTTCCTTGTATTCGAAGCCAGGCTCCCTCAGATGTACATGCATATCGATAAGCCCGGGGAAAACCTTGAGACCTTTGGCATCTATGGTCTGCAGTTCCGCGCTCTCCGCTCCGGATTTTTGCTCTTTGCTCCTTGCGTTCTGATCTTTCCCCTTGATTCCGACTTCCTTTATCTTTCCGTTCTCTATCAAAATATCCCCGATCCCGTCAATTCCCTGAGACGGATCTATGATATTTCCATTCTTAATCAGTATCTTCATCTTTTAACTCCTGCAAGCAGATACATTACCGCCATTCTTACGGCGATACCGTTTGTAACCTGTTCGAGAATCACTGATCTCGGACCGTCCGCGATCTCGGAAGCGATCTCTATTCCGCGGTTCATCGGACCCGGATGCATAACGATCGCATCATCCTTTGCCAATGACAGCCTTCCTGCTGTTAAGCCCCCAGTTCTTGGAATATTCATCCGTGGAGGGGAAGAAGCCTTTGCCCTGTCTCTCCATCTGTATCCGGAGCATCATGAGAACATCCGCATCCTTCAGACCGTCTTCCATGTTATGGAAAATATCGATGCCCAAGCCCTTTATTTCCTCCGGTATCAGGGTCGGCGGGCCGATCAGCCTCACCTTTGCCCCGAGCTTGATCAGACTATAAATATTCGATTTTGCGACTCTGCTGTGGATGATGTCACCCACAATCGCTATCTCAAGATCTCTGATCCGTCCCTTTCTTTTCCCGTATCGTAAAAGCATCGAGGAGCGCCTGTGTAGGATGTTCGTTCGTTCCGTCTCCTGCATTGATAACCGAGGCTTTGAGGTTTTTGGCGAGGAGATGCGGTACCCCGGACGAGGAATGTCTGATGATGATGAAATCGGCGCCGAGGGCCTGGACGGTCAGGGCCGTGTCGATCAGACTCTCCCCTTTGACTACACTGCTTGTAGGGACAGAGAAGTTAATGACATCTGTGCTGAGCCTCTTTGCAGCGAGTTCAAAGGATGTTCTTGTCCGGGTAGAAGGTTCAAAAAAGAGGTTTACCGCTGTCTTGCCCCGCAAAGCAGGGACCTTTTTAATGTCCCTTCCGAGCACGTCTTTAAATCCCGGCCGCCGTATCAAGGATCAGGTTTATCTCTTCGACGGAGAGTTCTTTTATGCCGAGCAAGTCCTTGTTATTCAGTAACTTTTCCTTCCTCCACGTGCTTTTTCGAGCATCACCCTGTCTCCGTAACCCTTCTTCCTCGAGCTGGACCTCGACCCTTTCGCTTAACGCCGTTGGTATATTCTTACCAACATAATCAGCCTTTATCGGGAGTTGCCGGTGTCCCCTGTCTATCAGGACGGCAAGCTGAATTCCGGCGGGCCTTCCGAGATCCATCAACGCATCCATGGCCGCCCTGATAGATCTGCCCGTGAAAAGGACGTCATCAACAAGTATTATCTTCAAATCCGTAATTTCAAAAGGAACTTCTGTCCTTCTGACAACGGGTTGTTGCTTCCTTATATTCAGGTCATCCCTGTAAAAAGCTATGTCAAGAGACCCCACAGGGATTTCCTTTTTTTCTATCTCTTTGATCTTGGCGGCAAGTCTTTGTGCGAGATAGACCCCGCCTCGTTGTATCCCCACAAGACAGAGCTTGCTTGTGCCCTTGTTCTTTTCTATTATCTCATGGGCCATCCGGGTCAAAGCCCTGTCGATATCTTTTTTGTTCATCAATTCTTTAGACATAAATATGACCCCTTAGAACTCTCCATACAGTAACGGAGATGTTGGGAAAAAGTTTATCTTTCGATTCCCTAATGCACCGTCAACTGATATTCCCTGGAATGGGCATAAAAAAACCTTCCCCTTTAACCGGAAGGTTTGACTTTCTTCTATGTGTTCTGCAGCTCACGCTGCCTCCTTTACCTTCTCAGCCTCACTGGGCCATTCTTAAAGGTATCTTATTTAACCACACATCCGGGGATACTGTCAATTGAGTGACGAATTCTGCGCCAACTCGCACTACAACCGCCTTACCTCCTCTCCGAGGAGATTTATGGGCTGCATGATGAATAAAAGCACCGCTGAGAACACCAGATGAGTTTACTGGAAGACACTAGACAATTCAGCCGTTGCAAATTCCATAGAGACCTCCTGTTGATGAATTTTGTTTCTCCATAAACATAGTCTTAGCAGGAGGTTTCTATTTTGGATAGTCTACAAAAGCAGTCCCTCATATGATTTAAATGGGGAGGTCTAGACCTCATGCTCTATCCATATATAACGTTGTTACTGACATTGCATTGTTATTATTCCATGGCGGGCCTGTCAATTGGTTTGCAATCTCAGTAACAACGTCCCTAAAGGTGCATAGAGATCAAAAAGAAGATCAGCGTGAGTCTTTCATTTCCACGCGGTTTCATCTATTTTTTCGAAATCCTCAATCTTCTTTTGAAACTCCTTATAATCCTTGCCACTCCAGGTGCCTGCAAGAAAGTCTAAATCGTTATGCACAACTGTGCGTTTTTTCTTTTTGAGGCCCAGCTCTTCCTGAAGTAGTTTCACTAAAGTCGAATTAACACTCATGCCCTGCTGTTTTGCCTTTTCTTTAAGCGCCTTCATCGTCAGCTCATCAAGACCTCTAATTGTCATTGTCGGCATACTCACCTCCTGTCAGCAAATATCCCTTATGCAAAATAAGCCCATCAATATTCCCGAAGTGTTCGTCATAGGTAAAGAGCGACAGCCCGTGCCTCATGGCAGATGCAGCAACCCACAGATCATTCGTCGGGATAGGTTTGCCCTTTCTTTTAAGAACCCAGAAAATCCTTGCATAAAACTCTGCCGTTTCTTCATCCACCTGAATAACGTTTACACGCGGAGAATCAAGGAACTGCCCAAGCTCTTTTCTGTTTCTTGCCTCCTTATTGCCGCCCCTAAAGCCGCTCAATAACTCTCCCAAAACAATGGTGTTTACGCCTATATATTCCACAGTCCTAAAAACAGTTACTGCGTCAGTCTCGTTTTTTTTGAAAGCGGCATAAGCATTCGTATCTATAAGAATTCTTTTCATGCGGTTCTATCCCTTTTCCTTATATGCATACATATAATGATAGCATAATGATGTCATGCTATGCCATCAGAACTCAACGGGGTGACTCCCCCAAAAACTGCGCAAATATGAGGTGGGGTAATTTCGTCACGATTCAAGGGCAAACCCCATTATTATTCAGTCTATCACGTGATCTCTTGATCAAACTGAATATGTCCAGTGTTTTATTCGACATCGCAATCCTTTATTCACCAAGGCTTAGGTTCTCACTTGGTGAAGAAAATCCTTTGATTACTATCTTCATATCCGTCTTCTAATTCTCCATGTATTTCGCTGTTTATGTAACCCTCCTCAAAAGAGAGCAATAACCAGCAATCCGTTTCATTAGCTTCTTTTCTGGCAACACGGGGAGCAACTTTTCAAAATGCGCAGGACTGTGTGAACTACTGCTCTATGCGGAGACTTGAAGGTATGTTGATAACAAGGAAGAAGGTTTTGCAGATCCGCAAGCATGCTGCATGTCGGCGCTGTTTAAATTAGTGTTAAAATATTCAGATGTCCGTAAAAGATCTCATCATTATAGGGGCGCGGCAGAACAACCTCAAGAATATTAATCTCACCCTGCCTCATAACAAGGTAATCGCGATCACAGGGGTATCGGGTTCGGGAAAATCCTCTCTTGCCTTCGATACCGTCTTTGCCGAGGGGCAGTGGAGATTCATAGAGTCATTATCGACCTATGCGAGGCTTTTTCTCGAAAAACTCGACAGACCCGATGTTGATGAAATGCATAACATCAGGCCGGCTATTGCACTTGAACAGAAAAACCCTGTCCGTGGCTCCCGGTCTACTGTCGGCACATTAACGGAATTGTATGACCTTTTCAGACTCCTGTATTCGAAAATCGCCAGCCCTTTCTGTCCGGTTTGCGGCAAGGAGATAAGGATATGGGACCCCTCACAGGTCGTTTTTGAACTTCTTGAGAAACATGATGGCAAAAAAACGGTCATCGTTTTTGAGACCCATGAGCCTGTCGATGAATTGAAAAAGCGGGGGTTTTACCGAGCGTGGCTTGATGGGGAAGTGGTTGATATTTCTGAGAGTAACTCATCACTCTTCAGCGGTCACCCATCACTGAACGTCGTCCTTGACAGGCTAATCATAAGGGACGAGCCGAGATTATCGGACTCGATAGAGATGGCATGGAAGGAAGGGAACGGAAAGGTAAAGGTTATTTTTATAGGAGACGGAGAGCAATCTATCCTTACTTTTTCATCAAAGAATGCCTGCGATGCATGTAACAGAGAACTGCCAACGCCTTATCCTCTTCTTTTTTCCTTTAACCATCCCGTTGGCGCATGTCCGGAATGCAAAGGATTCGGCAACATTCTCAAATACGATGAGGATCTGATAATTCCCGATAAGAGTCTCTCCTTGTCCCAGGGCGCCATCGATCCGTGGAACAAGCCGGCATACAAGTGGTGGAAACAGCAACTTTTGAGAAGCGCGGTGAAAGATGGCCTCGACATTAACAAACCCTATTCCGATCTTTCCGAAAAAGAGAAGCAATTATTGTTTAAGGGCGGCAGCAGCTTTTACGGTATTGATGATTTTTTTGAAGATCTGGAAGGCAGAAGGTATAAACTTCATGTCAGGGTCTTTCTGAGCAGATACAGGAGACCGGTAATTTGCCCCCAATGTGACGGGAAGAGACTGCAGAGAGATGCCCTTGCCTATAAGATTTCGGGCCTCGACATAGCAGAGCTGTGCCGGATGCCGGTATCGGACATGATCCGTTCTTTGGCGGACTTCGATATCTCCCCTTTTCAGAGGGATATGGCAAAAGAGATACTCAGGCAGATAGACCACAAACTCGGTTTTTTGAAAAGGGTGGGACTTGAGTATCTCAGCCTGAGCCGTGAAGGAAGGACCCTTTCCGGAGGAGAATATCAGAGGGTAAACCTCTCCAATCAGATCGCGGCTTTTCTTACCGGTACCCTTTATGTGCTCGACGAACCCACCGTCGGTCTTCATGCAAGGGACACAAAGATCGTTGCGGGCATCATGTCGGATCTTTCAAAGCTCGGGAACACGGTCCTCGTGGTGGAACACGACAAAGCCATTATCGAGGCCGCCGACTGGATCGTCGAACTGGGCCCGGGGGGCGGGCATCGCGGAGGAGAGATCGTATTTTCGGGGGGGACAACGGATTTTCTAAAAACTGATACGGTAACGGCCCGATACATAAAAGGGGTTGATACGATTGCAGCTCCTCTTAAAAGAAGGAAAAGTAAAGGAAAGAAACTCTTACTCCAGGGCGCGACAGGGAATAACCTGAAATCCGTCGATCTCGAAATCCCTTTACAGACACTGACGACAGTCGCCGGGGTTTCCGGGTCGGGAAAAAGCAGTCTTATCGTGGAAACCCTTTACAAAGCACTGGCGAAGGCGTTTACGGGGGAACCCGGATTTTCATTGCCCTTCAAGAAGATTGAAGGCGCCCGGCATCTTAAAGGGTTGAGGCTTATCGCCCAGACCCCGATTGGACGGAGCCCTCGTTCAAACCCTGTAACCTATCTAAAAATATTCGACCGTATCAGAAAGGTCTTCTCAGAACAGGCTGAGGCGAGGGCCCATAGTTTTGGTCCCGGCTTCTTCTCTTTTAATGTCTCCGGGGGAAGGTGCGAAGTGTGTAAAGGCGCCGGCTATCAGAGGTTGGAGATGTATTTTTTTGAGGACCTTTATGTTAAGTGCGAGGAGTGTAATGGAAAAAGGTATAAGCCTGAGGCCCTGCGCGTTCATTATCGGGGGAAAAATATGGATGAAGTCCTAAACCTGACGGTGGATGAAGCCGTGGATCTGTTTTGGGATATGCCAAAAATTAAAGACAAGCTTTTGTTGATGAAGGATATAGGACTTGGCTACCTCAGACTGGGACAGCCCGCAACAACGCTCTCCGGAGGAGAGGCGCAGCGGCTCAAGATATGCGCGGAGATGACCAATCTTCCGGAAAGGATGAAAATTGCAAAGGGGGAAAAGAGGGAAGGAAAGAATAACACGGGTTTTCTCTATATCCTTGATGAACCGACCATCGGCTTACACTTCAGAGATGTAAAGGCGCTGCTTGATATCCTCCAGAGGTTAGTCGACTCCGGGAATACAGTCCTCATAATCGAGCACAACCTCGATGTGATAAAGGCGTCGGATTGGCTTATAGATCTGGGCCCTGAAGGCGGAGACAACGGCGGGAAAATTATCTTTGCGGGCAGACCGGATGATATTGTCAATGTGAAAGAATCGTATACAGGGAAGTATTTAAAGGAAATTTCTTGATCAATTAATGTGTCATGGTTCGACGAGGCTCACCATGACACTTGTCATCCTGAGCTTGTCGAATGATGGTAAAGGGGTCAGGAGTGATATTGCTGAAGCCTGGGACTACAAAGGTTTGATTGTTTTGAACTATAATTTAAAGCGATGCTATCTTACATAACAAAAAGGCTTCTTCTCATGATTCCGCTACTCTTTGGAATCACTCTCATCACATTCATAGTGATACACCTTGCACCTGGAAATCCCGTTGAGGTTCAGACAGAAATGTCTTTGAAAGTAACGGCCCAGGCCAAGGATAACCTCAAAAAGCTCTACGGTCTTGATAAGCCTCTGCACATTCAATATCTCGACTGGCTGAAAAGGTTTACGAAACTCGATTTCGGCAAGTCCTTTGTTGACGGCAGAAAGGTGACGGATAAGATTATCGAGAGAATACCGATAACGCTGACCATTAATATCCTTTCATTATTACTCATCTTTTCCCTTGCCGTACCT
This sequence comes from Thermodesulfovibrionales bacterium, assembly GCA_963776195.1. Taxonomy (GTDB): domain Bacteria; phylum Nitrospirota; class Thermodesulfovibrionia; order Thermodesulfovibrionales; family SM23-35; genus CAVZMO01. The sequence continues at coordinate 25,503 of CAVZMO010000029.1, forward strand.
ATAGGAATTTTTTCCGCGACGAAACAATATTCGCTTTTTGACAAACTCTCGACAATTTTCGTCTTCATCGGGTTTTCGACTCCTACCTTCTGGCTCGCTCTCCTCTTGATGATATTATTCGGTGTCAATATGGGCATCCTTCCCATATCCGGGATCCAGAGCATCGACGTTTCGGAGATGGGGCCGTTTGACAGGGGCCTGGATTGGATAAGGCACCTTATCCTTCCCGTGGGGATTTCCGCCTTCGGGGGCATTGCGGGCTTGAGCCGCTACAGCCGTTCAAGCATGCTGGAAGTGATAAGGCAGGACTATATCAGGACGGCAAAAGCGAAAGGGCTGCCTGAGTCAGCGATTATCTTAAGACACGCCTTTAGAAATGCCCTTATGCCGATAGTCACAATACTCGGCCTTTCCGTTCCCGGGCTAATCGGCGGCGGAGTGATATTCGAAACAATCTTTGCGATTCCCGGGATGGGGCAGCTTTTCTATTCGTCCACCATGGCGAGGGACTATCCTACGATAATGGGGGTCCTTGTCATAGGTGCAATTCTGACATTATTCGGCAATATGATTGCGGATATTTCTTATGCAATAGTCGACCCGAGGGTCAGGGTAAAAAAATGAAACTTCTGAGGGTAATAAGAAAAAGGTTCTCAAGAAACAGACTTTCTCTCATAGGCGTTGTTGTCGTGCTTATTCTTATCTCTGTAGCTTTGTTTGCGCCCTTTATTGCCCCATATGACCCTACGACGATAGATGTCTACAATGTGCTTTCTCCTCCGGGCACAACACATCTCCTCGGGACCGATGACCTCGGACGGGATCTTTTCTCGAGAATAATATGGGGGAGCAGGGTCTCACTGAAGGTGGGTTTTGTCGCAGTTGGTATTGCGATAATGATAGGTATTGTCATCGGTTCAATGGCCGGCTTTTATGGAGGAAAGGTGGATGCGGTGTTGATGAGGTTTGTCGATATCATGCTCGCATTCCCAACTTTCTTTCTCATCCTTGCGGTCATAGCTATCCTTGAGCCGAGCATATTTACCATAATGGCTGTGATCGGGGTGACGGGCTGGATGGATGTGGCAAGGCTTGTAAGGGCCGAGTTCCTAACGTTAAGAGAAAGGGATTTTGTCGACGCCGCCAGAGCTATCGGCGTAAGCAATACGAGGCTTATATTCAGGCATATCCTGCCGAATGCCCTTTCACCCGTCCTTGTTTCCGCTACCTTTGGAGTCGCCGGTGCGATCCTTACGGAGTCGGGTCTTTCGTTCTTAGGACTCGGCGTGCAGCCGCCCGATCCGAGCTGGGGAAATATTCTCACATCGGGCAAGGATAATATAGAGGTAGCATGGTGGTTGTCCCTTTACCCCGGATTAGCGATACTGATAACCGTTTTGAGCTACAACCTCGTCGGCGAGGGACTGAGAGATGCTCTTGACCCAAGGCTCTGGGGGACTGAGGAAGATTAACCCATTTTCCGCAGTTTGAGAATTGAAAGTTAATCATATCAACAAGTTAGGTTGATAATCAGGCGATTTTCTGCACTACATTTTGTATAATCTTTGGTTTGTTGGGCAGCAATATTTTCATCCTCTGAAGCAGAACCTTCAGTTCTTTTGACGGTGTAGATGCCACTCTAAGCCTGATGGTTTTATCTCTGGCAGGCAGCAGGACATCAAGAGATCTCACTTCCCGCATCTCTTCAATAAGTTTTCTCGGTGCTGTGCCAAGCCCTGATGCCTTCATCCATTGCTGAAGTGTCCGCCACATCGATAGTGCAAGGAAGCAGACCAGAATATGTGCTTGTGTTCTGTCTTTTTTCTGATGGTAGATTGGCCGCATACCAAGATCGTGCTTTTCCGTATGGTATTGTTTCTCTCCCTTCAGGCATGTGTTCCCTGCAGAAGCCGGAAAAACCAAGTCGTTGCCAAAGCAGAAGGGCAAGATAGATATCACCGAAGCTGCGCAGACGTTCCACGCTGACTCGATTGATATCCATTGTCGCCCACGCCGGCGGCTCTTCAGTCTTTTCAAGCAGGCTGTCTTGATGTCTTGGCTTGCCTGTGAATATGCGGCTTATCTCTTCCCACCCGATACGTTCTTCTTTATCCAGGCCGGGCAGTTTACCAATAGTCGCAACTATTCTCTGGCGGGGTCCTCTTGCCGTTCGGACGGATTCTACCAACGACCAGTATCCGTACTCTTCTCCGTCAACATTCTTGCCATGCCGCCGCACGTACATATCAGAAATTATGGGGCTATTTATGAGGCCATATCAAGAGGCTTTTCTGCACTACATGCGGTTTTTGAAATAAGGTATTTCTCTATCAAGAATTGATGCGGGTTTACTCATTTCTTATTTATATTTTTTATGAAATTCGAGCAGTAACTGCGGAAGATGGGCTAAACCCTCTTTGAAAGATGTTATTGATGATTTATACGCTAAGAAGAAAAGCGATTCCACATTTCCGTTGCTCGAACCAGCATATGACAAATATCCTCGCTTTAAGAAGCCCTCGTGACCCTTTTTGGACTGACACCAGTAATTCACTAAGATATGCAATGTCACCATAGGCACCAATATTTAAAGAGAAAAATACAAAAATCGTGCCGTAGACGAAGAAATCAGAAGAATAAGAAAGAAATTGGGATTGAATCAGAGAGATGGCTGAAAAATTGGGAGTCGGTTTAAAAACGGTCGCCCGCTATGAATATCTTTTGTAGTATTACCGGTGATTATCATTTCTTAACGCTGCTTTTCTCCTTGCTTTGCAATCAGACTCTTCAAAATTCATAACAGACTCCAATACCACATGAATATCTCATTATAAATCAAATAGCTGGAGACGTGTTGTTGTTTCTGAGTGTAAGAAATATCTTGCATTAAATGTCATTTGTCATTAAAATAAAGTCAAAAGACAATCGAAATGAAATTGGCATAACAGGAAAGGAGTAAGAAATGAGTACCACTTTGGCTTTTGAAAATGAAGAAATAAAGAAGAAGATTATTGGGACGCTTGGTTTAAAGGATTCGGACCTGAAGCCGCGAGAAAGAGACAAGGGGATGTTCACCTTTGATGCTTTAATTAGAAAGGGAATCCCCTATTCCAAAGTAGCTATTGTGAAGACAGCTTTAAATCTTACCGATAATGAATTTGCGGCTTATTTAGGCATAAGCCTCAGAACATTACAGAGAAAACGAAATTCTCAAGGAAAGCTTTCAATAGTAGAGGGTGACAGACTCTTTCGGATCGCAAAAATATTCGCTCTCGCCACCCAAGTTCTTGAGGATGATGAAATGGCACGGAAATGGCTGCATAGAGCCCAGAGAGGATTAGGGGGAAGGGTACCAATCCAAGTTATCCAAACGGAAGCTGGCGCACAAGAGGTTGAGGATTTACTTGAAAAAATAGAATATGGAGTTCTTATATAGTGTTTTGCTGGCGCATTGCGAAGAAAAAACATAAGGATTCCGCCTTTGATGGAGAAGGTTCAAAGAGGAAAGGTGGCCGCTGGACTCCAAAAGGGCTTCCAGCAATTTATGCTGCTCAAACTGAATCGTTAGCCGCGCTTGAGCAATTTGTTCAGCTTGGAGATGAGGGGCAAAATATTCAATTTGTCTGTTTTAGAATTGAGATTCCAGAGGAAATGCAGATTTCTGAAATCGACATTAATTCTTTGCCCAAAAATTGGAGAGAAACACCGGCGCCGGATTCATTAAAGGCATATGGTTTTGAATGGTTGGCACGGGCAGAAACAGCGGTACTCAAAGTTCCCTCATCTTTAATTTTTTCAGAGTTTAATATTATTCTGAACCCCCGTCATCCGGATTTTCAAAAAATAATCATAAGACCTCCTGAGGAATTTTGTTACGATCCTCGCATGTGGAAAAAAGAAACATAGAAAGGTCTACGATTTATTTAATATCTTTTCTCCCTTCTTACGACATTTCCCACAATCCTGTTTCAGCAGTAATTTCTATGTAAGCTGAAGAAATCGGGCTTGTCACACAAAAAATGTAACAATTTCGATCTGAGAGTCTCTCAGCAAGAAAATCTTGTCGGTATTTGGTACGGAATGCACGTCTCAGAGGTAAGTCAATCATTTCGGGATGAACTCTGCATCTCATATGGGGATTGTTATGCGCGCGTGCTATAGCAAGGGAGAAATAAACAACAGATGAAATTTCGTGAACATGAGGACTTGATGTGAGGTGAAAGAAATAATTCTTGAAAAAGATTTCATGACATATGTATACTTACCGGTAGGTAGTAATTATACGGGGTGGATTCGCAAAGGAGCACCATAATGGCAAAAAATAAGGATACGGACGGATCGGAAGTAAAGGCGGTAAGGCAGCGGCTTCTTCAGGCAGCCCTTGATCTCTTCACGGAGAAGGGATATGCTGCGACCTCCGTAAGGGAGATTGTAGACGCCGCGGGAGTAACCAAACCGGTGCTTTACTACTATTTCAAAAGTAAGGAAGGGATCTACCTGGAGTTGTTCAGGGAGCCTTTTGCGTTCTTCTCACAGATCCTGGAGGACGCCCGCAATAAAAGAGGGGGGCGTCCGCGCGCGCGTGGTCAGGCTTTTCGATCGCATCTTTGCTCTCTTCATAGCGAGACTGAAGGAGGCACGGCTCATGTATTCGATCTATTACGCCCGCAGGGCGCGCCCTTCTTCGACTTCGAGGGCTTCCACCTGAAGATGCGGGAGGTTACCGGGCTTATCGTGAGGGAGGGGATCGAAAAGGGGGAGCTAAAGGCTGTAGATGCCGATGCCGCGACTTGGGCGCTGATCGGAGCACTGAACTTCATCATGGAGGAACAGCTCTGTCATCGCTCCCCGATGATCGACCGCACTGGTTTATCCCGCATCCTTGACCTGATATTCGAAGGACTGATCACCAAGAAGAAGAAAGGTGATTTATCGTGAAAAAATGCGCACTACAGATAATGCTTCTGGTGCTGCTTACCATCTCGCAGTCAAGCTGCTATTCGAAGGGGGACGCTAAAACCGGGAAAGAGGTGAAAACAGAGCGTCCTCCAGTTGCAGTAGAAACGCTGACTGCCGCAACTTCAGAGATCACGGAAGGCATAGACGTGGTCGGCACCCTCACGCCGAAATTCGAGACAGAGGTAAAGTCTCAGATCCTGGGCCTTGTGCGAGAGGTCTATGTTACCGAGTGGGTGAGGGTGAAGAAGAACGCACCGCTTGCCCGCATTGATGTGAGTGAGACCGAGGCGCTTGCACGAAAAGCCGAAGCTGCCGTGGAGTCGGCTAAGGCAGGATATCTGCAGGCGCAGGTAGCAGCTCAGCGTGCGGAGAGGGAAAAGGCCAGAATGGCGAAGCTTAAAGAATACGGACTGGCCACACAGCAGGGCCTTGACGACGCTGAAACCGAGGCTGCCGCTGCGGGGCTCGAGTCCAAGCTGCAAGGGCTCAAATTAGAGCGGCCGAAGAGGAACTGCGGTACGTGAGGCCCGCCTCTCAAAGGGGTTGATACGTTCTCCGATGGAAGGAATCGTCGCCCTCAGGGACGTGAACGTTGGCGATCTCGCAAGTGACACCGCTGCCGCCAAACCGCTTTTTAAGATAGTTGACAACCGCATCCTCAACCTCACGGCTACAGTACCGTCCGTTGAAATGGCCGGTCTTAAGGTTGGAATCCCCTCACCTTTACTTGTGGACTCCCTGCCCGGCAAGACATTTTCCGGCAGAGTGATGTACATCAATCCCGCATGAAACGAAGCGGACCGGTCGGTCAAGGTAATTGCGGAAGTGGAAAATAAGTCGGGAGAGCTCAAGGGAGGGCTCTTTGCAAAGGGTAAAATCCTGACCGGCTCAACGAGGCATGTGCTTCAGGTTCTTCGTTCGGCCCTTATCGGACTGAATATGACGGCAAAAAAGGCGGGCCTGTTTGTTGTGGAAAACAACGGGGCTCGTTTCAAAGAAGTAACTACCGGTGCTATTACAGGAGAGCACGTAGAGATAGCTTCAGGACTCAATCCGGGAGAAAGGCTGGTAGTCCGTGGCTCTTTCAGTCTGAAGGACGGCGACAGGATCATCATTCCCGGAGAAGGGAAGAGATAGCCTGTGCTTCTATCGGACCTGTCGATACGTCGGCCTATCCTGGCGGCAGTTATGATGTTGGCCCTCGTTACACTGGGTATCTTTTCGTACCGCCGCCTTTCCGTCGAGATGTACCCTAACGTGGAGGTACCGGTGGTTACCATCGTTACCAAGTTTCCCGGGGCATCTCCCGAAAGCGTGGAACGGGAGGTATCCAAGAGGATTGAGGAGGCGGTAAATACCATCGCCAGCGTCAAACGGGTTCTCTCCTACTCACGCGAAGGGGTCTCCACTGTTGTAATAGAGTTCCGGCTCGAAGAGAAGATAAACGAGGTAGCACAGGAGACACGGGCGAAAATCAACGCGGTAAAGGGAGAACTGCCGCAGGGTATTGAAGACCCGATTATACAGAAGCTCGATTTCAATGCCATGCCGGTTATCTCTCTCGCTGTCCGGTCATCGATCCTTTCTCGCCGTGACCTCACCATTCTGATCGAAAAAAAGATTAAGCGGCGGCTCGAAACCATTGCAGGCGTCG
>CAVZMO010000030.1:0-14487 GCA_963776195.1 Thermodesulfovibrionales bacterium
AAAAACAGGAGCCCGTAACAGTCCTTACTCCCCCGAGAAATTTGAGTTTCAAATCAGTCTTCCTTCACTCAGATTAATTTTATAATCCGTCACAGGGCCCCATATCCTTTTCCCCAACAACTACCTCGGGAGTCAGCATCCACCGTAAGGACCACGTGCCGGTTTCTTCTCTTTTGAGACACACGATTCCGGCCATTTTGAATGAAAGAGCATTCTTTTCCGCATTTCCACAGAGCAGTAGAGAGGCAAGTCTCCCGAGATGCGGGAGATGCCCGATCAGGATAACGTCCCCGGGATGTCTTTAAGGCGTTCTGCCCAAATATCCGGGCTGTAGAGGAGATAAGCCATCCGTTTCGGATATCCCCTTACCGGTTTTGAGGTATTCGAATAGGATTTCCGCAGTCTGCTTTGCTCTTAATTTTGTACTGTGGAATATCTTGTCAGTCTTGATATCCAACTTCGAAACATAAGAAGCTACCCTGTTTATGTCCCGCAGACCTCTTTCGGAGAGCGGCCTTGACGGGTCCTCTTCTTCTCTCTTCGCCTCTGCATGCTGTACAAGATAGAGAAACATTTTTACCTCCCTCTCTTATTCTCCGTGTCATGAATATCGATTCGCTGCTTTTTGTATTTGATATATTCTACGAGCCCTAAAAGACTTGCGGCCGACATTGTGATAAACCATGACAGGGAAATGGCTGTGGCAGCTTCGGGTCTTACTCCGATAAGACCGAAAAATAAGACACAAGCCCCTTCCCTCACCCCCAGTCCCGCAATAGATATCGGGAGCATAGAAAACAGAATAATAAGGGGCAGGAACATCAAAAATGCCAGAAGCGGAATATGCTGGCTTAAACCGACTGAGAGAACATAAACGGAAATAATACCGGCGAACTGTACAAATACCGATAGAAGGAGTGCCTTTCCGATAACTCCTCTCTGATGCCGATAGAGATAAAAATGGTTATAGAATTCCGAGAGAAACTTTACTCTCTGACCAAGGCGTAACCCAAAAAACAGCAGACTTCCGATAATAAAAGAGAGAATCGTAAAAGGCAGTATCCATTCTATTCCCGACCCCCGAAGGTATGTATATCCAAAAGGAAAGGCAACAGCACATATTGCGATCAACACGACGAAGCCAAGATATCTGTCCATGAAAATAGACGCCAGGGAAAGACTACCCTTTCCCGTCGCCCGGTAAAGATAAAAACCCTTCACTGCATCTCCACCGATGATACCGGGGAGGAAGATATTGAAGAATGATCCTATCATGTACAAAGAAAAAAGTTTTCTCAGCCCCAATCCCTCGGGGAGAAGGAGCCTCCATCTCAAGGTCGAAATGAACTGTGCAAGAATGTACAGGAGGACGGCCAGGACAAAAGCGCCCATATTGATCTTGCCGATGGTCGCTAAAACCTCCGCAGCCCCGTTCTTGCCAGAACCATGTATAGAAGTGCAGAGCTTACGGCAACTTTTAAAATGACGAAAGCTATCTTATTTGTTTTCAGGGCCAAGGATCTTCTTAATCACATAGATTGGTTTTTTCTGGCTTTCGTGATAAACCCTGACAAGCATCTCTCCCAAAAGTCCCATCCCGATGAGTTGTATTCCGACAATGATCAGAAGGGCTCCGAGGAGCAATAACGGTCTCCCGCCTATATCGCGTCCGGCAAATATCTTGTCGAAACTTAAGTAGAAAAGTATGAGGAAACCGAGAAGGCCGCTTAATACACCGACAGGGCCGAAAAACTGGATAGGTTTTGTTGAAAAGCTCTGGAGAAATTTTACCGTAATCAGATCAAGAACGACCTTTACGGTGCGTGATATGCCGTATTTTGATTTCCCGTGCAGCCTCGCATGATGAACGGTTTCGACCTCTGCGATCCTGACGCCGTACCAACTCGCAACAGCCGGGATGAACCGGTGCATCTCGCCATAGAGTTTCAGATTCTTTATCACATCCCTCCTGTATGCCTTGAGGGAGCACCCATAATCATGGAGTTTCACCCCCGTTACCTTACTTATCAGCCAGTTCGCCATCACGGACGGGAGCCGTCTCGTGAAAAAAGGGTCCTTCCTCTTTTTTCTCCAGCCGCTCACGAGATCGTTGTCTTTTATGAGCTCAAGAAGTTTCGGAATATCGGCAGGGTCATTTTGTAAATCGCCGTCCATTGTGACCACAACATCTCCACGGGCAAAATCGAATCCCGCTGCAAATGCTGCGGTCTGTCCGAAATTCCTTCTCAGGCTCAATACTATTATCCTGTTATCATTTGATTCAATCTCCTCGAGGATAGAAAGGGTCCTGTCAGTGCTACCGTCATCAACGAAAAGTATTTCATATTCCTGGTTGAGAGGATCGAGTGCTTTCTCCAATCTCTCGTGAAGCAGCCGAATATTGTCCTCTTCATTGTAAACAGGTATTACCACGGAAAGTGTCATTAAAAGGCCTCCGGTTTCTCTTCCTTTAATCCTCTGAAATCATAGCACAGAAAGATCGAATACTCCCTGATTTTAGTGTGTTTTTTAGTATACGCGGTGAAGACCTTTTTCTCAACCTTGCAGAATGCCTCAGAGACTCTCTCGGGCACCGGGGAGTCATCCGTCCTGACAAAGATTGCATTGTCATGGACCAGATTATTAAATCCCGGCCACAGGTCATACTGATTCATCCTGCGGTCAAGGTTAATGCAATAGGTTGTGGGACGTCCTTTAACATAAAAAGCAAGTTCGCTCGAAACCTGGTACTTATCGGAGAATATGAAAACAGGATGGGTCAGAGACATCTCTTGATATATAGCGGAAACATTTTCTCCGAGTGCCCGCCATCCACTGAGTCTCAATGCCGGGTCCATCTTGGCGGAAAAGTTGAACATTGACGAATAATGCGCTATGGAAGTAACGAGAAAGGAGAGCGTGACCGCGGCTGCTATAAGAATCTTTTGCCCTTTCCCGCCTTGATAAAATCTTTTTAGATAAAAAGCGGAGAAGGCCACCATCCCTGTTACATAGCACGGCAAAGCCCAGTTCGCCTGGACTTTTGCCTGCAAGCTTTTAAAGAGAAAAAAAATGAATACAGGGGCCGAAAACCAGAACAAGAATTTACCTTTCCGTTCTCTTCTGAGATTCCAGATCGAAACAGCCATGAGAAGAAATAACAGCGGAGTAATAACTCCGAGTTGTGAACCAAAAAATTCAAAAAAGCTTTCCGGCGATATCCTGATTCCCTCTGCTATGTGGGCCTGACCTACAGTGTGTCTGAGAGTGACCCAGTCATGGTTTGCGTTCCAGATTATTACGGGGCTAAAAACAAGAAAGCTGATGACAACCGCGTTGTAAGGCCCCTTAGTCAACAGAAGCCTACGCCTTTCTTTCGAGAGCAATAAAAATAAAAAAGCACAGGGATAAAAAAAGGCCATAGTATATTTTGTCAACAGGCCGAGCCCTATGGAGAGACCAAGAAGGGGCCAGTATGCTTGAGATTTGAAATTTTCGTCGTCGTTTTCTTCCAAATTCTGCCCACTGCCCCCTGACGGTTGAACTCCGATAGCTTCCCGAAATAAGAACAGCGACAGTATCCAGAAAAAGATAAAGGGTGAATCTATAGTAAAGAGAATTCCATATGCTGAAAAAATGGGGATAATCTGTATTAAAAGGGCGGAATAGAGACCAACCTGTTCGTTATAAAGCTTCTTACCGAGACTGTAAACGAAAACACTACTAAGCGCCGAGAAGATGACCGCCAGGATTCGTACACCAAAAACATTATCTCCGAAAACATAGGTGCCCAGATAGATAAGATATGCTATCATCGGTCCTTTTGAATAGTAACTCAGGTCAAGCCGGCGGGACCACTCCCAGTAATGCGCCTCGTCGGGACTCAAATCAAGGGGACCGTTCAGTATGTAATATATTCTAAAAAGACTGACCGCCAGGAGAAAGACCATAAGTACTGTTGAGCACGGTTTTTCTTTAAACCTTTCGGATGACCAATCGTAAAATTTCACGGTTGACAGAGATAACAGTAGACCAAGGAGAGCCCCTGCAATTATATCAGAAGGGTAATGGACACCGACATACACTCTTGAAAAAGCTACAAGCACCGCAACGGCTACAAAGACGTACCGTGTCCTGTTTTTGATCAGGATATAAAAGGGAGTCATAAATGCAAAGGCATTCACCGCATGGTTTGAAGGCATGGAAAAAGATTTCCCACATCCTACGAGAACTCTTACCCCCTCAAGCGCGCTGCACGGTCTAAGGCGCTCAAAAAAATGCTTCAGCGTATTTGACGCCCAATCCGCAATTAAGAGCGAAGCAAACCCGAGAACGAGGGCGATGAAGGCCTTTTTCTTATTCTTCAGAAGAAACCACAGACAGAGGGGCAGAAAAATCAGGTAGGACCTTTGTGTAATAAAGGGCATGAGAATATCGAAAAAAGTATTCTGAAGATCTCTATTGATAAAGAAAAAGAGGGGGATATCAAGAGCAGGAAGGCTCATCGAGTTTTTCACTCACACTTTTTGTTTCTCTTTTATCCTTCTCTGTTATCCAATGAATTATCTCTTCCACCATTGCCTCGATGGTCGCCTCACGGGGCATGATATCCACACGAAGTCCCGCCTTCTCAACAGCCTCTGCTGTGACCGGTCCGATGACGGCAATAGCTACCCCTCTGAGAAGCTCTTCCGCGTCATTTCCCATGATCTCCCTGAGGTTATGAAAGGTTGCTGCGCTCGTAAAAGTCGCTATCGTGATTTTTCCTTCCCTCAAAAATCTCCTCAGCCTCTTCCCCCGGAATTCGGGCTTTATCGTCCGATATGCCACAGGCACATCTATCTCACCGCCGAGTTCTCGTACTTTTTCCGGAAATATCTCCCTCGCCTTCTCGGCCCGCGGGAGAAGAAATCGCATACCCCTTAGAAATTCGGGGGGTGGAATCAAGGGGTCAGGCAATACCCCACCTTCAGTCCCCCCATTAGCAAGGGTGGGACGGGGGGGTGATGTCTTCTGCACAGTGCTTACATGAATAATCGTTTCAATGAGCCCCTCTGCACGGAATTCATCGGGCACTAAATCAACTTTTAAGCCGTATTTCTTGACCTCTTGAGCTGTCTTCGTACCGATAGTGCAGATCTTAATACCGCTTAAGTCCCTGATGTCTCTCTCTTTCTCAAAGAACCTTTTGAAAAAATATTTCACTCCGTTTCTGCTCGTAAATATCAGCCAGTTATAGGCATTTATTTTATCTATGGATATGTCGAGCTCATCATAACGTTCCGGAGGCACGATTTCGATTGTCGGAAATTCGATAATCTCCGCTCCGAGTTCTTCCAATTGTTCAAAACCCTCTGCGTGTTCCCTTGTCACGAGTATCCTGTGACCGAACAGTGGCTTTTTCTCATACCATTTCAATGATTCCCTGAGTTTCACTACGTCACCTACAACCATTACCGCCGGGGGTTTGATATGTTTTTCCTTTACGAGCGCTGCAATATTCTTCAGTGTCCCCACAATCGTCTTCTGGTCGGGTCTCGTGCCCCATCTGACGATAGCAACAGGGGTATCGGGTGAGCGGCCGTTCTCGATCAACTTCTGAGCGATCAGATCCACGTTTTTGACTCCCATAAGAAATACCAGCGTTCCCACACCTGTTGCGAGCTTCGACCATTCAATAGTGCTCTCTTTTTTTGTAGCATCCTCATATCCGGGGATCACCGCAAAGGAAGACGAAAAAAGTCTGTGGGTCAGCGGGATTCCGGCATATGCAGGAGCTGCGATTGCGGAACTCACACCCGGCACAACTTCAAACTCTATTCCTTCTTTCCACAACGCCTCTGCCTCCTCTCCTCCCTTCCGAATACAAAAGGGTCCCCACCCTTAAGCCTGCATATCCTTTTGCCTTCTTTTGCTTTTTGAACAAGTACAGCATTGATTTCATCCTGGGTCATGGTATGGTGGCCGCCGCGCTTTCCGGCATATATGAACTCTGCGTCATGGTTGATGTAATTCAGAACCTGGGCATTGAGGTGGAAGTCATAAACGACCACATCTGCCTTCTTTAGGCATTTCAGGCCCTTTATGGTAAGAAGACCGATGTCTCCGGGACCTGCGCCGACCAAATAAACTTTGCCTTTCATAGATAATCCACCGAATTGATTATTTTATCATAAACGGACAAGACATTAGAGTAAGGGTACATTGAAAGCTATCCGGGAATAAATTTGAGGAAGTTAAGCAACAAGTCCAACACGGATGTGAGGCCTAACCGCTTCTTCTTGTCTCGCGAGCAGGTCATGTAGTAGTATAAGCGTCAAATGAAGTTTAACCCGACAAAGCATATATTTAAATCGCCGAAAGTCCATGCCATAGTAACCGAGGCGATCGATTTCTTGAATCAGACTTCGCCATATCAGTTGCCGCTGCCGGAACCTTTTATCGGCACAGGAGTTTATTGCCTTTATTACTTCGGCAGTTATGACCTTTACAAAAAAATTGCCGACGCCAATATGACTGAATGCACTCAGCCGATTTATGTGGGAAAAGCTGTACCGAAAGGATGGCGGACGGCCCGTTGTGGAAGTGAAGAGGACGCCACCCTGACACAGAGATTGCACGAACACGCGAGAAGCATCGAACAAGGCGCCGGTCTGGATATCAAGGATTTCAAGTGTCGCTTTATAATCTTGACAGGCGAAGAAAGCAGCATGATTACGATTGTAGAGGCGGCTTTGATCAGAAAATATAGGCCGCTTTGGAACACGGTTGTCGACGGGTTCGGCAATCACGATCCGGGCTCCGGGCGATATGATCAGGCAAAATCAGAGTGGGATGTGCTTCATGCCGGCAGAAAGTGGGCCGAGAAACTCAGAGGAAAGTCACCGGATCCGGATAGGACTATAGCCAAAATCAGAAATGCCTTGAAATGGTTACGGTTTTCTTAAAACGACAACAGCCTCATAAAGCTGGTGGGAAGCTTTGGCTTTACCTACTCTGACATCGGACTGAATTATACTGTTGCCGACACGGGTGGCACGAGGAATGTCGATCTTCACTAATTCCAACCCGGTGGATTGCGCGATCTTCCCGAAGTATTCATCCGTCGGAATCATCACGCCCTGCAATATGCTATTGCCGATAACGACCAGCGCAGTACCTCCGCGTTTCAATAGCGTAATTGATGCCTTCTGCGAACTTGCGACAGTCATTGAAATATGCAGCAGCATAGTTAGCCCAGCCGTTTCCTCCATAAGGTACCTTTCTCTTTATTCAGTCTCCTAAGCATCTGCAACTGCTCCTCGATGTCAGTATCGGGCAAGGAGAAAGATAAGTCTAACCGGGCAATATCCCGGACTGTCTGCCAGAACTTGCCGAAGTTCAGGTCCTCAAGTTTTTTCAAATCGACCGGGGAATGCGCATATCCCAGCCAATAAAGCTGGGGCCGCGTATTCCGATTGTAGTGGTAATTATTCAGATAAGGCGGCGATGTAATGACAAGATCGACAGAGGCAGATGAAAGATGCTTTCGGCAATGGAAAAACGAGTCATTAATGATTTGTATATCTAGATTATTATGATCCATTTGTTCCTGCGCCCATACAATATCTTCCGCCATGTCAGTGAGTTTATCCGTAATCGCCTTTGCCACAGGAAAGTCATGGATTTCTTCCCGTCCTGCGCTGACACGTCTGCCGAGGCTTGGCTCATAGGAATAGTTGGAATAACTTACCATTGTCGAAGCAAAGGCAAGCCGGAACAGATCGCGGATATTATCGTCATCAATTGAAGAACAAAATCCTGCACGATTAAAACCTTATGAAGTACACGTGGACTGTAGAAACTCGCCCTGGTATTAAATCCTTGCGGCGGGATACTTTGCGGCTTATAGTTCGATGAAATCTTCCCCTTATAAAACTGCCGGAAGTCATCGATTGTCGAAGTGAATTCATCTATGTCGATATGATATGCATTAGCCTTGGCACGGCTGGCAAGTACAGCATAAGGATTTATTTCAAACCCGATGGCATTATGTCCTCCAAGGATAGCTTCAATGATAGTTGTGCCGACACCGCAAAAAGGATCTAAGACCGTACCTTTTTTCTTAAGAAATCCATCCAAGGCGCTTTTAACGAAGTCACTTGAAAAGCCGGCAATCCACGGGACCCACCTGTGGATCGGCAGCTATTTATTACTGGAAAAGTTAGGATCGCTGAAGCCTGTCATCTCTTCTTGTTTCATCCGTAGCTTCGCCGTTTTCCGGTATTACAGGAAGCCGCATTTGCACGGCAGGTCTTCTTATTTGTCTTTACTGTTGCCATGGTTTTCAGGGAGCTATTTTGCCCGTGATTTAAGGTTCACAACCTGCCCCACTCCATACTCCGGTTGAAGTTCCCTGATAATCAACCCCATTTCCTGCCGTTCCTTGGCGTCATTCAAAATCTTCGCAAAATCATCGAAACTAAGAATAACTGCATTAGGGTTCCCCCGCCGTTCAACAATATAACGGGTGCGATTTTGTGTAACGTCGTCGAGAACCTGTCCGAAATTATTCTGTGCCTGAGTGGAGCTAACGCTTTTTATCGCCAAAACCGCCTCCATATAAATTAGTTAACTTAGCTATATTAGCCAATTATAGTTATGACACAGTTGATTGTCAAGATGAAATATTATGGATGTGTGTTCCCATATTTGTTCTGAAGATCTCGGCGATAAGCACACGATTAAGGGTATTGTCATCAAGAACCCGTTCATATAGAGAACATTCAGTCGAGAGAGATTGTAAATTCTCGTCGAAAATTGACTTGCCCTTTCTACGAAAGTTCACATATAAAGAGAGATTTCGAGTCATTTCAGACTCATCTCACTTCCTCCCTATAGCACGCGCATGGTGCTGCCCTAAATGAATGAAGTTTTCATTACGAAAATGATAATTTTCTTTGTCTGCAAGCTGAATGACAGCTTTTAAGAAAACAAAGCTTCAGCTGTTCCTCTCTTTCCTTCGGCTCGAGACGGACGGAAAGGAGAGGGGATGTACTTGCCGGAGTTTACGAGGGCAATGTGAAGGGGATGGAAGGGACGGGGGAGGATGTGGCGAGCTCTTTACTGCGGCAAAAACTATTCTTTATCTTTAGAAATGTGTAACTTGATTGGCTTCAAACAGAAATGCATCCTCATCGTCGAAATAGCCGCATCGAATCGAATCTAAGGTAATTCCGGTACGTGCTGAGAGCATTAATGCGTACAAATAAACCTGACCTTTCGCCGTGATTGTGGAGGCAGCAGAGGGCTTGAAGTCCCAGATGCTTACGATGTGGTCGTCCTCACATCGGAGCACATCAATATGACCTGTCAAGCACCCTTTAGAATGATGGAGCCAATGATATAGCTTCATTTCTGCACTGTTCAGCCAAAGGGGCACCTCTGTAGCAACGCAGTCCGGGTCATTTTCAAGCAGATATTTTTCAACGTCCTCATGCACACTCTTAAAACGACGATGGTTGAGGGCAGCCTTAGCATAGTCAATACAAGGGTGGGTTTTCACATGGGTCACATCGACGTGTAAGTTGACTTCGAAGTTGGACGCACGAGGACCAGTAGAGAAAAGATCATTTGGGCAATTCGAAGAGAGAGCCAAAAGAAAATCGAGTAATCGTTGCGGCATCCTGTTCAATTTATGCATCGCAAGACGGAAGCGATAGTAGTGTCCTTTGCCATGCGCGAAAGAGTAACATCTAATTTTGCAAGTGCGAGGAAGCAAGACGCCATAATCAGAAAGGCGCACGTTTCTTTGTTCCTGCAGGCCATCTGCCACATGTTGAGCTAAGAAAGACTGAAGCACAGAAGATACAGTATCTCCATTAACATTATAGATAAAAAAGGCAATTAAAGCAGCGTGAGACGGTACCTTTAGCCATAGGTCAAGCGGCAGATTATCACCTATCAGTTTTCTTTGCTCGACTGTGAAGTGTGTTTTTAACTCTTCATGAATTTCTGCAACTTTAGTTTCTGACTTCAGATCTGTCGTGTCAACTGGCATAAGAAACACATTAGCAATAGCGAGATCCTCAGCAAAGGCTTCTGTCAAGGCTGCCTTTTCCATACGAAGTGTCTTCATTATGTGACGTGTCAGGGAGGCTTTCATTAGTCTGCTCTGCGATGTCAATTCATACAGACACCAATCAGAATTAGAACGACGCTATGCGAGTTTCCAGAGCAAATGTCTTTGCCCAAGCCACCAGGTCGTCAACACTTGAGAATACCTGCTGCAGAGCACAATCAATCATAGGGTTGTTTATTCCTATCTTCAGAAGTCTTCTGGGATCTGTTTGCAAGCCATAGCAGACTTTTCCGAGCGCATACGCATAACCAAGTTCGAAAGCAGCACCCTCATCGACTGAGCGACCATCCAAGACGATCAACACGAAATCACACTTCTTGAGGGCGGCAATATCCAGCATGAAGACTAAATTAACGCGTGATTCGGGTCCATCCCTTTATCAACCATATCGACCAGCAAGCCCCCGTGTTCCTGAGGAAGATAAACGTCAAAAAAAGGGCTAAGCTGTGACACAACCTGTACATTGAAGGTACGCTCAGCGTCACTGAAAAGCGGTGCTGCAAAGTATAGAGTCGGTTTCGAATAACAATTAGATTTACTTGTCCCTGTCTGAGTTTTCATAAAAACCTCTTAAACTGCTTACCTAAATTGCATGGCTTATACTCGTTGAAATGAATTATATAAGCTACCTGCTTAGTAACCTCAGGGATTGACATACCGCAAGTGTTAAGTGGAATTACGCCTTCGCAACTATAAACGGCAATCAGTTCGTCTTGCATTTTTTGCAGTCTATCGGCTGTATAACCAGCACGCCCGGTTGCCAGCAGCCGAACAGATAATTCGCTTGGCTCGCCTTTAAGAAGGATAACTACACCCTCAGCTATTGGCCATTTATTTTCAGGACAAATTGCCTTCAACAACAATTGTGCCTTAGCTTTTTGCTCTTCTAACGGTGTAAACGCTATTGGGTCCAAGGGCGGCCTATCCACAACAAAAATGCCCATTTCATCATGTCTCAAACGATCATTCTTTAAGCTAAACTGATTTGCGATCCACTTATCTGCTTTTCTTTTTTCCGATGTCGTCAGCGTATCCCATGGCTTCGCAAGAATTTCAAGACGCGGTTCCATCCATTCATCTAAGACAATCAGATTCCGGAGTTGATTCGTTGTTGTAGTTTTACCTACGCCGAGTGCTCCTGTAAGGTAGTAGCAATATTTTAAGGGCACCTCAAGCTGCATTGATAAGTCAGACAGTGAGTCATCGGCAATATCTTGAGGGTTAATAAGTTTTGCAAGCGCTGCTATCTTAGAATGATTTAGAAACAAGGTAATGAGATTATAGACGTTAAAATTTGCAAGGCGGATTGCTTCTGCATCCTCTTGACTTATCTTCTCACCGTCTGCAAGGTAATGCACGTAGTAATGGTAATTACCCGGGTTAATCTGAGTGCTTTGAATCAGCACATTTCGCAGGGTTTCGTCTTCCAATGACGAGCCAATAATGAGGCAAGTGTTTTTGCAGAAGTGATGTACGAGAAATGAAGCATCACCAGCAAATGTTCCAAACTGCTGTCTTGCAAAAGAAGATTCTAAAAAAATGAATCGATCCCGCGGTAATTCCATTAATGTTGAAGGAATTACACCATTAGGATGATAAACGACGCCTTTTGGTCTTCTAAACTGCATCCAAGGGTTCGTGACTGTTTCAAATCCTCGGGATCTGTCATCTGGCATTTTTTTTGCGTTCAAAGCTCGTTCTAAAAAATCATCGAAATTATATGTTACAGTAAGCGGCGTGCTTCGGACTATCGGGATAAGGTGCAGTAGATAAGGGTGTTTCTTAAGCATTTGCAAAAAAGTGCTGTATGTGTTCTCGTAAAGATGTTTTGCACAAATTTCAAGCCATCGTGCACTTATTTTATTTTCGAACTCAAGCGAGCGAAGCTTTGTTCCATCGTATTTTTCAGCTTGTTTCTTGCGGAAATGTTGAAAGAGCAATTCAGTTTTATATGGGAGTGAGCCTTTTTTCGTAAACCGTTTTAGAATGATCTTCCCTTTGACTTCAGAATCGGCTGCAATACTTTCTACCAGTGTGGCCCAGTCTGGAAGCTTGAAATTTTTACTGAGACCAGCTCCAAAAACAAGGCCAAATCTATTGTTTTTGAATTGGTGGCGCATATGTATAACTGGGCGCGTATAGTCTCTTAATAATAATTTGTAACTTTCTGAAAATCCACTCATATATTATCCCCCTTGAAATAGCTTCAATTGGTTGCGATTGGCATTTTTATTCATCCAACCACGAGGCGCGATCGAAGAACGTAGCGGCCGGCGGTTCCCTAACGTCACTTCCACATATTCTGCCAGTACTTCAAGAAATCTTTCATCGTAAGTGTCGTCCACGTAATTTATGTTCCAAAGTCCGCTTTGCCGAATCGCCTCACGTGTGCTATATCTGCCGAGCCAGCGATTACTGGGCAGGTCAAGGGGACCGGTTGGTCCAGAAAGGAGCGCAATCGCGTTACGTTCTATATACGAACGATCACTCGTCGCGCTTGGTTCATCCCCAACCGCAAGCCAAAGGAGGGACAGTGAACCAATATAGTCTGAGACTTCCCGCTCGAGTTCGACTTCCGACTCCCGAATATCTTTCGAAGCTGTCTGCCCTGATCCCCACGTAGGTACGTTCAAACGCCCTTTTGACTTGCCGAGTATTGCAGAGCCCACATGTGAGCGGAATATAGACCCCCTATGGTTTCCAGTGAGTGTAGATGTGCCGCGATGGGTCCTCAGCCGGTGCCAAAGTGTCGTTTTAGATCCTCTACTTACTGTATGTGTTCCAATGCGTACTACCCTGCTCATACTAATATCGGCAGTACGCACTTCGCCTTCCTCAAAAAAGAAATATACACCCATTCTGGGCCACTCCATTTCTCCACTACAATCAGCAAGCTTACGTTTGCCACCGACACCTTTTTCGATCTCGGTAAGGAGACTATAAAACCTATCAATATCAACGAGGCGCTTTTGCTCTTCACGAAATTTCTTAAACCAGCTTAACTGCTTGCCAATTGATAAGCCCTCCATCGGTACTACCACAATATATCCCCGCTCAGTGAGCATAGGCAGCAAGAACTCACGGTAGTCTTGCCCTGCTATTAATCCAAGAATGTCTGTCGTCTTTAGATAAGGAGTAAGGGCGGTGAAAACCTTTTCCGCCCAAAGCTTTCTCTCGCTTCTATTCATTTTCTTGAGAGTTTTTTCATAAGGTTCAATAATTTGTCCTGGCTCCAAAAGTCCGTATTCAGCAGACAAAACGTACCATCGATCAAAGCGCGCCTTAGCAAACGATTTCGCTCCTTGAAAAAGCGGTGAAATGTACATTTCTTCTGCGGGATAGCGTTCTGCTCTCTTTTTGCTGACGCAAGATACCAAACATAGCTTCGCCATGTCCTGCAATCACTCCGTCCCTAAAGCCTTCTTCCACGCGTAGTTATGCAATAAGCAGGCATCGCAATGTCCGCAAGGCTCTATACCTCGTATGGTCACGGCAGGACGGTAACAACACCAGAACTCACCTTTTTTCAATCCCAATCGGTGTGCTCGGCGAGCAATCTGCGGTTTTGACAAATGAAGAAGTGGAGCCACAATTTTTGGACCTTTTGGAATCGCAACGCTGATCATTTTTTGAAACGCTTTGATGAATTCGGGACGACAATCTGGATATCCAGAGAAGTCGACTGCGTTCACTCCGATCCACACTTCGGATGCGCCTACAGCAGAGGCTTCAGCGCAGGCTAATACTAAGAATAATGCATTGCGACCCGGTAAAAAGGCAGGCGAAATACTGCGGTGCATCTCCTGGACCTGTCTATCGACAGGTATATGCAAAGTGGGTTTGTCCCACTCAACTTTAAGCACCCTTCTGACAATACCGAAACGTTCACACTGCTGTTTTGCATATTCAAGCTCAATGTGATGCCTTTGACCGTAATCTATCCCGAGACTGAACACTTCATGACCGCTTTTTTTCGCGGTCAGAAGGCACACCGTCGAATCTAAACCGCCGCTATGCAAGACTATTACTTTTTTCCCATGGTATTTCTTATTTTTCATGCATCATGACCTCAATATATCCTGATAAAAGATTAGGTAAGCTATCAATTACTATGGGTAAAAGTCAATATCCTCGTTCACCTATCTGACAGGACAGTCGTTGTTCGACCTATCCCAACAGGTCTACAATCTTCCTGTCTCTCACTGCAGTTCGTATTGAATTGAACTCAGATTGATGAAATTTAAGGCGGACAGCTGAGGTCAACGGGGTCTTGCGGATATCATCTAACAGGTGAATCGTACGTCTATTTGTACCGGAAATCATCGCATAAGACCTGTTTTGGAGAACGTTTGTTAGTGGAGGTTATG
>CAVZMO010000031.1:0-24307 GCA_963776195.1 Thermodesulfovibrionales bacterium
CGAGCAGTAACTGCGGAAGATGGGTTAAGGGATGCTATTAAAGTCATGGATGATTGTCACAATTTTGTCACAGTGAATGAAAACAAGACAAAAGATGTTCAGGCGAAAATTTCATAACTGCTTGATACTTAAGGGGGAAAGATGGTACCCCCTGCAGGAATTGAACCTGCGACACCAGGTTTAGGAAACCTGTGCTCTATCCTACTGAGCTAAGGGGGCACTGAAGGTCAGCAAAGAAATTATACCATACCACGTTATCAAAGCTTAATAGCCCTACCGATCAGCAACATAAGACGGTCTATTATTAGTGTGTCTTTGTGCATCCGCCATCTATTATTTCACGAGTGTCCTTACCTCGAACTTCGGCGGGTTCATAATGGTCTTCTTTACCGCACATTGGTCCGCAACTTTTATTAAGGCCTTATGATATTTCTCAGGAAACTCAGGCGGCACAAGAATCTCGATAACGATTTTGTCGAGAAACGTTTTGCCGTCCTCCTTTTTTCCATATTCAAGGCGCTGGACAAGAGAAATGTGTTCGGTGGAAATCTTCCGCTCATCGCAGAAACCGAGGACGTAAATTCCCGCGCATGTTCCGATAGATGCGAGGAAGAGGTCAAAGGGGGACGGAGCTGAATTCGCCCCTCCGTATTTTAGCGGCTGGTCTGTGTGTATGGTGAATCCATTCATCTCCGCATCCACTCTTTTTCCACCGGGGAATGTGATCTTGATTTCCATTTCAGCCTCCTTTCAATGGTTATTCTCAATTCACCCGTACATAAAATCAAGAACCGGTTTTGGCCTTCTTAAATAAATCTTCTGCCATCCTCTTTGTCTCCTTAAATCCTTTCTCCTTTAACATCTCCAGCAGCTTTTCCGACGCAAGCGCCTTCAAAAACCTGCTCCGCTTCCTTTTATCCCGGATCACCTCCACAGCCTCCACACGAATCTTTCTCAATGATTCCAGATAGTGAGCAAATTCAGAGCCAAACTCTTTCTCAAGTTCTCTGCGTATGGATCTTGAAAGGGCGGGGCTGACGCCGCCGGTCGAAACAGCAATAGTTAAAGGTCCTCGCTTTACCGTTGAAGGTACGATGAAATTGCATAACCTCGGGGTATCAACGACATTCAGCAGGCAGGGCGCGTCTTTGGATGCCTTCTCGTTGGTGACCGGACAATCCGTCGCGGCGATCACAAGAAACGCATTATCGAGGTCTCCATTTCTGTATTGACGGTTGATAAGCTTTAGGTTGCCCTTACATCTTTCGTTTTCGATCTTTTTGGTAATCTTGGGGCTGATGACTGTCACATCGGCGCGCGCCTTTAATAAGCTGAGAATCTTCCTCTCCGCCACTTTTCCACCGCCGACAACGACGACCTTTTTCCCACGAAGATTTACGAACAGAGGATAATAGCTCTCGGGCTCAGCAGCATTTGTCAGACCGGACTCTGGTTCTTTATGCTTCACAAGCTACCCGCAGAGGTATTCTTGGCGGGACACCCGGTAATGCAGTCGTCTATTTAGGTTTAAGTGCGGATAGCTCTTTCTTTGCATCTTTAGCCAGCTTGTTATCAGGATATTTCTCAACAAGGCGGGTAAAAAGTTCTGCAGCCTTTTCCTTTTGTTTGAGTTTTTTGTATGAAATACCGGTATAGAAAAGAACCGCAGATTCTCCCTTATAGTCAGGGAACTTCTTCAGCAATCCCTCAAACCTTCCAATTGCTGCGTTATAGGCGTCGTTATCGAAATAAAATTTCCCGACAAGGAATTCGTATTCTGCGATAATGTTCCTGCACTTCTGGATCTGAAGATCAACGATGTCCTTGTAGGGGTTCCTCGGGAACGTCTTCTTGAGTTTTTCAAATTCAGCGAGAGCTTTTGCCGCCCCGCCGTATCCCCTCTCGGGGCCTTCTACCTGGTTGAAGTAAACCATTGCAATCTGATACTGGGCATAGGGTGCATATTGGTGATCAGGATATGCGTCGAGAAATTTTTTATACTCGGCTACGGCAAGTTCAGGCTCGTCTTCTTTTACATAGGAATCCGCAATTTTCAGTTGTGCCTGCGGAGCAAATTTCTTGGATAAATCCCTGTTCTTGACCTCAAGAAATGAGGCCCTCGCCTTATCATACTCCTTCTTCTCCAACGCTTCATTTGCGGCCGCAAATGCCTTTTCCGGATCGAACCTCTCCGAAGGTCTGGCCGCCTGTTTTCCCGAACAGGACAAGACAAAGAGGAGCAAAAAAAGAATAAGACTGAATCTTCTTATTTCCATCAAGGAATATTATAGCATGAAGCATTATTTTAGTTCAGATGTGCAGTGAGCGCATCGCACAGCCTTAAGAGGAACAGCAGACAGACAGTAAGGACATTCCTTTGTTGCCGGCGCCGCTGCGGGGGCTTCCTCTTTCCTCCTGAATCTGTTGATATTCCTGATGAGAAGAAATACCGAAAACGCGATAATAAGAAAGCTGATGATCGAGTTTATGAACACTCCGTAGTTTAATGTGATTGCACCGGCAGCCTTGGCTGCGGCGAGGGTACCGTAAGGGCCGGGGACCTTGCCTTCTTTGAGGATGACAAAGAGACCTGAAAAATCGACATTTCCCAGAAGAATTCCCACAGGCGGCATGATGATATCGGCAACAAACGAATTGACAATAGCGCCGAAGGAGGCGCCGATTACGATACCGACAGCCATATCGACAACATTTCCGCGCATCGCAAATTCCCTGAATTCTTTAAACATTTTTTCCTCCTTGCAATAAGATTACTCTACTTTTCGTAATCCGAGCCGCCACCCGCTTTCTTGTCACAGCCCCCTTTCGGTATCTGACTTCGAAGATTGAAGGAGTTTCTGCCGGAATCACTCCGAGTTCGAAATTACAGATCCCTAATTTACATACCTATATCACAGACTATGCATGTTGTCAATTTGTTTATTTAATTTATATTAAAAAGGCAATTTGTCAGCTAACGTATGAAATGTCTTGGCGGCTCACATCCTTGCTTAACACGCATTTGAGATGGTATTCTTAATCTGTGAATTTGTCCTTATTTCAGAAACCGAGCAGATATATCAACCATGAGGTGAATGCCGTCCGTAAGGATGCGCCGGTGAAGGTTGCCCTTGCTTTTCCGGATATTTATGAAATCGGAATGTCCCATCTCGGGCTTAAGGTGCTCTACAAGATAATCAACGACTTGCCCTCTGCTTCCGCAGAGAGGGTATTCTCTCCCTGGGCAGACCTCGAGGCTGAAATGAAGGCAAAAGGGATCATGCTTTCCTCTCTGGAGTCGAACCGACCGTTAAGAGATTTTGATGTTGTGGGCTTCAGCTTGCAGTATGAACTCTCTTATACGACGGTTCTGAACATGCTTCACCTCGGCGGAATCCCGCTTAAAACTGAAGAGAGGAATAATTCACATTCTAATCCGTTTATTATCGCCGGGGGACCATGCACCGTTAATCCGATGCCGATGTCTCCTTTCGTTGACGCATTCCTGATCGGAGACGGCGAAGACGCTATAAAGGAGATAGTGGATACATTGTTTCAATGGAAAACCGGGGGAGATAGGAAAAGGGACTCTCTTCTTCGCGCCCTTTCCGGGATCGAAGGGGTGTATGTGCCTGTCATTCATAATCGCGAAGCTCTTCCCTTAACCCGCATCAAGAGACGAATTATCAAATCTCTTCATGACGCACCCTATCCGGATAAGCCTGTTGTCCCCTATACCTCGATCGTCCATGACAGGGTAAACATCGAGATTTCCAGGGGCTGCCCGATGGGTTGCAGGTTCTGTCAGGCCGGCATGATATACCGTCCAGTCCGGGAGAGAGGGCCGGAAAGGATCTTAGAGCTTGCAGAAAAAGCTTTAAGGAGTACAGGCTATGAGGAGGTTTCTTTTACCTCCCTGAGCGCAGGAGACTATAGCTGTCTTTTGCCGCTTGTCGGGGCGTTTAATAAAAGATTCGAAAAAGAAAAGATCGCCGTGTCGCTTCCATCCCTGAGGGTGACGTCGATAAACAGCGCCCTCCTAAAAGAGATTCGCGCCGTAAGAAAAACCGGCTTTACGATCGCTCCGGAGGCGGGAACGGACAGGCTGAGGCGGGTAATAAATAAAGACTTTACCGAAGAGGATTATGAGCAGGCACTCAAAACACTTTTTGAAGAAGGCTGGCTCAACCTTAAACTATATTTTATGATAGGTCTTCCCACGGAAACCGAAGAAGATATAGAGGCGATCCCTCAAATGGCTTTGAAGGCACTCAGAACGGCAAAGCAGTTCACAAAAAGGTTTGTCAACATCAATGTCGGCGTCTCTCCCTTCGTTCCGAAGGCACACACTCCTTTTCAGTGGTATGGACAGAACCCTCCGGATGAACTAAAAAGAAAGAAGAAGTATATAAAAGAAAAACTGATGAAAAAAGGATTCAATGTGAAGGGACATGACATACGGACGAGTCTTCTGGAAGCCGCATTTTCGCGGGGTGACGAAAGTCTCGGCTCCCTTGTCGAAAAGGCGTGGTCTTTAGGGTGCAGGCTTGACGGATGGACCGAGATGTTCGACTTCGAGAAGTGGAACACGGCGATGGACCTTACAGGAATCGATGCGGCAGATTTCGCGACGAAGACCCTCAAATCTTCGGACGTACTCCCCTGGGACAGAATAGATATTGGGGTGACAAAGGAATTTCTCTCGAAAGAATGCGAGAAGGCATTGTCAGGGGAAATCACGGTAGATTGCAGGAAAGTCTGCCATAATTGCGGAGTCAACTGTAAAACAGCGGAAACCAGTCAACAGTTAACGATCTCCGGTCAAGAGGTTGATCATCACCAGCCATCGACTGTAGGCTATCGACCCGCCGGACAATTCCGACCGGTAATGATACGGGTTGAATTCTCCAAAGCGGGCAGATTGAGATACCTTTCTCACCTCGAGCTCGTTACCATGTTCCATCGAGCGATCAGAAGGGCGGGATTCCCGTTAGAATATTCACAGGGCTTTCACCCTGCTCCCAAAATAGCCTTCGGCCCTCCGCTTCGCGTCGGGGTAGCCGGTCTCGGGGAATATTTCGATATGGAAGTAACTCCGCCTTTTGATTTGGTCGTCAATAAGGGCAGACTGAACAGCCTACTGCCTGAAGGAATCTCAATAAAGGACATGTCGGCCGTCCCTGCAAAGGGAAAATCCTTAAATAGTTTTATAATAAGATACGAATATGAGATAGAGGGCGGAGATCAGTCCCATATTCATGGCTTTATGTCCGAAAAAGAGATCAATGTAAGAAGGGAAAAAGGTGTGGTTAATATCAGAAAAATGGTGGAGGAAGCGAGACCGATTGATGAAGACAGAACGACCTTACTCTTAGTGGATCAGGGAGAGATCAAGGTCAGGCTGGGTGAACTTCTTCCTGTGATATTGAATGCCCCCTTAGAAGAACTTGATATTACAAGAACGGCTCTCTACGGGTGGAACGGCGGTTGGGTAAAACCCATTGAGAGGAGCTTGCAATGGACAGCGAAATATTAATTAACGCAACCCGTGACGAAGTCAGGGTCGGACTCCTTGACGGAGGGCAGGTCGTCGAATTCTATGTCGAGAGGAAGCGCGAAGCAAGCCTTGTCGGAAACATATACAAAGGCAAAATTGTAAAAATCCTCCCGGGTATGCAATCTGCCTTCGTTGATATAGGGCTTGAAAAGGCGGCTTTCCTCTACGTTACGGACATTCACGCGGGTCTGGAAGAATTTGCACCTTTTCTTGAAGAAGAGGAGAAGGTGAACGCGCTTGAGCTTGAGCTGGTTTCAAAGAAAGGAAGACCCGATCTCGCCATAGAAGAGCTTATCCAGGAAGGACAGGAGATCCTTGTCCAGGCATCAAAAGACCCGATCGGCGGCAAGGGGGCAAGGGTCACATCATATGTAACAATACCCGGCAGATATCTTGTGCTCATGCCGAATGTTGAGCATATAGGGATATCGAGAAGAATATCGGACGAGTCTGAGAGAGCAAGGCTCAAGACGATTGTGGAGAATATAAAACCGAGAGGATATGGCCTTATCATCAGAACTGCAAGCGAGGCTTCGGGTGAAGAGGACCTTAAGAAAGACCTGGAGTTTCTTCTCCTTTTGTGGGAAACGGTCCAAAAGAAAAAGGACAGGGTTTCCGCACCGACCCTGCTCTATAGCGACCTCGACCTTGTCTTCCGGAGCGTGAGAGACCTCATGGTGCAGGACGTCAAACGCCTTGTTGTGGATTCGGCGGAAGAATATGAAAGGATCAAGGATTTTGTCAGGACATATTTTGAGAAGCTTTTAGGGAAGATAGAATTGTATGAGGGCACGGAGCCGATATTCGATGCATTCGGAATCGAATTCGACATATCGAGGGCCCTCGGAAGAAAGGTCTGGCTGAAATCCGGCGGATACATCGTGATCGATCAGACAGAGGCCATGACGGTTATAGATGTAAATACCGGTAAGTTCGTCGGCAAAGAGGAACTGGAAGATACCATCCTGAAGACCAACCTCGAGGCAGTGAAGGAGATAGCTTACCAGATAAGGCTCAGGAACCTCGGAGGAATCATCATCGTAGATTTCATCGATATGGAAAAATATGAGAACAGGGACAGGGTATTCAATGCCTTTGTGGAAGCGATGAAAAAAGATCGGGCAAAAAATACCATCTCCCATATCTCCGAACTCGGCCTTATACAAATGACTCGTAAGCGGGTCAGGGAGAGTCTCGGAAGGACATTCTGCGAAACCTGTCCCTACTGTGAAGGCAAGGGCTTTGTCAAATCGCCCAAGACACTCTGTTATGAAATATTCCGGAAGGTTACGAGACTCGCAAAACACGGGGGCGCAAGGATCATCGTTACGGCACATCCTTCTGTTGCCGAACTTCTCACTGATGAAGAACGCGCAGGGATGGAGGATATAGAAAACAGATACAGCGTTAAGGTAACGATAAAGGAAAGTCGCAGTTTCCACCAGGAAAATTATGAAGTCACCGTTTTATAAAAGACGGTACCGGGTTAAGAGTTAAGTAAGAGGACTTTCTTGATGCGTTCTGTCATTGCGGCTTGTCCGCAATCCTTCTCTAAGAAAGATTCCCGACAAGCGGGAATGCCATATAACGAAGTTTCACTCGTCAACTTCTTAGTGCTTCAAGTACCTTTAAGTGGAAAACAATAAATTAACCAAACTCATAAATATTCTTAAGGCTATGCAAAGCGCTCTCCTTGCCTATTCCGGAGGGGTGGACAGCACATTTCTTCTCAAGGCGATCCGGATGGCGGGAATAAAGTCTCTCGCTGTAACTGCATCTTCAGAGATAATTCCATTGCCTGAAGTATTGGCCGCACAAGAGATCGCAAAAGGACTCGGCGTAAGACACAAGGTTTTAGAAATAGGAGCTTTCACGGAGGATTTTTTGAGCAACACCCCTGAAAGATGCTTTTTCTGCAAGAGTGAGCTTTTTAATAACCTTACTGATATCGCTCTGTCTGAGGGATTGAGGTTCGTGCTCGACGGGAGTAATACGGATGACCTGATGGATTGCAGGCCGGGTCAAAAGGCGGTATCGAAATATCATGTGAGAAGTCCCCTGGTGGAAGCAGGATTCTCGAAGAGTGAAATCAGGGAATTTTCGAGACAGCTCGGTCTCCCGACCTGGAACAAACCTTCCTCCCCATGTCTCGCGACAAGAATTCCCTATGGACGGAGGATAACGAGCGAAACATTAAAAAGGATAGAGCGTTCGGAAGATTTTCTCCGGTCCCTCGGGTTTCACCAGATACGGGTGAGAGATCATGGATACGTCGCACGGATAGAAATCGGAGAGGATGAAATCGATTTGATCCTCAAACCCGAAAGAAGGAAGAGTATTTCAGAAACATTAAGATCATTGGGTTATAAATACATATCTCTCGATCTTGAAGGGTATAAAAGCGGCAGCATGAACCGGATTTTGGACAACAAGTGCAGCTTATGGAACACACGGAATACCTGAGCGAACTCTTAAAATGTGTCCGCTGCGGAAGCTGCAAGGCCCTTTGTCCCATCTATGATGAAATCGCCACAGAGGCGATGGGCACAAGGGGAAGGCTCGCCCTCCTTCGGGGTCTTTCTTCCGGATTAATCTCACCGTCTCCAATCTTAAATGACCGCATCTTCAGCTGTACGCTCTGCGGGGCGTGCTCCGGTCTCTGCCCGCCCGGAGTTGATATAAAGGAGGTTATCTATCACGGCAGAAGCATTCTCAGGAAGACGGACAAAAGGAGAAGACTCCTCCGCATTCTTGACAAACTTCTGCATAAAGAAACCGAGACTGAGCTTCAAGGCGCTGAGCATGATCCAGCATATACTCTTTCCATACCTGCACAGGAAGGGACTTATTCCATTCCAACCCGAGCTTCCGGAATATTACCTGACGGACAGGCATCATGTCTTTACGGTTTCAAAAAAGAGGGGAAGGGTCGCAATTTTTACCGGATGCACCGTTAATTTCTTATATCCTCAGTTCGGTGAATCCCTTATCAATGTACTGCACCGGCTTGGTTACGAGGTTATCTTGCCTGTCGGCGAAGTCTGCTGCGGGGCGCCTTTGAGGGCACTCGGGCTTGAAGAAGAGGCCGTAAAACTTGCCCGAAAGAACTTCGACATCTTCAGCAAGCTCAGTGTCGACGCAGTATTGAGTCTCTGTCCTACTTGTACGCTTACGCTGAAGAAGGGAGTACCCCAAACTTATCGGTGAAGGAATCGAAATGGCGGCAGATATATCGAGTTTCTTTGTCGATAAAATAGAATCATCTCAAGTCTCACCTCTCCCTTCAGCCATGAAAACAGCGCTATACCATGACCCGTGCCACCTGAAATACGGGTTGGGTATCGAGAAAGAACCGAGGGAAATCATAAAGAAGATCGGCATTGATTTAATAAAGACCCGGGAAGAGAGATGCTGCGGTTTCGCAGGTGTTTTTTGTTTTTCTCATAAAGAACTCTCTCAGGGGCTTCTCCATAAATGTGTCAAGAATTATGCGGACTCTGAAGCGGAGATGATTATCACTTCATGCCCCGGCTGCATCATTCAGTTGTCAAGAGAGATCAAGGATAGGCCGGTGCTGCATCTTATTGAGGCCATCGAAGAAGCAATACTTCCGGAGTAAATCCGTTTCAATCTCTCCCGAAATTCTTTACAGCGGATAGGGCGGCCTCTTTTATTTGGGCGTCATCGTCGTTGTCTGCAGCCTGCCTTAAATACGGAATTGCCCGGGGATCTTTGATATTCTCAAGGGCTTTGATTGTGCTGAATCTTATGGCAAAGCTCCTGTCCGTTAGTGACGGGATCAAAAATGGTACGGCCTTTGAATCGCCGATCTTCCCCAGTGATTGTATGATACCCTCTCTGACAAGCAGATTATTATAATCTAATGCCTCAATCAATGAATCCACCGCCCTCGTACCCTTGTTGAAATCTTTGCCAAGGGCCATAGCGGTATACCACTTCATTGCAGGACATTCCTCGTTCAGGAAAGGATTATTAAAAATGGTGACCAGTCTGTCCGAGACCGTCTTGTCCGGAATGTCGCCGAGCAAATGGATTGCCCTGATCTTGACCCGCCAATTTTCGGCTTTAATAAAGACAAAATCAAGAAGGGCATCAATCGCCCCGACTTCCCTAAGTCTGCCCAATGCCTCCAAAGCCGCCAACTGGGTCTGCTCGTTTTTGCTGCGAAGGTCTCTTATGTGCCCATCGATTTCCCCTGCAACTGCCGTTTTGGCGGATAGAATAATGCACAAGCTGCACCCTAAAAGGACCAGCCGGACAAAAATTTTTCTTGAAGAGCCGCATATCATAATTTTCTACTTTTCTCAGACAAGTTTTTCATATAGTATAATGGATACTTTATCAGCCATGAAGGGGGCGTTATGAAATTTTTTATTGATACCGCAAATGTCGGGGAGATCAGCAAGGCCTGGGAGCTTGGAGTTATAGACGGCGTAACAACAAACCCATCCCTCGTAGCGAAAGAAGGTAAAGATCCCGTTGCATTATTGAAAAAGATCTGCTCTATAGTCAACGGTCCTGTGAGCGCCGAAGCGGTCAGTATGGATGCAGATGGGATGGTCAGAGAGGCTGAATCTCTTGCGAAGATCCATGAGAATATTGTGGTAAAAATACCGATGATAGAGGAAGGACTCAAGGCAGTGAAAAAGCTTTCGGGAATGGGCATCAAGACAAATGTGACCCTTGTTTTTTCCTCGAGCCAGGCCCTGCTCGCTGCGAAGGCCGGTGCAACATATGTAAGCCCTTTTGTCGGAAGACTCGATGACATAAGTCATGTCGGGATGGGAATAGTCGCAGAGATCATAGATATCTACGAAAATTATATGTTCGAGACCGAAGTGATCGTGGCAAGCGTGAGAAATCCGCTCCACGTTGTAGAAGCAGCGAGAATAGGCGCCCATATAGCAACCATACCTTATTCTGTTATAATACAATTGATAAAGCACCCCTTGACGGATATCGGTATTGAGAAGTTTCTAAAGGACTGGGAGAAGGTGCCAAGGAATAAAGGCTGAGGTTAAGGTTAAGGCCGAGTCAGAAATTCAGAATGTTCTTAACCTTAACCTAAAGGAGTGACAAATGCCGATTTATGAATATAAATGTAACAGCTGCGGCGAAGACTTCGAAAAGCTTGTCTACGGAAATCAGGAAGTCAACTGTCCTAAGTGCAGTTCTAAAGAGGTGAAGAAGAAGTTCTCCGTCTTCTGCTCCTCGGGCACAGAAAGGCCCCTGGCGGGCGCCACTGCGTCGTCGGGATCGGGCTGTACCTCGTGCAGAAAAACCTCCTGCAGTTCGTGCGGGTAAAGCGATCGACGCTAATGAATCACCCTTATCACATCCACTCCCTCAAATGTTACTGCCCCCACAGTTCCGGTTACTGTAACTAGGATATTGTCCCCGTTTGGAAGGATGTTGATCACATCAACCCGTTTAAATTTCACCATCAGGTCGCGTATTCCGTCATGGTCGTCATCTCCGATACAATATGGCCATGCCTCAGCCGGAATCGTCCCGTTTAAACGAATAGAGGATATGTTGATATTATGCACGTCGTATTCTGTGGGTAGTTCGATATGTACGGTCACCCATTTGCCGTTGCTTTTTTGGTTCAAAGTGTCCGGGTCGAAATCTATCGTTGCCGTTATGTTCTGTACCGGCAGGTGGATAGAGAAGATCGCCATGTCCATCCATGCGCCATACCTGTCTCCGTCATAGGCCCTTGCCCTCCATATATAGGTTGTATTGTCAGAAAGAGCTGCGTTTAGAGTTGCCGATGTAATGCCTGATATGCCCTGAGGGACTCCCGTTATTGATTGGATCAATGTTCCGCCAGAATAAACCTCGAAGTCATAGGTAAGACCATCGCTGTCAGGATCTGTGGCGTTATTAACTGACAACGTAGGATTAAGGGTATCAAGACTGTTTCCTTCAGCAGGTGAATGGAGTTGAGGAGAATCCGGCGCATCATTGGCGGAATTGATCATGAAAGAAGCCAACGGCATCCAGTTGCTGTAAAGTTCTCCGTCAAAGGCCCTTGTTCTCCAGTAATAGATATTGTTTTCAGCCAGGTTGACAGAAACCGTCCATGAGGTGATCTGTGATGTTGCCGCAATACCTGTTACATTAGCTACGAGGTTCGTCATGGCTGAATCAGAGTACACTTCAAATTCATATGTGAGGTCATCTCCGTCTATATCCTCAGAGTTATGCACCGAAAGTGTCGGACTGAATGCATTCACTCCAGCCCCGTCTGAAGGGTTTGAAAGGACCGGTGTTGTCGGGGCATCATTGGTGGTATTAACAAAGAATCTGACAACCTCGGACCATGGGCTTTCTGCAAGTCCATCGGTAGCTTTGGCACGGACGTAGTAATAGGTATTGTCTGTCAACCCTTCCCTGTGCCCTATGGTCGCTCCCTGACCTTGAGGTATGTTGCCCGACCTTATGAGATTAGAAGAATCAAAAGTCATGCTTGTGTCTATCTCAAATATGTACACTAGATCAGCAGAGTCAGGATCTATGCTATTTGATACCGTGATATCGGCATATGGTGTTGTTATCTCGGAGTTGTTTGAAGGAATAATTACAGACGGCGCTGTGGGGGCATCGTTTGCAGTGTTTACGAAGAACTTAGCAGGTGTCATCCACGGCCCTTCGATAAGCCAGTCGTCAGCTTGAGCGCGCCAGTAGTAGGTTGTATTCTCGTTCAGGGTCACCGGTACCTGCCATGAGGTGGTTCCTACACTTTCAAATATTCCTATCTGAGATGCAATAATCTGGCTGAAGTCCCGATCCAGTGAAAGCTCAAAGTTGTAAGTGAGATTGCTGCTGTCGGGATCAGAAGCATTATTTACAGTCAATATCGGAGTTAACGTATCTACCTCGGAGTTGTCGGCAGGGGATGAGAGCGTCGGAGTTGTTGGAGGGTCGTTCACCACATTCACCCTGAAAGATGCAGGAAGCATCCACTCCCCATAGAGGAGTTCGTCGTAGGCCTTCGCCCTCCAGTAGTAGACTGCGTTTTCCTGAAGGTTAGCTGGCACCTGCCATGAGGTGATGTTCTGCCCCTCGCTGATTGTATCCGCTGCGGCTATGAGGTTCGTGAGGCCACTGTCTGCGTAGAGTTCGAATTCATAGGTCAAATTGTCGTTATTGGGGTCGGAGGCGTTATTGACTATAAGTATCGGGGTGTACGTTTCTACATCATCTCCATGGGCCGGTACAGATAGAGACGGTGCAGAAGGTGCTCCTTCCACTCTGAAGTAGGTCCCTGCAAGGGTCTCTTCGACTCCAGATACATTCGCCCTCAGGATGACGAGGTAATCTTTTGCACTATAATTTTGCGTGTTCAGCTGCTTCGTATTGGCATAGGTTCCACCCATCATAAGAGAGGTTTGATCTATTAACGTATCATAAGTGGTCAATTCTACAATATGAACCGTAAGAATTGATAAATTCACCGCAGGAAGATCCATGTTTCCGACGTTTGTGACGCTATAAGCGATGTTCAGAGGCTCTCCTCTCAGAATGTTCTGCTTGTCAACCGATATTGTTCCCTTAAGAAACTTCGAAGGCTTTATATTATTGGTGATGGTGAGGTTCTTTGTGCTTGTTGAAAGAACATTGCCTGAGGCATCCTTTATATCGAGTGTTACGGGATACTCCCCTGGAGAGTCTATTCCTGTGTTCCAATAGGTGTTGAATGAATAATAAGATAAAGGAATGAGGATGCCTATTGCGCTATCCTCTGTAAATAGTATCAGGCTCGATGGGGTTTTGACTGTCACCGTAGCAGTGAGATTCTCATAGATTTTGTTCAAGCTGTTGTTTGTAATGGCTGAGGTTATCTTTGCCACATCATTCGGATAGTATGATATCTTATCAAGGACAAGGTCTGTCGAGATTCCTTGCGATGATATGATGCCGATCGGTACAGACTGCTTTGCGAGCGGATGTGAAGCTGCGTCATAAACAGTTATTCTGATTGTATAGCCGCCAATGAGGGTATTCCCCGTATTCCATAGAAAACTCACTGTCTTTGTTTCAAGCGGATTAAGGGTTAGCGGTTGTTGATTCAAAGATGCGGTAAGAAATCCTGCGGAATCGAATACCTTTATATCTATAAGAAGATTCCTCGTTTCACTTTGTATATTTTTTAGGTTTCCTGTTATTCGGACATCTTCGTTTTCTTGGTACTGGCTGTTGTCAGTTGTTGCTGTGAGATTTAGTCCGATTGTGCCGATTAGGAGATTAGATGATGCGTTGTTGTTGTCTTCCCTTTGTTCATCTATGGTGTTCTGAGGGTCAACTATGACACTGAAGCTGTGGTTGCCGGAGAAACCTACTGTATCAATAGGAAATGTGACCTGCGCTTGCCCTCCGAAAAGTATGATCTGGTAGACGGTCTGTGTATTGAGGAATATGCCTCCGTCATAGAGGTCAATCTTGATGCTTCCCGCACTGATGCCGAGGTTATGTATTGTTGCGGTAATCATCAGCGGATCACCTTCCTTCGGGGTCTGGTTAGATAATAAGATGTCTGTTGTGGTTATCGTCAGATCAGGTTTTGTGGGTTCTATGACATCAACGGATGTGAGTGAGGCATTATTGTCTTCATTGGATTCCGAGACAAGATTTTGTGGATCAGCTATTACATGAATATAATTTCTTCCCGACTGCCCGTATGTGTTCCACTGCATCTGCACATAGGATGTGCCGCCTGACTGGATGAAGGGAATATTTAGGGTTCCGATTAATGTCCCTGTGGAAGCATCTCCGTCATAAAATGCTACCGCAATATTGAATGCATCGGCGTTTCCATCATTATAGATTACGGCTCCTATGGCTGCATTCTGTCCCTCTACCGGATCAGGGGGGACAATTGTGATATCTGTTTGTGTGATAGAGAGGTCGGAGAGATAGACTGGAGGAGTGGTTACTCCAATTGCGATCACTGCCGATGCCTGGTTGTTGTCCTCCCTGCATTCGTTGAATTTGTTGTCTTTATCGGCAATGACATAGATAGTATGGCTGCCGGATGAGGGATTATTCCAGGTTATGGAGATGTCTTCATAGTCTCCGGGATCAAGAATTCTACTGGTATGCACAGTGCCAATAAGTAAACCACCCTGTGATGGATCACCGTCATAGAAAGTCACATCCACTCCCGTTTTCAAACCTATAGCGCCGCCATTGCCGATCCTGGCGGAAATACTAACGGAATTCGGGTAATTAGTCTGATCGAGGACGATATAGGACGTTGAGATATCCGGTTTGCTCCAGGCTTTTCCGGGAAGAACAGGCTGCTGCCGATAATTGTTGTATATTTCCCAGTTGTTTTGTTCGACCATCGGGATCGTCCCGTCATCATTTACGTTGCTTATGTGGTAGTTGTACTCGTTCCATATCTTCCTCGTATTCGGCCAGTTGTCACATTGATTCTCAAATACACGGATTCCTTTGAAGTTGTATGTGTACCCGTAATTTGCGTATACCACTATCTCTGCGCTTCCGTCATTGTCGACATCGGCCACAACTGGGTATTCATAGATGGTTGCCGGACGAATTCGGTGTGGAGAAAGAGGACTTCTCCCGTTCTTTCCGTCATAGATTCTCAGATACTGCATATCATTGTAGACGATCTCTGCCGCGCCGTCATTGTCGAAATCAAAAGCCGTAGCACTTAAGCCCCCCATAGTGCCATCCTCGACAACGCTCTGCCACATAACGCTTCCATCGGATCTCAAAACAGTATATCTATGCCCCGATGAGATCCCTATCTCGGGTCTCCCGTCTCCATCAAAATCAGCGATAGTCGGAGCTGCTGAGAATCCACCGCTATTGATCCTCACTGGTCCCCATTTTAATGTTCCGTCATGATTAAAAACATACACTGTCACGAAATACGTTGAACCCACAACCTGTACTATCTCTGGATAAGGGTCATCGTCAAGGTTCGCAACGGCATGGGCCACGTTAGCAGTCTTTATGATATCGTTTGTCCAGTATACGGTTCCGTCGTTCCTATAGGCGGTATTGCCGATAAGAATTTCAGGATCTCCGTCCATGTCCAGGTCGGCTACAAGGGGAAGACCGTCATTAACTGGCACAGACCATCTTAACGTGCCATCGTTATCGAGAACATTGGGTCCGCTGATAATCTCCGGCTTGCCGTCACCGTCTATGTCGGCGACGGACACTCCCCACCGTTCAAAATAGCCTGTAGGCATCCAGATAGGCTGAGACACCCATTTCACCGATCCATCATGTTTAAAGGCAACTACAACAGGCTGCCATCGATTCGAAAACCCCAAAATCTCGACTAAACCGTCGTTATCGATATCCGCGACCGCAATGTGAGAATACTGATGCAGAAAATAGTCGGTATTCGTCACGGTAAAAAGTTCATGACCATCATTTCCGCTTATAGCCCTTATGCTGCTGGTGTGGAATATGATGTCCGGTATGTCCGCCTCATTAATTAATCCGTCTCTGTTGTCGTCGGTAAGGTTTGCAACTATCGGGACATTGTAAACGTCTTTCAAAGCCGGGAATATCGTACTTCCAGTCCACGCAAATTTCTCCCGTACCTCAAATGGTCCGCATTCGGGTTTGTTTCCACACGCTTCGTCTGTGCCTCGAATATTGTTCGTCTCATCAATCTTTGTAGGGGAATTACTGCTATCCGCCATAACATAGATGATATTGTCCCGGAAAAGAACGTCTCCCGAAACAGGTATTTCCACCGCATCCGTCGAACCGGCGAGGAGGCTAGTCGCGCATATCACCTTTCCAAGGATATTGTCCGCGCCAATATCAAGTCTTCTGTTGTTATTCCTGTCTTCGAAGGCTGCTACTTCAAAAGGCAGGGCCGTGGGCTGGTTCCCCTTGTTCAAGAGGGTCGCCCTTATTATCCCTGATATCTTCAGGGTCTGGGTATCGGTCACCAAGCCGGAAACATCCAGTGCAGTTATTGCTACGTCAGGCCCTTGCATTGCCATTATCCCAAGGGTTGCGTGGGCGATGTTGTCTTTTTCATCGGTTTCGACTATTTCATTGAAGGGATCCACGCTCACATAGATTTCATGAATGCCCGAAAGGCCGGTGGTATTCCAATCTATCCGGACCGCGGTGGACCCGTATGCCCCTCCTGCTAGGGAGGTTATTACCCGCTGGCCTATGATTCTCGTTCCTCCCACATCGGGGTCTCCGTCGCTGAATTCTACAACCACATTGTTTACGGTTTGATAGGCGTTGTTCCGTATCACTGCACTGATTGTGACTACATCTCCGGAGACCGGAGAAATCGGAGAGAAGCTTATTTCTCCATAAGATACCATGAGGTTGGGTCCGTCCGTAGCTGCAATTTTTATGCTGATAAACGCCTTGTTGTTAGCCTCATTGGATTCTGCAATTGCATCCAACGGATCGGCCTTTACAAAAATGGTGTTGTTGCCTTTCTTTCCTGTGCTGTTCCATGTTGTGCTAATAGGGATCGTGCTTCCCGCTAAAAGTGAAGGTATGGTTATGTCGCCGCCTATCTTGGTTCCGCCTGCGTCAGGATCCCCAAGGTAGAACCGCACGAGTATATTCTTCGCATCCCCTTCGCCCAAATTATGAACTGCAGCATTAATATTGACTAGGTTCCCCTCGACCGGATATTCGGGACTGAAGGTCATATCACTTCCTGCAACGGATAAATCTATGAGCCCGCCTCCCACCTGAACGGTCTTCGTTGTGGTGTTGTTTGCTTCGTTACCCTCCGCTACGTAATTGGCCCTGTCCAGGATCACATAAACAGTGTGGCTACCCGCTGTAAAGTTCGTTGGCAGTTGAACTGCCGTTGAATTGCCTGCACCTAATGATGGTACTGCTGTATTGCCGACAAGTATTCCTCCGCCTGAAGGGTCTCCGTCATAAAGATCGACTGTTACGTTGGTTGCCCCTGTTTCCCCAAGATTCCTCACCGTGGCCGTGATTATAACCGCATCTGCCGGCATCGGCGTTGGAGGGCTGAATGTTATATCGGCAGAAGTAATGCTCAGGTCGGGAAGTGTTGCTGATGCCAGGTTTTTTGAGGCTGTGTTGTCGGTTTCGTTCAGTTCGTCGATGACATTCGAAGGGTCTATCTTCACAAATATTGTATGTGTCGATGCGTTGGGTGTCGTCCATGAGATGCTTGTTTGAGAATTGCCGTTTGCGGGGATCGACAACATCGTTGTTTCTCCGATCAAAAGACCTCCCTCTGTCGGGTCACCGTCATAGAACCGAACGGATAAGTTGTCCGCTGGTGCTGGGCCGTCGTTATGCACTATGGCAGCAATCGTTATCGTGTCACCCGCTGTTGGGGTGGGGTTTGAGCAAGTTATGTCTGCAGCTGAAATGGAAAGATTCGGTTTTACTGCTGCCAATGCACGAAGTGCAAGAGCGGTTGAATAAGGATCTTCTTCCCAACTGCCATCGGGAAGTTGCGTTGTGAGAAGATAATTTACTGAAGACGGTGCAACTGCGGATATGTTTGCACCGCTTGCAATCAGTGCTTCAAAGGCAAGGGAAGTTTCGTAAACCATTGATCGGGAACTGCCGAATCCTCCATCGGGGTTTTGTTTTGTAAGGAGATATGCAACAGCCTTGTTCCTCGGTGTTCGAAGCTCGTAGGTTGATTTGAATTGGGAAAGGGTATTTAACACCATTGCCGTCATATAAATATTACTGCCACTGTCGCTGCACCCGGCGGAAGCCGCAGCGCAAAAACCCCAACCGCCATCCGTATTTTGGGTGCTTGTCAGAAAAAATAAGGCAGAGCTGATCACATTTTGGCTCGGATAATTTACCGCCTTAAGGGCTTGAAGGGCAAGAGCGGTGTCGAGATTATTAACCCTATAAGTCTGATCGTCGTACCCTCCCCAAGCATATGTCAATTGGTCAAAATATGAGCTGAGGAGATCTACGTCATTACCGATATTAAGAAGATGACTTCTTTCTGAAATATTTTCTGTGTACCCCAAATTTTGGCCTTGGTACCACTGAATGGCTTCGGAATAACTTTCAGTATTTGTCTGGTTCAAAAGCTGCAATGTCCGTATGACTGCACCTGTGGAAGGTAAGATTTCTGTATGCGACAAGTCTCCTCCCCATGATCCGTCAGAATTTTGTGTCGAGGTTAGATTATTCAGACCGGCTTGTATCGCAGTCGATTGTGCAAATGAAAGCGATGCCATAAGAAGAACTGCAATAACAGAACATAGCGCCACTTTTATCATTATGCCCCACCGTTTCTTGTCATCTAGGCCGGATATATTTCTTGTCTCTTTCATTTTGATCTCACATTTCTGAAACCACTGCAGACAACAGTTTAGCAGCGTGTTCGCCATATCCTCGCCCACTCAAGCAGGAGTGGTTCCGCGGCTGAGCTGTCCCGTGCATTATACGTCACATTCCCCTGTAATAATACTCAACGCAACAACGGTACCACACAAACAGTAATGAATCTTTTTACTATCTTGGACCCGATAAATGCCAAGAGATTAAGCCCTCCTATCATTTCTATGGGTAATTGCAGCCAATGGAGCTGGTCCAATAAGACGCGGGCATTACCATGGAAGATACCATAATACATAATTAAAAATAGTAGTGTCGGTGGTATAGATCCGAGCAGAGAAGCATAGTACCATTTTTTTGGGTTTAGTACGCCGATGAACAGTCCCAATAACGAGCATGGAAGGATGGCGCTTAATTTCACATGAAGTTGCGATACATCACCATAGCCAACTAATGCTCCTCCAAAAAAAGATAATGAGTAATAACCGGTAATAAGGATAGATATCGTTGCTACTATACATGGTGTCTTGCGGGAAAACAGAATCTTGTTGAATAGGTTCTTAATTATCAAAGTGGGCGATCTCTTGACCATTAGATGCTCCAGTTAGGACTTGCTTTTATGAATAGTTTATTTATTATTTTCATGTGTCCTCCTCTATGAGTCATGCTACTTCAGCTTATTTGTTCCTCGTGTCCTTGAAAGCACTACTAACAGTTAGGCCGACGAACCATGCGGGAACCAGAATAAAGAGGTTAATAAACAGAAGAAATCCGAGTGCCAAAGGATCAGGAAAAGTTTTTGCATACCAATAAAAGCTGAATAACGTAATGGGCGTCAACATGCATGACATTTTTATGGCTATCTCTTTAGCACGTCGGTCCTTTCTAATCAAATAGTAAGCATATAAAGAAATGACGAAGAATGGAGGACTATGAAACACAGCATGTTTAAGCGACTCAACAAAATCGGAAATAATCTCTTTTTGCAGCATGCCTTTACTTATGTCATAAAAGATCATCGACAATAGCGGAATCAGAATGCAGATCAACAAAGGAAGTGCTGTTATAATTATTAGTCTCATGATTTTCAAATATTTTTGTTTCATTCTCACTGACCTCTCGCTTCCTTAAATGCTTTATTCCCAAGCCACATCACAGCAAATTCATATATATCCGCGACAAGCCCGCATTGGAATATTGTATAGCCACCTTGCCTAATGCAGTCATGGTATATGTTTGATCCGAATATCCGGTCGCAAGTCTCCTGGTCCGCCGGATAATTGCCAAAATAAGTAAAACCCGTTGAGTAACACCAATCATGCAGCATGCAGGCATGAGTTGCATCAATGCCGAAGGGGTAATCAGGAACCCGCTCAGTTCCCTCGGAACCGCACCAGTCCTTTGGTTCTGTCACACCGATGCCGACGAAATTTGTGAAATCTTCCAGCAATGTCGAGTTATTAAGAACAACCGCGAGACCTACAGCTATAACCACAGGGTTGGCTGTTGCAATACCGACCGACGTGATCATAATATAGGCGCCGTTTTGTCCGCCGCTTATCAAATAGTCTCCGTTTCCTGTCGTTGGGTCGGTTATAATATAGCCGCATCCCACCCAGCCGTGGTAACTGATGTTCGTCTTAGAGGCAATCACCTCCTTGCCGGTATTTGCGGCGTTGCGAATGTCAGCGATGACTGCCGCATCAAGCTGGAGCTGGGGTAGTACTGCGGCAATATTATCCTTCGTAATTGTGTAGATAGGCATTCTGGCGTCATTAGCTA
The DNA here is from genome assembly GCA_963776195.1 of Thermodesulfovibrionales bacterium. Taxonomy (GTDB): domain Bacteria; phylum Nitrospirota; class Thermodesulfovibrionia; order Thermodesulfovibrionales; family SM23-35; genus CAVZMO01. The sequence continues at coordinate 20,681 of CAVZMO010000031.1, forward strand.
TCTGGAGTGCTTTTACGGTTGATATACCCTCTGCGGGAGCGGCAACCCGCGTAAACAACTGCTCCGGAACACGATGCTCAAAGACTGAAGAGTTGATGCCTGAATAGCGCATAAACTCAAGCTTCTTGTTATTATCCCCGTCAAATGCTTTCACAAGTCTGAGATTCCTGTCAACATCCATGATCAAGCCACCTGCGCTGGCGCTCACCGGAACATCAAATACGGTGGCGACCTTGAGAGAGCTCATGAATACGGTCTCCGATGGCAACCTCACGGCTTTGACCCCTAATGAACGGGCTAAAACAGTAGCGTGCCCATCTATGCGTGCGTTATATAACATGGCAGTATAGAAAAGCATTTCTCCGAGAATATCATCGTTTGTCAACCCAGTGAAGTCACTTACAGCCAGTTTTGTCTTTGTTCGTATAAGTCTGTCCTGAGTAACTTTCATCACTTCGCTGGACATTCGGCCGACGCCAACAGCGATGCCCCAATACTCGCCAGCCTGTATCGTGTTTAAGACGATATCGTTTCCTCGCACGGGGTCGGTGAAAGTCATGTCGAACTTTTCAACCACACCCATCGTTACAATACTACCTCTTGCTACAACCTGACCGTCAATTCGAAGTTCCGGCTTCAGATAGATAAGATACGCCGGCAGCGATAACGGTAATTCGCTCAGTTGTATTGGCGTACCGTCTGCATGCGCCTTGGGAAGATAGGAGTTGATTACCGCTACATCCCCAGGAGTTGCGGGAGAGTAGCTCACGGTTATCTTCTTTCCTGCTATTTGGGGTAAGCTATAAGTGATATCGAGGGGGGTGGTCTCGTTATAGAAGTCTCCACTCTCTATCCTGAACCGCATCTTGTGCCTGAGGTTGTCCGGGATTTCCTGATACAACGATCCTTTGACAACCGTCTTATATGGCAGCGTTCCCATAAATATCGGAAATTCATGCTTAATAATCATAGTCGTCCCTACAACATCGCCGACCGAAGCATTCTGATAATTCTGGCTCATATTGGCTTCAATTCTTGTACGGTAATCCGTAATGGCTGTGGTGACAAGCGATCCATCAATACCAGTTATCCAACCTTCTGCCTCATTAACCGTCGCGGAGCTGATAAGATCGTTAACCAAAGTCGTGGAATCAAAGGGCACCGTACCCGAAAAGTCAATGCCTTGCCTGAAATCATGTTCCTTGAAACTCGAATCAAGGGGTATCCATGTGTCACCCTCTCCGTTCTTATGCCTGGAACCCCTGCTTGGGAAATAGTCGATCCAAGCTTCGACCCAAGCGTGTTCCATTTGGACTGATGTAATTCTACCGCCCTCAGTTATACCTTTGAGGGGTATGCCGCCCGAAGCAATGAACGTCAAGGCTGCACTACCATCTGTAAATCCTCCCACCCAGTTCTTTACCTTCTCCATGGGAAGCTCAATAGTGCCGTTAACATACCTGGCATGGATTCCAGAAACCCTAAGAAGGGCTATCAAAAGGCTTGCAGTATCAAAGTCATTACACTGCTTTGTCTGAAGGCACATACCAGCGCCCTGGATGGAACCATAGGTAGGAACGTATTCGATATTGTTTCGTACCCAATTATAAATCTTTACGGGATTGTGTCCGAGTTCTTGTGCCTTTGCCTGTATCGCCGGTGTGAACTTCACTTCGATTGTCTCAGCTAAATCCGCAGAGGTAGGTGGATTTGCTTGGGCAATTTGAATATAGCTTTGAGTAGTAGTGTCTGTATTCTGAGATAAAATACCCTTTAACGGTCCACTTGAGGCGACAAAAATAGGCTTTTGTTTGTGATCTATGTTCTGTGCTCTGTCTTCTGTCTTGAATTGCTCGGGCTTTGTTCTCGGCTCTTTAAATACCGGCTCTGCTGTCCGATGTGGCAGTTTGTTCGGATCAAGAAGTCTCTGCTTCTTCGGAGGCTTTACCTTCTCGAGGTGTTCCTTGGTCTTTCCTATTTCTCTATCTACGTCATGTTTTGTCTTTGCCTTGTCTATAGCATCAAGGTTGTCCTTCAGTTCCTTGAGGTTGTCTTCATAGTGTTTTACAAAATTATGGTGTCTTTCGAGAATTTCATAGGGAAGGCCATCATCTTTTAATTTTTTCTCTGTCTCGGCAAAGTGTTTCTTGATCTCAATATCAAGTGAATCTATCTCAGTCTTTTTGGTCTTGAGCTTATTCTTCTTGGTATTGGTGTCAGTGGAAGCGTCCGTGAGGGCCTGTTCTATGTCAACAATCGACTTCTGGAACTTTTCTTCTGTCCCCTGTTTCTTAGGTTGCTGGTTGCCTATTAATATTGACCCCTGCCCCTTGCTTCCCGGTTCCAGACCATTTCTTACGGCGTACGCGATATCGAACACTCCCCCGAACATCCAAGTGAAGAAGAGTGCCATTATTGAAATGATCTTTATGAAAAGGTTATGCCTCAAATCCATAAATCCCTCCCGGAACAATAGACGTCAATAAATTTATAGCAATTGCTGAATTTAAGTCAAGTGCTCTTTTTGACATTTTTTGCTTTCATGCCCGATAAAGACTGGATATTTGAGGCTGATTTGGTCAAGAATCTGGTTCAGACCTATTTATTGCAATTTACTGAATTTTTTGGGGGCTTGATCTGTTAGCACCCGCTAAGAGTGGAGTGACTTGACTGATCAGGGGTCTATCCGAAAAAATCAGTACTGTCTTAGCAGCACGGCAGGAGGCAGTAATGACGCGCTACTCCGGTTGTCTAAACGGATTCGAACGCTGTATCTGGGCGAGTTTTAGAGGGCTTCCCTCAAGCACAAAAATAGCCTGGCCTCTATCCTCGGTCGATTTGCCCTTTACTGTCCACGTTCCTTTCCATGAAATAGTGACATAAACCGACGAATCCCGTATCTCGACCCATGTCGGGGTAAAGGTGAGTTCGGCCCTGTCAAAGGCTTTCATGGCTCCGATGAGATCTCTATAACCGTCCTTTGTAGAATTCCTCTCGATAGTTGGCCGGTCATTCTCTACGTAGGCATTTCTTAGGGTCTCTGCAAGCGCAAATGCTTCCTGTACCTGCTTCGCTTCAGGTGAAACCGGCTTGACCTCTTTTTTCCCGCAAGACACGAGGAGCAAGGGCGCAACCAGCAGGAGCAAGAAGGATGACGCGAAACGCTTTAAATTCATATCACAATCTTTCATTACCGGGATCCTTTATGGCAAGCTTTTTTCATGGAACATTATATCACTTTCATGACGGAAATATCACTCTCCAAAAAGTCACCGGATTTTCGATAATTGTAACCCTTCCGTTACAGGGTAGCACCGGTATGAACGCAGGCCAAAGCCTGCGGCTGCCAAATTCCACTCCGAGCCGAAGGGTTATCAATAATTCTCTTTTTTTGTCAATGAGAGTAAGGTGATATAATTTCAAAGAGTACTTTTGATAAGCGAGAATTAAAAAAAGAAATGATCCGTGAAGGCACCTGCTCGTGGACAGAAAAGACCTTGATTCAGAGCGGTGAATTCTATCCCAAAGAGGTTAAAACCGCTGGAGAAGAGAGACAGAAATCTTCAAAATTCGGATCCTGCCTCTCTTCCTTTCGGCCTACCGATTAGATATCGTAATAGAGGGAAA
>CAVZMO010000032.1:0-58260 GCA_963776195.1 Thermodesulfovibrionales bacterium
TTAAGAATAAAGTTGCAAGCAAGAATAGTTGTACTTGGTAAAAACTGAAGAATAGATGCTCTTATTGATTCAACGCCGTCAGGCAATTTGGCCTTTCTTGTTCCCGGCCAGCATGTTTTTTTAGTTTCGTCAACAATTTCTCCGAGATTTATCCATCCTGATCCCGATGTCCTATAACGCAATTCGTTCAAAGTGTCTTGAAAATCAGGGCTAATACCAAAATCATCTTGGGACCAACCGAGCTTGTTTACACCATCATGAAAGTTTGCAATATAACTAGGGGTATAAACTTCAAACACCCATATAGCAGCTTCACCTCCTACTAACCAATCCTTAAGGTTTAAAATATTGAAGATCAGTTGTAATAGTTGACTATTTTTTTAAAAAAGTTGTGAATAATCTGGGCTAATGGAAAGCAATTACAAGTCAAATTTAGCAGGAATTAAGGGGATTTCAAAGTCTATTTTTGGAAAGATAGCGTCGAATGCTTTTACAACATTTGGGTCAAATTGTTTCCCAACGTTTGATAGAATTTCTTCTTTAGCCTGTAACGGCGAAAAGCCTTTGCGATACGGACGGTCTGAAATTAAAGCATCGTAAACATCGGCAACTGCTATAATCCTTGCTCCCAAAGGAATATTTTCTCCTTCTAAGCCTTGGCTTCCAGTTCCATCATATTTTTCATGATGATACAAAACGAGTGGTATGAGCTGTAGCACCCTTCCACCCATAGGATGTAATACATCAGCGCCATGTTTTGTATGGATATCCATATGGTTACGCTCCTCAGGCGATAATTTTCCAACCTTTTGAAGAATCATGCTGCTGACACCTATCTTACCTATATCGTGAAGTAAAGCAGCAATCCTAATATTTTCTATTTCCTCTTCAGGACATCTCATCTCTCTTGCTATCATTTCAGAAATGATGGAAACCCGATACGAATGACTCTGGGTCTCTTTGTCTACAGAATCTATTACGAGAGATAACATCTCAATAATGCCTCTATAGGTAAATCGTATCTCTTTATAAGCGTTCTCCTTCTTTTCATAGAGAAGTCCCATGTAATAACCTGTAATAGTGAGGAAGCCTCCCCAAGTCATAATATCTAACCAAAGATTCAGTTTGCTATCCAAATGACCATGAATAAAAGTATCTGGATAAACATATGCAATTATAGAAATAATAATAACGGACAATATCGCTGAAGAAGTAGCATAGCGTTTGCCATAAAAATATGCGCCAATAAGTACTGGTAGATAGAAAAAATTCAAAAAGGCACGCTGATTATATACAAAAAAGAAGATAAAGCCAGAAATAGCGACAAGAAGGAAAATAATAATTAATTCTTTGTCAACTTTGAAGTAACTTTTAATGCGTTCTTTAAATCGCAATTTTCATCCTATACTTTCAGCACGCATGAAATAAAAATGTGAAATAAATAATACCGGATATTGGCGATTATATAAATTTTCATTTTCATGAAACTCCACTCTGAATTCTATTGAAATTTTGTTTATTTTATGATCGCTAACAGCTCTTACAATTTTTTGCTATTAGTAGTAATTAGTCAATCCTACTTAGGTAGGGTATATACTTTATGTTGATTATCATTTGAAATAAATATTGATGAAGAAAATTTAGACATAAGGACTACAAGGAAGAAGCTTCGCTGTGTAACCTCGTGTCTTGAAAAAGCATGTTTCAAGCCGAAAGTGCAACTGTTCTATTTTTTGGAAAAATCTGTCACCCCCTACGTGGGTAGGATTTCTTTTTTGTTTTTTAAAAATAAAATAGAAATCAAAGGAGACTATTTCCATGGAAAAGAAAGTGAGAAAAAGTGAGAGCACACCTGCTATGTTTCATTTATTCTTTATTAGGATAAATATTGAGGTAACTATTGGGTAAAAAAGGTGATTAGAAATATCTTATTACTTGCCTTTAGCATAATATCATTTGTTTGTCCAAGCAAAAGTATTGCATCTTGGGATTGTTTCATAAAACTTCACAAACAAGCCATATCTTATGCTATTAGTACGGCGCCTTCAGATATAAAAAAATCTCTTATTGCATATGAAGATACTATGCTTAAAGAAGTCGATAATATTCAAAATACACCTAAACCCGACCTAATAAGTTTTAGGTCCTATTACAAAGATATATTAGAAATAGCGAAGGAACAAGATTCAAAGCGATATGAATATATGGCAAAGATGATGACAGATATTACGATATATGTTTTTGATGCATATTGTCCCATTAAAGTGAGTTTTTGTGATGAAAACGAAATAATCAAACAGGCTTCTTTAACGTACGATGGATACAATCCAAATCCTGATTATTCAATAGTTCCAAAATCTGATCTTGAGGTGCGGCGTACATTATCAGGTGACGTCATAAAAATGAAACCTTTTTATAATAGCCTGGTTAATGGAATTATCAATTTGTGGGTCACTATTTGGAAAGACGCTGAGAGAGACATATCCGGATTACCTAAAGAAAAAGCGAAACAAGAAACTTCATCTTTCTCAACAAAAGAAACGATGGGTTACACTTATAAGGATTTGACAAAATATGAAACAGACGTAGAGGATTTTTTTTATCAATATAACAAAAATATTGGTAAACATCGTAGTGCGGGAGATGCTGTCGCGAGAGCTGTAAAAGGAATGGAAATTTTAGACAACATGAAGTTAATTTTTCACGATGATACATTGTCTTTCCTGGAAAACTGTCACAACCTTGATTATTACATGACGCAATATGATGATTTAATGAAAGATGAAACTACTTTCGAGCTCATTTTGAAGTATATTGATTTGAGGTCCACTTTTGAGAAAATCTGCAAAAGACATTAAATTAAGGTCAATCCTGCCTTGGTAGGGGTTTAATTTTCTTCATTCTTTAAAGCAGCAGCATTTATCTGATCTTAACGACCACTCTTTAAAACAGTCTTTACTACATCAAGTAATTGAGAGGCAGGGGTTACCATTTTATTGAGAAACTCATCTGCACCGGCATCAATAACTTTCTTTATTACATCTTCTGTGCCGGATGTAGAACAAACTATTACCGGAAGATCTTTCCATTTAGGGTTTGTTTTTAGAATTGCCAGCACTTTAAATCCATCCATTTTTTTCATGTATAAATCAAGGATTACCAGGTCCGGTGTCTGGTCACTCAGAATTTTCATGGCCTCCACTATATCCTTCGCTTCAATAACAAAAAAACCTTCTGCAACAAGCAGTTTCTTAAACTGTCCCGATATGTCGTTTTCTTCAATCAAAAGGATTCTATTTTTTCCCTCTTTGGGGTGTGCAGACTGCCTCGTTACGCTATAGATTAACTCTCTGATTTTTTCTCTCTGCTCATCATTCAAGTCAATGAATCTGACGCCGATCCCAATTCCTAACTGACAATACTGGACTTCTGCCTTAACCTTTAAGGTGTCTCCCTTGAGAGGTAACGTGACATAAATCACACTATGTTCTTCAAACACTTGTGTGGTACACACGTAAAAACCGCCTTCGCTTATATCAACACTCGTACATCTCGTTATCCCGTCCACCAAGACTTCTTCTCTGAAAGGAATTCTTTCATATTTTCTACGTTCTCTTGCGTCGCTTTCCATGGATTTAATTATATCATTTTCACGATTTCAATCAACTCAGAAAATGCAGCAATGCAAGTTTCCGTTGGGATACTCTCTATTGATTGTATACGGAAAGCACCTGGTCGGCGACGCCGTCCCACGTGAAGGTCGTTTCTACGGCGGTTCTTCCGTTCTGTCCCATCCATCTGGCCCATTCGAAGTTCGTGAAGAGCGTTCCCAACCCCCAGGCGATGGATTCCGGGTTGGGATATATTTTCAATCCGTTCACCTCGTGCCACACAAACTCATTGGGCCCGCCATTTCTTGAAACGACTACGGGTTTTCCGGCACTCCACGCTTCAAGGATGACAATACCAAAAGGTTCATTGCGGCTCGGTACGCAAACAACATCGCAGGCCTTGATATAGATTGCCTAATTCCGGCCCTGTTTTATGCCCAAGAAACCGTGTTGCGTGCGCTACGCCGAGATGGCGCGCGCGCTGCTCCACATGGGAGCGCATTTCTCCGTCACCCGCGAATATAAACTTGGCATTTGGGTAATATCTCAGGACGTATGGAATCGCTTCAACAAGAATATCAGGACCTTTTTGGACCACCATGCGCCCACAAAAAAGGACCGTGGGGTCCATAGGACCTATGGAATATTGTTTTTTTATTTCGAAAGGATCCAGCCAGCCGTCAAAATTATGGAGATTGACGCCATTATAAACAACGGAAACTTTCCACCAGGGGACTTCATACATCCACATTGTCTCATTTCTCAGACCGTTGGATACTGTTATCACTTTGTCCGCCCAGTAAGCCCCCGCCCTCTCTGTCTCACGGACCTGGGCCGAACGCCCGTTATAGAAATTATTACCGCAGCGGCCGTATTCCGTTGAGTGCATGGTGAGGATCCCCTTTCGACCAAGTCCCTGTTTGATCCAGATCATGGCGTTGGCAGCCAGCCAATCATGGGCATGGACAACGTCAAATTGATGTCCCATATAGTTTTCCGTCTGAAAGACATGGTGTACAAATGACCGGCACATATCGTTGATTTCTTCCACAAAATTGGGGTCCAATCGAAACGGACACCGGTGATAATGCACCCCGTCGATCCTTTCATAGTGCTGTTGACCGTTGGCCCTTGTAAAGACATGCACTTCATGCCCTTTCCGTTCAAGGGCGGCCGCCAGTTCACCTACGTGGACTCCCACACCGCCCACAGATATTGCATGTAACGACTCCCAACACAACAGAGCAATGCGCATAATCAAACCCTCAGAGAAGAAAATGCTTCACTTTTCTAAAGGATTCGCACTCAGCCCCGGTATGTGAACGCGCTTAATCCCGGGCGAGGTACTTTGATATTTTTTTGTGGTATGAAGCTCAAAAATAGAACAGAGAAAATTTTCGCTGAAGCAGTATTGCTCCATCTCGGCTATGCTCGGAACATGATTTGATCCGGAGGCAGCACAGACCCCAAAATATCCATTTTTGAAATAGGGACAAAAACTCATGGTACGTTCCTCCTTGAGTACATTACTCGTAACAAATACCAAAACTCCCAATCCGGTACTTCTTCATTGCCTGACTCGATAACGTGAACTGTGTGTGCCGGGGCTTGTCCTTATTATTCGCAAAATGAATGCCAGATGTAACTTATTAATTTATAGACATTTAAAAAAACGAGGGATAATTTTCCCCGGCAGATTGCCCTGCCTGTCTGGCAAAATGCCCCGACCGGAGATTTTGAACAAGCTATTTCTTAAACCAATTGGAGGTACTGTTAAAAGTTTTATGAAAAAAAAGGATAAAGAATGAAACCACAGAGGACACAGAGTTTTTCTCCGTGCTCTCGGAAGAATTTCCTTTAAAAGGAGTAACGGAACGTATAATTTCTTTTTAGGGCCTGGATTAAGGGAAGCATAGACTAGATTTTCTTGTGGTTAATTTTTGACCATAAGCAGTTGGAAAAAGGGAGGATATTATCTTACCAAAAAGTTCAATTAAAACAGATATGGCAGGAATGCACTTGTTACACATTCTCTGCCATATCGTTTATGTGTTTTCGTTGCCTGACCAGCAACTTTAGCTTTTTCAGCTCTTTCACTTGTGGCATGCCTTGCCGGGATTGTCCTTTACTACTCTCTTGAGACCGTCCCAGAAGGAAGCCTCCTTTAGGAGTGTCTTATTGCTCAAAGATTTTTTCATGCTCTTCACCTCCTCTCGGTAGATATTCATAAATACGATCAGAGTCAAAGACATCATAGCTTTGATCTATGCCTTAATGATATCAAGTGTTCCGGGGTTGTCAAGTGCTCCTTTTAATTTTTTTCTGGTAATCGGTTCTTATAAAATACAAGGTCTTTTCAACAGATAAGATTAGATCTAAATCGAGCAATTCTTATGGGTAAATGCCTGCAGCTATCATTCCGAGCAGAGTGTCCGCCTCAGCGGATCCGCTGGGGGCGGAAGGAATCTCGGGTTAAGTGAACTTTTGTTTTGGCGTGTAATTCCCGATATAAAGCTCATCAATGAAATCTTCGACATCGTAAATATTCTTTTTGAATATCGTAATTATCCGGCCTACCTCTTCAAGGGTATGAGCATCGCTGCCTCCAATCCGTCTTGTACCATTGCCGTATTGAGCAAGCCAGTTCCTGCATGATTCGTTCTCAGATGGACGGTTTCTGCCATTTAATACTTCAACTATTTGCGATGATGAAAGAATCCCCATGTCTGTCGGCCTGCTTTTCCTGAATGGGTGCGCAGGAATGGCTACCCCACCTTCTCCTTTTATCCACCTGATGAGATCCGCTGCGTTCATTCCTGATGGGACATATTCAGTAGGCCCAAATACCAGAAAATCGCCCTCTGCCGTTGTATACTCCATGCCGACGATAACGCAGAGTCCATGATTGTCATCTATTTTGTCGAATACGGGTTTTGAGGCCATTGAGTCATGATCGGTAATACAAATACCATCCATCCCCCTTTCCCGGGCTCTCTCCAAAAGGTCAGGTATGTTGATTACACTGCATGGCGAAAAAGAGGTGTGTATATGCATGTCTACTATCATTAATCTCATATTAGTACTGAACCTCTAATATTGTCAAATAGAGAAAAACAATAAAAAAAGCTCGATATATAGACAATACTTATTAGTATAATCGGCGTTTACTATGGTATAAATAAAAATGCGGTGCATTTTAGTAATCTTGGATGGAATCGGGGATAGAGGACAGGATTGCTTCGACGGCAAAACACCATTGCAGGCAGCATATACACCTCATTTAGACCACCTTGCATCCATAGGGATGAACGGATTGTATCACACGATGATGCAGGGCATTCCCATGTCGAGCGAGACTGCCCATTTTATAATCTTTGGGTATGAAATAGAAGAATTTCCCGGAAGAGGCTATATCGAGGCAAAAGGCAAAGGCATACCTCTTCATGACAAGGATGTTGCTATCTTATGCCATCTGTGCTGTGTTGAGCATAAGAATGATAATCTTATTCTCACATGGGGCCGTCCTGATATTTCCTATGAAGAGGTGCGGGAACTGATGACGGTAATAGAATCTTATGAGATGGATAAAATCAATATTCGTTTGATACATTCCAAGGGCATCGACGGGTTCCTTATCTTAAGCGGAGCTGTAACGGATAAAATAACTGATTCAGATCCCATCTATGAAGGTAGACCGCTCATGGAAATCATGCCGACAATGCACAAAAAGTTATCAACGCTTGCAGGAAAGACAGCAGATACCTTAAATAAATACCTTATATGGAGTTATCAAAGACTGTCCGGCCATCAGATAAACCGGGACCGGATGTCCCGCAACCTCCCGCCGGTAAATGCCCTCGTTTCGCAGAGGGCGGGTAAAAAAAAGCAATTAACACCATTCAAGGATAAGTGGGGATTAAGAGGCTTGTCAATCTCCTCAGGCGCTATTTACCACGGCCTCGGCAGTGAACTCGGCATGGAAGTGAAGAAAGTCAATGACACGGGCAATATCGAAGAGGATTTAAAACAACGACTTTATCTTGCAAAAGATGCACGTGACTATGATTTCATTCATGTCCATACAAAAATGCCTGACGAGGCAGGGCACACAAAAAATCCCTGGTATAAAAAAGAGGTGATTGAGGCCATTGACCGCGCAATGTCCGTTGCGGTCAATGAGATTATAAAGGACAGAGAAGTTTTACTGGTTATTACTGCGGACCATTCAACAGCGAGTTCCGGCAGCATGATACACACAGGTGAGACGGTACCGCTCACCATGGTCGGTAAATACGTGAGAAAGGACGAAGCCCGAGAATTCAATGAAATAGCCTGTCCAAGAGGTGGACTGGGGATCGTTAAGGGAAAGGAATTAATGCATCTCGTTCTTAATTTTCTTGACAGGGCAAAGATGCAGGGCCTCATGGACACTCCTGTTGACCAGCCCTATTATCCCGGAAATTACAAGCCGCTCTATTATGCAAAAGATCGATAAACGACTGCTTGGGATCATAGCCGGCAAGCCGGAACTTGTCACGGGATTTCCCGAGTGGATGTTGCCTGCCTCAACAATCGATGAAATTAGAGAAACTGAGAATGTTGCCATAGCGGAGATAGCGGGAAGAGACAGTTTCGCGGCTGTGCGCCGTGCTTGTGAGATCCGGACTATCAATGCAGTTGTCCCCACAATAGCTTATACAGGCACTGAATACGGCGACTGGAGTATTCCCTTCACAATGGTAGAGATACTGAGAAAAAGCCTCCATGAAAAAAACATAAAGCTTTACGATCCGGTCATATTGGGCGCCCCGCGGTTCTGGGGGAGGCTCTGCGGAAGATATACAACACATTTTTTTAAGACATTTGGATCCTACTCCAACTGCCTGGGCTGTCATTTTTATTTCCATGCCATAAGGATACCTATCGCAAAGAAGTTGCGCTGCAACCTGATAATCGGTGGTGAGAGGGAATCCCATGATGGACGAATTAAGATTAACCAGATCGGGATGGTTTTAGATATTTACCAGTCCTTTGTGAAAAGGTACGACATGGAACTCTTACTTCCAATCCGACACATACAGTCGGGCGGGGAGATTGAATCAATACTCGGAATGCATTGGGACGAAGGCGGCCGGCAGCTCGAGTGCGTTTTAAGCAAGAATTATCAGGAAATGAACGGCAGCGTCTCCGTTGTTGAAGAAGCCGTTAAGGGTTATTTTGATGAATTCGCTTTAGAGACAGCCGGGGAAATTCTCGACGGTTACATCGAGAGATTAAAAGAGCATGGACGGTAAAGCAGCTTCCATCTTCGCTCCGATTAGAAGCACTCGATCTTAGTCAAGCTTGTCGAGACTGAACATTGTTGGAGTACTCCACCACTAAAAACGGTCACAACATATCCGGCTTTGATGCCGCTATGTCTGTAGGACTCTGTTTTTCCATATAGTTAGTTTCTGTTGCGAAAAGATTTGATAAAAAAAAAGCCTGAACCTTTATAATTGGTAACCGAAAAACACCAAGAAGAAAGGAGCAGGCTTTGCGAAATAAAACATTGGATCAAGAATACCTGGATTTCAGCATGAAGTCAACCTTAAAGGTAGTGCAGGAGTATCGGGCGAAATACGAAGGCATAGCGCGGATAATGGAGATGAACCCGAAGATATTAGACTTAGCGCATAGCGATTTCAACCGCACTCTATCACAATCCGAGTATGGCAGAGGGGGCTACACATCGGAACAAATCCTTCGTTCGATACTGGTAATGTTTATAGAGGAAGAGAGCTACCGGGATGCGGTTATTTTGGTGGAGAACAGCGAATTTTTCCGGAATTTTATCAAACTCGGCAACAAGGTAATGATGGACTACACATTTCTTTGCAAAGCATTTAACGCATTGTCTGAGGAGACCTGGAAAGAAATAAACGAAGCGCTGAGCGGATATGCGAAGGACAATGAGAAGATCACGGCTGAAAAGCTGCGTTTAGACACAACAGCATATGAGACAAACATACATTATCCTACGGATTCATCCCTGCTATGGGACGGCTTCAGGACATTGGCGCGTCTGATGAAAGACGCCGGGGATGAGATGGGCCGGATGGGAATAAGGCACAGGTTTCATACGAAAAAAGTAAGGAAGCTATTTCTTTACATAAGCCGTAACAGCTGCAGGAAGGACAAAAAGGTTCAACAGAAGATACAGAGCATTTACAGAACGCTGATTGAACGGACAAAGTGGATTGTCTCGGTGGGCAGTGTAGCTGAAAAAATGCTGTCAAAGTTGGGTGATCTAAAAGCAATGGCAGTGGCGGCAGAGCTTAAGCATTATTTGCCGATAACAGAGAAGATAATAGGACAGGCCAAGCGTCGTGTAATCAAGGGAGAGCAAGTGCCGTCGGCGGAGAAAGTATACAGTCTGTTTGAAGAGCACACGGAACTGATCAAACGAGGGAAGGCGGGGAAGCCGATTGAATTTGGACATAAAGTATTATTGGTGGAAACCGGGGGAAAATTTATCATTCACTATGAAGCGATGCCGAAGCAAAGAGCAGATAAGGAACTTATACAAGAGAGTCTGAAAGTACACGATAAGATATTTGGATGCAGACCTGGCGTATTGGCAGGAGACAAAGGATTTTATGAAAGTCGAGAGCAAATCCTGAGTCTTTCAGAGGAAATTGAAACAGTATCGATATGTAAGAAAGGGAGACGAACAAGGGAGGAAGACCAGAGGGAAAGCACGGAGGAGTTTAAAGCCGGGCAGCGTTTTCGGGCGGGCATAGAAGGGACAATCTCCGTCTTAAAACGGGCATTTAAGCTCAGTAAGTGTCTTTTTAAAGGATTTAAGAATTTTGCCTCCAGTGTAGGGTGTGCAGTCTTCTGCCACAACCTGGTAACGCTGGCGCGATTATAAGGAAGACAAACTCACAATAGGAGGATTTGGGAGGCTCGGTGGAGAGGTGTTTCTAAAATCGGCACAGAAGCACAAATACAGATGAGAATTTATTTATTGGATGTCTCGATGAATCAAATAAGACGCCATGAAAATAATTGGACAAATATATCAACCGGAAAATACCCTTTCCGCAACAGAAACTAGTTAGTAAATTCCTAAAACATATTTTTCACAAAGGATTTTAAGGCATTAATGGCTATATCTATTTCCTGCATGGTATTGAAGCAGGATAAAGAGAATCGTACAGTGCCATGAGGAAAAGTGTTTAATGTTTTATGCGCTTCCGGTGCGCAATGCAGGCCCGCTCTAACGCATATCCCCCAGGTGCTATCAAGATAGTGAGCTGTATCCGATGCCGATGCTCCTTTTATATTAAATGAGACTGTGGCTACCCGCTCGGCATCAGGGGCATAGACTTCAACTTCCTCCATTTCTAAGAGTTTCTTGATGAGGTACTGAATAAGTTCGTGTTCACGTTCAATGACATTCTCAATGCCCTCTTTTAAAAGAAACCGGATACCTGCTGTAAGCCCTGCATAACCTGGGGTATTTAATGTCCCCGCTTCAAATTTGTCGGGCGGGAAATCGGGATGTACCGTCTTGTCTGATAAACTTCCTGTGCCTCCCCGCATAAAAGAAGCCAGCTCATCGGGTTTCTTGACAATGAGTGCGCCCGTACCCTGAGGCCCGAAGAGGTGCTTATGTCCGGTGATCGCAAGAAAATCAAAAGGGGTTTTTTCTAAATCCATTTTCACAGCTCCTGCCCCCTGGGCTCCATCAACCAAGAGCTTTACAGTCTTAGAATTAGAGATTCTATAAATTCCTTCCAGATCCATTTTTGTGCCGGTGACGTTTGAAGCAGATGTTACGACGATGAGCTTTGTATTATCCGTAATCGCCTTCTTAATCTGGGCAGGGGATACGATGCCGTTTGCATCCGCCTTCAAGGTCTTCAGCGAGATCGCACCCTTATCCTTAAGATGGTTCAACGGCCTCAGTACGGAGTTATGTTCCATCGAGGTTGTGATCACTTCTCCCCCCGGCTCCAATGACCCATGTATCGCAATATTTAAAGCTTCAGTAGCATTTTTCGTGAGGACAATATTTTCTAATTTGGGGAAATTAAATAATTCACCTATCGCCTCACGAGTGTTGTAAATGATCTCTGCCGCCTTAACGGACAATGAATGTCCCGATCTGCCCGGGTTTGCATTTGCATGTTTCAGGCAATCACAAATTGCTGGTACAACCGTATCAGGTTTTGTCCCCGATGTGGCCGCGTTGTCGAAATAAATCATCTTTTTCTTCACTATAAGTCCCTGCTTTTTGTACTGTGAGGACTAAAGCGTAATTACCTTTGAGGACTTGAGCATCGTCTCCGAGATGTCATACATATTCGATATTTTGCCGACCCCGAGCTGCTCTTTTAAATTAAAGTAACCCAGGCATGTCCCGCACACCAGGAGTGCTACACCTTTTTCTTCGAGATCCTTCAGATAGGAAAGTGATTCAGCACCCTTTACAGTTAACTTGACTCCGCTGTTCATAAAACATATCGTTTTCGGTTGCACAGACAGATCTTTGATCGTTGCGATAAATGCCTTGATGAGATTCGTGCCGAGTTCATCGCTGCCATGTCCGATACGGTCTTTATTGATAAAAATAGCAGTACCAATTCCCGCAGGTTGAGGAGCACAGCTACCTATCTCTGAAACTGATGCTGGCTGTATTGTTTCTGAGATCACTTTAGTATGAATATAAAAATCGCCTTCCTTTTCCTCAATCTTTTCAATTTCTACTCCGCTATGTTTCAGGAACCGTTCGACATTATTCCGTGATTCGGCGCTGTTTATTATTATCAGTAAAGATTCCCCCTTGTT
Organism: Thermodesulfovibrionales bacterium; assembly: GCA_963776195.1. Classification (GTDB taxonomy): domain Bacteria; phylum Nitrospirota; class Thermodesulfovibrionia; order Thermodesulfovibrionales; family SM23-35; genus CAVZMO01. The sequence continues at coordinate 12,447 of CAVZMO010000032.1, forward strand.
TTGCTCAAAGGCCTCCTTCGTTTTTATAACCGGTTGGGGACACGGCAACCCCCGGGCATCTATCACCCTGGCCATACGCTACCTCCTGAATGTTTATATTTTCCTGAAAAGAATCTAAACAAATCGATATGCTTTCTTCTTTTCCTTGTCTTCATCTCTTTCCCATCGGTAGACTTGATCAATTTCAACATGATTTTGTCTCAACATCATCTCTGCTTTTTCCCTGGAATTCCACAATACCTTACAGCAGAAACCGCAGTCAGAGCTGAATTCCCTTGGCACCGGAATCGTCTCGAAAGGAATTCCACTACTCTCCAGTACTTTTTTTGCTTTCAGAGAGAAATGCGTTGTATGAAATGTTATTACTGCGTATGTAGTCATATATTGTTTCTCTTGATCATTACCGTATCTGTATCACTTTCGCCGGCTCACTCACTACTTCTCCTATGATATCGGCTGAAGGTATTTTTCTCTCCTGCAATTTTTGAACAAGGTCATTAGATTTAGGGCCGGGGACAGAGATAAGGAGTCCTCCTGACGTCTGTGCGTCTGCAAAAATATTTACAAGAAGCGGGTCTATTGAGGAAGAGATATCAAGGTGGCGTGAGCAGTATTTTTGGTTAAGATGGCTTCCAACAGGAACCATACCCATGGAGGCGAATGTCAGTGCCTCAGGTATGACCGGTACCTTATCGGCATAAATACGCATTCCTACATTACTTGCCTTGGCCATCTCCAGTGCATGACCGAGGAGTCCGAAACCGGTTATGTCGGTGCAGGAGTTCACTCCTACCTCTTCCATAACCTCAGCCGCATCTTTATTCAAGGCAGCCATGATTTCTGTAACTTTCCTTGTCGTTGGGTCATCGAGCATCCTTCCCTTCAGTGCTGTTGCAAGTATACCTGTGCCAAGCGGTTTGGTCAGCACCAGGAAATCTCCTGGTTTTGACCCTGCATTTGTGAGGAAACGTTCCGGATGGACTATGCCGGTTACTGAAAGGCCATATTTCAGTTCAGGGTCATCAATGCTATGCCCTCCTACCATAATAGCGCCTGCTTTGTGAATAATCTCCAGGCCTCCCTCAAGAATAGAACGCAGAATCATTTTATCCATTTCCTTGATCGGAAAGCAGACGATATTCATGGTAGTTAGAGGTTTTCCGCCCATTGCATAGACATCGCTCAGGGAATTTGCTGCAGCAATTCTGCCAAAATCAAATGGATCATTCACAATAGGAGTAAAGAAATCAACGTCTGAATAAGCGCTATATCGGAGTAAGCCGATAGACACCCGCGTCATCCGATGTCTCGATCCCCACAAGAAGATTCGGATCTTTCCGAAATGTAAGTCCATTCAATATGTCTGCCAAGTCCCCCGGACTGATCTTAGAAGCTCAACCGGCAGCACGGACATTCTCCATAAGTTTTGGGGATTCTTTTTTACCATCATGCATACTCAATAGTACCTAATAAAGATATGCCCTGTCATCACCTATATCAATAGATAATATCTATATATGGTGCGCTGTCAATAACAAATTACTATTTGTATTATTTGACCCATTTATTAAAAATAGAGAGTAAAACGCATCTCTGGTACTCATGGGAACCAAAATGATTTTCATTTTCTATATATCAATGCAAAATAATCTAATAATGGAGAAGGAGGCATAAGATGTCTGCTTTAGGGAAATTCTTAGCAAGTAAGTGGGGGATAATCAGCGTTGGAGTATTTATCGGAGTTTTTGCTACTCTTTTACAGAAATGGGGAAATCCCGGAAACATGGGGATCTGTGTCGCTTGCTTCGAACGAGACATTGCGGGTGCCCTTGGGTTACATCGTGCTGCCGTAGTACAGTATATGCGTCCGGAGATTATCGGATTCGTCTTGGGTGCTCTAATAGCTGCGTACGTTTTCAAAGAATTTAGACCGAGAGCAGGTTCTGCACCTATCGTAAGATTTGTACTGGGAAGTCTTTGCAATGATTGGTGCTCTGGTCTTTCTGGGTTGTCCATGGCGTGCCTTGTTACGTTTAGCTGGAGGAGATGGCAATGCAATTTTTGGTTTGTTCGGCCTTATTTTCGGAATTTGGATTGGTACTCGGTTCCTTAAGGGTGGATATGATTTGGGAAGGAGTCAGAAAACACACACTTCTGTAGGATGGATTTTGCCCTTGATCATGGTAGGGTTTCTTGTACTGATGCTAATCCATCCTCAGGTTGAGGGAGAGAATAGAAGTGGAATTCTTTTTTATAGCGTCAAAGGACCGGGCTCCATGCACGCATTCCTATTAATATCTTTGGTTGTCGGACTAGCTGTAGGGTTTCTAGCCCAACGGAGCCGTTTTTGTACTATGGGGGCATTTCGTGACCTAATCCTTTTCCGTCAGTCACATCTTTTTTTAGGTATTATTGGTCTTGCAGGTGCGGCATTTGTAACAAATTTAATCCTCAATCAATTTCATCCAGGCTTTACTGATCAGCCAGTGGCACACACAATGCAACTATGGAATTTTTCGGGTATGGTACTCGCGGGTCTGGCATTTACCTTAGCGGGAGGATGTCCTGGACGGCAGCTCTTCATGGCTGGCAAGGGCGACGGTGATGCTGCAGTCTTTGTCTTAGGAATGATCTTTGGAGCCGGTTTTTCTCATAACTTTGGACTGGCCAGCTCTCCAAATGGGATCGGACCAAATGGGATTGCTGCTGTTATTGTAGGACTCTTGGTGTGTTTATTTATAGGATTTACTATGAGAAGTAAAGTTGCGTAAGGAGGGATGAAAATGAGTAACATCATAGATGCACGAGGGCTTTCCTGTCCACAACCGGTTTTGATGACGATGGATGAAATGAAAGTTACAAAAACAGGGCAAATTATAATCTTCGTAGATACTGATACTTCCAAAGAGAACGTTTCTCGGGCTGCAAAAACTCAGGGGTGGCAGGTGACTGATGTACAGGAAGAGGGAACAGGGTTTCGGATTACTATAAGCAAGGAGTAAACATGTCTTTTTTTGGCTTTTCAAAAAAAAAGGTTTCGGAAGCCAAGGAAGTCAAGTACTCCGACCGCGGGATTCTGGTATTCGAAAACACCAGCGAGGTGATCCGAGCAGAGAGCATCCTTAGAAAAAAAGGATGTGAAATACGGATCATGGGACCACCCCCAGAAATCCGTACTGGATGTGATATGGTCATTGAGTTTGCCCTCATCGAGGAACTAAATATCCTCAGAAATCTTGAAGAATCCCGGATCAAACCTCTACAGGTAATAGCTGTGAATAGTTCTTTACTTCAACCAGTTGACCTTTTCAATATCAAAGATTTCGGTCAATACCGGATGGTTCGAGCAGCTAATATGAAACTCACTGTAGATAAAGAAACCAAGATTATTGTAAACATTTCAGGAGGTGGCTGCCCTGATATACCCTACCTTGCCAGCCAAATGGTTGGTAAGCATCTGAATGAAGCGCCGAGTCCTAGGGAAATCGGCCATACTTCTCTGCGGGTATGCTTTACAGTTAGCCTTTGAGGAGGTGCAACGTAGATGCTTGCCGTAGTGGGAACCATACCAGACGAGAGTTTTCCTATGGTGGCAGGAGAAGTTACTTTAGTCAATAATCAAATTAGTATTCAAGGCAGACAAGCCTATATAAATCGAGGAACCTCAGCATTGATCGCTGCAGCGATTAAGGCTGGTGAAGTTCTTAACCAGCAGACAATATTTGCTTATCTTGTTGGCGATATTGGAATAGGCGATGGTAGCCGACGCCTTTACAAATACATGACTCAAGACCTATACCAGCATGATTTTCACACGATTGCTTTTCACTATATAATGCCCTATGCGAAGCGCAATAACGATCTTCTTTCTGCATTGGAAAAGATGAAAATCGTCCCATCTTAATTGCAGATGCAGGGACAATGTATGTCGCCAAGATGAGCGGAAATGCTCTGTCATATGATCTCTTTACCCCTGATATTGGAGAATTAGCCTTTCTCTGCTGATGAAACTGCACCACACCCTATTTATACCAGAGGATTTATACTTCATGATGATAATAAGGTGCCTGACTTGATCGCTCAAGCATATGCAAATAATAATGCGGCTCAGTATCTCCTGGTTAAGGGTGCACAGGATTACATTTCTAATAAAGAAAAAGTTTTAGCAACTATCGATAATCCTATGGTTGAATCTATGGAGGCAATTGGAGGAACCGGAGATACTCTGACAGGCATCGTTTCAGCCTTGATTGCAACAGGTATGGAAATAAAAGATGCGGCTATCATTGCGGCGAAAGCAAACAGGCTTGCCGGATATTATGCAGTACCGACACCGGCTACTCAGGTCTTGGAGATTATTGAGCAGATTCCTCGTGCACTTCGTGAGATTTTAAGGTAGTGTTTGATGTGGAAGGAAATCACCGAAATGAAATTGTACGTATCCGTCCTGAAATGACTATTCTGGAAATAGTGCACAAGTACAGGCGGACCCAGGATGTTTTTAAAAAGTGTGATGAACTGAAAGGACAGTGTATTATGTGCACGGCTCTTTTCGAATCACTAGCCACAGTATCTGAGAGGTTCGGGTTGAATCTCAAAAAGCTCTTGGCTGAACTTGAGGCTGCAGCAGGTTAAAACAATCATCGATTGTATGATGCAGTCACCTTATATGTTAAATTGCGTTAGTGCGTTAGAAATACTCCAATTCATGTAAGAGATGATGCAAAAATATATCGTATAACTTCGGGAGGATCCTTTTTTTATGGGTAACAACATAAAATTGGCGCTTCATATCAATATCGACAAGTTTTATTTGTTTGAGTATTTTATTTTCTAATTCATCAGCTACAGAAAACCTTGAAAGGATAGAAACGCCAAGTCCTGCCTTTACAGCCTGTTTCACCGCATCTGTTGAACCAAATATTCCAGTTGTCTTAATGTGATCAATTGACACCCCTTTGGTCTTTAATAATTTCTCTGTTTCTTTGAATGTTCCGGAACCTTCCTCTCTCATAATCATCGGATATTTGACATACTCTTTTAGTGTCATGCGGGTATTCTCTATAAATGCAGGGGATGATACCGCTATGAGCTCATCTTCGATGATAGGAATATATTTGATCTGCTCATTGGCAAGTTTGGTTCCCACAATGCCAAGGAGCAAATCATGTTTTAAGATATTTTCTACGACTTCCCTGGAGTGAGATATCATGATCTGAAAGGATATCGACTGAAACTTTTTATGAAATTTGGAAAGAATGTTCGGCAAAAGATATACTCCCGGGATTGTACTTGCTCCGACAATTAATTTGCCGGTCAGCTCATGTTTAACCCCTGAAATCGCTTCTTTCAACACATCAACCTTTGCGATGAGATCCAGGGCATGCGTATAGAGAATTTCAGCCTCATTCGTGGAATAATACTCCTCCCTAACCTGTCGAAGAGCTTACAGTTGAATGCTTTTTCTAATAATTTAATGTGGTTGCTTATCGTTGGCTGCGTAAGATTCAGATCTTCAGATGCTTTTGAAAAACTTTTGTGTTTAAAAACCGAGGCAAAAACTTTCAGCGGATGTAGTATCCATAGGAATTATACTTCTGCATAAAGAGCAGCGCCATACGCAGCATGTATATATGGGTTCTCATGAACAAATAAATTTCTTTTTAGGCGTTCTTCAAGGATTTCCCTGAGACAAGGATTCTGGGCGCATCCTCCGGCAAAAACAATATCATCTCTTATATCTAACCGCTTAATCATCGATATCACTTTGCTTGCAATCGAGTCATGGATGGCGCGTGCAATTACTTCTCTCTTTTCACCTTTTGAAATGAGACTGATGATCTCTGATTCGGCAAAGACTGTACAGAGACTATTTATTTTAACTTTACCGTTCTTACTGTTGCAGGAAGTGCCGAAATGATCGAGATCATATCCGAGTGCTCTGGACATGATCTCGAGAAATCTCCCCGTTCCTGCTGCACAACGGTCATTCATTTCAAAATTCACGACTGATCCCTGATCTGAAAGACTGATTACCTTTGTATCCTGTCCCCCGATATCGATGATTGTCCTGCAACGGGGAAATACTGCTTTTACTCCTTTCGCAACTGCCTTTATTTCCGTTATCGTCTTAATATTACCGAATACTTCAAGCAAATATCGGCCATACCCCGTTGCAACGATCTTGTCTGGCTCGTCTACGGAAAGAAGTTCTTTGCAGACCGATAATGGATTGTGTCCCGTCTCTTTCTTCTTGAAATCAAGAATTGCATTATCCTCCAGCAGCACATACTTGATGTACCGTGAACCTATGTCGATACCGCCAATCCTCAAGCTTTGACGCCTTTCCCTATCATCTCAAGAAATGCTTCGATTCTTGTCTTGAGCTGTCCCATATCTTCCATGCTGTAATCCGTTTCGATTCGAAGAAATGGCATTTTTATTTTATCTGCAACTTTCTTAACCTTTGTGGCTTCGATCATATATGGCGTACAGAACTGAATGGCATAGTGAAGAAGGCCGTCTGCCTTTACTCTCTTTGCAATGTTTTGAATATCGGTAAGCCGCTCGTCATTGGGAGTAAAACATGCGCAGTTTATAGTGAGATAGCGCTCTGCGATCTTCTGCATCCCGCCATCCAGTGAGGTAAAGTTTTCATCCAGAAGTGATGCAAAGTTCCTTTCTCCTACACATGACTCTTCGCCAACTATCGTTGCACCGCTTCCCTCAACAACCGCATGTATCTTCCAGTTCGGAATTGCCATGGGTGAGCCGGAAATAAGGATTCTCGGACTACCCTTTTTAGAGACACCTTTACCTGTTTTCACCCTCTCGGCTATCTCATCACAGAGTTCATTCACTTTTGCGGTAAAACGAAGAGGATCATCATAGAACGCAACCTGATTCACAAGCAGGGCATCAAGACCTGAAATAGGTGAAGGGTCTGCCGATCTTAAAGATGCCAACCTCTGAAGGGCTTTTCTTTTGTCGTTTACAATCTTTGATGCCTCTTTTAATTTTTCAAGTGTGATCTTTTTTCCACTAATATCTTCAAGCTTGGCTGCAAAACGTTTTACTTCATTCCTCCATAGTATTTTGCCATCCTCATTTTTTTTATTTGGGATTTCCATTACATATACTTTTCCATTCGTCATTTCATCGAACAGTTCATAGGCTTTTTTCTTGCCGTCACAGGTTGTTTCACCGACAATAAGGTCTGCAGTTTGAACATAGGGACAAAGGCCCGCGAGCTTGAATCCCATGAAAGCCTTTATAAGCGCACAAGTATTTTTAGGAATATATTTTTCAGCCTCGTCCGTACCAACGTCAGCGCCGGCACAAAGACCAATACACACACCATCAACAGCAAGGATAAGTTCTTCCGGCACATAAACACAGAATGTCCCAATGACTTTTCGCCCTTGTTTCTTTGCTTCAACAATTTCTTCTATCCTGAGACCGTGGACTTCGGAAATGACGAAATCGAAGTATTTCATGCCTTCCGGCCGGTGTTTCTGGGAGAGATAGATATTCGTGTAAGCTTCTGTGAGAACTCCCAGTAAGCCGTCGTGTGCATCGAGGTTCATCTCAAGATCGCTCCACATTGGTTTGTAATCTTTTTGCATTTGAAACCTCCTTAAAATATCAATTAATAATTTAAGTGTATTTAACGGAAAGCTCATATAACAAATTGAAAATATCAATGAGATAAGAGTGATTTATAGATTTTATTGGATAGAGGAGATTCTTTTTGTAACCTCAAAGAGTTTTTTAGTAAGATATTGTTTATTAAATGATGCCGCAACACAAATAGTATTTAACTATTCATATAGACCACAACATAGAAAATATCTATATGGGAGGATACAAGTCAAAAATCGCCATAACAACATTGAAGCTTTAACGTCTTCCGGGTAAACTAAAAATGAGAATTCGAAGGCACTCTTAAGAGACTTTATTCCTTAAGGAGGGTCGGGAAAAGGATTGAGCAGAATGGAGAAAACATGACTGACAACTTGAAGGTTGTGCCTAAACCTCAGGCGGTCTTCTCATATCAGTCCCTTCTGAAAAGGCAGATCTCTTGATACAAAAGCTCTTTGAGAAGAGGACACCCGCAGCCAGAATAGTGGGAGAAGTCTTGAAAGAGCCGGAAGGCATAATCCAGGTGCGCTAAGAAAGTCACAACGATCGCTGGGAAACCTTTGTCCCGACCGATTCTTCCGCCACCGGCAAAGAAATCAATTGCCCTCTGATAGACGCTAACAGCAACTATCGGGAGGACATTCTCTTCCAAGCTTCAAAGCCTCCCTCATAGTTACGGGCAGTAGGCAATTCGGAGAGCTGATGAACCAGCCATGCATAAGCGGATCTGATTCCCCGCGGACAGTAATAGACTATCGGCTTATTAAGATCGATACAAAGCCAAGGTGGGTTCGATTCCCACTATCCCTCTCCATTGTCATGCAGTCTTTAAAAATAATGTATATGCGATTGGGGTGCTGCGAGGCATCAAAGAAAAAGCAAGGAAGCTTTACCCCGATACAGAGCATCGAGGAATTCTTTGATTAAACTTGCCTGTGACTGTATGGGCTGGGCAAATTAGTTAGAGGCGCTCAAGGCATGCACATGATGGATCTTGAGGATTTTCGTTTGAACTATTGTTTCTCAATGTCTTTAAAGGCACCAGCAATAATTATGGAAATGTTCTTGGCATCTTATAATCTTATGGCTGATATTTCAAGAAAAAGAGGCTATAGGTTTGAAAAGTATCTTTTCAAAAACTTCAGGCCATTATTAAAGATCAGGGAATAATATCTTATAGATAATCACTATGGATGGAGCATATTTCATTGAGTAACAATATTTGACAATCAAAAAGTATGTTCTTGATAATACAGCAGAAACCATGAAAATTGGAGGAACGATGGCTGTTCTTTGGGCAAGCGATAAAATCAGCAAGATAGAAAGCCAGATCATTCAGATCAACCTCGGAAACAAATGCAACCAGAGGTGCTCCCATTGCCACATCGGGGCTTCTCCCGGCGGCGAAAAGAATATGGAAGAGTCTACGGCAAGAAAGGTCCTCTCAAAGCTCATCGATATAAATACTCAGGTCATTGAGTTTACAGGCGGCGCCCCTGAACTAAACCCGAATCTCGCTTTATTTCTTGAAGAGTTAACAAAACACGGCAAGCGGACCGTTGTCAGAACAAATCTGACGGTGCTCGACATGCCGGAGTATTCTTTTTACGCCGGTTTATACAGGCGTTGTGGAGTAAAGGTCATAGCATCACTTCCGAGTTGCTTTAAGGACATAACAGACAAACAGAGAGGCAAAGGAGTCTTTGACAAGAGCATAAAGGTACTTCAGAAACTGAACACGATGGGATATGGATCAGGCGATCTATGCCTGGACCTCGTTTATAATCCTGAAGGAATGAATCTACCTCCCTCTGAGAGGGAATTGGAAAAGGATTACAGGAAGCTCCTGACAAGGTACGGTATAATTTTCAACAGGCTCATCACAATAACCAACAGTCCCGTTGGAGGTTTCAGGAGATACCTTCTGCAGGAGGGCAAACTCGATGACTATATGAAAATTCTCGTGAATAATTTCAATCCCGAGACACTGAATAACATAATGTGCAGACGTCTGCTCTCCATAGACTATCAGGGCTATATCTATGATTGTGATTTTAACCTCGCCCTGGATATAAAGGTTAAAGACTATGAAGATAAAAAATTTTGGGAGATAGATTTTGAAAACTTTAATCCTGAGATAACCTGCGGCGAGCATTGCTATGCCTGCACCGTAAACCGGGGCAGCAGCTGTCACGGGGTATTGATAAAGGATGAACGGATTTTGATGTAAAGGAACGGTTAAAAAGTATTATGGTTCGGAATTGAAAAGCACTTCAGATCTTAAGACGGGCGCATGCTGCACAACAGACGCTCTTCCTGCCTATGTAAAGGAGGTGCTGCCTTACATAGTCGAAGAAATTAAAGAGCGATATTATGGGTGTGGTTCTCCTGTTCCGCTTGTACTTAGTGATCTGAAGGTTCTTGATATCGGCTGCGGTACGGGGAGAGACAGTTATGTTTTTTCAAAGTTGTAGGAGAAGAAGGTTTTGTCACGGGATAGATATGACCGAAAGCCAGATAGAGATTGCTGCAAAAATATCAAAATGACCAGGCAGGAGCGATTCGGTTACAGAACCCCGAATGTGCACTTCATTCATGATTATATAGAAAACATCGGAAAACATTTCCCGGAGAATTCCCTGGACCTCATTGTTTCAAATTGCGTGGTAAACCTCATTGAAAACAAAGAAGAGTCTCCTGAATGCAGGTTTATAGGATTCTTAAATACGGTGGGGAATTGTACTTCTCGGATATCTATGCCGACAGGAGACTGCCGGAATATCTAAGAAAGAATCCGGTGCTTTATGGTGAATGTTTGGGAGGAGCCCTTTACCTGAAGGATTTTGAAAGGATTGCGAGAAAGTAGGCTTTATCGATCCGCGTGTAGTATCAAAAAGAGTCGTCGATATATCAAATGAAGAAATAAAAAAACTTATAGAGTAATATCACCTTCTATTCCATTACTTACAGACTCTGGAACATCAAAGGACTTGAAGACGCCTGTGAAGATTATGGCCACGTAGCCGTATACAGAGGCGGGATATCCAGAGTCACCCTTTAAGTTGGCACTGGACGATACCCACGTCTTTGAAAAAGACAAGCCTGAAAGAGTATGCGGCAACACAGCGCTCATGCTTTCTGAGACCAGGTTATCTAAGTATTTTGAGGTCATCGGCAGCTTTGCGCAGCACTTCGGACTATTCGAAAGTTGCAGCACCACAAAAAGCCCGGAGCAAAGTAGAGATAGTCAAGGAGGCTGTTCGTGTTGCTAAAAGTCAGGGTTACTGATGACAGCATTATGATTATTACATATCAGGAAAGACTTTGAACTATATGCGAGAGTTTGCCGGTGAGACAATCGGCACCTTTCTATTGGTCTTTTTCGGGTGTGGTTCTGTTGCTGTAACAGTATTGTTTTCCTCCCATGTTGGCCTGTTTCAAATTGCTGCTGTCTGGGGTCTCGGAGTAACACTTGCGATTTATGCTACACGACATCTTTCCTGTGCTCATCTGAATCCTGCTGTAAGCATAGCAATGGTTATAGGCAGGCGCATGTCTATCAAAAAGCTTCCTGTTTATATAGGTGCACAATTTTTCGGGGCTTTTGTTGCAGCAGCGGTTCTTTATGCCCTATTTTCAAGCTCGATAGCTCAATATGAAACCATCCACAATATTATCCGGGGTATGCCTGGATCTTACAAGACAGCCATGATATTTGGCGAATTCTATCCAAATCCAGGCGCAGGTATCTCGGCATCTGTTTCAACAATAAACGCTTTTTTTGCTGAAGCAGTGGGGACCTTTGTTCTCATTTCTCTGATTTTTTCTCTGACCGAAGGGTGCAACGTCGGCAGACCTGACGATTCTCTGACACCACTCTTTATTGGCCTGACAGTGGCGGTAATAATATCCATAATTGCGCCTTTAACCCAGGCAGGTCTGAATCCGGCAAGAGACTTTTCGCCGCGGCTTTTTGCATATTTGGCAGGTTGGGGAAATGCAGCTTTTCCCGACAGTCATTATGGTTTTCTTACTGTATATGTATTTGGTCCAATCATCGGCGGCATTCTATCATCATTGATGGTTACGAAACTTATCAAGCCCCTTATGAATAATAAAGAAAAATCTAATTGTGACTGCCGTTGATATATTTAAATATTGCATATAATTCTTGACGATACAAAGCGTTTATCATCGGTTTTCTGGGTAATTTTATTTGAATCAAGGTATTCGAGAAAAGGAAGAGCATATTTTCTTGAAGTTCCGAGTATCTCCCTGAATTCTGATACAAGCATTTCGGTTTTTCTACTGTAAAAGTCTTTCAAAAGTTCAATCATCCTTTTATACATAGAAGATGTTATATATAATGAATCGTTTATCCTTATAAGGCTGCCTTCTTTAACCATGAGCTTCAATATTTCATAGAGGTATTTTTGATCTACTCGCAGGTTTTGAGATAATTCTTCTGCCGTTAAAGGCTGAAATCCAGCATTCCCGAGAATTTCAAGTATAGTTGTTCTGAGAGCTTCATCTTCTTTTGACAATGCAATAGTAAAAGTAAGGAGTCTTACGGTGTCCCTCTCGACAATTACATCTTCGAGCGCAGTAATCATCTGGTCAAAAAGTTTCGGTTTAAGGTGAATATGACTTCTGAGTTCTTCTTTCTGAATTCCCGGCTTTAAAGGATTTCTTTCGTGAAAATCCTGCAATAATTTTTTTACAATTTCTCGAAAAGAATGAAAAGTGGTTTTATGAATCAAGATGCTTTCAAATCGCTTAACAGTCCCCTCTTTTTTTAAAGATTCTATGGCTTCCTTTATAGATTCAACGTCTGCGCTGACCCATCCCTCGATTAGTGATGCATCAATACCTTGCATCCCGGACCTTTTCACTTTCACTGCTATCTTTTCAGTGAGCAGCCCTGTTTCGAATATCTTCAGGTCTTCCATGCTTTTTTTATGACTCATTTTATGTGATGAAGGATCGTAAACTTCGCCCCCTCCAATTGTTTCTATCGGAGAAAACCTCCTTATAATATATCTGTCTCCAGACATGGCTATAATATGCTCCTGAAGCCTGAACTGGCAGTAACAATTTTCACCTGCCTTGATCTCATTTCTGCAATAAAGCACCACCCTCGCCATAACCTCTGATGTGCCTACGTGGAGATGGATAAGGTCTCTACTTTTCAACGTCGGCACATTTAAGAGTAATTCCAATTTTGCATCGATCATCTTAGTCGGGCTAAATCTTTCAGGCATTACAACGCAATCTCCCCTCTTTAATTCGTCTTTATCAACTCCCTGAAGATTCATCGCAACTCTCTGGCCTGCATACGCTGTCTTTATAGATTTGCCATGGCTGTGAAGCCCCCGGACTTTACACTTGATGCCACTCGGCAGTATCTCCACAACATCTCCAACCGATATGGTTCCTGAGAACGCTGTTCCTGTAATAATTGTTCCGAATCCCTTCAGTGTAAAAACCCTGTCAATTGGAAGCCTATACAGACCCTTTGTTGATTTCGGCTCCACTTTTAGTGCCGTTTCCCTGATTTTTTCCTTCAATAGGTCAATGTTAAAGAGCGTTTTTGATGAAACAGGCACGATTGCTGCTTTTTCAAGAAAAGTTCTTTTTATAAACAGTCGTATATCATCTTCAACAAGATTAAGCCAGTCTTCCTCAACAAGATCGACCTTTGTAAGAGCAATAAGACCCGATTTAATCTTGAGAAGGTTGCAGATATGAAGGTGTTCACGGCTTTGAGGCATAATCGATTCATCTGCAGCAATAACAAAGAGAACAAGGTCTATTCCACCTGCACCGGCGAGCATATTTCTAATGAGCCTCTCATGTCCGGGAACATCAACAATCCCGACAGTGAGTCCGTCGGGATATGGAAGATCTGCAAAGCCGAGATCAATAGTCATACCACGATCTTTTTCTTCCTTAAGCCTGTCAGGATCAATACCTGTCAAAGCCTTTACAAGAGCACTTTTACCGTGGTCGATATGTCCTGCTGTACCAAGAATTACATATTGCATATTTTTGATCATATGAGATAATTTATTGGAGAGGGGTAGTGGGAATCGAACCCACCATGGCTTCTTGTAGAGAGCATTCGCTGGTTTTGCAGACCAGGCAGGGCGCCAGCCCCGTTACCCCTCAAAGTAAATTCTCTTTACTCGTTAACCTTCATCTCTTTAGGGACTTCCATTGTCTCAGTGATAATTTCATCAAAATACACATTCTTTACATTGAGTCCATAAAATTTGATTATGTCTCCAATACCGGTATTGCAGTTATGGCACGAAGTAATGACAAGCTTTGCGCCTGTTGCTTTAATCTGTTCTGCCTTCACCCTGTTTCCCCGGGCCTTGTGGGCAGTCCAGTTGGACAATGAAGCCATCCCGCCGCCGGCATTACAGCAGAAATTGTGCTCCCGATTGGGGTACATCTCTCTGACATCCTCACAGGTTGCATAGGCCATTTCCCTAAATTTCTCTGTCGCGCCTGCCCTTCTTACGAGATTGCATGGGTCATGGATAGTGACAGGCTCCTTTATCTTTCTTACTATCTTTATCCTTCCGTCCATGAGAAGTTCATGGAAAAACTCAATAGACTGATAAAATTTAAATGGCAGTTCTTTCCACCCCAGCATCGGCGGTGCTGCATAGGTTGTGGCAAAACGTGAATGCCCGCACTCAGTCATCACGAACTTTTTAATTCGCAGCCGGGCCGCATTTTCAAAAAGTCCCCGGACAATCCGGTTCTGGGTCGCAAAGTCACGTAAGAACATGGACATGTTACTGCAGTCCCATACGTCCTTCCCTGGCACTGTCCAGTCAACACCGGCAACATGCATAATCTTGGCATGACGGGCTATATGGTAAATACTTGTCTTGGGCTCAGCACCCAGTGGCAGCCACATTACCTCCGCCCCCTCTTTATCAATAGGAATGCGCAGATCTTTGTACTCAGCCCCCACTTCCTCCTCTTGCCACTGCATCGTATCAAGCCAGTCGCTCTGCGAAAGCCAAACCTGGTTCAAAGTAGTGGCATGAGAGTGATCCTGGTCCATCATACGCTGAGGTACTACCCCAAGAAGAAAACAGATTCGACGGACCATCCCTATGATGAAGGTGATATCCAACCCGTACGGGCAGTACATGCTGCAACGATGGCAGATGTTGCATTCAGTGAACACTATCCGTGCGCACTGCTTTATGAATTCTGCATCAACCTTGCCATCCCTCTTGATCATCTCCCATATGGTCATCCGCATCTTCGCAACCGGCGCGTAGGTAGGGTCTTTATCATTCGAGAGATACCACTGGCACGCCTCTGAACACAACGCACAATGGATACAGGTGTCGATAACCGCCTTTATCCTCGATGACCGTCCCCCTATGACCGCCTTAATCGTCTTTTCTATCTTCTCCGACTTGAGGGACTTTATCGATTCGTCCAGCCCCAGATCAGGGTTCGGCTCCCTCACGTATTCCTTGAAGTCCTTGCTTACTATTTTCTCTTTCGCTGCCATCGGTTGACTCCTTTTCTAATATTTCAGATTTCTGGAGAGGGATAGTGGGAATCGAACGCACCATGAGCAAACAGAGATGAAAGAATTAACTTTCTACCCGAGCATCTCATTGGTCTTTATTACCACGTCGCCGGTTTTGCAGACCAGGCGAGGCGCCAGCCCCGATGTCCCTCGATTTTTTAAATTAGATGTTTTCCCGACTGGACGTGTACGGCAGGTTTGGTGTCTTAGGAAACTGATGATAAAGAGATGGAAGTGTAAGCCAGATGACCGCACCACTCAGCACTTGGGAACCCTAGACCAGGTCTTATGCTACTACTTCAACCAAAGCCTGTCTTAAAAAGTCCGGTTATGAACATAGCGGTCACCTATTCACCTCCCTTCTGGAAAGTATGCGCTAAATTATAAATATGATATATAGCTTTTGTCAATCTGATATATAGATCTAATATTTAATCCGATATCTCTGTCTTTGTTAACAATATGCTATCTCGAAAAATTATTTAGAGTAATTTTGTTAACTCAAAGGATATTGGCTTATAGTATTTCCGAAAATATCAAACAAAAAGGTCCACACACTAAGAGTTCTACAACCTAAAATCAAGAGTTCTTTGCCGATTCGAAAAATGAAAAGTATTTAGCTGAACTGCGCAATTTTATCGAAGCTCTAAAAGCATTACTTTGACTTCATATGCCGGTTACCTGTGGATGGGAAAAAGTGGGATAAAATTGTAGAGGATTATTACAAGAAGGGTTCTGTGTATATGGGGTGCTCCAGCCCTCCCAAGAGGAGGGAGACCACTTGCAATAAGCGGTCTCCCCTTGTTTTTTCTTCGAGTCCAATAAATTTAAGTAAACAGAAAACGCTATTTTTTATTTAACAAAAATGCTCTGCATTGTAGCTGCTTTCATAAGATCGTTCACCCAGGCAGTATTGACAATCATTTGATATTTAGGCAACTTGCTCATAGGTAGCGATGTATCTGCGCTCCATTCAACAATTGACGCGTCATAATTGGATACACGCGAATATCCCATCAGCCGCAGGAGAAAATAGACGTAGCCGCTGCGGATACCGACTGTACAGTAAGACGTCACTTCTTTGTCAACTGTGATGCCGCGGTCTTCAAATATTTTTCTCAGATGCCATACCCTGCTAATAATGGCAAGGTTACACTTAATATTAACGCAAGCACTAACAGACATCGTTTTCTCATAACGCATCCCCCTTATTTGATTTAATTAG
Organism: Thermodesulfovibrionales bacterium; assembly: GCA_963776195.1. Classification (GTDB taxonomy): domain Bacteria; phylum Nitrospirota; class Thermodesulfovibrionia; order Thermodesulfovibrionales; family SM23-35; genus CAVZMO01. The sequence goes on from CAVZMO010000032.1 coordinate 28,877, forward strand.
ACATTAGAATCTTCCATAAATAGGAAAGAAATATCCAATTGATTCAATAGATGCATTAAATCCTTACCATAGAAAATATTTATACTATGAAACTACTGACATCACGAGAATCAAAGCATGAATCTATGATTTTTCCCCTAATTATAGCTATTAACTATTTTACTTATTCAATTTAACTATGTAAAATTTCTTAAATAAGGAGTTAAGGGAACGGGAGTAAGTAATGATTTATTATGTCCACCGTGATATCAAATTTGAAAGTTATCTGAGCGCACTTCGAGAAAAAGGCGGCACGGCTTTGTCAGCCGCGAAGAAGGCCGAAGAGATCATACGAAAAATCTTGATGGAGGGGAGAGAGGATTCCCACAAGGTTGGCAAACTGACCAGGAAAGGCGAGTTGAGAATTAAGTGCGGTCTAAAATATGACTTAGGAAATGGTTATCGTCTTGTTTGTGCAAAAAAAGGACCTCATCTCATGCTCCTATATGTCGGCACCCATGATGATTGTAGTCGCTGGCTCGAGCGTAACAAAGGTCTCCAATATGAAATAGACAATAATTGTAATACTAAGTTAGTAACACAAAAAGTTCCACCAATGAATTTTGAATCCACAGTCACAGCTGATCCGGCTGATGAGTATGAAGAACAGTTGATGAATAGAATTGATGACAAAGTCCTAAGGACGATCTTCTGTGGCCTGGTCGAGAAGTAGTTTGGAAACATTTCATGGATATTCAACAGCTCAAAGTTTTTGTTTCGGTTTTTAAAAACAGAGGTTTTTCAAGGGCATCTGCAGAACTTAACCTCAGACAGCCGACCATAAGCAACCATGTCAAAGCACTGGAAAATGAGTTCAACTGCAAGCTGTTTGACAGGATGAGCAGGACAATTATACCCACTAAAGAAGCAGAGGTCTTGCATAGCCATTCAATCGAACTTATAGAAAGAGTAGATGCCCTTAAAGAAACAATCGGGAAAATCAGGAAAGACCTGACTGGCAAGTTGATCGTAGGGGCAAGTACCATACCCGGAGTATACTTATTGCCTCGCATAATGTCGGAATTTAAAAAATATTATCCGGATATTTCTTTTCAGATTCTCATATCCGATTCCAAGGAAATAGTCGACAGTATCTCCAAACATGAACTAGTAATGGGTATTGTCGGGGCAAAGCTCGGCAACGAGCAGATAAAATATGCGCCGCTTGTAGAGGACGAGCTTATCGTCGTGACATCGCCTTCTTCAGTCAAGGGTAATCGCATGACTTTAAAAGAGTTGGTGAAATTGCCGATGGTTTTACGAGAAGAAGGCTCAGGAACTCGAAGAGAGACGGAAAAATGTTTAGAAGGCAAGGGCGTTTCACTTAACAGAAATAAGATTGCAGCTATTTTTGGTTCTACAGACGCAGTAAAACAGGCCGTAAAGGCAGGCATTGGAGTTTCCATCCTATCAAAGTTTTCTGTAGCAGATGAATTAGAACATGGTATTCTCAAAAAAATAGAACTCACTGATATTGTGATGAAACGACAATTTTATATTGTGACACACAAGAAGAGGACACTGCCTCGATTGTACGATAAGTTTTTGGAACACCTTTTAGCCGGGACAAAGAATCAACAGCCTGACCGTTGAGAATGCCGCAACTATCGGGTGGATGTCTTCTTCCATGCCTCAAAGCCCCCCTCATAGTTACGTGTAGCCTGCAATCCGGAGAGTTGGTGTACCAGAGCAAGGCAAAGAAGGAAGGATGGTGTTGATTATGAGATGAAAATTATGAAGTTTCCTCATTTATCTACTTATATATTCCGATATCTACTTATATATTCCGAAGAAAGAAGCCGCCAGAACGATAACATTATAATTTCAGTGCAATTGTGACAAGGCTCCAGGTCAACGAATTTAACCACTGGAACAGAGTTCTCTAAGAAGTAAGAGGACTAATTGAAAGTTGCCAGTTAAACAATTAAAAGAGGTATCGATGATTACTATGGCCTGATCATCATTCATAGAAATTAAAAATTGGATATTGTCTACTTTTGAAAGTTAAATTGTTAAAAAATTGGAAAAGGAGTTTTTTTATGAAGGTTGCCTATATTTTTTCGACAAACCTTGCCCATTATATCCTGAGTAACATGATTATTCCTCAATTGGAAAAAGGTGAACACGTTGCAGAAGTAGTTGGCATGTTCTTTTTTGTTGATAATACGTTTCTGCTTGTAAGAGGAAATGATGTCGGTGAGCGTCTTTCGAGAATCGCGAAGTCTACCGGTATGCTTTTAATGGGATGTGACCGCTGCGCCATTGAGAGAAAGATCGATGGCGATCTTGTTGAAGGAGCCATGATCGGGTGTTTTCCCGACCTTTATAAAGCCCTTGGTGAGGTGGGGATTGATCAGGCAATCACTTTATAAATAAAAGACGATATGGCGAAAAAAGAAGTTCAGATTAGAGATGTATCCGGGCTTGATGTCAGTCAGGATCTGAAAGAACAGATTCAGATAGTCTCAGAGAAGTGCATTAAATGCAAACTCTGCGAAAAAGAGTGTGCATTTCTGAGAAAATACGGCAAGCCCAAGGATATCGCTGATTCGTATGATCCATCGGATAAAGTTTATCAGGGAATGCCTTTTGAGTGCAGCCTCTGCCAGCTCTGCGCTGCTGTCTGTCCCGTAAAAATCAATCCTGCCCTGATGTTTCTTGACATGCGACGCGAGACTGTAATACGGGGGAACGGTGATTATCCTGAACATGGCCTTATTTTAGGGTATGAAAAACGTGGAACTTTTCAAAAATATACCTTCTATTCCATTCCGTCCGGTTGTGACACAATATTCTTTCCCGGGTGTACGCTTTCGGGTACAAGGCCGGATAAAGTGAAAAAAATCTTTGAGCACATAAAGAAGACGGTTCCTTCTCTCGGGATCGTTCTTGACTGCTGCACCAAACCATCTCATGATCTGGGAAGAGACAGTTATTTCCATTCTTTCTTTGACGAGATGAGGGAATTCCTTGTAAACAAAGGTATCCGTAATGTTATCGTTGCCTGTCCTAACTGCTATAAAGTCTTTAAAAAATATGGCAATGAACTCTCTGTAAGCACAGTATATGAATTCATGGCAGTTAATGGCTTGCCTGAAACCGGTAAGGTTTCCGGAACGATAGCAATTCACGATTCCTGCGCAGTAAGATACGAAGAATCAATACATTCAACGATAAGAGATTTGGTTTCAAGAAAAGGGTTGTCAGTAGAAGAAATGCCTCACAGCGGGATAAAGACTCTCTGCTGTGGTGAGGGCGGTTCAGTAGGATTCCTTTCGCAGGACCTGGCAAAGAATTGGGGGATTCTGAGAAAAAAAGAGTCTGACGGGAAGAGACTGGTTGCCTATTGTGCAGGTTGCGCAAACTTCCTGAACGCACTCACCCCGACGAGCCATATCATAGACCTCTTATTTGAACCTGAGGCAGCAATGTCCGGAAAAGTGAAGGTTGCAAAGGCACCCTTTACCTACCTCAACCGCTTGAAGTTAAAAAAGTATTTCAGGGAGATGGGGAATGGCGCTGTAACGCGTGAAAGAACTCTTACAATTGGCGAGGAAGGCAAAAAAGGCGGCATGATAAAACGTATTATTTTACTCCTTCTCGTAATAGCTGCTATATTTGCAATCCGCTACCCCGGCGCTACGCGCTTTCTGGAACAAAATGCTTTGAGAGAATTGATCCAGGGATACGGTGCCCTGGCTCCCTTCATATACATGCTTGTTTATACGGTAACACCTGCACTTTTCCTTCCTGGCCTCCCGATCACCATTGTTGGAGGTATTTTGTTTGGCCCATTCTGGGGTGTTGTTTATACAATCACGAGTGCAACTGCCGGTGCTTGTCTGGCATTCCTCGTATCACGTTATATTGCGCGGGACTGGGTAGACAAGAAGCTCAGGAGTCCCCGCTGGCGCCGACTCGATGAAGGTGTTGAAAAACATGGCTGGAAGATTGTTGCTTTTACACGTCTCATCCCGCTCTTTCCTTTTAATCTCTTAAATTATGCTTTTGGACTTACAAAAATAAAGTTTTTCCATTATGCTGTGACTACCTTTATCTGTATGCTTCCGGCATGCATTGCTTTCATTGTTTTTTCGAGCTCACTGCTCGATCTTTTAAAAGGAAAAATATCTCCGGCATTTGTTATAGGATTAGGTCTCGTTATCCTGGTTTCCCTCATTCCCCTCTTCTATAACCGGTATAAGATGAAAAAAGGCACAACAGATCCGTTATAAAACATGCAATTTCCGAAAGATTACTTTAAATCTTTCAAGTCTGTTCCAAAAATATTCCCCATGCTTTTATTCACCTATCTCATCCAGAACTTCTGGGTGCTCTTTTCGAAACCGATTCTTGTCGCAGCAATAATCTCAGCCGCAGGATTGGCAGAGAGTGTAGCGTTGAACTATATAAGCCTTCTTTTAACAGGCCTCATTTCTTTCTGGCTCGGCATATTCTTTCTCGGCGATATAGTTTTACTTTTTTTAAAAAAGAAATGCTTACAGGATGTATCTGCATCAAAAAAATATATTACTTATGGAATCACAGGCGCTCTCTTTTCAATACCAATAATGCCTGTCATTATCCCTGCTTTTCTCAGTGCTCTTATTCGTATAAGAATAAAACCGATGGTAATGATCATGCTGGTCAGTTTTATAATACGTCTTCTTCTGCTTATATCTTTGCCGAATATATTTATTTAGGGAGAACATATTAATTTTGACCGTTTGCGGTTATGCAAGGAGGAAAACATGAAAAACAAAATGAAGGAAAAGCAAGGCTCTAAGTGTTCCTGCTGCTCTGATCCCTATTCAGTTCTTCTGGGTAATCAGTCAGGAAACCAAACAAAAGAAAAAGTATCGAAGGGCATGCGCAGGTCCGACTTTTTGAAAGTTATCGGTCTTGGCGTTTTAGGTCTGAGCTCAATTACCGGAACACAGGCATATGCAGCAGCAGAGACGTCAAAAAGTTCCAAAATAGTCAAAGGCAAGCAAGACAGGATGGTTATCGACAAGGAAAACAAAGAGCTGCGCATTTCTGCGACAGTAACAAAAGACAGCTCAAAACCTGCTGTAGCAGATTGGGGGCGCCGTTTCCAGGCATTTTTCGGTGTAAAGGGCGGCAAGATGGAATCATTCTTTGTTCTTACAACCGATGTTTCCCGAACCGATATCAACAAGGCATTACAGGAACTCGGAGTAAAGTCAAGAAGACAGATTCCCATGGAGGAAGTACAGGCACGTACCGGATTGAAAGCAACAACAACCAGCGACGATTATCTCCAGGGTGATCCAATTATCGTTACAGTCAGGTTTAAGAAAGGCTCACTCATCGTTGAAGCAGCCTTGGAAGACTTCATCGATGAGAAAATCATTGTCGATGGAAAGGATGTATTCAAGCCGTATACGCCCCATTTCATTTACCATGGCACAGCTGAAGCTATCGCATTTCCATCCGGATGCATTGTTTGTCCTTCTGATTGCAATGGCGGAATCATCACGGATAATGTGTTACCACTGAAGACAACAGTCAATTATTACAAGGTTAACTGGGACAGGATGCCGGAAGTTGGCTCAAAAGTCGAAGTAGTGCTGAAATCTATTTACGGCCCATACCGGATGTCATCAACCAAAGCATAAATATTCTCAGACTTATTTGTCTGATACCATGCCCTTCCTGCATGGTGTCAGACATTTCAAAATATCGATTCTTCAGAATTTTCTGTGGGTAGCCGCAGGCTTTAGCCTGCGTAAACCCCAAATGGCAAACAACTTCACGCATAAGGTGAAAGCAACGGCTGCTTCTCATTTATAAAATTCTTTCGGTAATCTGTGTCTCTTTTCTTTTACATTCATTGTTACTCTATACATTCATGGTTTTTTCACACAGGCTAAAGCCTGCGGCCAAAGGTTACCATTCAGCAATAGGAGACTGCCAATTCCTTCAGATCCGACGGCACAATAAAAAATAGCATGAGAGGGTTAAGTCAGCAGACCGTATCTTTATTCCCTGCATGAAGGTTCAGAAATGTTGCTACTAATCCGGTCATTAGTAGTCTCACATACGATGCTCATAACATGCCTTTTTAAAAGGCTTTTCGTGGACTGTCATGTGGCTTTACTTATGAACTCCTTAGTAACTCATCCAACTGCCTTTTGGCTTCTGCCATATCATCTACAGATACTATTTCCAGGGACCCGGTCGAACCGGAAAGAACTAACGAATAGACAGTGTCCAGATAGCCATCCTCGATAGCCTCTGCTCTGGATGAAATTTTGATCGAATCGAAACCGGCTATATACCATGGACCCTTTCAGTATTATTCCTGCCCGGGTCGCTTATGTGTCAAATAGATATTATTTATATATTGCTAGGAACTTATTGGTAAAAATTATATGTCCTATTTTTGCCCTGTACCGATTGCCGGATCAATTGGTAAAATAGATCAGTAATCATGATAATCGTTGAGATACCGGGATCCGGCTTTCTTGAGCTTGAACACTTTGTCACTGACTTTTCAGGGACTCTCTCTGAAGACGGCTCTCTACTGCCGGGAATTAAAGATAAACTCAATGAGCTTTCCGGAAAGCTCCAGATACATGTGCTGACCTCTGATACCTTCGGACGCGCAGGAAAAGAACTTAAAGGGGTCAACTGCACACTTCATGTCCTTGAGGGCGAGGGACATGTAATCCAGAAGGAAAAATATATATTATATCTCGGCGTGGACAAAGTGGTTGCCATTGGTAACGGGAACAACGACGCGCTGATGCTTAAAGCGGCAAAACTCGGCATCGCCGTATGTCTTAAAGAAGGGTGTTCAAGGAGAGCTATCGAAGCGGCACAAATATTTGTCACATCTCCGGTTGATGCCGTTGACCTGCTCCTTTCCCCGAAGAGGCTGATCGCGACTTTGAGAGTTTGATATAACTCTTTTCAACGTTTCTTGTCCATCGTGGGCTCGGATGCGTAATAAAGATCAGCCTTAAAAGCCGGGATGACATAGAGAATGATATGTGAGGAATCCTCTTGACAGGAAAAATAAAGACTTCCTTTTTCTGATATTGTAGAATGCAGTTAGCGCTTATGAAATACCGCAAAATTCGAATGGAGAACAAAGCGATTAGGACAACGGTCCTCGTGCTGCTCCTGTTTTTCTTGTTGCCTGTAATCGAAGGTCCGCGGGCAAATGCCGAGGATAAAGTCACTAAATTAGTTCAAAAGCTCCAGGACAAACACCCGAATGCTCGTGCGAAAGCGGCAAAAGAATTGGGGAATCTCCGTGACGCCCGTGCGGTTGGACCTCTGATTAATGTCCTCAAGGATGCCGACTCATATGTTCGGGGGCAGGCTGCAAGTTCACTGGGCAAACTGAAAGACAACCGAGCGGTTGACCCTTTAAGCAATACTCTTAAAGATGACTGCACATATGTGCGGGAAGAGGCGGCGAGGTCACTGGGAGAAATAAAGGATGCCCGTGCAGCCGGACCTCTGATCGATTTTATTAAAGAAGATTCTACATATGCCAGGGAGGAGGCGGTAAAGTCGTTGATGAAGATAGGACCGACTGCTATTGCGCCTCTGATTAATGCCCGGAAGGAAAATAATCTGAGGCTTGTAGCCGACGTTTACAGCTTTTTTATTTGCAGGGGCGAGCCCGGTACAGAGGCTTTGCTTATTGAGGCTTTGTATAAGTACGGCGCCGAAAAGATGGCCGAGGATTTCGCTCATTCCGGTAACGACCGGTTGAAGGAAGCGGCGTATAAATGGGCGGAAGGTCACAGGCATAAGATCGAAGGGCTCTTGGGTGCGGGCAATAGCCCGGTGTGGGGAAGGTGTGCAAGCTGACCCCTCCTTGATAATAGCGTCAGAAAAAGGATCATTTTATCCGGGTATAATCGCTGTTGTGCTGTGATATTTTTCGCGGAATGAAGAGTGAACATCAATAAAACTTTAAGGGGGGAACATTATGAGAAAGGGAATTTTTTTAATGTCGTTGATCGCGTCTTTTGTGTTGGCGTCCGCAGTCGCATACTCTGCGGAATTTAATCTCGGGCCGAATAATTTTACGGTAAAGCTGGATTCTATAAATTTCGGTGATAATGCATTGAAGCATCTCGATAACGCCTATTATATCGGGTTTGAAGGATATGGCCATATAGGACAGAACTTCTATCTCGGGGCCGAGGTCGGGTATGTGAATGCGGATAAGAATGTAGTCGACGCCGGGACGGAAGTGAACAAAGAATTGATTTTCATCCCGCTCGAACTGAACTTAAAATATACGATAAAAGTCGTATCCCACTTAATTTTTGATCTCGGCGCCGGATTTTCTTACAATTACGCAAAGGAAGAGATATCGGGTTCCGGAATTTCCTCTTCTGCTGATGATTGGTTATGGGGTGGACAATTTTTTGCGGATATGAACTACAAAATAGGACAAATTTTTCTGGGGGCAAATACCAAATATCAGATAACAGGACGTGGAAATAATCTTGATCACAAGTTCGACAACTGGAGAATAGGCGGTCAGATAGGAGTGATGTTTTAGATTATGAAATGCCTGTACAGACGATAGTCATTCAACCTGCAGACACCGGTGAAAGGATAGACACCTTCCTCGCAAATAGGACAGGAACCACCCGTTCACAAATACAGAAGTCCCTGGGAAAGGGCGATATCCTCGTAAATGAAAAATGCGCCGATCAGAATTACCGGGTAAAGATAAAGGACGTTATTACCCTCAATGTTGTTGAGAAGAAAGATGAGGGGCTTGCGCCGGAGCCTCTGCCCGTAGATATTCTTTATAAAGATGAGTATCTCGTCGTTGTGAATAAACCCGCCGGCATGATCGTTTATCCGGCCGCAGGCCACAGCCACGGCACAATCATGAACGCACTTTCTTACCACTGTGCACCACTTGCTCAAATAGGCGGCCCCCTCAGGCCGGGGGTTGTACACAGGCTTGATAAGGACACGTCGGGTGTGATGGTAGTGGCCCTCAATGACAATGCATACTATAGCCTCACCGAACAATTCAAGGAGCGGACGATAAGCAGGAGATATCTTGCCTTAGTATACGGGGGTCTCAAGGAAGACGCAGGTGAGATTACACTCAAGATAGGTCGTTCGGAATCGGATAGGAAAAAGATGTCGACCCGCGTTAAGAAGGGGAAAGAGGCTGTTACGAGATGGAAGGTAATAAAGAGATTCGGAAACATAACATTGATAGAGGTAAAACTCGGAACAGGGCGGACACATCAGATAAGGGTGCATTTTTCTTCAGTCGGACACCCGGTGCTCGGAGACAGAACATACGGGAAGAAGGTTGAGACCGTGCTCAGATCCGGGGAAAAGATTTTCTTTCCCCGGCAGATGCTGCATGCGGAACTGCTTGGGTTTGAACACCCTGTGACCGGTAAATACCTCGAGTTTTTGAGCCCCTTGCCGGAGGACATGGCCAAGATAATTCAGAAACTCGAAACCGTCTTGTCGGAAAATCATTGATTACCTGATAAAGCGTGCAAGGTTGAAAAATGTCCCTGCACTGTATAATATTACTGTGAGCTTCACAAGGGCTGATTTTGTTAAAATGCCGCATATTTTTCAGTTTGGAAATGAACGTTGCCCTATTTGGACAAAAAACAGTTTATTGCGCACTGGTGCGCAGATCGCTGAAACAACAGGGAGGGGAGAATGACTGGATTACCTACGTTGGACATGGCTTTAGTAAAAGAAATTAAGAGACTCTTGGACAATATCAAGAATGATGTCGATGCGCATGATAGTGCAGACGGAATTACAGATTTGGTTGAGGAACATAAGTTAGATAGAAACGAAGCATACAGGCCGCTTCTAAAATCTTTTAGTGATTTACTTCGGGAGAAAGGATACCCTCAAACAGCCGACTTTTTGGTAAAACAATGGCATCTTTCTCAAATGTAAACATTGCCTGCAGAATTTGACTGTACCCGACACTCTGTCCAAAATGGGAGTGAACATTATGGAAACCGTATCGGAAGAATTTGTTGAGAAGACCTGGCGGGAAGTCGCCGGATTGGGACCGAATCAGGCGACTAAAGAGATGCAGAGAATGGGCAAGAACCAGCCGGAGATCTTGGCTTTCCTGATGGCGATGACGGAGGACCTGGAACCTGAAGCAAGAGAACTGGCTATTTACATCGCTTTTGTCGTTTATCGTATTTTTGAAGGCTCCCGGCATAGGATAAAAAAGGTTACATCCAAAGAGGTTATCGGCTGCTATGAATCCAACGAAGATCTGATGGGCAATTTGATAGGGGCCCATGCAAAGTTTATCGATAGCATCGCCGAGATGCAGATTTCGAAACAGCCATATGTCATGAAGTATGTGGTAGACACCCTTATGGAGGAATCAGAGGAGGGAGAAGGTGATGAACTGACGGATGCAGATAAAGGCGTTCTTTTCCTTCTTCTCAAAACTGTGGTTGATCTTCTCGATAAGACCTGAATGTCAATCGTTGGTATTCACACGGAGAATGCATGAAAACACTCAAGGTTGTTTTGCTGTTATTTGCTAACTTATTGGTCTTATTGGGTGACGCAGTTGCAGCAGAAAAACAGAAAATCGTTGTGGAAAAGAATGAATACGGTGGCAAGACCGTAGAGGCAATCCCCGGACCGGAGGATGAGCATTATAACGATCTCCTGAAAGAAATAATTTACTTTGACAATACTGAAAAAGTGGCTAAAGTAGAACACTTTTACACAGACAAGTTTGCCGATGGAAAGGGGTATTCCAGGTCAATAGCCCACTATGGCGGCAACGGGGAAGTGTCAAGGGAAGAACAATTTTATACGGACAAATTCGCCCGGGAAAAAGGGGGCTTCAAGTCGATAGCCTACTATGGCAACAATGAGAAGATGACAGAGATAGAGTCGCTCTATACGGACAGGTTTGCCGATGGAAAAGGGTATTACAAGTCGGTAGCCTACTATGACGACAATGAAAAAGTGACGAGGCTGGAATCGTTCTATACGGACAGGTTTGCCGATGACAAAGGGTATTACAAGACAATATCCTATTATGACGGCAAGGGAAGAGTGACAAAGCTGGAATCGCTCTATGCGGACAAGTTTGCCGGGGTCAGGGGATTCGACAAGATAATATCCTATTATGACGGCAATGAGGAAACGATCAGGGCAGAATATTACATGAACGGCAGGCTAATTCCGACGCAGTGAATTGTCTGTCCGGGAATAATGGCGGTTCCTTCTTTTATCCTTTCTGAGCAGATAAAAAAACACTAATATGAAAGAATGAAAGCGAAAATAAGACAAGAAGTCAATTGATAGATGAGTTAGTGGAGTTGCGTCGAAGCATTGAAGTGCTGGAATCAAAAGAATCCGAATGCAAGCAGAATCAGAAGCTGATCGCAAGGCTGAATCATCAAAATGAACTTGTTCTGAATGCGGCCGGGGAAGGTATTTTCGGCTTGAGTATCCATGGAAACCACACATTTGTTAATCCGGCCGCAGCTCAAATGCTGGGGTATACGGTTGATGAACTTACAGGCGGACATAGTCATGCAATATGGCATTATAAAAAAGCGGATGGCAGTCCGTATCCTGTGGAAGAGTGTCCTATCTACGCGGCATATAAGGACGGTGCAGTCCATCGCAAATCCGACGAAGTTTTCAGATGAGATATTTGACAGTTTTCGGCGACTGCACAGCAAGCAAGAGTATCCGGGTACGGGGATCGGTCTTGCGACGTGCAAGAAGATCGTGGAGCGACACGGTGGAAGAATTTGGGTCGAGTCGGAACCTGGAAGAGGGTCGACATTCTACTTCACAATTCCCGCAAGAGGTAACACCTGAAATATCTTCGAAATCAGCGGCCATCTGATCTTCGATTCTTTTTGTATTTTTGCCGGCGAATTTAATCGCCAAAACTTATGCCTAAAGATCTGGCTGTCTGAATGATATCGGAGTGAAGGGGTATTGCTTTCATCTGACCGATTGCCTCTTCAATAGGCACTGCTATTATTTCGGTTGAGCGGACCGCTACCATGTGTCCGAACTTGCCCGCCTCGATAAACCGTACAGCTGCTGCACCGAACCTCAGCGAAAGGAGCCTGTCAAAGGTCGTTGGAGCTCCTCCCCTCTGCAAATGGCCCAGGACGATGTCCCTTGTTTCCCTGCCCGTTCTTCTTCTGATCTCTTCAGATACCTTCTTACCGATCCCGCCGAGCCTTGCTTCCGCTCCCGGTTTCTTCTCTTCAACGACAGATATCTCGCCATCGATAGCCCTGGCGCCTTCTGCAACAACAACGATAGCGTAATCCTTACCGATAAGGGTGAGCTGCTTCACCTTATTGCATACCTTCTCGATATCGAAGGGTATCTCCGGGATCAGGATAACGTCGGCGGAACCGGAGATGCCCGAATGCAATGCGATCCACCCGACATATCTCCCCATTACCTCAACCACCATAACCCTGTCGTGTGATTTTGCGGTAGTGTGAAGCTTGTCTATCGCTTCTGTTGCCGTGTTCACCGCGGTGTCGAATCCAAAGGTGACATCCGTTGAGCTGATGTCGTTATCTATGGTTTTAGGGACACCGATTATCGGCATGCCCTTTTTCAAAAATTTATCTGCAATGCGAAGGCTGCCGTCTCCTCCAATGGCAATGAGTGCGTCGAAGCCCAGCGCCTTGAAGTTTGAGACAATCGTGTCCGAAATATCAGTCAACACAAAATTTCCATCAGGGTTTTTTACAGGATATGCAAAGGGATCATCCTTTATGGCGGTACCGAGAATCGTGCCTCCGATATTGGTAATATCCCAGACATATTCGGGTGTGAGCCGCATCATCTGCCTGGAATCAACAAGTCCGCGGTAACCATATTTTATGCCGAAAACTTCCCAACCCTTTTGATAAGCAGCAAGGACGATACCTCTAATGACCGCATTCAGACCAGGAGCGTCGCCTCCTCCGGTATTCACAGCTATCTTCATTCTAACCCCAGTTCTGACCTCCACATTTAAGGTTTCCAGTACTCGACAAACTTCCCGCCTTTTGTGTTCCAGACCACATAGGGCGACGTCTTCACATCACCCTTTGTATCGAACCTTATCTTACCAAGGGCAACATCAAATTCCACGGAATGCAGTTTATCAATGATCAATTTCCCTTCCGTCGAATTTGCCGCTTTGATTGCGGCCAACAGGATATTTGCTGCATCGTAAGCATAAATAGAGTATGGGCCGATCTCTCCGTATTTCGTCTGGTAATGCTCGATAAAAGCTTTTGCCGTCGGGATATTCTTCGGGTCAGGACTGAATGTGAGAAAGGTGCCCTCTGCGTCCGCAGCCCCTGCAATCTCGATGAACTTCGGATCTATCGTGCCATCTCCGCTCATGAATTTAACATTCATGCCGAGCTCTCTGGACTGTTTTACAAGAAGTCCCGCCTCAGGATAGATGCCCCCGAAAAAGATAAGCTCGGGATTTTTATTTTTTACCGTCGTCAAAACCATTTTAAAGTCTTTATCGCCCTGGGCAATCCCTCCGTAGTAGACTACCTGAACTTTATCCCCGAGAAACCTCTTGAACTCATCAGCGAAACCCTGACCGTATGTTGTCTTATCGTGGAGAATGGCAACGCTCTTAAGCTTGAGATGATTCAGGACAAATTCGGCCGCAACCCGGCCCTGCTGGTCATCCCTGCCGCATACCCTGAATACTCCTTTATACCCCTTTTCTGTAAGTTGCGGATTTGTTGATCCCGGGGTAACCATGGGAATCCCCGCGCGGTTGTATACGTCCGACGCAGGCAGCGAACAGCTTGAATTAAAATGGCCGATGATACCAACCACACCTTCGTTTATCATCTTATTTGCGACAGAGACGGCCTGTTTAGGATCATGCTGGTCATCGCTGAATATCACTTCGATCTTCTTACCGAGGACACCGCCTTGACTGTTCCGCTCCTCGACAGCAAGTAATACTCCGTTCTTAAGATCCATGCCCATCTTTGCCTGATCGCCTGTCAGGGGGCCGGCGAAGCCTATCTTCACCACATCTTCTTTTTTCTGGCAGCCGAAAGATATGAGGCACAAAGATATCAAGAAAAATAGAACCTTTTTCATATCAACCCCTCCCATTGCTATGAACATGACCTAAGAATTTTCAAAAACCTTTTTGCATTCTCTTTGATGTCACCTCTGAGTATTGCTGATGCAACTGCGACGGCATCGGCGCCGGCTTTAATGACCGCACTGACGTTATTAACGGCAATGCCGCCTATCGCAACTATGGGTGTATTTACCTCGCTTTTGATTTCGTGAAGCAGAGATATTCCTTTCGGTCTGCCTGCATCCTTTGTTGCCGTACGAAATATCGGACCGAAACCGATATAATCGGCGCCTGATCTGCCGGCATCGATCGCCTGCTCCAAAGTATGGGTCGATATCCCGATGACTTTGTCTTTACCCATTATTGCGCGGGCTTCCTTCAATGGCAGGTCATTCTGGCCGAGGTGCACACCGTCCGCATCGGCAGCAAGGGCAATATCGGGATAATCATTAACGATAAGAAGAGCATCAAAATTCCGCGTTATACTTCTAAGCTTTACCGTTTCCCTGAATATCTCTCCTCTTGACCCCTCCTTATCCCTGTACTGTATCCATCTGACTCCCGCTTTGAGAGCTCCGAGTACCATATCTTCATAAGAGAGACGAGATGTCTTACGGTCGGTAATAAGGCACAGGCCGCCTAAGTACATGATATTTAGACATTTTCCGGAGGACTGTTCATTTTGTCGACGAAATTCGTGTTGAAATTTCCGCTTATAAAATCAGGGTGGTTCAGGACCTTTTTATGGAACGGGATGGTTGTTTTTACCCCTTCGATTATAAACTCATCAAGCGCGCGCCTCATTTTCATAATCGCCTCTGTTCGATCTTTTCCGTGTACGACCAACTTGGCTATAAGGGAGTCGTAGTGAGACGGCACGATATATCCGTTGTAGATCGCGGTGTCTACTCTGACGCCCGGACCACCGGGAAGGGAAAGAAAGGTGATCTTGCCTGGTGAAGGGATGAACCGTTCAGGATCTTCTGCGTTAATCCTGCATTCTATAGCATGGCCTGATGGTCTTATCTGGTGCTGCTTGTATTCCAACGGTAGCCCTGAAGCGAGTTTTATCTGTTCCTTTACAATGTCGATACCGGTAACGGCCTCCGTTACCGGATGTTCCACCTGTATACGGGTATTGATCTCTATAAAGTGGACATCGCCTTTCGCGTCGACAATGAATTCCACAGTACCCACATTCCTGTATTTGATCGCACGAGCGGCCTTTACTCCAAGCTCGCCGATCCTCTTCCTGAATTTTTCCGTTGAAGAAATGGGGGAAGGGGATTCCTCTATAAGCTTTTGATGTCTTCTCTGTATGGAACAGTCTCTATCGCCGAGATAGACCGTGTTCCCCTTATTGTCCGCCACGATCTGCACTTCCACATGCCTCAGTTCAGGTATATATTCCTCTATATATATTTCACTGTTGCCGAACGCCGTTAAGGCTTCTCTCTGCGCCATATAAAATGCCTGATCGATCTCTTTTTCTTCTTTCACGATCTTCATGCCGTGGCCACCCCCGCCTGCAGAGGCCTTGAGAATTATGGGGAACCCTATCTTTTTCGCCACTTTCAGGGCCATTTCCTCATTCAAAACAGGCCCATCGCTACCTGCGACAACGGGCACGCCTTTCCTTTTCATTATCTGACGGGCTTTGGCCTTATCACCACCAAGCCTGATATTTTCAGAAGTAGGGCCGATAAAGGTTATACCCGATGTATTGCAGGCCTCGGCAAAGTGATGGTTTTCCGACAGGAATCCGTACCCGGGATGAATGGCGTCGGAATCCGTTATTTCGGCTGCACTGAGTATCGCAGGAATATTCAGATAACTCTGTGTCACATTCGCAGGTCCTATGCATACGGATTCGTCTGCAAAGCGGACATGGAGAGATTCCTTATCGATATCCGCATAGACGGCAACGGTTTTTATCCCGAGTTCCTTACAGGCACGGATAATCCTGACGGCAATCTCGCCGCGGTTTGCTATTAAAATTTTCTTGAATAGTTTCATTTCGTCAATTTCAGAATAGGTCAGATAAGGTAGATGCAGGGCAAGCATTGCTGGTTCCATGTCATCTTATACGGGTTCGATGAGAAATAACGGCTCGCCGTATTCAACAGGCTGTCCATTTTCGACTAATATTTTTATGACAATACCGTCAACATCGCTTTCGATCTCATTCATGAGTTTCATTGCTTCCACAATACAGAGAACCTGTCCCTTGCTTACCTTTGCCCCGAATTCAACGAAAGGATCTGTTTCGGGAGAAGAAGCCCTGTAAAAGGTGCCGACGATCGGCGAGGTTATTGTAACAAGCCTCTGCGCCTCTTCCTCTGTCTCGGCTGATGTTTTTTCATGAAAGGCCGCCGGTTTGTGAACCGGGACTTCCAGAGACTGAAAGAATTTCTCTCGCTTGATCTTGACCTTTGTCCCCTCTTTTTCTATTTGCAGTTCGGTAATGTCCGAGTCCTTGAGAAGTTCTATAAGTTCTTTTAAATCCTCAAGTTCCATTATTTTACCCTTTCTATATACTCCGATGTCCTTGTGTCGATCTTAATGGTATCGCCCTCATTTATGTGGAACGGGACTTTGACCAGGGCCCCGGTTTCCAGCGTCGCAGGCTTTCCTCCCCCCGATGCGGTGTCTCCTTTGAAGCCGGCAGGAGCCGTCTTTGCGACCACAAGCTCTACAAAGGTCGGGATTTCCACGCTGATCGGCGCATCCTTGTGATAGAGGATCTTGACGTTCATATTCTCTTTTAAGAAAATTTTTGCATCGCCGAGTTGAACAGCCGACAACGGGATCTGTTCATAGGTCTCCAGATCCATAAAATAATAATGGTTGTCTTGAAAATACAGATATTGCATCGTCTTTTCTTCAAGGCCGGGTCTCTCTAATTTTTCTCCCGACCGGAACGTTTCTTCAAGGACGGCCCCCGTCTTAATGTTCCTTAACTTTGTCCTGATTATGGCTCCCCCCCTGCCCATTTTTACGTGCTGAAAGTCCATTATCTCACAGGGCTCACCCTTAAATTCCACCTTTAATCCTTTTTTAAAATCGCTTGTTGAAATCAAATCGGTACCTCCCGTTAAAAGTGTAATATTCTAGCATTTTTCGCGATTTTTTCCATGAACCAAGGCTAATCGTATTTTATCTTGACATTGATTTCAAAAATATGTAACGCTACGGGGCAAATATTTTTTTTCGGGAGGGAGCATGAAGAGTCAATTGCTGTGCAGATGGAAGGGGGCTTTGCTGTTTGTTCTGTGCGTTGTTTTCATCTCAACCGGTTCCGCCCTTGCGGCGGGGTTTGCTCTGATCGAACAGAGTGTCAGTGGGCTGGGGAATGCGTTCGCCGGAGGCGCCGCGGTCGCTGAGGATGCATCAACAATATTTTATAATCCGGCGGGTTTGACGCGTCTCGGAGGACAGCAGCTTCTTGTCGGAGCGCATGTCATCATGCCTTATGTCAAATTTCACATCTCTTTGTGAACGATCCGGAAATCGACAAGGCGCTGACGGACGAGGACAGGTTACGCGGCGGGTTAAAAGGGTCTTTTGATGCCCACATAAACATTTTGAGCGCACAACTGAGTATGAAATTTTAGATGCTTCTCCATCAGCACTTTGTCAGGATTGCTAAGAGGTACGGCAATAAGCTCGCCTTTATTGACCGTACCTCTGACAGAAAGGTTACGTATTCGAAGGCATTAATAGCCTCCCTGATCCTTTCGGACAAATTCAAGAAGTTTGATGAGGGCTTCCTGGGGATCATGATTCCGACTTCGGCAGGCTGTGCCCTTTCGGTCCTCGGGGCCCTCATGAGCGGCAGAACACCGGTCATGATCAATTACTCCACCGGCGCGGCAAACAACGCCGTTTACGCTCAGAACAAATGCAATTTCAAGACGATCATAACTTCAAAAGCGCTCCTCGAGAAGATCAAATGCCCCGTAGTCGAAGGCATGGTTTTTGTTGAAGATATCATGGAGGCAATTTCTGCCAAAGAGAAGTTGAAGGCCGCATTCATTGCAAAACTGCCTGTTCCCCTGATGCTGAAATTGATCCACGGGGGTCAAGAAGATGATAACCTTGTGATACTGTTCACAAGCGGGAGTGAGAAAGATCCCAAGGCGGTCCAGTTGACCCATCGCAACATATCTTCAAACATCAAGAGCTTCAACAGGGTGGTGAAGATGTACGATCATGACATCCTCCTTGCAAACCTTCCCTATTTCCATGTCTTCGGCCTCACGATTAACCTCTGGACCCCTTTGTATTTCGGCATGACTATCGTCGCATACGCGAATCCGCTTGACTACAAAATGATCTGTACCGTCCTTCATGAAGAAAGACCGACGGTGATGGTGGGCACCCCGAGTTTTCTCTGGGGGTATCTCCGCAAAGCGGAGCCCGGCGATTTCAAAAGCGTACGGCTTGTTGTGAGTGGTGCTGACAAATGTCCGGACACGCTGAGGGAGGAATTTATCGAAAAGCACGGCATTACAATTTTTGAGGGCTATGGCACCACAGAGACTTCACCGGTCATCTCGACAAACACCCCTGAACACAATAGGTCGGGAAGTGTCGGGAAAGTGCTTCCCGGCGTTACGGTCCGCATCGAAAACTATGAAACCGGCAAGGAATGCGGTGTCGGAAAGACCGGCCGAATTCTTGTGAAGGGTGATTTAGTAATGAAGGGTTATCTCGATGATTTCGAGGAGACGTCAATGCGCATCTGTCATGGCTGGTATGACACGGGCGATATGGGGTTCCTCGATAAAGATGGTTTTCTGTGGCATGCCGGCCGGCTGAAGAGGTTTGTGAAGGTCGGTGGCGAAATGGTTTCCCTGGTTAGGGTGGAAGATGTACTCCAAAAAATTCTTCCGGCGGGTGTTTCCTGTTCAGTGGTGGAAATACCCGATGCACTCAAGGGGGTAAAGATAGTCGCGGCAGTGACCCAAAAGGTGGAGGAGCGGAAAATATTGAAGCAAATGTCGGAACAGCTTCCCAATATCGCCCTGCCTAAACAATTTGTCGTCATAGAAGACCTTCCGAAAATGGGAAGCGGCAAAATAGATTTCCGGGGTGTCACAGAAATGGTCCAGACGATGCTGAGAAAAAACAGTTAGCAAGCAATGTGCTTTCCGTTGGTGTGATCGGCAGCAAACCACCTTTCTATATCGTACTTCGATAATAACTTTTTGCCGTGCTTGCGATCATTTCACTATTCTTCTCCTCATGAGTCTGAAAGGATAGGGAGCGAGCAGGAGAGCGACAACCAGTATCCACACGATATCCCATGCAGGCACAGTGATTTTCTCCGATGCTAATCCTCTGCAGATATTTACCAGATGATAAAGCGGCGTAAAGAAGGCGATCCTCAAAACAAGGGGCGGCAGATTGTCCAAGGGGAAAAATATGCCCGAGAAAAGGAACATCGGGGTCATCAAAAGGGTATAGAAATAATTAAAGGAATCGATGCCCGGGATGATTGCGACAAAAATAACCGAGATCTCGGCAAAAATAAGACCGCTTATAAAGAGAATGGGAATGGCGAAGATTATCAACGGTGAATCCACGAGCCCGAAGAGAGATATTACGATAATGATTATTGTGCCGTAGAGCAGGCTTTTCGTTGCTCCCCACATGAGCTCTCCTGCAACAAGGTCTTCCAGGTTGACGGGTGTCGCCAGTATAGCGTCGAATGTCTTCTGAAAAGTCATGCGGACAAAAGTGCCGTACGTGCACTCATAAATAGCAGCGAACATGGAAGAAGATGCGATAATGCCCGGTGCGATAAATTTGATATACGGCACTCCTTCTATTTCTCTGACGAACGCACCCAGGCCGAGTCCCAGAGCCGCGAGATAAAGGACGGGTTCGACAAAATTAAGGACTATGCTAGATTTATAGAGCTTGGTATAAACCGTCAGATGCCTCTGCCACACTCTGAATGCCCGCCTTATTTTCATTATTTTAATGCTAATCTCTCAAAGATCTTCCCGTTAATTTCAAGTAAACACTTTCAAGATTTCCCCCATGGAGACCCGTAAGTCTTGAGGGAGTATCGATAGTTATGATCTTTCCCGCATCCATGATCGCGACCCTGTTACAGAGTATTTCCGCCTCTTCCATGTAGTGGGTAGTGAGTATGAGGGTCGTACCTTTTGCCTTGAGATAATTCAGCTTGTCCCACACGGAGCGCCTGCTGTGGGGATCGAGACCGGTAGTCGGCTCATCGAGTATCAAAAGCTCGGGATTATTGATCAACGACCTGGCGAGTATGAGTCTCCGCTTCATTCCACCCGATAGGGCGTCGATCTTCACATTTGCCTTGTCCTTCATTTCAACGAAATCGAGAAGCTCCCATGCAATAGGTGAAGAAACTTTTCCGGGGACATCAAAGTACCGCGCATAGACAACAAGATTTTCGATTACGGTAAGATCAGGATCGAGATTGTCGTCCTGCGGCATAACCCCGATTCGCGCCTTAACGTCACTTGGATTTTCCGTTACATCCATGCCGAACACCCTGACTTCTCCCGAGGTCGGCGGCATGAAGCAGTAAATAATACGCATTACCGTTGTCTTGCCCGCGCCGTTCGGACCGAGAAAGCCGAAACATTCTCCCCTCATTATTTCAAAATCGACGTTGTCTACCGCCTTAAGCGAGTTATAATACTTTGTCAAACCTTTTGCAGAAACAAGGACCATAAAAACAATTGTAGCACGAAATAAAACTTCCGAAGACATGAAGAACTGTTTTGACAAATAGGGGACGTAAGAGTTAATTTTATACGTATGGGTCTTTTGAACTATAAAAAAAATGATGCAAAATACCTCTCCGTATTCCACCTTGCCAAAGGAGGAATGAAAGGAGGGTGTCTTTTCGCAGCATCTTTGTTCCTCATCTTCTTCATCTTTTCCTGTGCTCCAAAGGGAATCCAGCCGACTCACAAGCAGGCAAAGGTCGCTGTAGTTCTTGGCGCCGGAGCATCAAAGGGTTTTGCCCATATCGGCGTACTCAAGGTGCTTGAATCCAATAAAATTCCCGTTCACATGATAGTCGGCACAAGTGCGGGAAGTTTCGTCGGTTCATTATATGCTTACGGCTTCAATGCATTTGAACTTCAGAAGCTGTCCTTTGCCTTGGAGAAGGACGATATTGTCGATTTGACGATCCCTGACAACGGTTTTATAAAGGGGGAGAAACTTGAGGGATATGTAAATTACATACTGAGAAACACTCCCATAGAAAAGCTGAGGATACCTTTTTATGCCGTTGCTACGGATATCCGGAACGGAAGAGAAATGGTGTTCGGAAGCGGTAATACGGGCACTGCCGTCAGGGCAAGTTGCTCAATCCCCGGGATCTTCAGGCCTGTATCTATTGGCGGAAGAATGTATGTTGACGGGGGAGTCGTGAGCCCGGTGGCTGTCGAGGCAGCGAGACGGCTCGGCGCAAACGTCGTTATCGCAGTTGATATTTCGGGCGATACGGAAGCATCCTCGACGCCTGCGAATACTATCGAGACGATACTTCAATCAATAAGCATCATGAATGCCAAACTTTCGGCCATTCAGCTTGCCAGGGCGGATGTCGTTATAAAACCCAAAGTGGGCTATATAGGTAGTGCCGATTTTTCAAAGAGGCACGAAGCGGTACTCGAGGGTGAAAAGGCAGCGATCGAGGCCTTGCCGAAGATTAAAGAGATAGTCGACAGACTAAAGCAGTAAGACAGGTTGTGCTAAATAATATCTAATTCTTTGGATAAGCCCGTGAGGACTTCATGGCCTTCCGGTCTTATCACCACCATGTCCTCTATCCTCACTCCTCCAACCCCCGGCACATAAATACCCGGCTCGATGGTAAAGACCATATTTTCTTTAACAACCTGTCTTTGATTCCACGATATACGCGGTGCTTCATGGACCTGAATGCCTACGCCATGGCCGGTGCCGTGGCCAAAGAATTCACCATAGCCGGCTTTTCGTATAAAATTTCTTGCAGCCGTGTCTATCTCTTTCGATTGCACCCCCGGGGCGGCACAGGCAATAGCTCTCTTGTTTGCTCCCAATACGGTGTCATAAATCTCTTTTTTCTTACCGTGTCCCCGGCCCCCTTTAACGAGAATCGTCCTCGTCATATCGGAATAATACCCGTTAGCCTCTCCGCCCCAGTCTACGATCACGAGGTCCCCCTTGTTCAATTTCTTTTCGGTCGGCCGGGCGTGAGGCATGGCTGAATTCGGACCTGACGCAAGGATAATTTCGAAGGGAATATTACGGCAGCCTTTCTTTCTTAATCTTTCTTCAAGTCTCAGGGCTATCGCGATCTCTCTTGTCCCCTCTTTCAGGTATGGTTTCACCTCGAGGAAAGCAGCCTCGGCACGCTCCACTGCTTTCTTGATGGAATCGATCTCGGCCCCATCCTTTATTTCCCTTAGTTTCTCGACGAGTCCTTTGAAGGCATTCAGACTTGTGCCTATGCCGGATATTTTTTTAAAAAACTCATAAGACACGGAAGATTCGAAACCCAGCTTTCCAAGCCCATTCTTTTTAGAGAGGTCCTGTATTATCTTTATCCTGTTCCCCGTTTCGATGATGGTATCCCATCCCTTTACTTCCTTTTCCGACTGTTCTTTGTATCTAAAGTCTGTTACAAAGAAATTTTCCTTCCTTGTAATAAGGAGGAATCCCGATGAACCTGAAAACCCGGTAAGATAACGGACGTTGTTTATGTCCGTTACAAGGAAGCCGTCAAGCCCTTTCTTGATGATGGAGCGCCTTATATTTTTGAGGCGCGAGGAATATATATCCATAGTTTTTTAATCATAGTGGCGTTAATCCAGATTACAATAATCGATGAATCAGTGAGAAATCAAATGGAAGACAGGAAGAAATTCTTAACGATGCCATCTCCCTTGATGGGAATGATATTTTAGACCCCGTAGCCTGCTTATATATTCCAATGATTATAGACTCCTGCCGGAGTGATCGAAAAGCGCGCACTTCAGCCACAAACAACCGTTTCAGTGATGAGAATTCTGATATCACCTGCTCACAGTAACTAATGCCAAAGAGCTCATTATGGCGCGAAGGACTTCTTGACGAAATTCGCACCCGTGCCGCCCGCATTGTCAAGCGGGACGAGATCGCAAAGAACGATTTCAACATATCCCCCAGCCGTTATATCCACAATGGAGCGGGCGAGGAGTACCGGCCTATTGCGGTCTGGAGGAGTTGAACGCCTTGGAGGAGGACGCGAAAGCCACCGATGCCGCGCTCAAGGCAATCCTGAAGAGGATCGGAGTATGATGAAAAGGGGCAGTCGCCGGGGGAAACCGTAGGAATTGACAACACCTCTAAATAGTACTACTATTATAGTAAGTAATGCTATTTAGAAAGGTAAGGTGAATTGAGATGACGACTGCAGCAGTCAAGATCACGAGGAAGGGGCAGGTGACGATCCCTAAGGAAATTCGGGAGAAGCTCAAGGCCGATGCCGTCTATTTCGAGGTGGTGGATGATACCGTCATGGTGAAACCGGTGCGGGATGCTGCCGGTTCACTCAGTGAATACGCCGGCAACGTTAAGCCCGGCGTGTCCATGAAGCAGATGAAAGACAGGGCGTGGGAGGTGGCTGTCCGTGAAAAGACCGGCAAGAAGTCTTCCTGACACCAACACCATCGTCCGTTATCTCATTGCAGATGAGCCCACCCTGCATGCGAGGGCGAAGGAATTCTTCGACAAAGTAAAAAACGGCGGAGTCAGGGCCATTATCCACGAAAGCGTGATCGCCGAATGTATCTATGTCCTGACGAAGATATACAAGGTTCCCCGGAACCGGGCCGCGAGGAGCCTGATCGATCTCCTGCGCTATAAGGGGATTGCAAATGATGACCAGCAGGAGCTTATCCGGGCTTTGTCCCTGTTCTCGGAGCAAAGTCTTGACATTGTTGACTGTATCTTATGCGCCAAGGCCGTGGCCGCCGGTGACTACCTTTTTACCTTCGATGCTGACTTGAACAAACTCGCGAAGCGAATAAGTCCATGAGGAAAGCGCAAATTCCAGCCGGAATGCACGCTCTTGCTAAGCAAATACGAAAGATCAAAGATCAGCAAAGACGGTTGGGCCTGTTTTGCGATGACAGAGAACTACTCTCGTGCCCCTGCTGCGATATCGAGGAAGATGTAACTTTCGAAGGATTCTTGATTGTTGTGAAACGATCAAAACCGGGCCTTGACATAGGCTTGAGATTCGCCGCAATAGATGAGGAGAAGGGGCTATATCAGTGCCCAGGATGCGGAAAAGAGATTGTGGTTCCTGAATCGGAGATATGATGAAGAAGAGGCAATCTGAAAGCTGCACCGACAAGGAGCAGTTAGGCAGACCGGGAGATTTTTATATCGGCGACACGGCGTTTCATGTGACGGTCGCGCCCATGATCGGCGTTTATGAAAAATGCAAACACAATCTTGAAAATGGATACAGAGTTTTTCTGCTCGTACCAGAAAGGGCGGTAACGGGGGCCAGGCAAAATGCCGAGCTTATGGTTCCGGGGCGTATAGCGGTTGAATCTATAGAGTCCTTTGTCGGGCAGAATATAGAGGAGTTGTCTTATTTCACAAGAGACAAACTGAAAAACGGTTTTAGACGGCTTCTTGAAACTTATAATGACCGTGTCGACGCGGCTGAGACTGACAAGTCGATGTTGATTGAGATACCGAGGAATTTGTGAGGAAAAACATCTGGCTTGTGCAATGTGTATGCAACTTATAATGACGTGTGAGCGCGGCTGAGACTGACAAGTCGATGTTGATTGAGATACCGAGGAATTTGTGAGGAAAAACATCTGGCTTGTGCAATGTGTAGACCTGACCCTTATGGCTCTCCCTAAGTCGCGTGCCGAATATTCTTTTTCAAAGGGTGTGCCTTATATACGATAATTTTCAAGATCAAGTAATAACAACGCTGAAGATATCCACTTTGAAATCTGCTGATACGGACACCTTGGACGCCATTTGTTCATGTCCTGGCCCTCGTGATACCAATTGGTCTCATAATATTGTCTCTTCTTGTAATGCTTCGAATAGATAAAAGCACGGTGGAGGAAAACAGGAACTGATTGCGAATGCTAGGAGAAGTCCCGAGAGCATGAATGCAGCCATGCCCCTTATTTCTACCTCCCGTCATGCTCTTTGTAAATATCACAGCTCCGTGATTTGATATAATTAACCATTCATCCGCGAGTCCGGAAGTTTTGGCGACAAAAAAATTATCGCGGTGCTTTTTGTGGGAGAAAGGGGAAAGGCAGATTGATATGAATATACTTTTTATATCAGAAGATCTTGTGGCAGGAAATGTTGCGTATCTTCTTACAAAAGAGGGGCATAAGGTTAAGCTCTTTATCAAAGATAAAGGAAGACGGGGAAATTTTGGAAACATGGTTCCAAAGACAAGTGATTGGCGAAAAGAACTTGAGTGGGTTGGTAAGAAAGGGCTTATCGTCTTTGACAGTTGCAGCCATGGCAAACTTCAAGATGCCCTTCGTAAAAGAGGTTATTCGGTGGTAGGCGGGTGTGAATTAGGAGATAGATTAGAAAATGACAGGGTATACGGGGCGAAAATATTCGAGCAGTATGGTTTAAGCACTGTACCACTTGTGAACTTTAACAGTATAGACAAGGCAATCCGCTTTATTAAAAAGAATAAAGGCAAGTGGGTAATCAAACAAAACTATTCAGGAACCGGCTTCAAGAGTTTCAATTATGTCGGCGTGTTGGAAAACGGGGAAGATGTCATTGCTGTTCTTGAAAATTATAAGGAACAAACGAAATATAAAGGTAGTGTAATTTCTCTTCAACAAAAAATTGATGGAATAGAGTTTGCTGCCGGCAGATATTTTAACGGTAATGATTGGGTCGGTCCAATAGAAATAAACATCGAGCACAAGAAATATTTTCCTGGGGATTTAGGACCATCAACAAGTGAAATGGGAACCCTCGCGTGGTTTGATGACAACGAGGGCAATAAGTTATTTCAAAAGACATTGGCCAAATTAAAACCATTTCTGCAAGAGATCAACTTCAAGGGAGATATAGATATTAACTGCATTATTAACGAAACTGGAGCATATCCTCTGGAAGCGACTGCTCGGTTTGGATCTCCCATTGTTCATCTGCAGAGCGAGCTTCATGTGTCTTCGTGGGGTGAATTTCTTAAGGCTTTGGCGGATGGATACCCATATGACTTAAAATGGAAAAGAGGATTTGGCATTGTAGTGGTAGTCACTGTACCTACCAGCCAGCCCTTTCCTTTCACGAAATCGGAAAGATATGTTTCCCCGCGCGGCCTGCCTATTTATTTCAGTGAAAAAATTAGATCGCGTGACCTCTTAAAGCATATTCATTTTGAGGATGTGTCTCTCAGAATAAATAGGGACGGTCAACAATTTTACATCTCGGACGATCGGGGATACGTTCTTTATGTGACAAGTACCGGCAATACCGTGGAAGAAGCAAGGGAAAAGGCTGGCATCATACTTGAGAATATTCATATACCAAAAATGTTTTACAGGAATGACATCGGCGCGAAATTTACTGCTGAAGATAAGGGAAACTTACAAAAGTGGGGCTATCTGTAAAAGGCTATATCACAATATATTTTGCTTTCGACAACGAAATAAAATCAGACCCAAAGGTATATGCTCCACATCTCACAAAAATTAGATGATCCCCACATTTTAGCATCGGCAAGCTGACTTCTCGACAAAAGACATCTCTGGAATCTGGTGTGCTTCCCCTCACGGTATAAGATTTTAGATTCTTATCATTCTTGCCTTTCTTGAATTTTTCGACAGGTAAACATAGGTTAACAATCAATGTATCGAGCGAGTGGCTATAGAGGGAGCAGTCGAGGATAGCTACATTTTTATCGAGAAACTTTTTCGTATGAACAACTTTTGTCACGAGCGTTACCGCTTCAGCGATAAGTTTTCTTCCCGGCTCAAATATGTAATGCATATCGGGGCATGCAGCAGAAATCCTCTTTTGGGCATTTCCTATTAGTGCAGATATTTCGCTTAACTGAGGGACCGGGCTCAGATACTCAACTGGGTAACCACCTCCAAAATCGACTGTGTCGATTCTTATCCCTTCGGCTTTCATCGCTAATACAAAGTCTGTAATAGACTTTAAATTCTTCTTCCATATGTCCAAGTAAGTATTTTGAGAAATAAGGTGGTTATGAATGCCTAATTTGATCGCCCTCTTTTTCCGCAAAGCATTCAGTGTCTTTAAGACCTTTTTCGCGTCATGCAAGGGAAATCCCAAATATGAATCCATGCCATAAGAAAGTGCTGGATTTTTGACCTTGATACCTGTATTTATACGTATGAGTAATTCTGCGTTATCACCCGGTTTGATATGATTCAGAAGTATTCTTAGCTGATCATGGGAGTCAGCAATAAATTTCGTTATACCGTGCTTTCTTATCTTACTGCACTGCTCGTGAGTAAGGCTCGGAGATTGAAAGATAACTTTCCTCATGGGAGTCTTGTGCTGTCTCGCCAAATTTTCAACTTCCCCTACAGAAGAAAGCAAAAAGCTACAGCCTGAAGCAGTAGCCATTCTCATAATTTCTTCGTGAGGATTAGTCTTAAGTGAATAAGCAATTTCCCCTTTCAACGCTTCTTTTATAAGAGAAATGTTACCGATGAGTGCTTTTGAATTGACGACAAAACAGGGAGTTTCATTCTCCCATTTAGATTTGTGCTTTTGTAAGAATGGAATCATCTTGTCTTGGCCCTCTCCCATAATATTTAGTCTGTGCTACGTTTCGTCAATTTTAGCTGAAGACGATAATAAGCCTTGATTATTTATCAACTTTGCCTATCTTCTTATCTAATATACCCGTTGTATCGTGAATGTTTCCGTCTTCATCAATTCGACCAACCTTTTTATCAAATACTTTTGTTGTATCATGAATTCCGCCTTCCTCATCAATCCGACCAACCTGTTTATCAAAAACACCGGTTGAATCAAGGATTTTCCCATCTTCATCAATTTTGCCTATCTGCTTGGCAAAAATGCCTGAAGTATCATAAACATTTCCATCTTCGTCAATTCTACCAACTTTTTTATTGAGAATGCCGCTGGTATCATAAAGCGACTTGTCTTTGACTCTGCTTACCGTTCTCCGAGTGGTGTAGGAAGTACCGCTGTCGCCAGCCAGTAATTCGCCAATGATCCATAGAGCAATAATCAATATTGCAATCCCTACAACAATCGAAATTGATATGTAAAGAGCTATACCGATAAAATAAAGGTACGAAGTAATCCTGATTGCTGTCCGCAAATATTGATCCTTGGTCTGCTCGGTCATCTCCATGATCTTTGCCAATACCCACAAAACCGGCCTGAAGAACCATCTGCTAACAATTCCAGTTTTTTGTGATGCCGCTTCCTTCTTCCTGAGAAACCAGCCATTGACAGAGTCAACCCATGAAACAGCCTTATCATATTTGAAGAAGTAAACTGCTGCTCCGATAATGGCAGGAAACCCTAAGATTATTATTGGTATAAGATTGGAAATAATCTTTTGCATAGTTACCCCCTTTTTATGCAATGATTGGTAGGTTGATTTTGATAATTCTTATCGGTATTGTCAAGTCTTTTCCGTAAATTTGTCGCCCACGAATCCAAAAAGTGAACCGTTTTTGAAATTGAATCTATCTGTTTATTAAATAAATTCCAAATCCCATTATTGCTACGGCCAATACTTTTGTGACTGACCCAATCATTTGTTCCTTATATATTTTCTTCATCATTTCTTTTCTGCTTATTGAGAAAGTGGCAAAAATAGTGAAGAGGATAGCACTACCGATCATAATGAAAGCCGGCTGAGTGCTCTCAATAGCAGCTACGAAAGAGACGGAAGGGCTCAAAGCTATTGCTCTCTGAGAACATACAACTCCGGTCAAGGTAATGAGTTCTGTCACAAGAAATAAAATAAAATATTTTCGATTAAGCACAAGTAAGCGCTTAGCCATTTCCCCTTTTTTGATAACGAAGAAAATTAAAGAGCCAAGAACGTTTCCCAAGGAAAAAAACAGAAACCCATTCCAGAAAGCGGTGAGAGAATAAACCTTGTTTTGGATTACCATGCTCAGCGAAAAAAATAATATAGCGCCACTCATCACTTTTACAATGCGCC
>CAVZMO010000033.1:0-38956 GCA_963776195.1 Thermodesulfovibrionales bacterium
ACGAACTTCCTAAATTTTAGTATAAAATAACATTATCATTTGCTAAAATCAATGTTAATTTATTAAAAAACAAAGGGTTAAATTTTCGCGACTTCTTTTTATGCCGGTAATATCAGTAAAAACGAACTTCGTATATCCAGGGAAAAATGTCAGAACCTAAGAGTAAATGCGTTTTGCCGGAGTTTCAGGCTTTCCTATCTTCCCATAAGCTTGCACCGGAGAAGAACATTCCTTTCTATGCATACTGGGCTTTGAGATTCCTTGCCTTCTGCAATGAGCGGGCCGGAACTGACTTTCCCACGGCTGCCACGGAATTTCGTCAGTCTCTGATGACCGATCAGAGAATTGCGGACTGGCAGATTAAGCAGGCCGAAGAGGCTGTAAGGCTTTATGTTGTAAATTACAAAGGAGACATAAATCCGAAATTCGGGGGAGTTGGGTCGGCAGGCATAGAAGAGTTTAATGCCGGACGTTTGATAGAGGAAACCAAACGCCTTATCCGCGTGAAACACTATTCGTATAGCACGGAGCGCACGTATATCGACTGGATAAATCGGTTTTTTCAGTACCTGAAGGAGATCAAAGGTGTGAGAGTGGGGCGACCGGAATCTGAGGATATAAAGAATTATTTGACCCATCTTGCAGTGAAGAGGCGCGTGTCGTCTTCAACCCAGAATCAGGCGTTCAATGCACTCCTTTTTCTTTTCCGTGATGTTCTCAAAGCTGATGTTGGTGATCTCAGTGAAACGGTGAGGGCCAAACGCGGGCAGAAACTGCCTGTGGTGCTTTCTATAGAAGAGGTTAAGTCTCTTTTTAAACACATGTCGGGCACAGCCCTTCTGCTTGCCCATATGCTATACGGCTCTGGGTTGCGGCTCATGGAACTTGCAAGGATGCGCGTAAAGGATGTGGATTTCGATATGAATATTATTACAGTCAGGAGCGGGAAGGGTGACAAAGACCGTTCGACTGTTCTCCCCGCATCTGTCAAAGACAATCTGCGCGCTCATATTGAAAAAGTGAAATTGCTTCATGAAAAAGACCTTGCTGCGGGATATGGAGAAGTTTATCTTCCCGATGCCTTGGCGAGAAAATACCGGAACGCGGGCAGACAGATTGGCTGGCAGTACGTCTTCCCGTCTGCAAAATTATCAGTGGATCCCCGGAGCGGAAAAGTGAGGAGACACCACATCAGCGACAAAGCTATTCAGTCCGCCTTCGCAAATGCGGTTAAGAAGGCTGGCATCGTGAAACATACGACGGTTCACACGCTCAGGCATACCTTTGCAACACACCTTCTCATGAGCGGAGTAAATATTCGGGAGATACAAGACCTGTTGGGTCACAAGAGCGTCGAGACGACCATGATTTATACCCATGTCCTGCGCGACATGAAGAATGCGCCGATAAGTCCGCTGGACTCGCTTTAAATTTTCTCTATTGCTTGATTCTGATTCGATGGACTTCTATAAGGAACAATTTCCTGCTGTAATAATCCATGTCAGTGTTGACAGTTAAATATTTCAGCAATCTTTGCATAAGTTGTGAAATTATCTCAGGGTGGTTTCTTACCTGTAATGCAAAAATCCCTTTATAGTGAGATGGAGGATACATTACGATATCCGCAAAATCTCCGTTTAGGGAAATTAAAATTGAATCCAATTCTCCGGCTTTCTGGATGACTATTGAATCAGGCGAATCCGGAGAGATATGCTCCTTTAATCGAAAAACCTTATGACCTGCAGCTTGAAGGGTATCAATGATGAAATTTGAGATGCACTGGTCTGCGAAAAACCGCAAACTCATACAGCTACAGCTTCAAATTCTGATAAATCACGGGCAAAATCGAGACATGCAGAAATCTGGTCCCTGTTCAGATCAGGGAATTCCTGAATAATCTTTTCGACAGTATTACCGGCAGCAAGATATCCGAGAATCAAACTAACCGGTATCCTTGTGCCCTTAATCCGTGGCTTCCCTCGAAGCACATCAGGAGTGCTTTCAATATATTCTCTCCAATTCATATGCCTTGCCTCCTCTAATTGTCTTAATGGCATTATACCAGATATGAAAACAGCTTTTCATAAAAATGCGGCTAATATTACCTTTTTAACACTGTAGTAAAATTGTAGTAGTTTTATGCGTTTTATGCAGATTTGACAGCAATAGCTGGAATACGTGTTGCGCGATATGAAGAATGCGCCGGCAAGTCCGCTGGACTCACTATCTATAGAAGGAGATGTATCACTTCACCTTCAGCACCGCCAGAAAGGCCTCCTGGGGTAATTCAATCCTTCCGAATTGCTTCATCCTCTTCTTCCCCTCTTTCTGTTTTTCGAGGAGTTTTCTCTTCCGCGTTATATCACCGCCGTAGCACTTTGCGATGACGTCTTTCCTCATCGCTTTAACGCTCTCCCTCGCTATAATTTTATTTCCAATCGCGGCTTGTATGGCCACCTCGAACATCTGGCGGGGAATAATCCCCCTCAGTTTTTCAGCCAGCTCGCGGCCTTTGTAGTATGCTTTGTCCTTATGAACTATCAGGGAAAGCGCATCAACAGCTTCACCGTTCAGGAGGATATTCAGTTTCACAAGATCGGATTCCGTATAACCGACAAACTCATAGTCCATGGAGGCATAACCCTTAGAGATCGATTTCAGTCTGTCGTAAAAATCCCAGAGGATCTCGTTCAACGGCAGTTCGTATTCGACCTTTATCCTGTCCTTTCCGATATAAGTAAAGTTTTTCTGGATACCTCTTTTTTCCTGACATAAATCAAGAACGGGACCGATGAAATCCGAAGGGACAAAAATAGTTGCAAGAACAATGGGTTCTTCGATCATCTCATAGGTTTCGGGTAATAATGCAGGATTATCTACCTGAAGGACCGTTTTGTCTGTTTTCGTTACCCGATAAACGACCGTGGGTGCGGTGCTTAAAAGAGAGAGGTCAAATTCACGTTCAAGCCTTTCCTTTATGATCTCCATGTGGAGCAGTCCGAGGAAGCCGCATCTGAATCCGAAGCCAAGGGCCATAAACGTCTCGGGCTCATAGACAAAGGAAGAATCGTTCAGCCTTAATTTATTGAGTGCGTCCCTGAGATTTTCGTATTGATGCGATTGGGTAGGATAGAACCCGCAGAAAACCATCGGCGTTATATCCTTATATCCCGGGCAGGGTTCGTTTGCAGGGTTGTCCGCATCGGTTATCGTATCACCGATTTTGGTGTCGGTGACCTTTTTGATGGCCGCTATGATATAGCCGACCTCTCCTGATGTAAGTTCAGGAACGGCCTCCATCTTCGGTGAAAAGATACCTACCTGGGACACCTCGAAGAGTCCTCCAGTCGCCATCAGTGTGATTTTCTTGCCGGGGATGACTGTCCCCTCAAATACCCTGACAAGAACAATAACGCCCTGGTAATTATCAAACCATGAATCGAATATCAATGCCTTTAAGGGTTTGTCGTCATCTCCTTCCGGAGGCGGTATTTTTTTCACAATGGATTCAAGGATTTCCTTCGTTCCTATCCCTTCTTTCGCGCTGGCGAGAATAGCCTCGGAACAGTCGAGGCCGATCGCTTCTTCTATCTGTTCTTTCGTTTTTTCCGGATCTGCATTCGGCAGGTCTATCTTATTTATCACCGGGATGATTTCAAGGTTGTGCTCTAATGCAAGATAGGTATTCGCAAGTGTTTGCGCCTCTACACCCTGAGAAGCGTCGACAATGAGGAGGGCGCCTTCGCATGAGGCAAGACTCCTCGAAACCTCATAGGAAAAGTCAACGTGTCCCGGAGTATCTATGAGATTAAGAATATAATCCTTACTATCGTCAGCCCTGTACAATAGTCTTACCGCATGGGCTTTTATGGTAATGCCCCTCTCTTTTTCGAGGTCCATCGAATCAAGGACCTGGGCGGTCATCTCCCTTTTGCTGAGGGCGCCGGTATACTCCAGGAGCCTGTCGGCAAGCGTAGACTTGCCGTGGTCTATATGGGCTATAATGGAAAAATTACGTATGTTTTTTGGCATATCGAACTAAAGATTTATATTTTATCATAAAAGCCTATCTGCGCGCGTGACACGAAAAAGTAAAAAAGTACGGTTGTTCACGGAATTGTGT
This sequence comes from Thermodesulfovibrionales bacterium, assembly GCA_963776195.1. Lineage (GTDB taxonomy): Bacteria > Nitrospirota > Thermodesulfovibrionia > Thermodesulfovibrionales > SM23-35 > CAVZMO01. The sequence continues at coordinate 4,124 of CAVZMO010000033.1, forward strand.
TGAAGAAAGGTGGCCGCAAGAGTGTCCGGAGGATCAAAAGTAAAACCCGTAAATGTCAATTTTGCCGCACAAACTGTTATAATGATAAAATTATAAAAAATTTTTCGGGAGTCAATAATGCTTGATGATGCTTTAGAGACAGGTTTGACATTCGACGATGTGCTTCTTGTGCCGGCTAAATCGGAGATCCTTCCCAAGGATGTTGACATATCTACCCAGCTCACCCGGACTATCAGGATCAATATCCCGATAGTCAGTGCTGCGATGGATACTGTTACAGAGGCTGATCTCGCGATAGCTATAGCAAGGGAAGGCGGCATGGGTATGATACACAGGGCTATGAGTCCGGAAAGGCAGAGGTCGGAGGTCGACAAGGTGAAGAAATCCGAAAGCGGCATGATACTGGATCCGATAACGATAGCGCCGGGTGCGCCGATCGCTGAAGCGCTTGCCCTGATGCAAAAATACAAGATATCCGGCGTGCCCGTTACAGAAAGAGAAAAGCTTATCGGGATCATAACAAACAGGGACCTTCGCTTTGAGACCCAGTTTAATAAAAAGGTTTCCCAGGTGATGACTAAGGAGAGACTGATTACGGCGACCGTAGGTACGGACCTCGATAAAGCCCAGAAGATTTTACACCAGTACAAAATAGAAAAGCTTCCGATAGTGGATAAAGACAACATTCTCAAAGGACTGATCACGATAAAGGATATCGAGAAAAGGAAAAAGTATCCCAATGCGAGCAAGGACGCCGTCGGAAGACTTTGCGTCGGAGCTGCGATAGGCACCGGTGAAGATTCTTTACGAAGGGCGGAACTTCTCGTAAAGGCAGGGGCTGATGTGATTGTGATAGATACTGCTCACGGACATACAACTCCTGTTCTTACTATGCTGAAGGCTTTGAAAAAGAAATTCGACGTTGATGTTATCGCAGGCAATATCGCTACGGCGGAAGCTGCCCGCGACCTTATAAAAGCGGGAGCGGACGGCATTAAGGTCGGCATAGGTCCCGGATCGATATGCACAACGAGAATAATAGCGGGTGCGGGTGTGCCGCAGATTACCGCAATAAAGAACTGTTATGAGGTTGCAAAGAAATCGGGAGTCCCGATTATTGCGGATGGCGGAATAAAGTATTCCGGAGATTTAACAAAGGCACTCGCGGTTGGGGCCTATTCTGTGATGATAGGGAGTCTGTTTGCGGGTACCGATGAATCCCCTGGTGAAATAGTCCTCTTTCAGGGGCGGAGTTATAAGGTTTACAGGGGCATGGGTTCTATCGGGGCGATGGAGCAAGGTACAAAAGACAGGTATTTCCAGGCGGGCGTGAAATCTACCAAGCTCGTTCCCGAGGGCGTAGAGGGCAGGGTACCGTATAAGGGACCGCTTGCCCAGAGCATTCTCCAGTTAATCGGCGGATTACGTTCAGGGATGGGGTATTGCGGCTGCAGGAACCTTAATGAACTCAGGAGAAAGGCGAGATTTATAAGAATTACGAATGCCGCTCTGAGAGAAAGCCATGTGCATGACGTCATTATTACGAAGGAAGCCCCGAATTACAGGCCGGAGTGGTAAAAAAAACAGTAACCCGTAGTAGTAAGTGAACGTAAGCGGACTTCATTAATCATTGAAATAAAGTATGCACGAAGAAAAGATATTAGTCCTTGATTTCGGCTCACAGTATACACAACTCATTGCGAGGCGTGTAAGAGAGAGCAAGGTCTACTCGGAAATATTTCCCTATAACGCACCAATCGAAAAAATAATCAGTTTCTGCCCGAAAGCAATCATCCTCTCCGGAGGTCCATCGAGTATTTACGATCAAGGCGCACCTGTCCCGGATCTTGAGATATTCGAACTTGGCATCCCCATTTTAGGCGTCTGTTATGGAATGCAGCTCATGGCGCATTGCCTCGGCGGAAAGGTGGCAAAGGCGCGGAAAAGGGAATATGGCAAGGCCGGACTCATAATCGACAACAGCGCAGATATTTTCGAAGGTGTTCCGAACAGGACCATTGTCTGGATGAGCCACGGCGATCGAATCGAACGCCATCCGTCTCATTTTCAGTCAATAGCGCACACGGACAACTCTCCTGTTGCAGCTATGGCAGACAGAGAGAAAAAATTCTATGCGTTACAGTTCCACCCTGAGGTCGTCCACACCCCCATGGGGAGGAAAATATTAAGAAATTTTGTTTTCAGAATATCCGGCTGCAAGCCTGCATGGACGATGAAATCCTTTATCGAGACCACCACCAAAGAAATAAGGGACCGAGTAGGCGATAGAAAGGTTGTATGCGGAATAAGCGGCGGAGTGGATTCAACGGTGACGGCGGTATTGGTGCAGAACGCTGTAGGGAAACAGCTCAACTGTATCTTTGTCGACAACGGAGTCCTGAGGGAGGGAGAGGCGAAGAAGGTCGAAGAGACACTCAGGAAGCATTTCCATATGAACATAGACTGTGTCGATGCCTCGGAAAGATTCTTAAAGAGATTAAAAGGTGTCACCGATCCCGAAAAGAAGAGAAAGATCATCGGGAATGAATTCATAAGAGTTTTTGAAGAAGAGGCCAAAAAGATAAAGGGGGTCGAATTCCTCGCGCAGGGGACATTATATCCCGATGTCATCGAGAGTGTCTCTTTTAAGGGCCCTTCGGCAACAATTAAAAGCCATCATAATGTGGGCGGACTTTTGAAGAGGATGAAATTAAAACTCATAGAACCTCTGAGAGAATTATTTAAGGACGAAGTCCGGGTCCTCGGAAAAGACCTGGACATCCCTGAAGAGATAATAAACCGCCATCCCTTTCCCGGACCGGGCCTTGCGATAAGGATTATCGGCGAGGTAACCAAAGAACGATGCGACATATTGAGAAAGGCTGATATGATCGTTCTGGAAGAGATAAAGAATGCGGGACTTTATATAAAAATTTGGCAGGCGTTTGCGGTGCTCCTGCCGGTCAAGAGTGTCGGGGTTATGGGTGATGAAAGGACATATGAAAATGTGATCGCCGTCAGGGCGGTGAACAGTCTGGACGGCATGACCGCAGATTGGGCAAGAATACCCTATGACGTTATGGGAAGGATCTCCAACAGGATAATAAATGAGGTCAGAGGGGTCAACAGGGTCGTCTATGATATCAGCTCGAAGCCGCCGAGCACCATAGAGTGGGAATGAAAAAGACGGCAACTGGCAGGTAGTAAGTGGTCAATGAGAATGAAAAATAAGAGCATACCTAAGAACTGAACAGTGGACATAAAAACCTACCTTCAGGAAAAGCGTGAAGCAATCGACTCATACCTGAAATCCTATTTCGAAGCTCCTTCGGCGCCTCCCATTCTGTACGAAGCGATGAAGTATTCACTGTTTGCCGGCGGCAAGAGGATCCGTCCGATACTTGCGATGGCATCATATGAAGCGTGCGGCGGAGATTCAGGAAAGATCATACGTCAGGCTGCGGCTTTGGAACTTATTCATACCTATTCCCTTATTCATGATGATCTTCCCTCTATGGACAACGATGACTTAAGACGGGGCAAACCCACAAACCATAAGGTGTTCGGCGAGGCTATGGCCATTCTCGCAGGGGATGCTCTCCTTACGGAGGCTTTTCTTATGATGACGAACGCAAATCCCCCCTTTGCCGCTAATATTGGACCACCCATCGCTAAAAAGGGGAATACCAATATTGAGACCCCTTTTAGTAAAGGAGGGGTGGGGGAATTTTCCGACACGAAGATCAAACCATCTGCCCTCATGAAGGCTATTCGCGACATGGCGCTTTCAGCCGGCGCCAATGGTATGGTGGGAGGTCAGGCGCAGGACATTCTTTCGGAAAATTCAGAACCCGATGGAGACACCCTGGAGTTTATCCACCTTCACAAGACCACAGCACTGATAACCGCATCAGTCAGGATGGGGCCGATACTCGCCGGCAGCAAAAGAAAGAAACTATATGCCTTGACAAGGTACGGAGAGAGTGTGGGGCTTGCCTTCCAGATTATCGACGATATCCTTGATATCGAAGGGACCACAGAGGAACTGGGCAAACCGGCGGGGTCGGACCGTAAAAAGAATAAACTTACCTATCCCTCTTTATTCGGAGTAGAAGGAGCGAGGAAAAAGGCAAAGGACCTATTAAAAACAGCGACAGATTCCCTCAGGATTTTTTCAGCAGAGGCTGATCCTTTGAGGGAGATTGCCGGATATCTGGGAGTGAGGAGGGCCTAATGTATATAGAACAAATCAAGTGCCCGGCTGATTTGAGGAAACTCTCCATTGCAGAATTAAAGAAACTGGCAGGGGAAATCAAAGAAGCGATAGTCTACAGGGTTTCCAAAAACGGAGGACATTTGGCATCGAATCTCGGCGTGATAGAACTGACGATCGCCCTTCATTATGTGTTCGATTCCCCCACGGACAAAATAATTTGGGATGTCGGACATCAATCCTATACCCATAAAATACTGACAGGAAGACATGAAAGGTTATCGAGTTTAAGAAAATTCAAGGGTATCTCCGGATTTCCCAAGAGGGAAGAAAGTGAGCACGATGCATTTGGCACCGGGCACAGTTCTACGTCGATCTCCGCAGCTGTGGGCATTATCGAGGGGAGAGACAAAAGCAAGAAAGATTTCAAGGTAATAGCGGTTATCGGTGACGGGGCGATGACTGCCGGTATTGCACTTGAAGGATTGAATAACGCGGGCGACCTCAAAAAGGACCTTATCGTAGTCCTTAATGACAACGAAATGTCGATATCTCCGAATGTCGGCGCACTGTCTGCTTATTTAAACAGGATACTTACGGGAGAGCGTTTTCAAAAATTCAAGAAAGACACCAGGTCTTTTCTTGAAAGCATACCGAAATTGGGGGATAAGGCGGCAAAATTAGCACAGAAGACGGAAGAGATGCTTAAAGGGTTTTTTCTCCCCGGTGTATTATTCGAAGAGCTCGGGTTTAATTATGTCGGTCCAATAGACGGCCACAACATCGAACTCCTGATCGAAACGTTAAAAAGAATCAGATCATCTACGTCTCCGGTTCTCATTCATGTGATAACAAAAAAAGGGAGGGGCTATGAATTTTCAGAAAAAAACCCTTCCCAGTTTCATGGTATCGGACCGTTTAAACTCGAAACAGGGTTGCCCGCTAAAGAACCAAGCCAGACGTACAGCGAAGTTTTTGGGGACACCTTAATCGAGCTCGCTGAAAAGGATGACAAGATCATTGCTATTTCAGCCGCCATGAGAGAAGGCACCGGACTTGAGCATTTTGCAAAAATATACCCCGATAGATTCTATGATGTCGGCATTGCAGAGCAGCATGCCGTAACGTTTGCCGCAGGGCTTGCAACGCAGGGCTTGAAACCGGTCGTTGCGATATATTCTACGTTCCTTCAGAGGGCATATGATGAAATAGTCCATGACGTCTGTCTCCAGAACCTCCACGTGGTGTTTGCCATCGACAGGGCAGGGATAGTCGGAGATGACGGACCTACCCACAACGGGCTATTTGACCTCTCTTATCTCAGGCATATCCCGAATATGGTCCTTATGGCTCCCAGGGATTTTATCGAATTCAGATATATGCTTCGTCTTGCCTTCGAGCATAATGGACCAGTCGCCATACGGTATCCGAGGGGATGCATAGAGGTATCGGTTATCAGCGACGCAGTCAGTGTCCCTTTCAAGATCGGAGAGGCCGAGGTCATCAAGGACGGAAGTGATGTAGCACTGCTGGCCCTGGGCAATACCGTGTATCCGGCCCTTTCCGCGGCAAAAAAACTCGAACAGGAAAATATTCATGCAATGGTCATTAACGCGCGCTTTGTAAAACCCCTGGACCGGCGGCTTATATCTTCCGTAGTTGCAGGGATTCCGAGAATAATAACCATTGAAGAGAATGTCCTTCAAGGCGGTTTCGGCAGCGCTGTGATCGAATTCTTAAACACGATAGGAGTGCCTCAGGTCAAAGTGAGGAGGCTCGGCATCCCCGATATTTTCGTTGAACAGGGACGCCAGGACGAATTGAGCCGGATATACGGTCTCGATGAAGAAGGGATTCATACCGCTGTTTTGTCCATTCTAAAAGAGCCGACGTATTACCCTTGAAGGAAAGACTGGATAAAATTATTGTATCCGGCGGGATGGTAAAGAGCAGGGAGATTGCGAGGGCGCTTATCATTGAAGGGAAAGTATTTGTTGACGGCAAAAAGATGACCAAACCCGGAACGCCGGTTAGTGATACTTCGGAAATAGTTCTCAAACAATCAGAACTGCCTTTTGTCGGTAGGGGGGGACTCAAACTCGATGCGGCATTAGACTTTTTTTCTATCGAAGTGCAAGATGAAGTTATTATGGATGTCGGCTCTTCGACCGGCGGCTTTACCGATTGTTTATTAAAGAGAGGGGCTAAGAAAGTATATTGTGTTGATGTCGGCTATGGGCAGCTTGCATGGTCGTTGAGAAAAGATCCCAGGGTTATAGTTCTTGAAAGAACCAATATAAGATATCTCGATTCGGAAATAGAAAAACAGGAGTCAAGATTCAGCGGGATCGAGTTCAACGACCTGCTCAAGGGAAATATCGATATGGCGACGATAGACGTCTCGTTCATCTCTCTGAGAAAGGTTATCCCTCCGGCAATAAAGTTTCTCAAAGAAAAAGGCGAAGTGCTTGCGCTTGTTAAACCGCAGTTTGAGGTCGGTAAAGGCGAGGTGGGAAAAGGCGGGATCGTAAGGGAAGAGGAAAAAAGGCTAAAGGCCGTCAGTGCCGTAAGGGAAGATTTAGAAAAGCTCGGCCTTCAGACTGTCGGTATATTCCAGTCCCCTGTTCACGGTCAGAAAGGCAACGTAGAATATTTCTTGTATATGAAAAGGTGAGAAGATGGAAGATAAGATTTTAATAACTATTGACCTGTCAGTGGCTTCGGAATTGCTGATAGAACTTCTGATAGAGGACGCCGTTGATCCTTCGGTATTTGAAGAGATAGCAAAGGTAAACACGAACAGGCCTCAGATATTAAAACTTCTCCTTGAAAATCCTGATACGCCCGACGAACTCAGACGCCAAATTTCGAGCGCACTGAGTGTCCCCGTAAAACAAAAAACAGAAAGCGGCAGAGAACATAAACCGGCCGAAGAGCGTACGCAGAACATTTTTCAGAAGCTTCAGAAGCTGAACGTGTCGGAAAAAATACTTCTTGCGCTGAGAGGAGGTAAAGAAATAAGGACGCTCCTGTTACGTGATCCGAACAAAGACGTATCTTTGTCAGTATTGGAAAATCCGAAGATTACCGAAACGGAGCTGGAAATGATCGCTAAATCCCGGTCGATATCCGACGAAGCTCTCAGAAGAATCACAAAAAAGAGGGAATGGATGAAGAATTACGGCATAATGCATGCGCTGGTGACAAACCCTAAAACTCCTCCGGGCATTGCACTGCAGCTCGTCGGCGGACTGAGGACAAGAGATCTCGCACTCTTGGCAAAAAACAGGAATGTTTCAGAAGGAATTCGTGGTACCGCAAAAAAACTCGTCTTGTCGAGAAAGGGAATTTGAAATCCCGAATCCCGCGACTATTTTTTTAGAATTGCCTAAAGTATAATACTAGTCTGTGAGATCGAAATGTTGAGAACTTTTAAGATAGAGAAATTCCATGCGGGAATAGTTGCCAAATCCACGCTCTTCAAGGCATTACAGTATCTTGATAAAGAAAGTATCGAGACGCCGTTCCTCCTTGTCGACGGTGAAAAGGTCAGAGAAAAGACTTCTCTGATCGGCCGGCACATCAGGAATTCAAGGCTGTTTTATGCTGTTAAGGCAAATCCCGACATAGAGATACTGAGATTCATCAATGAAATGAAATCCGGCTTCGAAATAGCATCGGAAGGAGAGCTTGAGATTCTTTCGAAGATCGGCGTTGAACCGTCGAGGATTATATCCAGCAACCCGGTAAAAACTCTTAAGTTCTTGAAGTATGCCGCCTCTTACGGGGTAGACCATTTCTCTTTTGATTCCGCGGAAGAGGTGGAAAAACTTGCAAGATATATTCCGAACTGTAATGTCTACGTCAGGCTTTCGGTCCCCAATGAAGGGAGTGAATGGCCGCTCAGTAAGAAATTCGGCGTCGAACTGGAAGACGCTGTGTCACTCTTGTTGCACGCGAAAGACAGGGGGCTGAATCCGGTCGGGACCACCTTTCATGTCGGTTCGCAGTGTACGAATATCTATAATTGGAATATCGCCCTTGATAAGGCAAAGATGCTGTGGGATATTGCAGGAAGGAAAGGGATACAGCTGAGATTGTTGAATATCGGCGGTGGATATCCGATCAGATATACCAAAAATGTTATCGGTATTGAAACCATAGAGAAAAACGTAAACAATCTCATTTACGAGAGATTTCCCGAAGACGTGGAGATCCATATTGAGCCGGGGAGGGCGGTTGTCGGGGATGCGGGGATATTCGTCACCACGGTGATCGGTAAGGCCAAAAGAGATGACGGAGACTGGGTCTATATTGATGTGGGAGTCTTTAACGGACTCATGGAAAGCATAGGAGGAATAAAATACAGTTACATCGTTGAGAGTCATAAGCAGACAAGACTTAAAAAACAATGGACCATTGCCGGTCCGAGTTGTGACAGCTTCGATGTGATAGACAAAAACGTGGCCCTTCCGGAACCTCGCGTCGGCAACCTCGTTCTTATATTATCAAGCGGCGCGTATACGATATCCTATGCTTCGGAATTTAACGGGTTTTCGATACCTAAGACAATTCTTATATAGAGGAGGAAAAATGATTAAATTCACCGAAAGAGCACCCTATGCGCCGGTTGAATATTTATATGATGTGGAAGAGATTCTTTTTAAAGGGAAGAGCAAGTTTCAGGAGATTATGGTCATAAAGAATCCCTATTACGGCAAGATGCTTATCCTCGATAATGTTGTTCAGATAACCGAGCGTGACGAGTTTTTTTATCATGAGATGCTGACCCATGTCGCGATGTACGCAAATCCGTCTCCCAGGAAGGTCGTTGTTATAGGCGGTGGAGATGGGGGTGTTGTAAGAGAGGTTTTAAAACACGAGTCTGTTGAAAAGGTTTTTTTTGTCGAAATAGACGAAGAGGTGATAAAGATTTCGAAGAGTTTTTTCCCGACGGTTTCCTCGGGTATTGATGATCCGCGGGTCGAGATCAAGATTATGGACGGCGCCGATTTTGTCGCCGGGAGAAAATCCCCTGATATCGATGCGGTCATCATTGATTCTACCGATATCATCGGTTTTGCCAGAAGTCTTTTCACCACGGATTTTTTTACCTCCGTCAAAAATTGTCTTACAGAGAACGGTATGTTCGTGACCCACACGGAGTCACTTCATTTCCATAAGGATATCGTTATCGAGATTCAGGAAGCGCTGAAGAAAGTATTTCCCCTGGTTGACCTCTATTCCGCTCCGATCGCGACATATCCCGGAAATTGGTGGGCCTTTGCCGTGGCCTCGAAAGGTCTTTCACCCCGTGAGATGAGACATCCGTTCGACATAAAGACAAAATACTACAGCGACGAAATTCATCAACAGTCGTTTATGCCGAAAGGATTTTATGAGAAACTTATGCAGAGGAAGCTGGAGTGGTAACCGGATAGCAGGTTTGTGTTATAATTTCAAGAGATGCTTGAGTCTTTAAGGAGGTTGTTCTATAATGCCGATATACGAGTATGAATGCCTCAATTGCCGCAAGCAATGCGAGGTATTTCAGAAATTCAATGACGAGCCGTTGAGCAGTTGCCCCGACTGCGGCGGTCACATGCATAAAATGGTTTCCCGGACGTCCTTTATTCTTAAAGGCACGGGATGGTATGTTACCGATTATGCCTCCCCTGACAGGAAAAAAGCGGATGGGTCCGGAGGAAAGTCCGAAACAAAGGCTGAAACAAAGACTGAATCAAAGGCTGAATCTAAAGTGGAAGCTCCTGCAAAGAATTAATGGTCGGTCCTCATGTCCATGTTCCTTATCAGAGGATAGAGGACTATCTGTCATTTATCAAGGAAAACCGCATAAATCTTGAGGTTTATTTTTCGTCCCAGTCCCTCGATGTTGTCGCTGATTCAGACATCTCAAGCCTGAAAGAGAGGCTTGGATACAGCCCTTCTTTTACGATACATGCTCCGTTTATGGACCTCTCACCGGGAGCGGTGGATTCAAAGGTGCGGGCCGTCACAACCGAAAGGTTTGCGCAGATTTTCGATATAGCCGGAATTCTGAACCCGAGGGCGATAGTCTTTCATTCCGGTTATGAGAAATGGAAATATGCTTTAAAGATCGATCTCTGGCTTGAAAATAGTTTAATAACCTGGAGGCCTTTGCTGAAGAGGGCCGCAGATATGGGTTTGAAGATAGCCGTAGAAAATATTTTTGAAGACGAGCCGGCCAATCTCAGGCTTCTTATGGAAGAGATCGGCTCTGAACATTTCGGAATATGTTTTGATGCAGGCCATTTTAATCTCTTCTCACGGGTTCCCCTCGAGGAATGGTTGAGACAGCTTAAGCCGTATATCGTGGAACTGCACCTTCATGACAACCAGAGAACATGCGATGACCATATGGCCATAGGTGAGGGGACATTCGATTTTACTACCTTGTTTTCGACTCTTAAGGACCAGGAATTGATTTATACGATCGAGGGACACACACCGGAGGACGTTCTGAAGAGCATCGAAAGACTGAAAGGTTATTTCTGAAAGTCTCCTTCATCGAACTGTCTGTCGGCGGACCGACGGTGAAGAACATGGACTTACTTTCATTTTGAGAATCCACAAAGCGGGATTCGTTTAGTTTGAAGAGGTGTTTGTTAGGGCAACATGCCTTGTCAGTAAGGCGTATTGCTTGTTGTTTGCCTCCTCCCCGGGTCAAGAATTCCAAAATATCAAAAGGTTACAAATTGGCACCTTTCTTGAGTACGTAAGTCATAACAAAGAGAATATCATATGCACTTTCAGTATGGCCCAAATAGATACCGATTTCATCCCGGAGACAAATTATTGTTTCTGGTTGCAAGTCTTTGTCTATTGATGTTCATATGCTCCGCTGCATCTTTTATAAGAAAAGACGGGAGAGACGCTGTTGCTTAGGTATTAAAGAATGGTAAAGCAGTGATAGTTAGAGAGCATGATAGTACTTGTTTCTGCGGACACACGACGGCAGATATCCACATTACTCCTGTGAAAGACAAAACAGGGAAGATTAGCGGGGCAGATGTCTCAATCGAGGGATATCCCGGCTGTGTAATATGGGAGAGACTGAAACAGTCAGAAAGATTTATTGACATGGGCAAAATTTCAGCGACCTTTGCCCACGGAGTGAGAAGTCCTTTAAATGCGATAAAAGGGGCAGTGGTATACTTGAGAGAAAAATATGCCAATGAGGAAAAACTTATTGAATTTACAAACATCATGGAGGAAGAGATATCACGTCTGGATAACTTCATCGCCAAATTTCTCAGTACGACTATTTCCGATCAAGGGTTAACGGAAACAGACCTGATATCAGTGCTGAAAAAGATCGAGACCTTAACCTCCCTTCAGGCTCAATCCCGCAATATTCAGACTTTTTTTGAAAATGGTTACACTGCCCCTGTGATGATAAATTCTTTCTATCTTGAGCATGCAATCCTGAATGTTATTAATAATGCAATAGACGCTATGCCGTCGGGCGGAACACTCGCGGTAAAGACTGAATCCAAAATCAGCTCCGGGATGTGAATTTGCCGTCATTGAAATTTCGGATACCGGCTCAGGAATGATGGGAAACAATAAGGAGGGGATACCCGGAGCCTCAAAGAAGCAAGGGAAAGGATTAGGGTTATTTATCACCCGTGAGATCCTCCGGTCCTGTGGAGGTCATCTTGAAATAAACAGTAAGAGAGACCTGGGAACTACCGTGAAGTTGCATATTCCCGCAGGGCAAGAGCCCATTTAATTCATAAACTTCGTCTTTCCGGATCCAACAGCAGAGTTCCATGGGTTACCCGTGGGTCAAAGCCGGATTACGAGATTGTAAAGGCGAATCGGCTCTCGCCGGTCGGTTTTACAGTTTGTCTTTCTGATTCTTCATCGAAAAGCCTCTCGGTTTCGGCTCGCCCTTTCCCTTATACTGGATCATAACCTTATGCGTCTCACCGAGAGTTCCCGGAAATATCAGCCTCTTTATCTTTGCGACCTCGAACAGGTAATCCTTGGAGTTTTCATAGAGTTCATGAATAATCTCATCTATGCCGAGGGAAATAAGAAAAGTGCCCTGCTGACAGAATCCCAGGGTCTTGAAGCCGATTTCTTCGCCCCATCTCCTGAGCGAGGAGAAATTGACATGTGCGGTCATATCTTGCCTGCCGATATTGATATAAGGGTTTTCATTGACCTGATGTTTGTAATAGCAGAGCAGCGTTCCTCTATTTCTCTCTTCACTGTAGTAGTCCGGGGCGGGATGTCCGTAGTCTATCGTCAGGATGAATCCCTCAGACAGTACCTCGCCGATGGCCGCCAGCCAGTCTTTGACCCGCAGGTTGATCTCTGTCCTATAACCCTCCGGCAGTTCAATAGAGAATTCATTGAGGTAACCTCCTAAAGCATCTTTGCTGAAAGGGCCTTTTATTTCCTTGAAATTTCCATTCGTCAACAGCGACATAGATCTCTTTCAATGCGTGGTCCATCTCGATCACATGAACAGGAAAAGCGTCCAGGAGCTCGTTAGAGAGGACACATCCTTTTATGTTACCGATTTGTTTTATTGAAGAGACCCAGGTAATTTTATTCTGATATTTTGCGAGCAATTTTTTTTGTTTCTCTTCCACAAACGGGTTCTTCTCCGCAATGACATAGGCCAGGGAATGAAAGAGTCTGCTTTTCATGGAGATAATGCATAATGTCCATGCACATGAGGCCCGCGCCCGCACCGGGCTCAATAATGTAAAAGGCCGGAGGCCTTCCCATTATTTCCCACATCTCTTCGATCTGTTTTCCTATTAATGCGCCAAAGGCGGGATGAAGGTGCTGGCTTGTATAGAAATCTCCTGCCCTTCCTATCTCCGTACTCTCCGATGCATAATACCCGAGCCCCGTCTCATAGAGTGCCATCTCCATGAACGTCTCGAAGGTGATGGGACCTTCTTTCTGGATTTTATCGATTATTTTCTGTTCGAGAAGGTTCAAGATGTCCGTCCTTGTCTTCACAGGAGTTAATTCTAATGAATTTCATCCGAATTGGCAACCGATAGCGGATTGCTTATCACAGTTCCCACTCGAACAACCCTCCGTTGCGCATATGCAGGATCTTATCCGCAAGTCTCCCGGCCAGGGCCTTCTCATGGGTAGTGATTATGACCGTTGATTTCCCGTCTCTTTTAATCTTCAGAATGATGTCTTCTATGGTTTTCTTGTTTTCCTCATCAACAAAGATTGTCGGCTCATCAAGAAAGATAATCTCAGGCTTAATTACCAGCGCCCTCGCTATTCCGAGTCTCTGCGTCTCGCCACTTGACAGAGTCAGCGCATTCTGACGCTTTTTATGGGAGAGACCGACAAAATCGAGAGATTCTTCAACCCTCCTTAAAATATCCTCTTTTTCTATCCCTCTTATACGCAACCCGTAAGCGACATTTTTAAAAACTGAGGTATTGAACACTCCTATTTTCGGCAACACCAGGGTAATACGCCGCCGTAATTGTATATCTTTGGGGATAATTGTATCGTCAGACCAATAATTGATTTCTCCCTTATCAGGATGTTCAAGGAGCGCACATAACCTGAAAAGGGTTGATTTGCCCGAACCATTCGGCCCCATTACCACATATGCGCCGCTGTCCTTAAAGAAAAAAGTACAATCTGTCAAAATGATCCTGCCATCGTAATGTTTGTAAACATGTGAGATTTCCAAACGCAGCTTCATTTATTGGCCCTTATGATCCCCTTTCTCTGAATGATGTTGAGGACCACGGTAACCAGTGAAGAAAGTACGAGGAGAATTATTCCCAGTGCAAGGGCCAGTTCAAAATTGCCCTTATCGGTCTCAAGCGCTATTGTTGTTGTCATGACCCTTGTGTAACCTGCAATGTTGCCACCCACCATGAGGACAGCTCCCACCTCAGCAGTTACCCTGCCGAAACCTGCAATAATGCCCGACATGATCCCATATCGTGCTTCGTTCACTATGGTAATTGCTGCCTGATAAGGAGTTGCCCCCAGAGTTGCGGCTGCTTGTTTCATGATTGGATCAACACTGACAATCGCTGTATGACTGAGAGATGCAACAATAGGCAAAGCGAGGATGGTCTGCGCCGCAATCATCGCTGACGGTGTGTACAATAAACCCATAAACCCGAGAGGCCCGCTTCTTGAAAGCAATAAATAGACGAAAAGGCCTACGACAACCGGCGGAAGTCCCATAAACGTGTTCAGGAGGCTTATGAGCAGGTTTCTGACGGGAAATTTCAGTAACCCTAATGCAGTTCCCGCAGGAACTCCTATCATTGCAGAGATTATCAGGGCAGTCCCCGAAACTCGAAGAGACAACAATATGATATTCAGCAGTTCCTTATCAAGATTGAGTATAAGAAAAAGAGCCCGTATAAAACCTTCTATGATTGAATCCATTAAACAATGCGCTCGCTATTGAGAAGCATCATTTCGCATTCGGAATAAACAGCTGATTTCCATTCTTGTCCTTAAATGAGCCGATAGCCTGCTGCCCTTCCTTCGATATGAGCCAATTTACAAACTCCACAGCTTCTTTATACTTCACATGTTTGTGTTTCTCAGGATTGACCGCCATGACACCATACTGATTAAATAACATGGGGTCGCCTTCAAGGACTATGATCATTTCGAGTTTATCCTTGTCTTTCGTTGCAAGCCATGTGCCCCTGTCTGTCAGTGTGTATGCTCTTTTTTCATTTGCGATCCTCTGGGTCTTTTCCATCCCCTGTCCGACTTCGAGATACCATTTCTGCGCTTTAGGATCTATCCCGGTCTTTTTCCATATGGCTAATTCCTTTGTGTGCGTGCCTGAATTATCCCCCCTCGAAACAAATGCTGCCGACCCCGCTATTTTTTTGAATGCTTCAGCCACAGATTTTACCCCTTTTATTTTCGATGGATCATCGGTCGGTCCTATGACCACGAAATCGTTATACATGACATCATGGCGATTTACGAAGAAACCTTCTTCAACAGCCTTTAATTCCTGCTCCTTCGCATGGACAAAGACAACGTCGGCGTCGCCTCTCTTTCCCATTTCAATCGCCGCGCCAGTGCCACGGGCGACAACTTTTACCTTGATACCTGTCTTCTTCTCGAATATGGGCAGAATATAACCAAACAACCCTGAATTCTCCGTGCTCGTGGTAGATGCGCAGATGATCTCTTTTTCCGCTGAAGCCGCTGCATTACAAACCAACAAAACAAAGCCTAAAGCAAAGAAGCATTTTAAAAATCTCATTTCATAACCTCCTGGTCTCTCAATGTCAGCTATTTCTTCCGGTCCATCACGGACGGTATTGCATCAGGATAAAAAAGATTGACGCCGTGTCTCTTATAATTTGCGGTTAAACGCTGCCCTTCAGGTGATGTGACAAAGGCGATAAAATCCATAGCCTCTCTATACCTGGCTTTCGGAAATCTATCGGGATTGACAGCGATGACACTATAATTATTTCTCAATATGGGGTCGCCTCTGAACAGGATCTTGAGATCAATTTGGGATTCATATTTGAGGAACGTTCCCATATCGGTCAGCGTATACGCCCCCTTTTGTTTGGCCATAAGTAACGTATTGCCCATGTTCGCACCGGCCTCGAAGTACCAGCCTTTCCCTTTAGGATTAATGCCGGCATCATCCCAGATATCCAGCTCCTTGATGTTCGTGCCTGAATCATCACCCCTCGATACAAAAGGTGCTCCCTTTTCTGCAATCTCCTCAAACGCCTCAATAGCTGTTTTTAAGCCCTTTATCCTTGCCGGGTCCTTCGCAGGTCCCGCGATGACAAAATCATTGTGCATCACAGCCCTTCTGTTTACGCCGAATCCTTCAGCTACAAACTTTTCCTCCCGGAAAGGGTCATGCACGAAGAGCATATCGGCATCGCCTTTCTTTGCAATCCTGATTGCCTTGCCGGTACCGACAGCGATAATTTCGACTTTTACTCCATACAGTGTTGATTTTTCATAGGCAGGAATGAGAATATCAAACAGTCCTGAATTCTGTGTGCTCGTGGTTGAGGCAATTACTAATTTTGTCTTTTCTTTTGCCATATAATATCACCCCCTAAGTATTTGTATAAATGATAGTTGTACATTCCATGATGGTCAAATTAATTATAATCATTCATAGATGAAAATAATTCATGATTCTTGATTGAATGAACAACATTTCATGATCTTCGTTCAATGAATGAAACTAATCGATTAACTCTATTCTTATAGATACAAGCCGATGGAAGATCACAGGCTCAAAGCATTCTGTCTTATCGTTGAGATGAGGAGCTTCTCAAAGGCGGCAGAAGCAAGTTTATAACCCAATCTGCCATGAGCCACCTCATAAAAAATCTTGAAGATGAAATGGGAGTGAAGCTTCTCAACAGATCAGGCAAAAAAGTGATACCAACTCCTGCCGGATGGCTCTTCTATAACAAGCGAAAAAGATACTCGAAGCTTATAAAACATTGGGAGATGATATCAATAAACTTATTAAGGAGATTAAGGGGCCTCTTTAACATAGGAGCAAGTACAACTGTTGCAACATATTTGTTGCCTCAAGTCCTTTATGATTTTTCGAGAAGATACCCGGAAGTACAAATAAATCTCACTGTATCAAATACAGAGGCGATTATTAATGAACTTCAACAGGGGAATAGTGATTTGGGAATTGTTGAGGGAAATATAGAGAATAAAGGATTGCTTTAGAAGAAATTGCTGATGACGAGATAGTTTTAATTGCCTCTGACGAAAATCCTCTGGCAAAGAAAAAGAATATTACTCCACAGGATCTTCTGTCACAGCCATTCATAATGCCGGAAGCAGGATCAGGAATGAGGGAATTCATAGAGGATTTTTTTCAGACTTCAAAGATGGAACCAAAAGACATGAAGGTATCATGACCCTCGGCGATCCTGAGCTGATTGTTCAAATGGTGCAGTCAGGCCTCGGCATCTCGTTCGTTTCAAAGTGGTCTGTTTTCAAACCAATAAAAGAAGGAACGATAAGAATTTTGAAGCTGCCGGGGAAAGCCTTTACAGAAAATTTTATCTTGTCAGTCTGTACAAAGAGCCTTCAACAATGGTTGCAAAAACTTTCCATAAGTTTATTAAAGAGTACCGGTTTTTTATCCCCTTTTAGAATGGCGACAACTGATAGTTTGAGACTGCTGATAATACCCATTTCGCTAAATTTGATATTTGCAAATAAATCCTGCTGTGAGTCTTTTAGAAACACATTTTATCGATCTTCGAGCCTGACATTCTACAAAGTAAGCGGGATAGCGTCAATCAAATTGCTCAACTCTCACAGCTGTAAACTTATAGCTATACGTATCGGTATATGTATCGCGTGCACCACCCGTGAGGATATTGATGGGGATTTCCCACAAATGGAAAGAGGCGAAAACTGTCCCCGGCAGAATTGAAGGCTCAGCCTTCAGACGCATTGTAACCTCTCCCCTCCGCGAAGTCATCTTCACATTCTGTCCGTCTCTCAGGTTCAAGACGACTGATATCCTCAGGGTTCATATCAAGGCATTCATCTTTTTCGATGCGGTATCCGTTCTCCTTGTCTGGGCGGCGTTATTAAAATGATAGAGTCTTCTTCCTGTTATAAGGATCAACGGATATTCTTCCGTAAGTTTTTCAGATGGCTCACGATACGGAATAGGGTAGAATGTTGCCCGTCCCGGAGGAAATCCGTCTATATACAACCGTTCAGTGCCGGGGTGCAGAGCATGTGTGCATGGCCATTGCAGTCCATTCCGTCTCAATCTTTTGTGAGATATTCCCCGGAAATAGTAGGTGAGAGACGCCATGTCATCATATATTTCAGCCGGGTTTTTAAAAGTCGCTTGCAATCCGAGGGCATTTGATATGGCCAGAAAAATCTCCCAGTCCGCCCTTGCGGAATATGCAGGCGGTATTGCCTTACTTAAAAGCCTCACACGTCTCTCGGTGTTCGTGAATGTACCGTCTTTTTCCGCAAATGAGGCTGCCGGCAATATGACATCCGCATAATCAGATGTCCTTGGTAGGGAAAATATCCTGATACACCATGAACTCAAGGTTTTCAAGGGCTTTTCTGATATGCAGCGTGTCACCGTGTGTCTGTGCCGGGTCTTCTCCCCATATATAAAGCGCCTTCATATCGCCGGCCGCTGCGGCATCCATCATTTCAGTCGATTTTTTACCAATCCATTTCGGCACAGGCCTTCCCCAGTGCTCCGAGAATTTCCTCCTGACTTCACCGTCCCGTATGGTCTGGTAACCGGGAAGCAAGTTCGGTAAACATCCCATATCGCCTGCACCCTGTACGTTGTTTTGTCCCCTGAGACATAAAACGCCGGTTCCTGGATTTCCGACATTACCGGTAGCAAGAGAGAGGTTTATGAGCGCAAGCATCCATTCCGTTCCATATTCATTTTCGTCTATACCAAGTCCGCTTATAATAATTGCCCTCCGGCTGCTGCCATACATCCTCGCTGCCTTGATGATAATCTCTTTCGGCACATCTGTAATAGATTCAACCTCTTCGAGCGATAATGAAAACGCCATCTCAGCGGTCTTTTCCCATTCCCTTGTGTGCTTTTCGATAAACTCGGGATAGATAAGATTTTCCCCTATCATTACCTGCAACATGCCATTGAAAAGTGCGGCATTACTGCCGGGCCGCAGTTGAAGGTGCAAATCTGCTTCTTCGACAAGGGGAATTTTCCTGGGATCTATCACAATCAGCCTTGCTCCCCTTGTATGTGCCCATTTTACATGGAGTGCGCCTATAGGATGAGACTCTGTCGTATTTGAGCCGACGACCAGTATTACATCGGAATACTCAAGGTCTGAAAAAGACGAGGTTGATGCGCTTATACCGAAGGCCATCTTCAGCGCAGTGGCCGCCGGCATATGACAAAGCCTTGCACAGTTGTCGATATTATTCGTTCCGATGCCGGCCCTCAACATCCTCTGGAACATATAATTATCCTCATTAGTTGCCCGTGCTGAACCGATACCGCCTATCGTCTCGGCTCCATATTTTGCCTTTATTTCCAGAAACCTTTTTGTTATGAGAGAGACAGCCTCATCCCACGTCGCTTCCCTGAAGCCGTCGCCGGATTTTATCAATGGGGGTTTTGAGCCTGTCGGGATGATGAATGAATGTAGCGCCGAATCTTCCTTTAACACATAAATTACCCTTTCCGACAGGATCAAGATCGTCCGTTGTAATCCCAATTATCTTTTCGTCCTTTACATCTATGAAAGATACCGCATCCGGTACCGCAATAGGTGCAGACACTTCTGACCCTTCTGTCGGGTTTCTCCCTGTAAATTTCGATTATGGCTCCGGTGGGGCAAACCACGGCACATTGCCCGCACATTTCGCATGTCCTGTCAAAAACTATTTTGTCTACTTCAGGTGATAGAACAGGATGCCTGAGGGCACCGACCTTCCTGATTTCAGCACAGACCTTTACACATTTTCCGCAGCGGACGCATCTGTTCAGGTTGATCTTCAGCTTCTGGTCTATTAACTCTTCGTGCAGGTTCTTCTTCCAATGTAAAAACCGGATTTTCGATTCCGACTGATCGGGCAAGTTCAAGGAGACCACAAAATTCGTATTGAGGACAAGTCGCGCAATTCCCTTTATGGGTCCGAAGAATGGCTGAAACACGCTTCCTCCTCGCTTCTTTTGCCTTATCAGAATCCGTTTCGATAACCATTCCATGCTCGGCTTTTGTGGTACATGAAGGTTTCAGTTTGCCGTTGATTTCGACAAAGCAAACCTTGCAGTGACCCGATATGCTTAATCTCGGGTCATAACATAGGGTGGGAATAAAGATGCGGTTCCTGTTCGCAAGATGAAGAACTGATTCTCCCGGAATGATTCCTACTCTCTTTCCGTTGATGGTTACTGATCTGTTTTGAAAAAGTCTATTCACACAGAGCCTCCAATTGTGAACTAGTGAGGGGCGACTTCATCTTTTTGAAAGCTTCCCGAAGGCCATCCATTTTTTATTCAATCAAGTGCTTAAAGGGATAAATATATTAATTGAAAATCCAGCAAGAGTCCAATTCAAAGAATTCATAACTTACATGAACAATATAAATTTTGGAAATCATTTTGTCTGTTCGGCGCATTAAAAACTATGAAAATAAATCACTATATCAATGAAAATAATGAATTTGATTTGCCATCTGATGTCGCCTATCATTTAGACATAACTTATTGCACATTCTTTAGAAAGATCATTTCCGTGAGAGGTATGATACGTGAGTATCATTGACGCGATGAAAGAGAGTCCTTTCGATATAGAAGACTATATACATCGTGTTCACTCTTTCCATGGTCACGTAGCTCCGGGCGTTGTCATCGGCGGGTTCATGGTTCATCTGGCCCGGACCCGAATGCCTGAAGGGGTGCTTTTTGATGCCATATCTGAAACTCCAGCCTGTCTGCCTGACGCCGTTCAACTGCTCACACCATGCACAGTAGGAAACGGGTGGCTTAAGATTATTAACCTTGGCCGTTTTGCTTTAAGCCTCTATGATAAGTACCATGGGAATGGAGTCCGTGTCTTTCTTGACCCCGGCAAATTAGAACAATGGCCGGAGATAAAAGCCTGGTTCCTTAAACTCAAGTCCAGAAAAGAACAAAGCCACGAAGATATTCTCTCTCAGATCAAGCAAGCCGGTGTGGAAATATGCGGGGTACGCCCCGTTCAGATTAAGCCTGATTTTCTCAAAAAACGTGATAAAGGCAAGATTGCAATTTGTCCGTCATGTGCGGAAGCATATCCTTTGAAGGATGGCAGCATCTGTCTCGCGTGCCAGGGGAATTCGCCCTACATTATCCCTGATACTCCATAGAGGAATGCATAGAAAACTATTAACAGACATATGGCAAAGAAGGAATTGTTTTTTCTCTTGGGAAGATTTTTATTAATCATTCTCTAACCTTTTTTGTGAAAGGAGGACGAAATGGCATTAACACGTCGCGAATTTTTGGCTGGATCAGGCGCCCTTGTGGGAGGACTGGCGCTTTCCTCTCTCGGGATCGACCTGAGTCCGGTGCTGGCCTATGCCGAGGAAATGAAGAAGATCGACAAGGTGAAGAGCGCCAAACAGACCACATCCATTTGCTGCTATTGCGCAGTTGGGTGCGGGCTGATCTGCAGCACAGACACTAAAACAGGGAAGATCATCAATATCGAAGGTGATCCTGAGCACCCCATCAACGAGGGCTCACTGTGCGCCAAAGGCGCCGGTACTTATCAGACGACAGCTGCCAATGAACACCGTCTGACAAAGGTGCTTTATCGTGCACCGAAAAGCGACAAGTGGCAGGAGAAGAGCTGGGACTGGGCCATCACAGAGATCGCGAAAAGAATCAAAAAAGACCGCGATGCCGGCTTCATCGCGAAGAACAGCAAAGGCGAGGTGGTCAATCGTCATTGAAAACATCGCCCATATGGGAAGCTCAAATGTAGACAATGAGGAGTGCTGGCTCATCACCGCCATGGCGCGCTCCCTGGGACTTGTATTTATCGATCATCAGGCCCGGGTTTGACACGCCCCCACCGTACCGGCTCTGGCAGAGTCGTTCGGCCGTGGCGCGATGACCAACCACTGGATAGATATTCAACACAGCGATGTCATACTCATTCAGGGCAGCAATGCTGCGGAAAATCATCCCATCTCATTCAAATGGGTTATGAAAGCCAGGGAGAAAGGGGCCAAACTCATTCATGTTGACCCGCGCTTTACAAGGACTTCCTCAAAAGCAGATTTCTATGCCCCCTTGCGTTCTGGCACCGACATTGCTTTCCTCGGCGGGATGATCAAGTATATTATCGAAAACGAAAAATATTTCAAGGAATATGTCGTAAACTACACGAATGCGCCGTTCCTGGTCAATGATAAGTTCGCATTCAATGACGGTCTTTTCTCCGGGTATGATCCCGGCACCAGAAAATATGACAAGGCGACCTGGACAATAAAAAAAGATGCGAAAGGTATTGCTGAAAAAGATTTCACGTTGCAGGATCCCCATTGCGTTTTCCAGCTTTTGAAGAAGCATTATTCCCGTTACGACGTGGAAACGGTCTCGAAAATTACGGGGACCCCTGTAAAAGACCTTCTCACGGTCTATGAAATGTACTCAGCCACCGGCGTGCCCGATAAGGCCGGAACCGTCATGTATGCCTTAGGGCAAACGCAGCACACTTCAGCAGTTCAAAATATACGAACTCTTTGCATGATTCAGCTCCTGCTCGGAAACATGGGCATCTGCGGAGGCGGTGTGAACGCCATGCGCGGTGAACCGAACGTGCAAGGCTCTACAGACTTTGCCATATTGTCTCATCTCCTGCCAGGTTATCTTGCTGCACCCAGGGCTTCACTGCCTACCCTGGACGATTACCTCAAGAAAAATACCCCAAAAACCAGCGACCCACGCTCGGCCAACTGGTGGCAGAACTACCCCAAATATGCGACAAGTCTTCTCAAAGCATGGTACGGAGACAACGCAAAGAAGGAGAATGATTTCGGCTATTCCTTGGTGCCCAAGCTCGATGACGGACAGGACTGCACCATCCTGAACATGATTGACAACATGTTCGAAAAAAAGATCAAGGGGCTTATCTGCATCGCCCAGAATCCTGCCTGCAGCCTGCCCAATGCCAACAAAGTACGCCAGGGTTTGGCCAATCTTGATTGGACCGTGCACGTGAACATCTTCAACAACGAAACAGCCTCTTTCTGGAAGGGGCCCGGCATGGATCCCAAGAAGGTCAAGACAGAGGTCTTCCTGCTCCCTGCAGCGGCTTCAATAGAAAAGCAGGGAAGCCAGGCCAACAGCGGACGCTGGGTCCAGTGGAAGTACGAAGCGGCAAAAGCGCCGGGAGATGCAATTTATACAGGCGATATAGTAATCCGTCTCGTTGCAAAGCTTAAGGAGCTTTATAAAAAAGATAAGAAAGGCGCCTTCCCTGATCCGATTATGAACCTAAAATGGGATTATACTGACGACAAAGGCCGGTTTGATCCTGTAAAGGTTGCCAAGACCGTCAACGGCTATTTTCTCGAAGACGTCACCATCGGCGACAAGACATACAAAAAAGGCGATTGCGTGCCATCCTTTGCGATGCTGCAGGCTGACGGCAAGACATCATCAGGTTGCTGGATCAGCTGCGGATCATTCAGCCAGGATGGGACAAACCTCATGGCACGCAGAAAAAAGGACGACCCAACGGGTCTCGGCCTGTATCCGCAGTGGTCATGGGCATGGCCTGTCAACAGGCGCATTATCTACAACCGCGCTTCAGTGGATGTGAATGGAAAACCGTACAATCCCAAACGGGCTTTATTGGCCTGGGTGGACGGGAAATGGGTGGGTGACGTTCCCGACGGCCCATGGCCTCCGATGAGCGATCTGGAAAAAGGGAAATACCCGTTCATCATGAAGCCGGACGGCGTTTCCTCTCTCTTCGGCCCGGGACTTGGTGATGGACCATTCCCCGAACATTATGAACCTCTTGAAGGCCCGATGGCGAAAAACCCGCTGTCATCTCAGCTGAAAAACCCGGTCATGAAGATCTTTTCAGGACCGTGTGATAAATTTTCCGGCTGCGACCCCAAGTATCCCTTTGTGATGACCACATATTCCAGCACGGAACATTGGTGCACCGGAGCCATCACCAGATGGCAGTCCTGGCTCACTGAGGCGCAGCCTCAGGTATATGTGGAAATCAGTGAAGAACTGGCACAGCTCAGAGGCATCAAGAACGGGGAAAAGGTGAAGGTTGAATCTGCCCGCGGTTCATTGCCATGTGTGGCCATGGTGACTACCCGGTTCCGACCCTTCGATTGCGGAGGACAGACCGTCCATATGGTTGGAATGACCTACAACTATGGCTGGTTGTTCCCGGAGGACTGCGGTGACAGTTGCAATCTGCTCACCCCCACTGCGGGGGACGCGAATACCGGAACACCTGAATACAAGGCCTTCATGGTCAATGTGACTAAGGTTTAGGAGGTGAAAACTATGTCAAACGGAAAATCAATATTAGTAGATACCTCATTATGCACCGCCTGCAGGGGGTGTCAGGTTGCGTGCAAACAATGGAACGGTCTGCCCGGAACCAAGACCAAACAGGTCGGTACGTACCAAAACCCGCAGGACTTTTCGTCCGACACCTGGAAAGTTGTCCGCTTTGCCGACGGCAAGAAAGAGGACGGCAAACCCTACTGGTATTTCTTTACGAGACATGTGCCGCCACTGTATCCAGCCTCCGTGCAAGCTTTCCATAGATATGGCTCGTCAAGGATGCCGTAATGCAGGACGAAGCTACGGGAGCAGTAGTATATACGGAGAAAACAAAAAAGATGCCGTTTAAAGACGTGATGTGTCCTTACGGCATTCCGCAACAGAATCCAAAGACCAAGGTTCTTGCCAAATGCACGATGTGTTTCGACAGGATAAAAAACGGGATGATCCCTGCCTGTGTCAAATCGTGCCCTACAGGCGCTATGGTATTTGGAGACCGGAATGAGATCCTGGATAAAGCCCAAAAAAGGGTTGCAGATCTGAAGAAAACCTATCCGAAAGCAATGGCCATTAATCCGGATGATGTAAGGGTAATCTTTATCGTTACCGACGATCCCAAGAAATACTGGAAATCCGCTGCTGGTGGATAGCCACATTGTTGTTTCTTTCAAATGCCTTCCCTGCTTGAAGCAGGGAAGGCATTTGCCTTTCTTATTCATTTGAAGACTAATTTACCGGAGGACTTGTTATGGCTGAAGAATCTTCAACTGAAGAACGTGTGAAAAGGATTAAAAAAACCATTACGAAAATAAAGAAAGAAATGCCTTCTCTGGCAATTATCCTGAAAGCTTACGAAAAAGTCTTTGCAGAGAGAGCCCGTCTCAGGGAAGAACTCCCTCTCCTGATGAATATCCGGATATCTTCACCAGACCCTCTTCGCTTTTCTCAGGGAATGACTTTGATGAACGAAGGAATATTTCCTCTCGCAACTGATTCCATGGAAAGTGTCAGAGACCGAATGATCCCGGTATTGTCCAAAGCATTTCCGAAAACCAGGCCGATGCTTCGGAAACTGAAAGCGGCTTTAAAGAAAAATCAACTGGATTTGAAAGACTGCATGAAAAGCATGCTGAATGGTCGGGACGAGATCATAAACCAGACTGCTTCTCGTCTTGAAACGGACCCTCTTACTCTGAAATTTATCTTGGGCCAAATCTTGAAGCCTCTCGTTGAGAAACAGGCAGAGAGCCTCAGAGCTGTCATAAAAAATATTACCTGGAAGAAAGGGTACTGTCCTGTCTGCGGATCATTGCCGGCATTAAGTTACCTCAAGGGAGAAGAGGGGCAACGCTGGTTGGTATGCGGGCTCTGCAGTCATGAATGGCGTTTCATGAGAACACAGTGCCCTTGTTGCGAAACTGAAGATCCAAAGAAATCAGAACTCTGTTTTGTAGAAGACCGCGCCTATGAACGGGCAGAGATGTGTCATCAGTGCAAAAGATACTTGTGAGTATTGACCTGAGGAAATACCCTTATGATTTCATCCCCGAAGTTGCGGTTGCCGGAACGATGTATCTTGACATCCTGGCCCAGGAAAAGGGTTTTCTCCCTATGGCTGACTCTGCCTGGATTTAGTGCCGCATCTTGATATTTCTTCGGAAAGAATCAAGCCAAACGCCCGAAATTCCTGAGAGAGGACAGGTATGCTGCAAGAAAACGAGATTGCCCGACGGCTTTATGAGTATATGTCGGAGCGGAGTACGGGAATAAAGGTCGAGAGAGGTTCGCATAGGGCTCGGTTATGTTGCTGTTGCACTGGATAAGAGGCGTACGGGCTGGCGGCAGTTCTGAGGCAGGATCTGGAATTTCACTGCGGTGTTCTCGCAAAGGCGGGAACCTTTCTGGAATACCGGCTTCTGACCTGCTGAATTATCTGGTCAAAGGACGTAATCCTTTGGAGAGGGCTCTCGGGCTTGCTACCGCCAATGCCATCCTTAGCGCAGAAGCTCCTACAGGAGGAAAGTGACACTCTTGCTTTAATGAACTTGTCTTCAAAGGATCATGTGGTCATGATCGGTCTTTTCAGGCCACTCGTGCCCCGCATAGAACAGACCGGAGCAAAATTGACCGTCCTGGAAAAACAAAAAAATAAGGCGCTTCCACATGTCTTAAGCTTCAAAAGCCGTGGAGACATACTAAAGAGATGCACCGTCGCTATCATTACAGCAACATCTATTTTGAATAATACTTTGGAGAACAATATTAAACGAATTGGGAAATCCCAGATGGGTGAGTATTCTGGGACCTTCCACGCCTGTCTGCCGGGATATATTCATGGGGACGCCTGTTACCCATTTGGGCGGCTCTGTTGTCTTGGATCGGCAAAAAGTCATGCAAATTGTTTCCGAGGGCGGGGGAACACCTTCACTGCGTCCCTACCTGAGATTTGTCAATCTACTTGTAACATAAGTATGTTTGAAGATCATGAAAATGATTCAACGTTTCAATGAAAACAATGAATTTGATTTGTGACTTGCGTTATGTAATATTTACATAACGGGAAATAATGGAAGTAAAGATTAAATCAAAGTTCTGGATTGAAGTCGACGGGAGACCGGTATTCGGCAGGGGAAGGAGATGTCTGCTCGAAGCTATAGACAAATACGGCTCGATAAACCAGGCTGCAAAAGAGATTAACATATCCTACAGAAAAGCCTGGAGTTACCTGAATACTATGGAAGAAAGGCTTGGCATGAAGCTTATTGAACGGCAGACAGGCGGAAAAGATGGAGGCGGTGCAATTCTTACAGAAAACGCAAGAACAATCCTGAAGAAATACAGTGATCTGGAGATAGGCATGGAAAAGATTGTCGACGAAAGATTCAGGAAGATATTTCAGGAAAAACGGACTATAGAGGAGGGTTTATGTGTGATCCCTATCGTGAGACTACTAATTCTGTCACAACAAAAATACCTGTTCAGGAAAGTATAGGTACTGTCCTCGCCCATGATATCACAGAGATACGCCCCGGGGAGTTCAAAGGGCGTGCGTTTAAGAAAGGGCACATTATCAGAGAAGAAGATGTCTGCCGTCTCCGGAGACTCGGCAAGGAAAACCTCTTTGTCCTGAATATCGCAAAAGATGAGATGCACGAGGATGACGCTGCATATGAGCTTGCAAATGCCCTTATGGGTCAGGGTGTTTCAATACAAGGAGAACCGAGAGAAGGAAAGATACAGATCATTGCCACAAAAGACGGCCTTCTCAAGGTAAATAAAGAGGCGCTTCTTGAATTCAACATGCTCGGCGATGTCATGTGTGCAACACTCCATAACAACATACTCGTACAGAAAGGGCAGTCAGTTGGAGGTACAAGGGCCATACCATTGATCGTCAAGAAGGATGTTGTTCAGGCAGCAGTTAGTATTGGTGAAAAAGCTGGAAAGATAATTCATGTAAGAGAAATCAGAAAACCAAAGGCAGGTATTGTTATCACAGGGAACGAAGTATATTACGGGAGGGTTAAGGACGCCTTTGCTCCAATCATAACAAGCAAAATACATGCGGTCGGCGGTGAAATTGTGGGCATTTATTACACGCCCGATGATGAATCCTTCATTCAGGCAAGACTGAAGGAGTTGATAAACGCCGGCGCCGATCTTCTTATTATCACAGGGGGGATGTCCGTTGACCCTGATGATGTGACAAGGTTCACCGTAAGAAACCTTGGGGCAACAGACATAGTATATGGTTCTGCAGTTCTTCCTGGCGCGATGTTTCTTGTTGCCTATCTGGATACGTATGGTCAATCTTCAATACCCATTCTGGGAATCCCTGCATGCGGTATGTATGCAAAGACAACGATCTTTGATCTGATCCTTCCTCGTGTTCTCACCGGCGAAAGGATTGGGAGAAAAGAACTCGCAGAACTTGGACACGGAGGGCTGTGCATGAATTGCGAAATATGCAAGTTTCCAAGCTGTCCGTTTGGAAAAGGAGAATAAGCGCATTTGACATTTATTCATGGGTATGAATGAACGTTGAAAACTTGTCAGTGAGAAAAAAACAGCAACGAATGATCTAATAAGGATTAAGATTAATGGAAAAGAGATTTTCTGTGAAAAAGGGAAAACGATCCTTCAGGTTTGCAGGGAATCGCAGATAGACATTCCTACTCTGTGCTACGACGAGCGGCTCGAACCCTACGGTGGGTGCCGGTTATGTCTTGTCGAGATAAGAGGTATGGCCAAACCGTTTGCTTCCTGCACTACCCTCGTAAAAGACGGCATGAAGATCGTCACGGAGAGTGAGAATCTTACGAAATTCAGAAAGAAAACGCTCTCCCTCCTCCTTTCCAACCATCCGAATGATTGTATGACCTGTGAGAAAGCCGGAGATTGTTCTCTTCAGGAACTGGCTTACATGTATGGTGTGAGACCAGGAGAGTTCGAGGGTGAAAGATGGAACCTTCCGGTAAGGGAGGACAATCCGTTTATAACCTATGAACCGAACAAATGTATTTTATGCGGAAGATGCACGAGGATATGCAATGAAGTGGTCATGGCCGGGACTATCGATCTTGTGGGAAGGGGTTTTTATTCAATGCCTGACACTGCTTTCAGAAGGCCACGCTCTTTGGAAAACTGCGAGTTCTGCGGACAATGTGTATCCACATGTCCGACAGGCGCGCTGACTGACAGAAAGAGAAGGGGCACGGGTCGTGCCGATTCCGTAAAGAAAGTGAAGACCACCTGTACCTACTGCGGCACAGGATGCAACTTCTATTTGAACGTAAGAGACAAAAAGGTTGTCGGAGTGACATCAGACTACGATGCGCCCGTGAACAAAGGCAATCTCTGCATAAAGGGACGATACGGTTATGATTTTATTCACAGTACTGACAGAATAAAAACGCCACTCATCAAGAGAGACGGAAGCTTTCATGAAGCAACATGGGATGAGGCGCTCGAACTCGTAGCAGAGAAATTTAAGGAACTCGTCGACAAATACGGTCCGGATACAGTGGGCGGTTTTTCATCGGCCAGGTGCACGAACGAGGAAAACTATCTTCTGGCGAAGTGGGTAAGATGCGCAATCGGTTCAAACAACGTTGACAACTGCGCACGGGTCTGACATGCTCCAACTGTGGCCGGGCTGGCCACCAGCTTAGGAGCAGGCGCTGCCACGAATTCGTTGAGTCAGATGGCAGACATAGATACACTCTTTCTGTTTGGATCAAATCCTACCGAGGGACATCCCATAGTTTCCATCTGGCTCAAAAAGGCGCTGAGCAAAGGTGCAAAGCTTATTGTCGGCGACCCGAGAAAGACATGGATGGCGAGACGTGCTGATGTCTGGCTGAATCTGAAAGCTGGCAGCAACATTATTACTCTTCTCAATGGTCTGATCAATGTAATATTGCAGAATGGATGGGAAAACAAAGAGTTCATCGCTAACAGAACAGAAGGGCTGGAAGAATTAAGGGCAAAAGTCAAGGAGTATGATCTCGACAGGGTTGAAAAGATTACCGGCGTTGCGAAGGCAAAAATCATAGAGGCAGCCCGTCTCTATTCGCATGCCGACAAGGCAATGATCGTTTATGGTCTCGGCGTCACTGAGCACCAGACCGGAACTGAAAACGCAATGGCCATTGCCAACCTTGCGCTTTCCTGCGGTCATATCGGAAGGCCTTCCACAGGAATAATGGCGCTCAGGGGACAGAATAATGTTCAGGGTGCATCGGATCTCGGGCCTTATCCATCTTCATTGCCAGGGTATCAATCGGTATTGGACCCGAATGCACGCGCAAAGTTCGAAAAGGCGTGGGGAGTGAAAATAAGCGCCAAGCCCGGGCTGAAATCTGTCGAGATGCTCGATGAATGCAGGAAAGGGAATTTTAAAGGACTTTATGTGCTCGGATACGATATTGCCCAGACCGACCCTAATCTTCATCATGTCTGGAAAGCGCTTGAATCTGTAGAATTTCTCGTCGTCCAGGACATCTTCCATACCGAGACCACGCGCTTTGCTCATGTGATTCTGCCGGGTGCAAGCTTTGCTGAAAAAGACGGCACGTTCACAAATGGAGAACGAAGAGTGCAGAGGGTAAGGAAGGCGATAGAGCCGATCCCCGGACTGGCGGAATGGCAGGTTATCTCCATGTTATCTACCCTGATGGGGTATCCGATGCGTTACGACCATCCATCCGAGATCATGGATGAGATCGCAAGCCTCGTTCCGATTTACGGAGGTATCAGCTACACCCGCATCGAGAAGCAGGGGATACAGTGGCCCTGCCCGACAAAGGATCATCCCGGTACGACAACATTATATACTGACTTATTCTCGAGACCCGGTGGACGAGCGAAATTTATTGCCCTTGACCACAAGGGTTCCGGCGAGGTTCCCGATAGGGAATATCCGTTTGTGCTGATAACGGGTAGGAGACGTGAGCATTACAACAACGGTTCTATGACCACACGGGTTCCGGGAATTATGGAACTTGTACCGGAAGAACTGTTTGAGATAAGTCCTGAAGATGCCACGGCATTAGAGATAAAAGACGGAGAGTTGGTAAAGGTTTCCTCAAAAAGAGGTGAGATCAAAGTCAAAGTCAAGGTGACGGACCGTTCTCAGGCAGGCAATGTTTTCCTTACTTTTCATCACAGGAATACACTTACAAATATCCTCACATCCGGCCATAGGGACCCGATAACCGGTACCCCCGAATACAAGGCTTGTGCTGTCAGGGTTGAGAAATTGCAGAATATTATAATGCCATCTCCAGTTGACTCATAAGAGAATGGGGTTTTTCTGAGCATACGAAACAGTTGAGCCTGAGGAACCATCAATAATAATAGAAAGGAGGAAGCAATTATGATTATCAAAAGCACTATTGCTTTTCTGTTGATGTCAACTTTTGTGGCACTTTTAGCACCACGGATTGGCGCTGCCGCAGATCAACAAGAATTAACCGTCTCCGCGGCGATCAGTCTGAAGAATGCCTTCGAAGAGATCGGAAAACTCTATGAGGTCAAACATACGGGAACAAAGGTGCTCTTCAACTTCGGAGCTTCAGGCGACCTTGTCCGCCAGATAGTAGGCGGCGCGCCGGTTGATGTGTTTGCCTCTGCAGCGCAGAAGGACATGGATGATTTAGCCGCAAAAGGGTACATGCTGCCAGGTTCACGAGTGGACTTCGTCAAAAACACCATTGTTCTGGTAACTTCAAAGACCGGGTTGGTCACGTCGTTTGCGGATCTTGCATCGGATAGAGTAAAACGCATAGCTGCCGGGAATCCGAAGACGGTTCCCGCAGGTCGCTATGCAGCAGAGGTCTTCGACTACTACAAAATTACAGGAGCTATTAAGGACAAGCTCATTTATGCGGAAAATGTGCGACAGGTGCTCGACTATGTCGCACGCGGCGAAGTAGATGCAGGAATCGTATATGCAACCGATGCGGCGGTCCGTAGCGGAGAAACCCATGTAGTAACCGAAGCGCCAGAGGCGAGCCACAAGCCGGTGGTATATCCGATAGCCGTGGTAAAAGGAACAAAAAATGAATTAGCTGCCAAGTCCTTCATTGAAATGGTTCGTTCAAAAGAAGGAAGCGCGGTCCTGAAGAAATACGGATTCCGTATTCCGTAGTCATGGACAGTTCAGCGTTATTCTCCATGCGGTTGTCGCTGCAGGTAGCCGCTGTATCGACGTTCTTTATTGTTGTCATCGGTGTGCCGCTTGCCTATCTTCTTGCCCGTAAGAACTTCCCGGGCAAGGAGGTTCTCGACATCGTGCTGACGTTGCCGCTTGTTCTGCCGCCAACCGTAACCGGATATTATCTCATTATTGCTTTTGGCAGAAACGGCTTCATCGGCAGATATCTCTATGAATGGATGGAGTGGAGCATTATGTTTACCTGGTACGCGGCGGTGCTCGCCTCTTTTGTTGTTGCATTGCCGCTCATGATCAAAACAGGGCGAGCGGCGCTGGAAGCGGTCGACAGTAACCTTATCAATGCCTCCTATACCCTGGGACATTCTGAATGGGAGACTGCTCTCAGGGTAACGTTGCCCCTTGCAAACCGCGGGCTTATCGCTGGCATTGTGCTGTCTTTTGCCCGCGCTCTGGGAGAGTTCGGCGCAACCCTTATGCTGGCGGGCAATATCCCCGGAAAGACTGACACAATGCCGCTGGCAATATACTCGCTTGCGGGAAGCGGAGACTGGGATGAGGCGACCGCAATGGTCGTCCTGCTTACCCTGATGGCCGGCATATTCCTCTACCTTGCCAACCATTACAGCAAGAGGATTTTCTGATGGGCCTGCTGGTCTCGGTTAAGAAAGCAGTCAAAGGCTTCACACTGGATGTTTCCTGGGAAATAGGCAATGAGCTTGCCGTGCTCTTCGGCTTTTCGGGGTCCGGCAAATCACTTACTCTACAGATCATTGCCGGACTGATAAAGCCTGACAGCGGTATTGTCACTGTCAATGGCTCAACCTATTTCGATAGCGCACGCCATATCGATACCGCTCCGCAACGGCGGTCACTTGGGTATGTATTTCAGGATCTGGCGCTTTTCCCGCATATGACGGTCAAACGCAACATCCGCTTTGGCGCCAAGGGGGTGCCCGAACGTGAGACTGCTGAGCGATATCGGGAAATGATAGATGCTTTTTACCTGAATGCTCTCGAAAAAAAACGTCCCTCTGAAATATCCTGGGGACAGAAGCAACGGGTCGCGTTTGCTCGCGCGCTCATGAGGCGACCTGACGTCCTCTTGCTTGATGAGCCTTTTTCAGCGTTGGATACCCCTCTCAGAATTGAGATGCGTGCTTTCTTGAAAGACTTGCGAAGCACGTTTCAGGTACCGGTCGTGCTGGTAACCCATGATGCTACCGAAGCGGCAACTTTGGCAGACTCAATCGAAGTCTATTCCGAGGGGTCTGTCATTCAGAGCGGCACAGCAGCGGATGTTTTTTGCAATCCAACAGATGAGCGTGTCAAGCGTTTGCTGACGGGACAGGAACACGCGCTCCGCGCTCTATGCACACGTACGAACTGACAAACAAAATGATGTGGATCAGGAGTTCATAAACGATGCTAACTCAGCTCAATGATGTAGAATTAGAACGGTTTAAGCGGCAGTTGACGCTCAACGGCTATACGAAGGAGCACCAGATCAAGCTGAAGAACAGCACGGCACTCATAGCTGGCGTCGGAGGGGTTGGAGGGACGACGGCCCTGTATCTAAGGTGTGAGGATATCGGGAGGCAATGAATGGGGCGAACGGCTTGGCCATTCGCCCTGGTTTATTTCAGAAATAGAACTGCATCATCGTTCTGAATCTGTTATCGTGCTGGTCGTCATCAACTGGAACAGTTGCACCGGGAACTCTGATAAAATCCCTTATCAGATAACTATAATCAACAAAGAGCTTCAGGTTGTGGCCATAAAAATAATAGTTTAATCCTACGGTATATTCCTGAAGGTTTTTCTCAATTGCATTGTTTGTTCCACCGTTAACGCTAACAAGACCAAGACCTGAAGCATTGGATTTGGCAACATTGTTATCCTCCATACGCTCAACATAGGCATACCTTGCTACAACTTCAAACTTTTTGGGTATTATGAAGTAGCCTGCATCAAATCTGTAGGCAAACCTATCCCACGTATCACCGCCGTCCCTGTCTTGCTCAAAACGGTCATATCCATATTCAGCATCAAGAGAAAAACCTTTATATCTGAACAAAGCGGCAAGATCATAACCGCTTCCCTCGATTTGATAGGTATCTACTGATTGTGCTGTTCCGTTTGTTGCACTTCGAATCTGTTTTAACCGGTCTATATTATAAAAACCTGAAATCAGGAAACAGACCTTAGGGGTTTTACTGTAATCAATATCTCCCTCCTGGAGGAGATTATATTTTCCTAATGGATTGATGGAGATTCTGCCTACCCAGAGAGGAGCCATATCGAGATTGGGAATATCTTTTGTATTCCTTCCATTATAAACGCCTGCCCAGTATTGCAGAAATCCATTCTGGCCAAGTAAATCAATATCACCCTGAAGCTGAACCCCCTGAGATCTGAAGAGGTTAAACCCTCCTAATGGAAATTTTGTCACAGAATCTTCATTACTCACTTGGAAATTAGCATTTCCTCCAGGCCATTTTCTTGGATCCTGCTTGCCGTCTGCATCTGTCTCTCCTGAAAAGATAGACCTGTCAACACCGTTCAGAAGGCTTGCTGATTGCCAGAAGTGAAGTCCATAAGGCAACTTTGCACGACCGAACTGAATCTGAGCATAGGGATATTTTTTCCATGTCACATACGCATCATGAAGGTTAACAGCACTCGTGGGCTCTAATTGAATGTGGAAGAAATAGGTCCAGTCTTTATTGGGCGCATTGCCTGAGAAGATTACTCTTGCACGTCTCATGTAGAAATTGCTCCAGTTCTCATCGTTGGCATTAACCATTTTGTCAAAATCGATATAGTCATAACGAAACTGGAGAAATATATTAGTCC